>NZ_CP016428.1:6806250-7425000 GCF_001693385.1 Bradyrhizobium icense
TTCAAGCAGTGTGCGGCGATGGGCCCCGACGGGCGGCCGCGCCTGAAGCGATCCTATCTGGCTCGACTTCGATATGACCGTGATGGGCTGGCCTCCGTCTTGCTAATGGGTGGGCCTGACACACGCGAAAGCCAATGGTTCTACGTTCGACGTGGCGTCATCCCGGTTCCGGTTGAATCAATGGACAACGGCCCCGACTATTTCGAGGATGGTCTTGCGCGGTCGCGGGTCGGAGGCAAGATTGGCTACATCGATCGCAAACTCAATCTCGTGATCCCAGCGGAGTATGACGGAGCCTATCCATTCAAGGATGGAGTTGCTGTCGTCTGCACGGCCTGCACGATTGCCGGCGAAGGTGAGCATAGCTGGTACGAGGGCGGGCAATGGGGACGCATCGACCGCAAGGGACGCGTGGTTTCGCCCTTCCGGCCGTGGGAGAAAGGTAAGCGCCTCGAATTCGACTGAGGGCTGGACGTCTGCGAAGAATTGATCGAGCAGGCGAAGTAATGCGCGACGTCAGCGCTCCACACTCTGGTGTCATCGCACGCGAAGGCGGGCGATCCAGTACACCGCGGCTTCTCCATCTATAACCAATGTGTCTGGAATACTGGTTCACCCGCTTTCGCGGGTGACGACAGCGGAGTGTGTCGCGCGCTTCCTCACTCCCCGATCAGCTTCAGCCACTCGTCCTCGGTCAGCACCGGCACGCCGTGCTTCTTGGCCTCCGCGAGTTTTGAACCCGCCCCTGGCCCTGCGACGACGTAATCCGTCTTCTTCGACACCGAACCCGCAGCCTTTGCGCCCAGCCGCTCAGCGGTGGCCTTGGCTTCGTCCCGCGTCATCTTTTCCAGCGAGCCGGTGAACACCACGGTCTTGCCGGCGACGGCCGAATTGCTCTTGGGCTTTTCGGCGTCGATGATCTCGTTGAGCTCCTTGACCAGGCGCTCGACGATGCCGCGGTTATGGCTTTCGCCGAAATAGGCGGCGACGCTCTTGATCACGGTGTCGCCGATCTGGTCGAGCGCATCCATCTCGGCAATGGTTTCCTCGTCGCCCTTGGCGACCTTGAGGCAGGCATCGTGGAAGGCATCCCACGAACCGTAGCCGCGCGCGAGCGCAAGCGCCGTGGTCTCGCCGACATGGCGCATGCCGAGCGCATAGATGAAGCGTTCCAGGGAGATGCGGCGGCGGCTGTCGATCGCCGCAAACAGGTTGCGCACCGAGGTTTCGCCATAGCCCTCTATTTCTTCGAGCTTCAGCTTGGCGTTGCGTTTTGGCAGCGTAAAGATATCGGCCGGCTCCCGCACCCATTCGCGGTCGAAGAAGTACTGGAGCTGCTTCTCGCCGAGCCCGTCGATGTCGAAGGCCCGGCGCGACACGAACAGCTTCAAGTGCTCGATCTTCTGGAACGGACAGGCGAACTCGCCGGTACAGCGGGCGCGCGAGCCTTCTTCGCCGGTCGCGGTCTCCTCGCGCACCACGTCGGTATGCAACGGGCACGGGCACTTCTTCGGGAAATGAAATTCCTTTGCGTCCTTCGGCCGCTTGTCGATGACGACATCGACCACCTGCGGGATCACATCGCCGGCGCGCTGGATCACGACGGTGTCGCCGAGCCTGATGTCACGGCCCTCGCGCAGCACTTCGCCCTTGTTGCCGATACCCTTGATGTAGTCCTCATTGTGCAGCGTGACGTTCTGCACAATGACGCCGCCGACGCCGACCGGCTCGAGCTTGCCGACCGGCGTGAACGAACCGGTGCGCCCGACCTGGATCTCGATGTCGCGCAGCACCGTCATGGCCCGCTCGGCGGGGAATTTGTGTGCAATCGCCCAGCGTGGCGTGCGCGAGACGAAGCCGAGCCGCTCCTGCCAGTCGATACGGTCGATCTTGTAGACGACGCCGTCGATATCGTAGTCGAGCTCGCCGCGCTGCTCCTCGATCTGGTGATGGAACGCGATCAGGTGCTCGACGGAGTGGCAAAGTTTTGTCAGCGGATTGGTCTTGAAGCCGCAGCGCTCGAACCAGTGGATCATGCCGGTTTGAGTCTTTTCCGGCATCGCGCTCATCTGGCCCCAGGAATAGGCGAAGAAGCCGAGCGGGCGCGAGGCGGTGATGGAGGGATCCTTCTGACGCAGCGAGCCGGCAGCCGAATTGCGCGGGTTTGCAAAGATGGTGTCGCCTGCGGCCTTCTGCCGCTCGTTCAGCGCGAGGAACGCCTTCTTGGTCATGTAGACCTCGCCGCGCACCTCGCAGACATCAGGAACGTTGCGGCCTTTCAGCTTCTGCGGCACGTCCTCGAGCGTCCGGATATTGGCGGTGACGTCCTCCCCTTCCGCGCCGTCGCCACGGGTGGCGGCAGTGATGAGTTCGCCGCCCTCGTAGCGCAGCGACATCGAGAGCCCGTCGATCTTCGGCTCGGCGGAAAAATCGATCTTGTCGTCGCTTAGCTTGAGAAAGCGCTCGATGCGGCCGATGAAGTCGAGCACGTCCTGCTCGGCGAAGGCGTTGTCGAGCGACAGCATCGGCACCGCATGCCGGACTTTCCTGAAACGGCCCAATGGCGCCGCGCCGATCTTTTGCGACGGCGATTCCGCTGTAACGAGTTCGGGAAACCGCTTTTCGATCGCATTGAAGCGCTGCCGCAAGGCGTCGTATTCGGCATCGCTGATGCTGGGCGCATCTTCCTGATAATAGCGCCTGTCGTGCCCTTCGAGCTCCAGCGCCAGCCGCATGTGCTCGACCTTGGCCTGGGCCGTGGTGAGTTTGGCGACGTCGGTGGGGGTTTTTGTTTTCGCTGTCTTGGCCATGTAGGTTGAATACGACGAACGTCGCTCGGAGAAAAGGCGGTGGCGGATATCGTTCCCCGGCTCTGCGGCGCAGCGTTTCACGCTGCACCGCGTCCGGGACACGAGCAGATCACGCCGTGGCCGCCCTTAACAGCCGCTCCGCCGCCGCCCGCGCCTCGGCGGTGATCTCCGCCCCTGCCAGCATGCGGGCGATTTCCTCGCGGCGGTGGTCGGCGGCGAGGGCGTTGACGCGGGTGGCGACGCGCTTGCCCTTGTCGAGCGCGTCCTTGGAAATCAAAAGATGCTGATTCGCCCTTGCGGCGACCTGCGGCGCATGCGTCACGGCCATCACCTGGACCTGGCCGGCGAGCCGCGACAACCGCGCGCCGATCGCATCCGCGACCGCGCCGCCGACTCCGGTATCGATTTCGTCGAACACCAGCGTGGGCGCGGAGCCGCGATCGGACAGCACCACTTTGAGCGCCAGCAGGAACCGCGACAGCTCGCCGCCGGAGGCGACCTTCATCAGCGGTCCCGGTTTTGTCCCCGGATTGGTCTGTACCCAGAACTCGACGCGATCGATGCCTTGCGGCCCCGGCGCATTCGCATCGGTTTCGACCTGCGTCATGAACTTCGCGCGATCGAGTTTCAACGGCGCCAGTTCGGCGTTGACGGCCTTGTTGAGTTTTTCGGCGGATTTGCTGCGGGCTGCCGACAGCTTCGCCGCCGCCGCACCGTAGCGCTGGTCGGCCTCGGCAGAAGCCGCTTCCAGCTTCTTCAGCCGATCGGCGCCGGCGTCGATCAGTGCGACATCGGAGACAAATTTGGCGGCCAGTGCCGCCAGTCCATCCACCGGCGTGGAGTATTTGCGCGAGGCGGCGCGCAGCGCAAACAGCCGCTCCTCGATGCGCTCGAGCTCGGCCGGATCGAAATCGGCCGCGATTAGGGCGGCGCTGAGATGTTGATCGGCCTCTTCCAGCGCGTTGATGGCGATGTCGATCGCCTTCACCGCCGGCTCGACCAGCGCCGGCGAATTGGCGGCGCGGCGCTCGAGGCGGCGCACGGCGGCCGCCAGCGCGGGCACCGGCGAGTTGTGGCCGCCGACAGCCTCCTGCGCCTCGCGCAGGTCGCTGGCGATCTTCTCGCCCTGCATCATGGTGGTGCGGCGTTCGGCGAGCGCCGTCTCCTCGCCATCCTTCGGCTTCAGCACTTTGAGCTCGTCGGCGGCGTGGCGCAGATAATCCGCCTCGCGGGCGGCGCGCTCCATGCTGGCGCGATGCTCGTCGAGCGTCTGGTTGGCGGTGCGCCGCGCCTCCCACAGCGTCTCCAGCGCCGCGACCTCTTTCTCCAGCCCGGCAAACGCATCGAGCAACTGCCGGTGCGTCGAGGCGTCGACCAGCGCGCGCTCGTCATGCTGGCCGTGAATCTCGACCAGCGCCGCCCCGACCGCTTTCAAGGTCTGCACGCTGATCGACTGATCGTTGATGAAGGCGCGGGTGCGGCCGTCGGCAAGCTGCACGCGGCGAAGAATCATCTCCCCGGTGTCGTCGAGGCCGTTCTCGGAAAGGATATTTGTCGCGGGATGGCCCTTGGGAACGTCGAAGGTGGCCGTCACCTGGCCCTGCTCCGCGCCATGGCGGACCAGGCCGGCATCGCCGCGGCCGCCGAGCGCCAGCGCGAAGGCATCGAGCAGGATGGATTTGCCCGCGCCGGTTTCGCCGGTCAGCACCGCGAGGCCGCGGGAGAATTCGATATCGAGCCGTTCGATCAGGACGATGTCACGGATCGACAGACGCGCCAGCATGCGAAGTAAATTCCTAGTGGTCCGGTTCTAACATTCGCTCCCCGTCCTGGGAGCCACTTTTGCGAATGTTAGAATCAAAAGGACCACTAGCAAATATCAAGCTGGTAGTGGAGCTTTATGGATTTGACATTCGCTTCACGAAGTCGCGGCAAGTATCGAGCGAATGTCAAATCCGCCCCCCTAGAGCATGCTTCAACTGAGTTGAATCATGTTCGTCGGTCATCTTCTTGTTTGAGCATGATCTTTTCGGAAAACCGGCGCCCACTTTTCCGGATCATGCTCTACCCGAGACCCAACTTCTTGAAGGCCCTGGAAATGTAGGAACCCTTGTTCTCGCTCGGCTCGAGACCGCCCGACTTTACAAGATTATAGGCGTCCTTGTACCAGCGGCTGTCAGGAAAATTGTGCCCAAGTACGGCCGCCGCCGTCTGCGCCTCGCCGACGATTCCGATCGCCATATAGGCTTCGGTGAGCCGCGCCAGCGCTTCCTCGACATGCCGCGTGGTCTGGTAGCGGGTGACCACGGTCTTGAAGCGGTTGATGGCGGCGGTGTAGTCGCGCCGTTCCATGTAGTAGCGGCCGACGTCCATTTCCTTGCCGGCGAGCTGGTCGCGCGCGCCTTCGAGCTTGGCCTTGGCGGAGTTGGCGTATTCCGAGGTCGGATATTTGCGAATCACCTCTTCGAGCGCCGCGATCGCCTTTTCGGTGCGGCCCTGGTCGCGGGAGATGTCCGGGATCTGGTCGTAATGCGAGGCCGCGATCAGATATTGCGCGTAGGCCGCGTCGGCACTGCCGGGATGCAGCGTGACGTAACGCGTCGCGGCGCCGATGCAGCTATCGTAATCGCCGGCATTGTAGAAGGAATAGGCCGACATCAGGAGCGATTTGCGCGCCCAGTCGGAATAAGGATGCTGGCGGTCGACTTCTTCGAACTTCTTCGATGCCGCCTTCAGATCCTTGCGCTGGTTCATCAGGTACAAGCCCTCATTGTAGAGCTTGTCCGCGGGCTCCTCGTTGAAGGTGTCGTCCTTGGCGGTGAACTTGTCCCACAGTGCGCCCGTGCCGCAACCGCTCAAGGGAATCGCGAGCGCAATCAGGCCAGCCGCCAGCCGCAGCGACCGTGCGGCGCGAGCGAAGCTGGAGCGCCCGAGTGATTTGCGTGGTTCGAGCGTCATACGCTGTGCCGACATGGAATCTGTGACCTGACGCCTTTGATGCGGCTAATGACTGAGGCCGCCCGTCCATGAACCGCGGTCATGGATGCCATAATTTCCCCTACCCCAAATTCCCAGAGCCCAACGCGTTTGTGCCCAAGTGTTTTTGTGCCCAAGTGTTCAAGAGCCTGTGGGGCTTTGTCATGCAGCCGCAGGTCTCTGTAGCCGAAAAATGGTCCTCGACCAACCGAATACGCAGCCAATTCGCCCGGATTAAGGCGGCTGAACGGCGTCCTTAGCAATTGTGGTTACTACGGAAAACGCGCGTGTACGGCCCGAAAAGGCCAGCATTTCGGAAAGCCAAAATCAGCCGATTTCGCAAGCAAAATCAGGAAACGTCGGGACCATAGGCCGGGGCAATCATGCCGCCCACCATGCCCGCGCCGGCCTCGACATGGGCGCGGGGACGGCGTGCCGGTTCGGCCTCGACCACCCGCCAGGCGCTGCGATCGGCCAACAGGGCAGTCAGCACGGCGTGGTTCAGCTTGTGGCCGCCACGTACCGACCGGTAGGCGCCGAGCAGCGGCAAACCAGCCAGGGTAAGATCGCCAACCGCATCCAGCGCCTTGTGGCGGGCGCACTCGTCGCTGAAGCGCAGCCCTTCGGTGTTGAGCAGACGGGCTTCGTCGAACACCACCGTATTCTCAAACGAGGCGCCACGCGCAAAACCGGCGCTCCAAAGCCGCGCGACGTTATTCATGAAGCCAAAGGTCCGGGCGCGGGAAATCTCGCGGCGGAAGCTTTCGGGGTTGAGATCGATGGAATATTTCTGGCAGCCGATCATGGCGTTATCGAAATCGATCTCGACCTCGACGCGGAACCCGTTCGCATGTGGGCGCAACTCGCCAAAACTGTCGCCGATTGCGATCTGCACCGGCTTCAGCACCTGAATGAAGCGGCGGGAAGCTGACTGGGTGACGATGCCGGCCTGATCGATGGCGGCGACGAATGCCGCCGCGCTGCCGTCCATGATCGGAACTTCGGGACCGTCGACTTCGATGATGGCGTTGTCGACACCCATGCCGCGCAGGGCAGCAAGGACATGTTCGGCAGTGGAGACCAGCGGACCTTCGCGGTCGCCAAGAACGGTCGCAAGGTCGGTCGCGGTGACGGATTCCGCGACCGCGGGAACCTCGCGGTCGGCCTCTTCAAGGCCGGTACGGACGAAAATAAAACCCGCATCCACGGGAGCCGGTCCAAGCGTCAGGCTGACAGGTAAACCGGAATGAACGCCAACGCCCGTTACGGTGGCTTGCGACCGAAGCGTGGTTTGGCGGCTGAATTTCATCGATAATTGCCCACTACCCGACTTAACCCAAAGACGGGAACCGCGCGCTAGCGCCGATTCGCGTTCTAGGCATCCCCAAGTCACGGCAGACCATAGTCATTGCCCTAAAGCGCACAACTCACGCTTCTTTACGGATTGTTACCCTATCTCTGCCGCATTCGCGCCAAGGGTTAACCAAATTCCGGCACGGCCGGACGCCGTTCGAGCTGCGATATCCGACCACGAAATGAATAATTAATGATTTAAAATCAGTTGGTTAGCCTGTCTGCCGAATCTGGGCACGGGGCCAAAGAGAAGGGCCTCGGCTGTTCCTGCCGAGGCCCTTTGGATCACTTCGATTGTAACAAATCTCAGTTGGCCTGACGTCGCAGGAAGGCCGGGATATCAAGATGGTCGTCTCCCTGTGGCGTCGGAGCAACAGGTGCCGGACGGCCATGGGCGTCCAGACCCTGCGGCGCCGGACGCTTTGCATACTCCGACACCGGCTCTTGATTCGCCATTTGCTGGGCGACGGTGCGCTGCGGCTTGCGTTCGGGCAACGGCGCCATCGACGGGCCGGAGGAACGTGCCGCGATCGGCGGCTCGGTCTCTTCGTCGCGACGGCCGAGGCCGACATTGGCGAGCCGCTGCAATAGCGACAGCCGGGTCTTCTGCGGATGCTCCTCCTCGGGCTCGCCACGGGCGTGCCGGATTTCGGCCTGCGCCGGCATGGGAAGTTCCTCGAACTTCGGCATCCGTGGCGTACGGGCCGGCGGACGTTCGGCCGCCTGCGGGATGAAGGTCTCGGGCGTCGCCGGCGCCTCCGGCTCGCCGCGGGCGGCCTCCTTGTCCGGGAACAGGGTCGGCTTCTGCGCGATCGGGCGAACCGTGACGTCGCCATAGGACGCCGGCTGAATCGGAGCCTGTTGCGGCGTCTCAACCGCCGCGGCAATCGCAGCAAGCGCCGCACGCTCGACATTGCCGCGCTGCGCCGGCGCAGCGGCAGGTGCCGGAGCAACCGCCTGCGGGGCAGCCGCCGGCTCGAGCTTCTGGGCGCGTTCGGCCAGGCGCGCATTGTCGGCGCGCAGGCGAGCGGTCAGTTCGGCCAGCCGGTTGTCCGGCGAGGACGTCGTGGCAGCGGCGGCCGGGGTGGCGGCGGCGACGGCGGGGGTGCCTGCATTGCGCGCGATCTGCGACTGGTCGATGCCGGTCGCGACCACGGAAACGCGAATGATGCCGTCGAGCGATTCGTCGAACGTGGCGCCGACGATGATGTTGGCATCCTGGTCGACTTCCTCGCGAATCCGCGTGGCGGCTTCGTCGACCTCGAACAGCGTGAGGTCCTTGCCGCCGGTGATCGAGATCAAAAGGCCGCGCGCACCCTTCATCGAGGAATCGTCGATCAGCGGGTTGGCGATCGCGGCTTCGGCCGCGGTCAGCGCGCGCTTCTCGCCGGTCGCCTCGCCGGTGCCCATCATCGCCTTGCCCATTTCCCTCATCACCGCCCTTACGTCGGCGAAGTCGAGATTGATCAGGCCTTCCTTCACCATGAGATCGGTGATGCAGGCGACGCCCGAATAGAGCACCTGGTCGGCCATCGCGAAGGCGTCGGCGAAGGTGGTCTTTTCGTTGGCGACCCGGAACAGGTTCTGGTTCGGAATGATCAGCAGCGTGTCGACCACCTTGTGCAGCTCGGCGATGCCGGACTCGGCGGTGCGCATGCGGCGCTGGCCTTCGAAGTGGAAGGGCTTGGTGACGACGCCGACGGTGAGGATGCCCAAGTCGCGCGCAGTCTTGGCAATCACCGGCGCTGCGCCGGTGCCAGTGCCGCCGCCCATGCCGGCGGTGACGAACACCATGTTGGCGCCCGAGAGATGGTCGCGCAGCTCGTCGATCACTTCCTGCGCCGCCGCCGCGCCGACATCAGGCTGGGACCCCGCGCCGAGGCCCTGCGTCACCTGGGTCCCCATCTGCACGATGCGCTGGGCCTTCGACATGGTCAGCGCCTGCGCGTCGGTGTTGGCGACGACGAAATCGACCCCCTGCAACCCGGCAGTGATCATGTTGTTGACGGCATTGCCGCCTGCTCCACCGACGCCGAAGACGGTAATCCGCGGTTTCAGCTCGCTGATGTCAGGGGGGGTCAGATTGAGTGCCATGGTTGCCTCTCTTACGACGCGCGCGTTGGTTCGCCCCGGCCGGCGGCCGCGGGATTTGGTGAAAATCGTTTGGTTACAGGACCGGTCATCAGAAGCCCTCGCGAAGCCATCGTCCGACCTTTCCGAAATAGCCGTCTGTCCCTGTCTTGAGCTGCCGCGTATGCCGCGGTTCGACGTGTTCGAGGTGAGCGTATTGCGGATAGACCAGGAGGCCGGTGGGCACCGCGAACGAGGCGCTCTTGGCCTCGCTGGGCAGCCGGCCGAAACCGAGCGGACGGCCGATCCGGACCGGCCGGTTGAGAATGCGGGTGGCGAGTTCCACGGTGCCGGTGAGCTGGGAGGCCCCGCCGCTCAGCACGACCCGCGCCCTCGGCTCTGCCGCAAAGGGGGAATCCGCGAGCCGGTCCCGGACCATTTCAAAAATCTCCTCGGCGCGATGCCGGACGATGTTCGCGATCGTGGCGCGCGAGACAATCTGCGGAGCGTCGTGTTCCTCGCCTGCAGCCGGCACGGACATCAGCTCGCGCGCGTCAGACCCGCCGGTCAGCACGGTGCCATATAAAGTCTTGATTCGCTCGGCATCCGCAATGCATGCGCCGACGCCGCGTGCAAGATCCATCGTCACGTGCTGGCCGCCGAGCGCAAATCCGCTCGCGTGCACGAAACGGCCGGCGGAATAGGTCGCAATCGTGGTCGATCCGGCGCCCATTTCGACCACGGCGGCGCCGAGATCGGCCTCGTCGTCGGTCAGCACGGACAGGCCTGCGACATAAGGACTCGCCGACATGGCCTCGACGTTGAGATGGCAGCGCTCGACCACCAGCATCAAATTGCGGGCGACCGTGGCATCCGCCGTCACCACGTTCATGTCGACGCCGAACTGGCGCGCAACCATGCCGCGGGGGTCGCGGATGCCCTTGACGCCGTCCAGCGCATAGCCGACGGGGAGCGCGTGCAGCACCGTGCGCCCCTCGCCCGTGGCGTGGCGCATGCCGGTAGAGGTCACCCGGGTGACGTCCTCGGCGGTGACCGCGCCGCCTCTGATATCGGCGGCCGCCTCGACAAGCTGCCCCTGCAGCCGGCCGCCGGAAACCGACAGCAATATTGATTCAACGCGGACCTTGGCCATGCGCTCGGCCAGCGCCACCGCCTGCCGCACCGCCTGCTCGCATTCGGCGAGATCGACCACTGCGCCCGCCTTGACGCCGCGCGACTGGATCTGGCTGTAGCCGATCAGTTCGACCGCATGGGTACGGCCGCGCAGCGCGTCGCTCGGCGGCGACGGCTTCAGCCGCGCGATCATGCAGGCGATCTTACTGGTGCCGACGTCGAGCGAGGCCACCAGCGCCGTGCGCTTGTGGTCGACGGGGCGTGTCTTCGGGGTCTGGTTGCGATCGAGGCCGGTCATGCTGAATCACCGGCCTTCTTCTTGGTCTTCTTGTCCTTGAACAGTTCTTCGCGGGCCTTGGCCGCATCTTCCGACAATTGCACCGTCAGCCGGTCCGGCAGGCGCATGTCGACGGCGACGATGTCGCGCGAGAACAGCCGGTCTTCCTTGTCGAGCTTGCTCAACGTCGCCAGCGCGTTGCCGACGTCGTTCTCCGGCAGGCGAACGTCGAGGCCGTCCTTCAGCCTCAGATTCCACCGCCGCTCGCCGACCAAAATTGCAGCCTTGGTCACCGAGCGGACCTGCGGATAGCGGTCGAGCAGCGCGAGGAAATCACGGGCCCTGACATCGGCACCCTTTCCAACCACCAGCGGCAGCGTCACGAAGCGGCGCGACACATAGGGCTCCAGCACCGCGCCATCCTCGGAGATCACGGACAGCCGGCCGTCCTGCTGCCACAGCGCGAACGCCGTGCGCTCGACGATGTCGATCTGCAACTGGCCGGGATAAAGCTTCAGGATGGTGGCGTCGGCGATCCACGGATTCGCCTTGAGCTTGTCGCGCACGGTGGCCGCGTCGAGAAACAACAGCGAGGAGCGGCCACTGACGCCGCCGATCGCAAGCACCTCGTCCTGACTCAACTGCTTGCGGCCGTTGATAACGACGGTCGTGATGCGGAACCCGGCCGAATTGGCCAGCGTGTTGCGGGTATCGCGGAGCGCAACCATGAATTCGTCAACATGACCGCCCTTGACGATGCCGAGGCCGGCGCTGCCGAGCAGCATCAGCACGGTCAAAGCAATGCCGGTCCGATTCGGCAGATAGCGTTCGACCAGAAGGACCAGGCGATTCGGCGGCTCGCGATCGATCACAGGCTTCGCCGGGACACGGGCGCGACGGCCCAGCCGCTCGCGCAGCAGCACCACCGCTCCAATAGCGGCTGCTTTCAGGTCAGCCTGGGGCCCCACCGATCTCAGCGACCGCGTGAGGCGTCCTGCACCATCCATTGCACGAGCCTGTCCAAGTGTTGTTCCCGCAAGCTTTTTTGCGGGTCTTGGCCCAGATGACGTCTCGGCGGTGCCGGACTTAAGTGCTGACCTGAAGTCGGAACAGCGCACACCCCGGCAGCCAAGCGCCACATGCGCCGCCAGCGTTAACCTTCGGACTTAGTGGTAAACAAAGTGTAAAATCGGGGGGCTGCGGATAAGTTTTGGTGCGTCTTTTGAGTAGTTTGCCGGCCAACTGTTAGGATTTTGAAACAATTTTCATGGTCGGGCCGTGGTTCCCCGTTAACGACCGGCCGGGCCGGTCAGGCCCGCTCCCGGCTGCGCCGTTCGGCCAAGACGATCTGGTCACGCAGGAAATCCGGAAATTCGATCCCCTGGGCCTTGAGCGCCTTCGGGTAGAGCGAGGCCGCGGTCAGCCCCGGCAGGGTATTGGTTTCGAGGTAGACCGGCCCCTTCGCCGAGACGATGAAGTCGGTCCGGGAATAGCCGCTGCAGGAGAGCGCTTTGTGCGCTCGCAGCGCCTGATCCTGCAGTTGCACAGTGACGTCCGGAGAAAAGCGTCCCGGGCAGATCTCCTGAGTCGATTTGAGCAGGTATTTGGCGGTGTAGTCGAACGTGCCCTCGCCCGGGACGATCTCGATCGGCGGCAGCGACATCAATGCGCCATCCGATTGCTCCAGCACGCCGCAGGTTGCTTCCACGCCGGCGATGAACGGCTCGATCAGATATTCTTCGGTCCTGGCGGCGTTGCGGACCGCGACGAGGTCCTGCTTTGCATTGACGAAGATCAGGCCATAGCTCGAACCGTCCCGCGCCGGCTTCGCGATCAGCCTGCCGTATTCGGCAAACGCTCCGTCGAGGTCTTCAAGGGCAATACCTGCCGGAGCCGCGACACCTGCAATCGCCGCAAACCGTTTCGCCGCCACCTTGTCGAAGGCGAGGTTCGACGACGCCGAGCCGGACCCGGTGAAGGGAATGCTGCGCATTTCGCACATCGCCTGCAATTCGCCGTTCTCGGCCCGGCCGCCGTGCAGCCCGAGCACCAGCACGCGGTCTTCCGCCCTCGCCTTGTCGAGCGCCGCTTCCAGCGCAATGCCGCGGTTGCCGGGCTTGAATTCATCCTCGAAGGGACGCGAATGCTCGAGCAGCGCGTTCGAGCCGACCTCGTGGACGGTATCGGCGACGCACCAGAACCAGAGATCGGCTTCCGGCAAGGCGCGGTGCAACGCCTGCGCGCTCGCCACCGAAACCAGCCGCTCTTTATTGGTACCGCCGAACAGAATGGTCGTTCGCATCAGCCTTGCTGCCTCGCTTGCTTCGTCATTCCGGGGCGATGCGAAGCATCGAACCCGGAATCTCGACTATGCGGGAATTCCGATCCGCTTGATTTCCCAATGTAGCTCTATGCCAGAATTCGCTTTAACGCGCTCGCGCACGGTTTCGCCCAGCGTTTCAATATCATGCCCGGTGGCGTTGCCGGTGTTGATGAGGAAATTGCAGTGCATTTCCGAGACCTGCGCCCCGCCGACGCAAAGCCCGCGGCAACCGGCGGCATCGATCAGTTTCCACGCGCTGTTGCCGGGCGGATTCTTGAAGGTGGAGCCACCGGTCTTTTCGCGAATCGGCTGCGCCGTTTCGCGATGGTTTTGCACCTCGTTCATCCGCGCGCGAATGGTTTCGGCGTCCGCGACCTGCCCGCGAAAGCGCGCGGAGGTGAAAATGACTGATGGATCGATGCCGCTGTTGCGGTAGACGAACTTCATGTCGGCATTGGAGAAGACATGCTTCGTACCGTCACGGCCGATGCCGGTCGCCTCGACCAGCACGTCCTTGGTCTCGCTTCCATTGGCGCCGGCATTCATCCGCAGCGCGCCGCCGATGGTGCCGGGAATGCCGAAGAAGAATTCCATGCCGCCGATGCCGGCCGCCGCCGCGGTCTCCGCCACGCGCTTGTCGAGCGCGGCCGTGCCGGCGGTGACCGTATCACCTGAAGCCGAAGTCTCGCCGAACGCCCGCGGCGACAGGCGGATCACCACGCCCGGCATACCGCCGTCGCGCACGATCAAATTGGAGCCGACGCCGACGACATAGACCGGCAACTCGTTCGGAAGCAGCTTTAAGAAGTAGGCGAGATCCTCTTCATCCGCCGGCGTGAACAGCACCTGCGCCGGCCCGCCGACACGAAACCAGGTCAATTCGGCCAGCGACTGGTTCGCCAGCAACCGCCCGCGCAATAGCGGCATCGCGGCTTTCAGATCGGGCGTGATGTCGGGGAAGGTCACAGCTAATCCAACGCCTTCAGTTCGCCGGGCAGTGCGTAGGCCCATTGCGTGATGTTGCCGGCGCCGAGGCAGACGACGAGGTCGCCGGGGCCCGCGATGCCGCGGACGACTTTTGCCAGTTCCGTCGAACTCGGCAGCGGAATCACCTCGCGGTGGCCGTGGGCACGCAAGCCGAGCACAAAATGGTCGCGGTCGATGCCTTCGATCGGCGCCTCGCCGGCCGGATAAACCTCGGCAACAACAACCGCGTCGGCATCGTTGAAACACGTGCAGAATTCCTCGAACAGCGATTGCAGGCGGGTGAAGCGGTGCGGCTGCACCACGGCGATGATCTTGCCCCTATAGGAGTCACGCGCAGCCTTCAATACCGCGGCGATCTCGACGGGATGATGGCCATAATCGTCGATGACTGTGACGCCGTTCCACTCGCCGGTGCGGGTGAACCGCCGCTTGACGCCGCCGAACGCCGCGATTGCCTTGCGGATCGCTTCGTCGGAAATGCCGAGTTCGTGCGCTACCGCAATTGCCGCCGTCGCATTCGACGCATTGTGCCGGCCCGGCATCGGCAACACGATGTCCGTTATCTCGTGCGTGGCATCGGTCTTGCGGTTGCGGATCGCGACCTTGAATTTCGATCCGCCGGCGATCGGCGTCAGGTCCATCAGCCGTGCATCGGCCTGCGGGTTCTCGCCATAGGTGATGATGCGGCGATCCTCGATCCTGCCGACGATGCTCTGCACCACCGGATGATCGATGCACATCACCGCAAAACCGTAGAACGGCACGTTCTCGACGAAATTGCGAAACGCCTCCTGGATCGCCTCGAAGGTCTTGAAGTGATCGAGATGCTCGGGGTCGACATTGGTGACGATGGCGATCTCGGTCGGCAGTTTCAAAAACGTGCCGTCGCTCTCGTCGGCCTCGACCACCATCCAGTCGCCCGCCCCGAGCCGCGCATTGGTGCCGTAGGCGTTGATGATGCCGCCGTTGATCACCGTCGGGTCGAGATTGCCGCCGTCCAGAAGGGCTGCGACCATCGATGTCGTCGTGGTCTTGCCATGGGTGCCGGCGATCGCGACGCAGCTTTTCAGCCGCATCAGTTCGGCCAGCATTTCGGCCCGGCGCACCACCGGAATGCGCTGCGCGCGCGCTGCCATCAATTCGGGATTGTCGCGCTTGATCGCGGTCGAGACCACGACCACGTCGGCGCCGTCGACATTCTCCGCCTTGTGGCCGACCGAAACCTTGACGCCCTTCTCCCGCAGCCGCGCGACATTGCCGCTTTCGGAGGCGTCCGAGCCCTGCACGGTGTAACCGAGATTGACGAGCACTTCGGCAATGCCGCTCATGCCGATGCCGCCGATCCCGACGAAGTGAATGGGTCCGATCTCGCGCGGCAGTCTCATTGCATTCTCACCTTCGTCGTCATGCCCGGGCTTGTCCCGGGCATCCACGTCTTCTTCTCACTGACTTATGAAAGACGTGGATGGCCGGGACAAGGCCGGCCATGACCCGATAATGCTGAAAAATCATCTGGAACAGCCTAGATTCCGGCCGTTTTCGTCACCAGATCGGCCAGCCGTTCCGCGGCATCGAGCCGGCCGACCCGGCGGGCGGCCTCCGCCATCGCGATCAGGCGTACAGGCTCGGCGGCAAAGGCAGAGATTTCGGCAGCCAGCCGGTCGGGCGTGAATTCTGCTTGCGGAATCCGCAAAGCACCGTCCACCTTCGCCAATACACCGGCATTGGCGAACTGGTCCTGGTCGATCGCGCCGGGCAGCGGCACCAAAATCGAGGGCCGGCCGATCGCGGCGAGTTCCGCCACGGTACCGGCGCCGGAGCGCGAGACCACGAGATGGCTGGACGCCAGCCGCGCCGGCAGGTCGGCAAAGAACGGCGCGAGCTCGGCCTTGATCTTGAGCCGGTCGTAGATCGCCCGCACCCGCGCCATGTCTTCCTCGCGCACCTGCTGCGTCAGCACGATGCGGCTCCACAGCACCGGCTCCAGTCGTTCGATCGCGCCCGGCACGATGTCGCTCATCACCCGCGCGCCCTGGCTGCCGCCGACCACCAGCAAGCGCAGCGGCCCGTTCGGTTCGGGCGATGCAAACGGCACCGCGGCAGCGTCGAGGATCGCCGGGCGCATCGGCGTGCCGACCGTCGTGGTTTTTCCCCCGAGCGAGGGATCGCGATCGAGCACGCCGGGCAGCGAGGTCGCGATCGCATTGACGTGCTTGGAGAGAAAACGGTTGGCGCGGCCGAGCACGGCGTTGGCATCGTGAATGACGCCGGGCACACCGAGCAGCCGTGCCGCGATCAAGGGCGGCAGCGTCGGATAACCGCCGAAGCCGACCACGGCTGCCGGCTTCAGCCGCCGCACCAGATTGAGCGCTACGCCCGTTCCGTAGCCGAGCGTGATAATGGTGCGCGCCACCGACAACGGATTGCGGCCGCGCACGGTCTCGCTCGGCACCACATCGATACTGTCTCGGGTGAACAGGCCGCTGTAGCGCAGCGCACGGGCGTCGGTGGCGAGCCGAACGCGCAGGCCGCGCTTGATGAGCTCAACGCCGAGCGCTTCGGCGGGAAACAAATGGCCGCCTGTGCCGCCCGCGGCCAGCAGAATGAGGGGCGTGTTGTCCATGGCTTCAAATAGCCGACGCCGCAGCGCTAGTCACGCCCTCAAGCGTAGCTGCGCGCCACGCCGGCCGCGTTCATCGATTCCACTTCGGTGCGCGGGCGCTGCCGCGTCAGCGCCAGCATCATGCCGACGCCATAGGCGAGCGAAATGATCGAGGAACCGCCATAGGAGATAAAGGGTAGCGTCATGCCCTTGGCCGGAATCAGTTGCAGATTGACCGCCATGTTGATCGCGGCCTGCACGCCGAACAGGATCGCCAGTCCCGACGCCGCAAAGCGCGCGAACATGTCCTCGCTGGCATAGGCGCGCGTCAGCGTTCGGATCACGACGAAGGCAAATAGTGCAACCAGCGCCAGACACAGGATGATGCCGAATTCTTCGGCAGCGACCGCAAACACGAAGTCGGTATGGCTGTCCGGAAGACTGCGCTTGGCAATGCCTTCGCCGGGCCCGAGCCCGAACCAGCCGCCGTTCCAGAACGCCTCCATCGCCATGTCGACCTGAAAGGTGTCGCCGGAGGCCGGGTTCAGGAAGCGCCTGATGCGTCCGGCGACGTGCGGGACCAGGAGATACGCGCCGAACAAACCAGCCATCGAAACGCCGGCAAGGCCGAACACCCAGATCATCCGCATGCCGGCGATGAAGAACAGAGCGCCCCAGACCATCAGGATCAACATGGTCTGGCCGAAGTCCGGTTCCATCACCAAGAGCGCGACCAGCGTCAACAGCAGCGTGATCGCCATCGAGGTCGCCGGCATTTCCGGTCGCCTCGTCGATTCCGCAAACAGCCACGCTGCCATCACGACGAAAGCGGGCTTGGCCGATTCGGAGGCCTGGATGTTGACGCCGAGCAGCGTGATCCAGCGCCGCGAGCCCTTCACTTCGGCGCCGAACGCCAGCGTCGCCACGATCAAAACAACACTCACCACGAACACCAGCAGCGCGAGACGGCGGATCTGCCGGGGCGACAGGAACGATACCCCGATCAGCACCAGCAGGGACGGCAGCAGGAACAGCATGTGCCGGCTGAAGAAATGGAAGGGATCGAGCCCGATCCGCGTCGCCACCGGCGGGCTCGCCGCCAGCGACAGGATGACGCCACCCAGCATCAGCGCACCGATCGCGAGCAGCAGCGGCTTGTCCACGGTCCACCACCAGTCCGAAAACGGGGTGCGTTGGTCACGGGCGAGCATGGGCGTCCCCAAAATGGCAGAGTAACGCCCATTGGTGGCGCAGGATGGTTTATGGGGGGTTAATGAATTGCAAATGATTGCGGGATCTCGTGCCCCGGATGCAGCGCAGCGCGGAGCGGCGCGCTGCCAGGCCGGGGCCCATGGTGCTGTGGGTCCCGGCTCTGCGTCGCGGCATTACATGCCGCAACACGTCCAGGATATGATAGCGATCGGCAAGATTCATCTTATTCTTGTCTCGGCTGCGATTAGCTCTCTCCCGTCCGCGGTCATGATCGTCAGCCGCACCTGTTCGCCGCTGCCGCCTGCAGGAATCGGCGCGGAAATGCGATTTCCGTTTTTCGGGTTGGCTTTCACGGCGTCATTGAACAATATCGCATCGCCGCGTTTCAACGTTACGCGCAACGGCGCGGCCGGTTCGATGCTGAAGAACTGAAGATTCACGCCGGAGGCCGCGGCCGAGAGATTGATCACGATATTCTCGTTCGCATCGGTCGCATTGCTCATGCCGACGATCGGGCTATAGGTCTCCGTAACAGACACTTCGCCCCCTGCGGGAAGCTTGGCGCGGTGGAAAAACTGGTCCGACACGCCCGCCCACAATTCGACGTAAGGCCGCGCTTCGCTCGGATCCTTGCGTGCGTCGGCTTCGTTCGTGAACGACGGAAATCCCCACGTCCACATCTTCAGGCCCGGCGTGACCCTATTGTCAGCGATGCGGATGATCCCCTCTTCGTTGTCGTGATTGATGACACCCCAAAAATTCCCGCCTTGCATATCGGGCGCCGCGTACGCGATGCCCATAGTCGGCCAGTTCTTGAAGTAGCGCAGTTTTTCAAAACGGCTCCTGCCCAGACCCAAGCTCTCGTCGCCTTCGGAAAGGTTGGCCGACCAGGCAGGCGTGCTGTAGGCCTGGATCGGCGCAATGATTTCGGCGCCGCCGGTCGTCTTGGGATTGTTCGGGTCCGATCCCGGCGCCAGCGTCATGCACGTCCAGTACTCGTAGTCGACGGTCTTGTCCTGCGGATTTCTCAGCAGCACGCGCGTATCGAGCGCGGCGCGATCGGCTTTCAGCGTGACATAGTAAGTCGCTTCGATGCCCGTCGCCCCCTTGAGGAACTGCGCTGGTGCCGCAGAATATGCGAAATCATCCTTGAGCGACATCGACACCGTCACCTCTTGGGCACTCTCCTTCACGATCTTAAAGTCCCACGGCTTCAGCCACGTCCGGCCGTGCTCGGGATCCGGGAATGTGGGAAAAATGCCGCCATACACCATCAGCCAATCGTAATAAAAATTCCCGGCACTGATCCCGTAAGGTACGCCGACTTCCGTGCGATACAGTTGTTCGTGACCGGTCGGTTTGTAGATGATGGAAAGAATGCGCCCGCCAAATTCGGGGACCAGCGTCACCTTCAGATAACGATTTTCGAGCACGTGGGTCTTGAACGTGCGATCGACGATGGTCTTCTTGTCGAGCGACCCGCTGACGAATCCGCTCTCCGCAGAGGTCGCGTATTTGACCGTGCTCCACGAAATCGACGACTCGCTGAGAGATACACTGTCGGATATCGGCGCCGCATCCACGGCGGAATGAAACGCGAAGGCCGCCGATAGTGCAGCCGCGAAACGGACACCGGAGCGTGCGGGAACCTGAGTTGCCATTTACGAAGCCTTCGAATGAGCAGGAGCGACCATCCAGCGCGCCCGCAGCAATTTCGAAACTGCGGCATGCCGGCTCATTCAGCCGAGAGCAATCCCTTCAACATAGGCACCTCCGGCACGTCGGAAACCCGGTCTCGCGCCGCGCGAAGCAGATCCCGATCGGCTTTAGGAAGAGACGGCAAATCACCGTCCTTAAAGAAACCTAGGGCCCTCAGAGGAAGTGCGGGATCTCGTCGGTAGTTTACCGCAAACGCCCCCAATGCCTTCTCCAGCGAAACACCCGCGGAGAGCATTGCAGAGATGTCGCGATAATCCTTGGCTTCGGCGCGATCCAAAATCGCCTTCAGCTTGGTCGCAAGCAGGTCTTCGAGCGAAGCTACGAACAGTACCGAATCCCGTGTTCGAAGCGGATCGTTGATCCGCCCAAGCGCGAGCCCCCCAAAGAAGGACACCTTGACCGATCCGGACGACATCGGCACGTCCATGACCAGGGAATTTTTGTCTTCCTGAATAGTCCGTGCATTCCGGACAAACTGAAAACTTGTCTCGATGCGCGCTTTGTCCAAGGGCTCGGCCTTGAAGAAATCAAAATCGATCGAGACGCGATGACCCAAGTGGAGCGCAACGGCAGTGCCGCCATACAACACGAATGACAGATCGGGTGCCGGAGCCAGTTGAGGCCAGATCTCCTTCTGGGCCGGCGGAAGGATTTCGATGCGGGGTTCAAACGGATCCGGCATCGAACGATCTCACCGGAGCGGCGTCGGGTATCCGGCGGCCGGTTGCGCGCATCAGGCGGCCACGCCAAAATTCCCATGACCGCTCATCGATCCACCCCGGCTGCGCCTGAAGCATCGTTTCGGCAAGTCGATCGTAGCCAACCATCTGCTCCAACTGCCTCACCTCCTCAAAACCCGCCATGCTCATCGCCTGGGCGAGAATCCTAATATCCGAGCGGGGCTGAGGACCAACAGGCTCCCACCAAAAAAACTTCCTCTCCAGATCAGACAAAAACTCCTTGGGGAGGTCGCGGGTCGGTGAAGTTTCCATGGCAATAAGTTTAGCACGCGCCGCCAAACTAAGCCAGTCGGGGCCCAAGTGGAGCCGATGGTTCGGCCCTTACACCACCGGCTTCACGCCGGGCATCGCCGTCACCAGATCGCGGAACGCCGCGCCGCGGATTTCGAAGTTGCGGTACTGGTCGAACGAGGCGCAGGCCGGCGACAGCAGCACCACCGGATCGATGAGCCCCGACGCCTCCGCGTCTCGTGCGGCATTGGCAACCGCTACATCGAGTGTCTCCGAAATCTCGTGCGGCACGCGCTCTCCCAGAGTGTCCGCAAACTCCTGCGCGGCCTCGCCGATCAGATAGGCTTTTCGGATGCGCGGAAAGTATTCGGTGAGACCCGTGATGCCGCCCTGCTTCGGCTTGCCGCCGGCGATCCAGAAGATGTCGGCAAAGGACGACAGCGCATGCGCGGCGGCATCTGCGTTGGTGCCCTTGGAGTCATTGACGAACAGCACGTTGCCGCGGCGGCCGACCTGCTCCATGCGGTGCGCGAGACCCGGAAAGCTGCGCAGGCCGTTCTGCAACGTGTCGGTCGAAATGCCCATCGCCAGCGCGCAGGCCGAGGCGCAGGCCGCGTTCTGCGCGTTGTGCAGCCCGCGCAGCGAACCGATGCCGCCCAGCCTTGCAACCTCGTTGCGTGCGCCGCCGGATGCCTGCACGACGGTTTCGCGCTCGACATAGATGCCGTCGGGCAAAGGATCCTTCACAGATATCCGCACCACGCGCTTGCCTGCCTGGTCGAGCCGGTCGGCGATGTTGCGGCACCAGATATCGTCGACGCCGACGATGGAGGCGCCCTGCGGCTGCACGCCGGCGACGAGCCGCGCCTTCACCGCAGCATAGTTTTCCAGCGTGCCATGGCGATCGATGTGGTCTTCGCTGACATTGAGCAAAATGCCGACGGAGGGATCGAGCGAGGGCGCGAGATCGATCTGGTAGGATGACATCTCGACCACATGCACCCGTCCCATCCGCGGCGGCTCCAGCGAGAGGATCGCCGTCCCGATGTTGCCGCCCATCTGGGTGTCGTAGCCGGCGACCTTCATCAGATGCGCGATCAGCGCCGTCGTGGTCGACTTGCCGTTGGTGCCGGTGATGGCAACGAAGGGTGCGTCCGGCGCGTGACGGCGGCGCTCGCGGCAAAACAGTTCGATGTCGCCGATCACCTCACAGCCGGCCTGCCGCGCCATCAGCACGGACCAATGCGGCGCGGGATGCGTCAGCGGCGCCCCGGGCGTGAGGATCAGCGCCGAGAAATTCGACCACGATACCGCACGAAGATCGGCGGTGGTGAAACCGGCTTGCGCCGCCTTGGCGACATTGTCGGCGCTGTCGTCGCCCGCGATCACTTCCGCGCCGCCGGCTTTGAGCGCGTGGCAGCTCGCAAGGCCCGAACCGCCGAGGCCGAACACGGCGACCGTCTTGCCCGCGAATGACGTGACGGGAATCATGATGCCTCGACGGTCATTCCGGGGCGATGCGTCAGCATCGAACCCGGAATCTCGAGATTCCGGGTTCGTGCTTCGCACGCCCCGGAATGACAGCCGTAGAATTGCATGATTGTCACCGCAGCTTCAGCGTGGAGAGACCGGCGAGCGCCAGCATCACCGAGATGATCCAGAACCGGATCACGATCTGCGGCTCGGTCCAGCCCTTCTGCTCGAAATGATGATGCAGCGGCGCCATCCGGAACACGCGTTTGCCCGTCAGCTTGAACGAGGCCACCTGCACGATCACGGAGACGGCTTCCAGGACGAACAATCCGCCGATCACGGCGAGTACGATCTCGTGTTTCACCGCGACCGCAGTGGCGCCGAGCATACCGCCGAGCGCGAGCGATCCGGTATCGCCCATGAAGATCGAGGCCGGCGGTGCGTTGAACCAGAGGAAGCCGAGGCCGGCGCCAAGCACAGCGCCGCACAGCACCGCGAGCTCGCCGGTGCCGGCGACGTAGCGGATCTGCAGATAGTCGGAGAACACCGCGTTGCCGGTCAGATACGAGATCATGCCGAAACTGGCGGCAGCGATCATGACGGGCACGATCGCAAGCCCGTCGAGACCGTCGGTCAGGTTTACAGCGTTGCCGGCGCCGACGATGACGAAGGCGCCGAAGATCACGAAGAACCAGCCGAAATTGATCACCACATCCTTGAGGAAGGGTACCGCCAGCGACGTCGATGTCGCATCGCGGCCGAGCCGCACCAGCGCGTAGCAGGCCGCGATCGCAATCACCGCTTCGATCATAAGCCGCAACTTGCCGGCAAAGCCGCTATGGCTCTGTTTCGTCACCTTCAGATAGTCGTCATAAAATCCGACGAAGCCGAAGCCGAGCGTCACCGCCAGCACGATCCAGACATAGGGGTTGAGTGGGTTGGCCCACAGCAGCGTCGCCACCACGAGGCCCGAGAGGATCATCAGCCCGCCCATCGTCGGCGTGCCCTTCTTGGAAATCAGATGCGATTGCGGGCCGTCGGTGCGGATCGGCTGGCCCTTGCCCTGCCGGAGCCGCAAGTGATCGATGATCCAGGGCCCGAACAGGAACACGAACAGCGCGCCCGTCACCATCGCCCCGCCGGTGCGGAAGGTGATGTAGCGAAACACGTTGAAGAAGCCGCGGAAGATGCCAAAACCGGGAACGGTGTTGGAAAGCTCGATCAGCCAGTAAAACATTCAAAAGGCCCTATCACGCGGCTTGGTTGCGCCGTCTTTGGCGGGAAGCGCTCCGGGAACGCGTTCGTTCCGGGAACGCCTTGATAATCGTTTTCATCCTCAAACCAAGCAAATCTTGGTCACGCACGGGGTATTGACGAATCGCGTTTCGCGGAAGCAACGCACCCGCCGGGTGCGGACAGTTTACGCCTTTGCCTGCAAGGCGGCCAGCAGCCTGGGCACAAACTTGTTCACCCAGAACATCTTTTTGCTGCCCTTGACCACCACCACGTCCCCGTCCCGCAGCAGTGCGGCGATTTGTTGGGGATCGAGCGTGACCGGGTCTTCATGCCAGCCGAGCGCCCGCTCCGGCGGCACGAGGTCGTATAGGTGGCGCATCAGGGGGCCGACACAGTAGATGCCGTCGATATCAGGCAGGTCCTTCGCGAGTTTCTCGTGATAGGCGGGCGCATCCGCGCCCAATTCCAGCATGTCGCCGAGAATGGCAATGCGCCGGCCTGATTTCACCGGCCGCGCTTTCAGACTGCCGAGCGCGGCCACCATGCTGGCGGGGTTGCCGTTGAAACTGTCGTCGATCACGGTGACGCCATGAGCCGCCTGCTCCACGCCGCGGCCGGTCATGATGCCGACATCGCCGAGTTCCTTCGCCAGCGCCGCCGGATCGAGCCCCGCGGCATGGATCGATGCCAGCGCGGCCAACGCGTTCTGCAGACGATGCGGCGCACCAGGCGTCAGGCCGAATTCGATTGGCTTGCCGTTCACTTGCGCGGCGACGTCCCAGCTCTCGCCCCGGGCGGTATGCCTCAATGCGTGAATATCCGAATCTTCACCGAAGCGAACGACCTTGCCGTTCCATTCCGGCGCCTCGACATCATCAGGCAACACCAGCACGCCGTCCTTCGGCAAGCCTTGCGCGATACTAACCTTCTCGCGCCGGATCGCTTCCAGGCTGCCCAGCTTTTCCAGATGCACAGGCTGCACGTTCACGACCAGCGCGACGGTTGGCTTTGTCAGCTCGCTCAGCCGCGCGATCTCGCCGGTCTGGTTCATGCCCATCTCGACGACCCATACGCTCGCTCGCGGGCTGGCATTGCAGAGCGTCAGCGGCACGCCCCAAAAATTGTTAAAGCTGCTCGGGCTGGCATAGGCATTCGGATAGGCGGCGAGGAACTCCTTGGTACTGGTCTTGCCGGCACTGCCGGTCAGGCCGATTAGCGGCCCGGCAAACCGCGCCCGCGCCGCGCGCGCGAGCGCCCACAGGCCATCGATCAATGTATCCTTGACGATCAACTGCGGAACGCGGACGCCATCGATGGCGTGCGGGACGATCATCGCCGCCGCGCCGGCCGCCCCGGCCTTGTCGGCGAATTCCCAGCCGTCGCGCGCGCTGGCGAAACTGGAGATGAAGCCGCCGCTCGGCGTGCCGCTCAACGCCACGAACAGGCTTCCGGGCTTCACCAGGCGGCTGTCCTGGGTGACGAAATCAATCGGCGTGTCGGGGTATTCGCCTGATAGTCCCAGCGCGCGTGCAATCTCGGCAACCGTCCACAATGGTGTCGCGCTCATGCCAGCCTCGTTGCGAGCGCGGCGGCCACCGCCTCGTGATCGCTGAACGGCAAAACCTTGTCGCCGACGATCTGGCCGGTCTCGTGGCCCTTGCCGGCGATCAGCAGCGCATCGCCCGGCTGCAGCGCTGCGATCCCTGCCCTGATCGCCTCGGTGCGATCGCCGATTTCGGCTGCGCCCTTGGCCGCGGCCAGAATGGCGGCGCGGATCGCTGCCGGATTTTCGCTGCGCGGATTGTCGTCGGTGACGATGACCTGATCGGCATTCTCGGCCGCAATCGCGCCCATGATCGGGCGCTTGCCGGCGTCGCGGTCGCCGCCGGCGCCGAAGATGACGACGAGCTTGCGCTTTGCATAAGGCCGCAGCGCCTGCAACGCCTTCGCCAGCGCGTCCGGCTTGTGCGCGTAATCGACGAAGATCGGCGCGCCATTGTGTTCACCGACCCGCTCCAGCCGCCCCTTGGCGCCTTCGAGATGTTCGAGCGCGTCGAACACGGCCGCCGGCTCGCTGCCGGTGCCGATCGCGAGCCCGGCGGCGACCAGCGCGTTCTCGATCTGGAACTCGCCGACCAGCGGCAGCTTGACCGTGTAATTGCGCCCGCGGTGTTCGAGCGCGAGGTCTTGCGCGAATCCTTCGACGGTGACGCCAACCAGGCGGATGCCTTCACCGGCGCCATCGGCATTGCTACCGACGGCAATGACTCGCAAGCCGCGCGCCTGCGCTGCCTCGATCGCCTGCTGCGAACAATCATGATTGGCCGAAACCACGGCCGCGCCTTCGGGCGCGATCAGATCGCGGAACAACCGCAGCTTGGCGGCGAGGTAATGCGCCTCGTCCGGATGGTAATCCATGTGGTCGCGCGAAAGATTGGTGAAGCCACCGGCGGCGATGCGCACGCCGTCGAGCCGGAACTGGTCGAGCCCATGCGAGGAGGCCTCAAAGGCGAGATGCGTGACGCCATCGCCCGCGATCTCGTCGAGCTGCCTGTGCAGCGCGATCGGATCCGGCGTGGTCAGCGAGCCGTAGACCGTGCGTGTGGGCGACACCAGACCGATGGTGCCGATGCTCGCGGAAGCGTGGCCGAGCCGTTCCCAGATCTGCCGCGTGAACGCGGCCACCGAGGTCTTGCCGCTCGTACCCGTGACGGCTGCGATCGTTGCAGGCTGCTGCGGATAGAATCTCGCCGCCGCCAATGCCAGCGCGCGGCGCGGATTCGGCGTGACGACAAAGGGAACGCGGGCGTTCGAAGAGACGCGTTCGCCGGCTACCGCAACCGCGCCCGCCTTGACCGCGGATTCAATGAAGCGGGAGCCGTCGGTCTTGGTCCCCGCGAGCGCGAAGAACAGATCACCGGGCTTCACCGCTCGGCTGTCGACGCTAAGACCTTTCACTTCGACGGCTTCCGCCTGCGGTTCGATCGCAGCGTCATCGCTGAAGAGGTCGCGAAGTTTCATCTCGTTCCAGTCCGTCCCGGCGCAGTCTGGCGCGCGTGACAGTACGCCTTACTGGGTTGTCTTCGATGCCGCAAGAATAAGGCGGTCGGACGGCGGCAGGTCGAAGCGCGGCTCAATGCCCAGCAGCGGACCGATGCGGGCAATCACCTTGCCGCCGGTCGGTACCGCGTTCCAGCCCGAGGTGATGAAGCCATGGGTCTCCGGCAGCGCCTTCGGCTCGTCCAGCATGACCAAAAGCTGATACTGCGGATTGTCGGCCGGGATGATCGCGGTGAAGGAATTGAGCACCTGCTTCTTGGAATAGCGGCCGTTGACCACCTTTTCCGAGGTGCCGGTCTTGCCGCCGATGTAGTAGCCCTTCACGTCGGCCTTCTTGGCGGTTCCGATCTCGGCGTTCTGCCGCATCAGATACCGCATCTTGTCGGAGGTTTCGGTTCGGAGCACCTTCTTGGCGATGGCGCGCGCCTCCTCTTCCGACCGCTTGAGGAAGGTCGGGGGAATCAGAAGACCGCCATTGATGCAGGCGTTGATGCCCATCACGGCCTGCAACGGGGCCACCGCGATACCATGGCCGAACGACGCCGTGATGGTGTTGAGCTCGGTCCAGCGCTTCGGCACGATTGGCGAAGCGCTTTCTGGCAGTTCGGTGCGCAGCCGGTCCATCTGGCCGAGCTTTTTCAGGAATGCCTTGTGTGCCTCGACGCCTTGCGCCAAGGCGATCTTGGCCGCGCCGACGTTGGAGGAGAAGGTGAACACTTCCGACAGCGTGATCGGACGGCCGACCGGATGGGTGTCGTGAATGGTGAACTTGCCGAACTTCAGCGTCCCGCGCCCGTCATAGAGCGTGTTGAGGTTGGCCTTGCCGGAATCCAGCGCCATCGCCAGCGTCAGCGCCTTGAAGGTCGAGCCCATTTCGAACACGCCCGTGGTCAGGCGGTTAATGCGGTCGGGGTCGTGCGCCTCCTTCGGATTGTTCGGGTCGAAATCCGGCAGCGACACCAGGGCCACGATTTCGCCGGTCCGGACGTTGGAGACGAGGCCGGAAGCCGCCTTGGCCTTGTACTTCTCTTTCGCCTTCAGCAGCTCGTCCCGCAGCGCATGCTCGACGCGCAGATCGATCGACAGTTCCACCGGCTTCTGCAAGCGATCGGTGGCAAAGCCCGCGCGGTGCAGGTCGGCCAGACCGTTATTGTCCAGCCATTTCTCCATTCCGGCGATGCCCGCGTTGTCGATGTTGACCAGGCCGATCAAATGCGCGACGGCGGCGCCGGTCGGGTAGACGCGCTTGTTCTCGCGCAGGAAGCCGATGCCGGGAATGCCGAGTTTGTGAATGTCGTGCTGCTGTTTTGGCGTGATCTCGCGCTTCAGCCAGACAAAGCCCTTGCGTGACGACAGGCGCGTGCGCGCCTCCGCGATGTCGAGGTCCGGCAGGGCTGCGGTCAGCAGCTCGATGGCCTCGTCCTTGTCGATGATGCGCCTGGGCTCTCCGAACAGGCTCGGCGCCTTGACGTCGGTCGCCAGCACCTCGCCGTTGCGGTCGACGATGTCGGGCCGCGCGGTTGCAATCGCGTCCTGCGAGGCGGTGCGGCGCGCGCCGTGGCTGTCGGCGCCGATCGCGAACATCACCAGACGTCCGGCCAGCACCGCATAAATCGCCGCGAATAGCAGGATCGCAAGGCCCACACGGGCTCGCGCCTTGGCGGCACGGTCGACGTTACGCCCGTAGAGCAGGCTGCGGATCAACCGCTGCCGCCACGGCTCCGCAGGCCTCCTGGAGGTGGTAAGCGACCGGCCGGTCATTGCTGATCTCCCGGTGCGGGCACGGAGCCGGTTGTGGGCGGCGCCTCGGCGGCAGCCTCGATGGTGTTGATCATCGCGCCGATCGGATCGGGGGCGCCCGGCCGTGCAAAAGCCGGCGGCCGCTCCGGCAAGTTCTTCAACTGGTCATACTGCGTGGCGACCAGCGGCTTCAGGCCGAGATGACGCTCGGCAAGTCCCTGCAGCCGCGCCGGCGCATCGAGCTTGGCCCATTCGGCGCGCAGCGCCGCAATCGCATCGCGCTGCTCGCGGATCTCGGCATTCAGCCGCAGCACACGCTCGACGCGCGCGGTCGATTCCATCTTGATCCGGTAGACATAGGCGGCCGCGAACACCAGCACGCCGATGACGAGGAAGTGGATGATCCGCATGGTCAGCCTCCCCTCATCACGTCGGCAAGCGTAGGCCACGCCGGCAGGCGGCCTGCTGCATGCGCCGGCGCCGCGGTGCGCTCGGCCGCGCGCAGTTTTGCCGAACGCGCGCGCGGATTGGCGGCAAGCTCGGCTTCACCGGGGGTAACCGGACGCTTCGTCAGAATCTGAAAACTCGGCACCGCCTGCGCCACTTCGGGCAGATGGCGCGACCCCCCGCCAGCCTTGCCGCGCGCGTTGAGGAAATCCTTGACGATTCGGTCTTCCAGCGAATGGAACGAGACGACCACCAACCGCCCGCCGGGCTTCAGTACGCGCTCCGCCGCCGCAAGCGCGAGATGCAGTTCGTCGAGTTCGGCATTGACGAAGATCCGCAAGCCCTGGAACGTGCGGGTTGCCGGGTGAATCTCGCTGGGCTTCGAGCGAACCACCCTGCCAACGATATCGGCCAGTTGTTGGGTGGTCGTAATCGGCGCCTCTTTCCGCGCCGCCACGATAGCGCGCGCGACGGCGCGGGAATGGCGTTCTTCGCCAAAAATATAGATGATGTTGGCGAGATCGGTCTCGGAGGCCTTCGCCACCACATCGGCCGCCGTCGGTCCGTCATGGCCCATCCGCATGTCGAGCGGGCCGCCGAGCCGGAACGAGAAACCGCGCTCGGCCCGATCGAGCTGCATCGAGGAAACGCCGACGTCCATCACGACGCCGTCCACCGCCTCCACGCCTTGCGAGGCGCAGATTTCGGCCATGTTGGAGAATCGATCCTCGACCAGGGTCAGCCGGCCGCCGGACTGCTCGACCAGATCGAACCCGCCGGTAACCGCCGACCGGTCGCGGTCGATGCCAATGACCTGAGTTCCCGGAATCTCGAGAATCGCGCGGCTGTAGCCGCCGGCGCCGAAGGTGGCGTCGACATAGGTGCCGCCGTCCCTGGGACCTAGCATCTCGACCGCCTCGCGGCCGAGCACCGAAATATGGAGGGGCGCAGCCGGGCTCATGCGCCATCCTCTGGCGTTTCCCAGTCTGTGGTACGAAAACTGGACGCGAACGGGCCCATTGCGCCTCAAATCTTTGCGCCTCGCCGGGCTTTTCCGGCCCAAAAGCCGCGAACAGGCGGAATTGCCGCTTCTCGCCCGGCCCCGCGACCCCTCATTTCCAGACGGAATTTGCTGGGTTGCCATAGCATTTTCGAGCGTGAAAGAGGGCCTCGGCCGTCCCCAACCCGGTTCGGCTCTTCACCACTTAGTAACGGCACTTAGCGTTAAGAAAGCGTTGATGGTCGCTCGCGGATTTTGCGCGCTTTCGAAACACTGAGAAATGGTGATGCGCCTCGCACACACTTGGTCAAAATGCGAGATGGAACTCGGCCGGTGGATTGCGCGACTGCACCGCAAATGAATAGTAAACAGCATTGCCCTTGAACACGATGTTGCCGCTCTGCCGCCCAGTTTGGGTTTAAAAAATGGCTACTGGTTCGTTCACATCTGCTGGTATTGATTCGAGGCGTCAACGCGCCCTTCCCGTGCCCAGGGCCAACGCCGACATGAAGACCTTTACTCCGGATTCCTCGATCGCATCCGATGTCATCCCGTCGCCGAACTGTGGCGACCGCAACAACGGCCGCGTCGCCGACATGATCCTGCTGCACTACACCGGCATGCCGGATGTGGAAGGCGCAATCGCCCAGCTCTGCACCCCCGGCACCGACGTATCAGCCCATTACATCGTGCTGGAGGACGGCCGCATCGTGCAGTGCGTGCCGGAGGCCAAGCGCGCCTGGCACGCCGGGGTATCGTGCTGGGCCGGCGAGGAAGACATCAATTCCTGCTCGATCGGCGTCGAGATCATCAATCGCGGCCACGATTGGGGCTATCCGGATTTCCCGTCGCGCCAGATCGCGGCCGTGATCGCGCTGTGCCGCGGCATCATGCTCCGTCGCAAGATAGCTGCGCATCGCGTGCTCGGGCATTCCGACGTCGCGCCGGCGCGCAAGAGGGACCCCGGCGAAAAATTTCCGTGGCATTTGCTGGCGAATTCCGGCGTCGGCCATTGGGTGCAGCCGGCGCCGATCGTGCGCGGCGAAACGCTCAAGCTCGGCAGCATCTCAGACGGCGTCGCCAATATGCAGGCGGCGCTGGCCAAATACGGCTACAAGATCCCGACCCAGGGCAAGTTCGACGGCCCGACCATGGAAGTGGTCACGGCGTTCCAGCGCCACTTCCGCCCCGCGCGCGTCGACGGCATCGCCGATCACTCGACCATGAGCACGCTGCACGCGCTATTGGCGAGCCTGCCGGCAGAGGCGACGACGGTGGTCGCGGCGAGGTAACTGCGCTCCTCGCCCCGCTCTTGCCGGGTCGAGACGAGCGAAGCTCGCGCTTAGAGGGTCGGGGTGAGGGGCTGTCTCCGCAAACTCGAAAGATCTGAGGACGCGGTGAGCCCCCCTCACCCGAATTGCACCGGCGATGCTTCGCATCGCCGAGGCAATCCGACTTCTCCCCGCAAGAGCGGGGCGAATCTAACCCATCTCCGCAATCCTTCGCGCATACAGCCTTCGCAGCGGCTCCAACTGCGTCGCAGCCGTCGCCTCCTGATAAGCCTCCCGCGCCGCGTCATTCCGGCCGAGCCTGCGCAGCAAATCAGCGCGGACGGCCGGCAGCAGCTCATAGCTCTTCAGCTCGCCGCGCGCCTCCAGTGCATCGACCAGATCGAGCGCCCGCGCTGGGCCATCGACCATCGACACCGCTGCGGCGTGATTGAGTTCGATCACCGGCGATGGGCTGATCCGCAGCAGCACTTCATAGAGGCCGGCGATCTGCCGCCAGTCGGTGTCTTCATAACCGGGCGCCCGCGCATGAAGCGCGGCGATCGCCGCCTGCACCGCGTAGGATTGCGGCCGGCCCGGCATCCGCAGCGCCTCTTCTACAAGGAGCAATCCTTCCGAAATCTGCGCACGATCCCATAATTTGCGATCCTGCTCTTCCAGCAGCACGATATCGCCGCCCGCGGTCTCGCGGCGGCGCGGCGTGAATCGTGCAGCAGCATCAGAGCCAGCAGCCCCTTGATCTCGCCGCGTTCGGGCATCAACGCATCGAGCAGCCGCGCCAGCCGAATCGCTTCGCGCGCGAGATCCGGCCGCATCAGGCCTTCCCCTGACGTGGCGGCATATCCCTCGGTGAAGACGAGGTAGACCACCGCGAGGACGCCGCGCAGCCGCGGCTCCAGTGCTTCGCATTCCGGCACCTCATAGGGAATGCCAGCGAGGCGGATTTTTTGCTTGGCGCGCAGCAGGCGTTGCGCCATCGCATCTTCGCTGGCGAGAAAGGCGCGCGCGACCTCGGCTGTCGTGAGGCCGCATACGGTGCGCAGCGTCAGCGCGACCTGTACTTCGGTGGCAAAGGACGGGTGACAGCAGGTGAAGATCAGCCGCAGCATGTCGTCGTCGAGCACGTTGCCGTCGTCCTCGTAGGGTGCCGACGCATTGAGCAGGATTTCGCGCGTCAGTTCCTCCTGCTTGCCGCGAAACACGACGTTGCGTCTGATACGATCGATCGCCTTGTTTCGCCCGACATTGACCAGCCAGGCGCGCGGATTGGACGGCGGGCCCGCGGCAGGCCAGCGTTCCAAAGCCACCGCGAACGCATCCTGCAAAGCATCCTCAGCCAGATCGAAATCGCCGACGAGACGGATCAGCGTGGCAAGCGCCCGCCCCGTCTCGTCGCGGAAGACTTTTTCGATTTCGCGAGGTGTCATTGGTATCCAACGTCGTCATTCCGGGGCAATGCGAAGCATCGAACCCGGAACGACGCCTAGTCATAAATCATGATCGGCCTGACCTCGATCGAACCATCCTTGGCGCCGGGAATGCGGGCGGCGATGCCCAGAGCCGTGTCGAGATCCTTGGCTTCGACCAGATAATAGCCGCCGAGCTGCTCTCGCGTCTCTGCGAACGGACCGTCCGTCGTCATGACCTTGCCGTCGCGGACCCGCACGGTGGTTGCCGTCGTTGACGGCTGCAAGCCGTCGCCGGCCTTGAAATGGCCGCTCTGGATGATGGATTGGGTGAACGCGCCGTATTCCGCCGTCATCTGCTTACGTGCCGCTGCGTCCATTTTGCCAAGCTCGGCTTCGCTTCGATAGATCAACAACAGGTACTGCATTTCGAGAACTCCTCTTGATCGGCTGGATTGCCGACACCCAGTCGAACGGGCCCCTCGCTAGACGACATCGTCACGATAATTTTTTTGAGCGGCGCGGGGGAGCCGGAATCCGCGCGGGCAAGGACGGGATCAAGACTGGCTCCCGGTCCCGGCGAGCCGCCGCTTCAACTCCCTCACTTCGGCAAAGCGCTTGGTCACGTCGCGCATGACCGCCACGGTGCCCGCAACCTCCTGCGCTTCGTCCCGCAGCAGGACGATGGTGAATTCGACCGATATTCTTCGGCCGTCCTTCGTCAGGCCAGGCACCGACAACAAATCGCCATGCCCGTATCGGCTCGTTCCCGTCTCCATGGTGTGCCGAAATCCGGCCCAGTGCCGTGCGCGCAAATTTTCAGGAATGATCAGGTCGAGCGACTGGCCGGTGGCTTCCGCAGCCGTGAAGCCGAATATCCGCTCCGCGCCGGGATTCCAGAACGTGATGCGCCCATCGCGATCGGTCGCAATGATCGCGTCAGAAGCGCTGTGCAGCAGAGCTTCGCCAAGACCGGAAGGAATGTTCATCGCTCGCATCCAGAAATCGAACCTACCGGCATCAAATGCCGTGCTGTCGCGCATGTCAAAATCACGCTGACGGAACCGGATTAACCTTGACGGCGCGCCCCCGAGCCCCCATTCGTAATGGCATCAGTCGGCCGGACGGCCGCTTCCGCTATGGTCGAAAGGCTGCGGGGGAGGAAAGTCCGGGCTCCATCGACATGCGGTGCCGGATAACGTCCGGCGGGGGTAACCCCAGGGAAAGTGCCACAGAGAACGAACCGCTCCCCACCCGAAAGGGAGGGGAGTAAGGGTGAAAAGGTGCGGTAAGAGCGCACCGCGTTTCCGGCAACGGAGACGGCATGGCAAACCCCACCGGGAGCAAAACCGAATAGGGACGGCAACGCGGGCTGTTCGCGAAAGCGATAACGCCGCAGGGCGATGTCAAGCTCGCCGTCCGGGTAGGTTGCTCGAGACCATGTGCGAACATGGTCCCAGAGGAATGGCCGTCACGTACCATTTGCAAGAATGGTACCCTACAGAACCCGGCTTACAGGCTGGCTGATATCTCATAAGCGTTTTCGAGCGAAGTGGTCTTCCGGTTCGCTTAAAGAAAACGCGTCTTGCTGAGGAAGTGAATGAGGGGCTCGGCGCGAATACGCCGGGCCCCTCGCCATTTTCGATCAGAACCTGTAGCGAGCGAGGCGCTCGCGCGTAACAATCTCAATCGCGCCCAGCTTCTCCGATCGCCTGTGCCAGCCGCGCCGGATTGCTGAAGAACATTTCATGGCTGCCGTCGCATTCGACCAGGCGAAACAGGCCCAGCCGCTCCGACAAGCGCGGATGCCATGGCAGGCCGTGCGGCAAAGCAATGTCCTGCCGGCAGTTGACATAGGACTTGCCGACCGGCAGTTCCGCCAAGGGGCGCTTCAGCGCGATCTTGTCGGTGAACGTCTTGTACGGATGCAGATTGAGTCTGGCGTAGGCGGCTTTCGCCAGTTCAAGATCGGCGTCGTTGATGAAGGCATCGCGCCAGATTTCGAACGGCAGCATCACGGCGTTGTTGTTGGCAGCCGCCACCGCATCGAACAGCCCGACATAATGCGGCGGTACCATGTCGTTGAGACACTGCCCGTCCAAGGGCACGAAGGCGTTGACATAAACCAGGCGTTTGATCCTGTCCGTCAGACGGTCCGCGACACCTGAAATTACCATCCCGCCATAGGAGTGGCCGACCAGCCTGATGTCGCGCAGATTATTCGCCTCGATGTAAGCGCCGACAGACGAGATCGCCTGCTCGAGTCCTGTTTTCTCGCGATCGTCATCCTTGTTGTTGCCGGCGATCGTCGGGCAATGCACGACATGGCCGCTTTTGCGAAGATGTCCTGCCACCGCTTCCATCTCGGCGCCGGTATGCCACGCGCCGTGAACAAGAACATAGATGTCTGACATTCCGTCTCCCCCCGATTTTCTGGAAAGCAGACATTGATGGGGACGCCTTTTCCCGGATGGCCGGATTCGGCCACCGCCATCGCCGGATTACGCCAGGCCTCTAGCGCTGCTGCCGGAAGGCGCCCGGCGTCATGCCGAGATATCTGCGGCATTGCCGGATGAAGTGGGATGGATCGGACAGACCGACGCGCAGCCCGATTCCGCCGACGCTGATGCGATCGAACCGCGGCTCGCTCAGCATCCTGCGCGCCGCCGCCATGCGGCAATCGTTGAGCAAGCCGCTGAACGTCAGGCCCGCTCTGTTGAGACAGCGGTGCAGGGTTCGCTCGGAGACGTGCAGATGATCGGCGACGGTCGCAGCCGTCAATCCCGGTTCGGCATAGCGCAACCGGATGACGCGGCCGATCTGGTCCAACAGCCTCGCGGCATCGCGTTGCTCGGAGGGCGCCGCCGGAATCTCACTCCCCAACCCAAGCGCCAGCAGCGCTCCAAGCTGGTCGGTCAAAACCTGCGCCGGTAGCGGTTGCTCGATCGCCAGTTGAGGCGTCAACTGGCGGGCAAATGTGCTGAGCGCCGCGCCCCAGCCGGCGCGCCCGTCAATACGCTGTCCGATGCGCCGCTCCGGATCGGTGATCCAGGATTCGACCCACGGAATCGGAAGCTCCAGCGACAGCGTGTTTGAAGTTACCGGAAAGTTGAACTCATAGCAGCGCCGGGAGTCCAGCAGCACGAGATCGCCGGGCTGCAGGCGCGACGCATGGCCGTTCTGCATGGCGGTCCAGTCATTGTCGGTCTTGCACAGCAGGTAATAGTAGTTCGACGCGCTGCGCGCGAGGCTGGCTTTCCTGCGGTAGACGTGCTGCGCCGAGCCCTCGACCCGGTTGATGCCGATCGTGTCGAGTTGCCCGCGCTGAACGGAGCAGTCGAAGCCCGACCGCACCGGCGTCGTGATGTCCATTTCAAGAAAGCATTCGCAGACGGCGCCGATCCAATAGTCCAGGCGCCGTTCCGGCTCTACCAGGCCGGTCGACCACGTCTCGATGACTGAAGTCGTTCTGGCCGCCATGGCCCTGCCTCCGCGATCGATGTCGACTACCGGTTGGCTAGCTTGTTAGGCACACCGTGGAGAGTCAATCCGAGCTACGCCACGATCTTTTGCAGCAGCGCCATCAGCGCTTCCGGCGCGGTGACATTCGGCGAATGGCTGGCGTCGATCTCGTGATAGCTCCAGGCGGGATCGCCCTTCGTCATCCTGGCGAACGGCCCAAAAGTATCGGCTGGCGTGATGCGGGTGGCGTAGATGTAGCTGCGCGGCAGGGTCAGCGCGCCGCCCTGCAGCTTGAGCCTGGTCTCGAAACATTTGATCGGCATGTCGACGCGGCGCGCGCTGAGCCATTCGACGTCGGCGGGCGAAGTATCCGGCGGCGTCGGGTTTGGCGGCACGCGCCAGCCGTCGCCGGTCTTGGCCAACTCCTCCATCCGCGCCCGCGCCGCCTCGTTCAGATCGAGCAGCGATTGCCCGTCCTGCGGCACGAAAGCGTCGATATAGATGAGCTGCTTGACCTTGTCGCGCGCCCGGTCGGCGACGCCGGTCGCGACCATGCCGCCATAGCTGTGGCCGATCAGCACGAAGTCTCGCAGGTCTTCATACTCGATGACGTGCAAAACGTCTTCGATATGCGAATTGAGATCGATCGCGGGATGCGCCAGATGCGCGCGCTCGCCGAGGCCGGTGTAGGTCGGCGTAACCAGGCGATGCCCGGCCGCCTGCGTCAGCGGATGCATCTTCTTCCAGGCCCAACCCGCGGACCACGCGCCGTGACAGACGAGGAAGGTTTTCGAAGTTGCGCTCATCGGCCCGTTTCCCACCAAGTTATTGTTGAAGGCTTGGATTGCGATAGTACCAGTCCGTCGCCTCGTGTAAACGTGGCCGCAAATTTCAACGTCGTCATTCCGGGACGCAGCGAAGATGCGAACCCGGAATCTCGAGATTCCGGGTCTGGTCCTTCGGACCATCCCGGAATGACGGGAGGAAAGAGAAGCGTGGACCTAACCACCTACGCGATCTTATTGGCCGGCGCGCTCGCCGGCGGTTTTGTCTCCGGACTTTCCGGTTTCGGCACGGCGGTGATGGCGCTGGGGATCTGGCTTTACATCTTGCCGCCGGCCATTGCCGTGCCGCTGGTCCTGATCTGCTCGGTCAGTTCGCAGATCTCGACGCTGCCGTCGATGTGGAAAGTTCTCGACTTCAAGCTGGCCGGACCGTTCGTCGCCGGCGGTCTTGTCGGCATGCCGATCGGGGCGCTGCTGGTCGCGCGCGCCGACCCGCAAAACTTCAAGCTCAGCGTCGGCGTGATGCTGCTGGTGTTTCCCACCGCGCTCTATTTCATCCGAAAGCCGATGGCCTTCCGCTTTGGCGGCCGGCCGGCAGACGCAGCCATCGGATTTGCCGGCGGCATCCTCGGCGGCCTCGCCGGCCTGTCGGGCCCGCTGCCGACCCTGTGGGCCAGCATCCGCGGCTGGACCAAGGACCAGCGCCGCGGCGTTTTCCAGATCTTCAACGGCAGCGTGCTCGGCGCCGCGCTCATCCTGCAGATCGCCAGCGGTTTCGTTAAATGGGACGTGTTCTGGCTGGCGATGCTGGCGCTGCCCGGCACGCTGATCGGCGCCCGTCTTGGCATGCGCACCTATCATGCCCTCAATGACCGAAACTTCTACGACGTCGTGCTGGCTCTCTTGTTTCTGTCGGGAATCGGATTGGTATGGAGCAGCATTGCTCCGAGATAGCCGCGCATAGCCGCCATGTGCTCCGAGTAGATTGCTGTACGCTGACCTGCAAAGCGGCTAACCAATCGCGTCATGAGCTCCCCTGCTTCACGCGAGCGCCTCGGCCTGTTGCTGGGCTTCATCGGCATGGCGATCTTCGGCGGCACGCTGCCGGCGACGCGGATTGCGGTTGCTGAAATTGATCCGATTGCACTGACCGCGCTACGCACCGCGATCGCCGGACTGTGCTCGCTGGCGCTCGTTCTCGTGTTGCGCCGACCGCTGCCGCCCCGCGCCTTGTGGCCGCAACTCGTGGTCGCCATGCTCTGTGTCGCGGTCCTGTTTCCGCTGTTGATGTCGATGGGGATGCAGAGGGTCGACGCCTCGCATGGCGGCGTGGTGCTGGGCGTGCTGCCGATCGCCACTGCGCTGGTCGCCGTCGCCATCACCCATGAGCGGCCGCGGCCGCTGTTCTGGATCGCTTCGGTCGCCGGCGCCGGGCTGGTGATCGCATTCGCATTGCGGCAAGGCGGCGGCGCGCTGGTCGCCGGTGATTTATTCCTGTTTGCATCGGTCGCCGTCGCCGCGATCGGCTACGCATTCTCCGGCCGGCTCACCTCGCAAATGCCTGGCTGGGAGGTGATAAGCTGGATTCTGGTCATTGCACTGCCGCTGTCGATCCCGGCAGCCGTGCTGACCATGCCCGCCGATATCAGCCACATCGCCCTGAAGCCCTGGCTCGGCCTGCTCTACGTCGCACTGTTCTCGCAATGGATCGGCTTCTTCGCGTGGAATGCGGGGCTCGCGATGGGCGGCATCGCGCGGGTCTCGCAGATCCAGCTGCTGCAGCCCTTCGTCACCTTTGCGCTGGCGGCGTTTTTCAACGACGAGACCATCACGCTGCAGATCGTGCTGTTCGCCGCCGCCGTCGTGGTGACGGTCGCCATCTCGACGCGCACGCGGGCCAAAGCGGCTCCATCGGTGCCGCAGCGGAATCGCGAGCCGCCTCAGCTCGCGGCGTCCTGATCGATCAGGACCGGACTTTCCGCGATCAGTTCGGCCCTGGTCTTTTCCGACTGGATGGTGCGAAGCAGGACCCTCGCGGTTTTCAGATGGTCCGCCCTTACGCAGAGCCGGATGATCTGGCTCACCGAGACGTCGCGCATGGCGTCGTCGGAGATTTTCATGGCGACCTCGAGCGCGCATTTGATCGCGGCCTGATATCGCTCGGCTTCGGCGCTCTTCTCAATCTCAGCCTTGCGGCCGCGCAGCGTCGCCATTCTCTCGGCAATGGCGCCGGCCGCGACGCAAATCTCGCGAATCCTTTGCGCCGCCTCGATATCCCCTGCGGGCTGAACGTCGGTTCCCCAGACCTCCGGCGGCCGATTCCTTCGAAACCAGCGCATCGCGCGAGCTCCTCTCGATGCCGGAAAACATATTCCGACATCGATCGGGTTCGCAACTATACGGCCCTCACTCCGCCGCCGAAATGCGGCCGAACTCGGTCGCCTGCAGCTCGAACAGCCCGCGATAGATGCCGCCGGGACGCGCGGTCAGCGCCGCGTGTGTGCCCTGCTCGACGATCTCGCCGCGGTCGAACACCAGGATGCGGTCGAGGCTACGCACCGTCGACAGGCGGTGCGCGATCACGATCGAGGTGCGTCCCTTCATCAGCCGCTCCATCGCCTGCTGGATCAGCGCTTCCGATTCCGAATCGAGGCTTGAGGTTGCCTCGTCCAGGATCAAGACCGGCGCGTCCGCCAGGAACGCGCGCGCCAACGCGACGCGCTGCCGCTCGCCGCCCGACAGCTTGACACCGCGTTCGCCGACCAGCGTGCCGTAACCTTTCGGCAGCCGCAGGATGAAGTCATGCGCGTTGGCGAGCCGCGCCGCCTGCTCGATCGCCGCCATGCTGGCGCCCGGCCGGCCATAGGCGATGTTCTCGGCAAGCGTACGGTGAAACAGGATCGGCTCCTGCTGCACGATCGCGATCTGGCTACGCAGCGATTGCTGCATGGCCAGCGCGATATCCTGGCCGTCGATCAGGATCTTGCCGCCGCCGATGTCGTAGAGCCGCTGTACCAGCTTGACGAAAGTGGTCTTGCCGGAGCCGGAGCGGCCGACCAGGCCGACCCTTTCGCCGGCGCGGATCTCCACCGACAGACCGTCATATAACGGCACGCGATGGCCGCCATAATGGAACGTCACGTTGTCGAACACGATGCGGCCGCCCTGGATGTCGATCGGCTTCGCATCCGGCGCGTCGGCAATGCCGATCGGCTCGTCGTGAATCGCGACCAGCTCCTCCATGTCGTTGACCGAACGCTGCAGGTTGTTGATGTGCATGCCGACGTCGCGCAAGTAGGCGTGGATGATGTAGTAGCTGGTCAGCACATAGGTGACGTCGCCCGGCGTGGCGCGGCCGCCGATCCACAACAGGATCGCGCCGCCGATCACCGACGCGCGGAAGCACAACAGCACCGCGAGTTGCGCCGTCGAGGTGTAGTTGTAGCGGTACCACGTCCGCCGCACGCGCGTGCGCCAGCGTCCGACGACGCCGGCCAGCCGCGCGTCCTCGCGGGCCTCCGCGCCGAACGATTTCACCACCGCGTTGCAGGTCAAGGCATCCGCCAGCGTGCCGCCGACCTTGGTGTCCCAGGCGTTGGAGACGCGCGCGGCCGGCGCGATGTAGTTCATCGAGAACGCCATCGTCATCGAGACGTAGATCACCGTGCCGACCGCGATGACCGCGCCGAGCACCGGCCAGTGCAACCCGAGCAGTATCATCGAGCCGACCAGCACCAGGAGTGAGGGCAGCAGCGCCATCAAGATGGTGTCGTTGAGCAGGTCGAGCGCCCACATGCCGCGCGTAATCTTGCGCACGGTCGAGCCGGCAAACGAGTTGGCGTGCCAGTCGGTCGAGAAGCGCTGTACGCGCGCGAAAGCGTCGCGCGACACGTCGGACATCGTCTTCAGCGTGAACGGCACGATGGCTTGCAGGCCGGTCAGACGCAGGATCATCGATATGAGTCCGAGCGCGACGATCCCGCCGAAGGCCACGAACGCAGCCTGTCGCGCCGCCGGGTCGGAAGTGCCCAGCGTCAACGCATCGATCAGCCGGCCGGAGAATATCGGCATGAAAAGGTCGGCCGCGGTTGCCCCCAGCAGGCCGCCGGTTACGACGGCGGCGCGGCCGGGCTGCTGCAGCCAGTGGCGGAACACGAACGGGATCACCACGCGTATCGCCGCGGGTCGTTTTTCTGTTTGAACGGTCATGGCGTCATCCGGCTGCGCGAAAGGCGCACGCCGGCTCCATCTGGGTTTTGACGCACAGACGGCCTCGAGCCGAACGCATGCGTCGTTGAAAACTGTCGTTAAGTCGTTGGGAAGCTTGGAAAGATCGGGCGTCAGGCCCGATCAGGGCCGGTGGTGCTCGCGCTCAGCGACGCGACCGAAAATCCACCACGAGCATCGGACGCGAGGGCGCGATCTGCGAATACATCGAAATCATGCAAATCTCCCCGGCTCGAGCGGCAATGCGCAGCTTATAAATGCATCGCGGGTGATTTGCAACATGACAAGGGCGTGATGTGCATCGTCACGCCACTTTCAATGCGCGTCACCCCCGGCCACCGCTGCGGAAGGCTTTTTCAATACCAGGACAAACAGGCTGAGGCCGAAATAGAACACCGTCAGCATGAAGAAGGCGTCGCCATAGCCCATCACGACGGCCTGGCGGTGCACGATCTGCGACAGTTGCTTCATCGCCATCAGCGCGGCATCGCCCATGCCCTGCATGCGCTGGGTCAACATGTTGAGCGTCTCGACCGCGGTGGCGTTGCCCCAGGTGACGCTGTCGTGCAGGCGCGAAATGTGCAGGTCGGTGCGTTCGTTCAGCACCTGGTTGATGACGGCCAAGCCCACCGCGCCGCCGAGATTTCGTGTCAGGTTGAACAGCCCGGAGGCGTTCTTCACCCGCTCCGGCGCCAGCGTGCCGAGCGCGATCGTATTGGTCGGCACCATCGCCAGCATCATGCCGACGCCGCGCAAGATCTGCGGCATCAGCAATTCGTAGAAATCATATTCCTTCGTGATCCAGGTCATCTGGTAGGAGCCGAGCGCGAACAGCACGAGGCCGATCGCGATCAAATAGCGCATGTCGTACTTCGCCATCAGCCGCCCGACGATCGGCGCGGCCAGAAACATCGTGATGCCCGAGACGAACATGGTCTCGCCGATCATCAGTGGGCTATAGCCGCGCACTTCGGCGAGATAGCGCGGGTACATATAGGTAAGGCCGTAAAGCCCGATGCCGACGCAAAACGAGATCAGGCAGCCGACGCCGAAATTACGGTCGGTGAAGGTCCTGATGTCGACGATCGGCTCCCGCGCGCTCAGCACCCGCCAGAAGAAGGCGACTGCCGAGACCGCGCAGATCGCCGCGCACACCGCAACGGACGTATCTTCCAGCCATTGCGACTGCGGCCCCTCTTCCAGCACATATTCGAGCGTGCCGAGGAAGCCCGCCATGAACAGCAAGCCCCACCAATCGAAATGCTCGAGCAGGGCAAAGTTCGGCTTGTCGAAATCGCACAGCGCGAGCACGCCGATGGTGATGCCGATGCCGGGCACGATGTTGATGAAGAACAGCCAGTGCCACGACATCATGTCGGTGATGAATCCGCCGACGGTCGGCCCGATCGTCGGCGCCAGCGTCGCGACCAGCCCGATGATCGGGCCGACGATGTGGAACTTCGAGCGGGGAAACACCGTGTAGGCGGACGCGAACACGGTGGGGATCATGCCCGCGCCCAGAAAGCCCTGGATCGCGCGCCACAGGATCATCTGCTCGATGGTCGAGGCAAAGCCGCAGAAGAAGCTCGCGACCGTGAAGCCGGCGGCGGAAATCGCAAACAGAAGACGCGTGCCGAACGCGCGCGACAGGAAGCCGGAGAGCGGGATCGCGATCACTTCGGCGATCAGGTAGGAGGTCTGCACCCACGACACTTCGCTGGAGCTGGCCGAAAGGCCGGCCTGAATCTGCTGCAGCGACGCCGAGACGACCTGGATGTCCAGGATCGACATGAACATCCCGAACACCATGATGAGGAACGCAAACAGCCGCCGCGGCGGAATCCGCTCGTCGGCCGCGGCGTTCGTCATCGAGGGCGATGCGGTGGTGGCGTCAGCCATGATCAGCTCGGCACAGGCCCCGGGCGTTTCGCCCGGAGGATTGAGAAAGAACTACTGCGGTTGAACCGTCGCGGGGGCGTCGAGGTCAGCCTCGCTGTCCGCATCGGCCGCGCCCTCGCGGGTGTCGACGGTCACATAGACGGACATGCCGGCGCGCAGCAGGTTCTGCTTCGCCACTTCCTTTGGCACGCGAATCCGAACCGGCAGCCGCTGCACGATCTTGGTGAAGTTGCCGGTGGCGTTGTCCGGCGGAAGCAGCGTGAACACCGATCCTGCCGCGGGTGAAATGCTGTCGACGACGCCGGAGAACTTGCGATGGCCGTAGGCATCGACCGAAATCTTCGCCGGCTGGCCGGGACGAATGCGCTTGAGCTGGGTTTCCTTGTAGTTGGCGTCGATGAAGACGTCGCTGAGCGGCACCACATTGGCGAGCCGCTGCCCGGCCTGGATGAAGTCGCCGGCATTGACGAGGCGGTTGGAGAAGGTGCCGTCGACGGGCGCGCGCACCGAGGTGAAGGCAAGGTCGCGCTCCGCCTTGGCGAGCTGGGTCTGCAATTCCGCGAGTTGCGCGCGGGCCTCGGCCTGCTGCGCTTTGGTCACCTCGACATTGTCGCGCGCGGCGTCATGGGCCGCCTGCGCCGACTTCACCGCGGCAAGGCTCTGGTCGCGGCCTGCTTCGGAAACCTCGAAGGCGGCGCGCGAGGCAAAACCCTTGGTGCTCAGCGCCTGTTGGCGATCGAAGTCGAGGCCGGCGCGCTTCATCGCCGCTTCCGCAGAAGCGAGCTCCGCCCTGGTCTGCTCGACGGCGCTTTCCAGCGCCGTGACCTGACGGCCGATGCGGTCGATGGTAGCCTGCTGGGTCGCGATCTTGCTGCGCGCGGCTTCCACCGCGATGCGATAGTCGCCGTCATCGATCCTGAAAATCACGTCGCCGGCGCGAACGAGCGAATTGTCGCGCGGCAGGATTGCCGCGACATGGCCCGATACCCGGGCGCCGAGCGTGGTGTTGTTGGCGCGAACGTAGGCATTGTCCGTCGAGACATAGAAGCGCCCGACGAAAACGAAGTAGACGCCGTAACCGATCGCGGCCAGCGCGAGCAAACCGAGCGCGCCGATCATGACAAATTTGCGCTTGCCCGGTTTCGCCGCCGATGCATCGACGGACGCCGCGGCCGGCTTTTCAACTGCGGGACCGCCGGGCGGCTCCGCGGGACGACGCCGCGTTTCATCAGCAATGTGACTCCGCACCTGGTCGGCAAGCCGGGCGCTGGCTTCCCGCGCGGCTTCGTCCTCCTCCGTTTCCGGATCGGCGCGAACGACGCGTGCGGCCTGGTCTCTCGCTGCGGCCATTACCCGGCCTCCCCCATTCCAAATGTCGCGATGCAAGTGGCCGCGGAAACCGGCGGGCCGCATTGGCGCGTCTAACTCAAAATATCATTGACCGAACGGTTCGGTCAAGTTACGTTACTGACCATACTAAAGCGAGAAAAGGCCTCCCACAGCATCCCGGGTTGAATTCTTGCGCGAGAAGATAAACCAATGGTTGCACCTAGAGCAAACGCGATTCATCCCTTAGGCGAGGAGGATAGTTCGAAGCGCCGCCAGATTCTGGACGGCGCGCGAAAGGTGTTCATGGATCTCGGCTTTGATGGGGCCAGCATGAACGAGATCGCCCGCGCCGCCGGCGTTTCCAAAGGCACGCTTTATGTCTACTTCGCCGACAAGAGTCGGCTGTTCGAAGCCATCGTCGAGGACGAAGCGCTCGAAAAAAGCAAGATCGCCTACAATCTCGATCCCAAACGCGATGTCGAAACCACGCTGCGCGAATTCGGCCAAACCTACATCAGTTCGATGTGCCGGCCGGGCGGCGGATCGTCGATCCGCACGGTGATGGCAATCGCCGAACGGATGCCGGACGTCGGACGCCAATTCTATGAGAACGTGCTGGCAAAGACGATAAATCGCCTCGCCGGGTATCTGCAGGCGCATGTCCAGCCGAACGATCTTGCGATCGACGATTGCGGCCTCGCCGCCGCGCAGTTCCTGCAGATGTGCCAAGCGACGCTGTTTCTGCCGTTCGTGTTTCAGGCCGAGCCGGCGCCATCGGCAGAGCGCATCGCGCGCGTGGTCGACAGCGCGACACGGATGTTTCTGCAGACTTATCGGGCGAAGCAGAAGTGAACCCGGTCTTCACTTACAGACCATGTCCTAGAACCTGTACGTCGCGCTTCCCAGCACGGTGCGGCCGATGCCGAAGAAGCAGTCGCCGCGCGCGAGGCAGGTGGTGACATGGCGCTTGTCGGCCAGGTTGCTGGCGTTGACCTGAAACCGCCACGGGCCGGTCTCGTAGCGGATCATGGCGTCGAACAGCGTGTAATCAGGCGTGCGGATGGTGTCGGTGCCGTCCCAGGACTCGCCGATATAGCGCACGCCGCCGCCGACAGTGACGCCGTTTAGCCCGAGCGCAGTGAGACGGTACTTCGCCCACAGCGAGGCCTGATGATCGGGCACGGTTTCGACACGCTTGCCGGCATTGTCGCCGCTTTCCACCCGAGCAGCGAGGTAGGAATAGGCGCCGATCAGATCGAGGTCCGGCGTTACGCGGCTGATCACTTCGAGCTCGGCACCACGAATGCGCACCTGCCCGGTCTGGACTGAGAACGGAGAGCCGGCGGGATCGGTTGCCAGCCGGTTCTTCTCGGTGGTGTCGAAGACAGCGCCATTGATCGCAGTGCCGGCAAACGGATTGTACTTGAAGCCAAGCTCCACCTGCTCGCCGCGCGAGGCCCGGCAGACACCGACACATACTCCGCTGCCGAAGTTCGGATTGAACGACTGCGCGTACGAGACATACGGCGTCAGGCCGAACGGCAGCTCATACATCAGCCCGGCGCGGCCGGTGGTGGCTTTGGTGTTTTCCACCGGCGATCCCACGACGTCGCTGGTGACGTAGTCCTGGCGCAGTCCGACGATGGCCAGCCATGGCCCCAGCCGCATCTGGTCCTGCGCATAAAGCCCGAGTTGGGTTTGCCGCAGATCCGGCTCGGGTGACATCGCCGGAGCAGTCACGCCGCTATAAACTGGAGCGTAGAGATCGAACGGCGTAGGGTCGGTGGCGAAGCCGGATTGCGCGCGCTCCCTGAGCTCGCGGTAGTCGACGCCGAACAGCAGCTTGTGCGCAACCGGCCCGGTGAGCAATTTCAACTCGGCATTGCTGTCCGACGTCAGGCTATCCTTGACCGTCTCGCGACTCCATATGCTGCGTGCCACGGTGCGTCTGCTGGAATCGAGAAACGGGAAATCCGGGTTGCTCGGATTAACGAAATTCAAATCTGGCCACGTCGACCGGTAGATGCCCTCGACGTGGGCGTAACGCATGTTCTGCCGGATCTTCAGGCCATCGCGAAAGCTGTGCTCGAACAGGCTAGAGATCGCGCCGGTCTCGGTCTGGTACTTGTCGAAGCCCGGCTCGCCGGCGAAACGCCGCACCGGAATCAGGCCGTTCGGGCCGGGATACAGCGTGCCCTCATGCGGCAGGAACGCGGTGGAGGAGCCGGTCTTGTCCTTCTGATAGGTGCCTAGCACGGTCCAGTTGGTATTGTTGGTCGGCCGCCAGGTCAGCGATGGCGCCAGCACAATGCGATCATCAGGCACGTAATCGGTCTGTGTACCGCTGTCGCGGAGCACGCCGATGAAGCGATACAGCCACTCGCCGTCCTTGGTCAGCTTACCTGTCGAGTCGAGTTGCACCTGCTTGCGGTTGAAGCTGCCATATTGAACGCCGATCTCGTTGAAGCTTTCCGCCTGCGGACGCTTCGAGATCAAGTTCAGCAAGCCGGCCGTCGAAGTGTCGCCATAGAGAACCGAGGCGGGGCCGCGCAACACCTCGATGCGTTCCAGCGTGTAGGGCTCGGGCCGCCATTCGTTGAAGGTGAAGGTATTCACCATGCGGGTGCCGTCCAGATAGATGTTGGGATCTTGGCCGCGGATCCGCGGATAGTCGCCGCGCGAATCCGGGCCATAGGCATCGGCGAACACGCCGGGTACGTAGCGCAGCGATTCCTGCACGGTGAGCGCGCCCTGGTCAGTAACGCGGTCGGCGGTGACCACCGTGATCGATTGCGGTGTTTCGCGCAGCGGCGTGTCGGTCTTGGTGCCAGTTGCGCTCTGGCCGGCGAGATAGCCGCGCACGGGGCCGGTTGCGGTTTCAGCGCGCGCGCCTGCGGCAGCATCGGGCGCCGTCTGTCCGCGCTGGGCCGTGCGACGGCTTGCGGCCGACGCGGCTTGCCGCCTGGACGCGGGCCGGGAGTGCGCGGCCGGCGCACGTGAGGGCTGGTCGACGACGACGGCAGGCAATTCTCGCGCGGACGATTGCGCTTCCGCCGGCGTTATGTCGATCATCGCGGCGAGCATCGGCAGCGCGGCGCCGAGCCATCCCGCGGTCTTCAGGCATGCAGTCATTTCCAGTCCTCATCGCTTCGCGCGGGACCAGTAACAAGCGTGACCATAGTGATGAAGTGCGCGAAGGATGAAACAGCGCACCAATCACGGGTTTAGAATTAGTATTGCTCCAAGAAACTGGATTGCGCCGATCGGCAGTTGTGAAGAATTGGCAATACGTGGCGCTGGGCGAGTACGCTGATGCATCGTTGTTGTCGCCACTATGGCGCAGCAGCAGTTCGCAGGGAACCGGCCAAGGAGTGGGAACAAAACGGCGCCGTCGCACGTTACGGTTGTGGTTCGCAAGGACATCAACGAAAATGCCTTGGCCTAGGAACCAAAGTTACGCTGGATAGTTTATCTCCGCTCGGAGGCAGGGATGATGTCCGTCAAGACCGCGCTTTTCTGGATGACCGGCGTGCCGCTGTCGATCATTCTCCTGCTCGCACTCTTCCTCCATCCCGGCTGACGCGTTCGTTAGCGACGCGTCAGTGCGGGTCTTTCGGCGCCTGCGTCGCCACATCAACCGGCGCGGGACTTCGATGGAGCCGCTTGGCCTATGAGGGCCGAAAGCGAAAACCCGTTGATACAATGGTCTCGTTGGCCTGCGAACAGCGTAGGCCGCGATCGCACTAGCCCTCATCGGTTCGTTTCAAATTCTTCCTATCTGCAATAGTGGGCCCCGGCTCTGCGACACCACTCCGTGGTGCACCGCGTCCGGGGCATGTGCGGCCACGACGCCCACCCCGACTTGACGTTTTATATAATTCTGTCAAATTCGTAAAATGGGTCCGCGCACGCGCATTCTCGATGCCGCGATGCTGGTATTCCGCCGGCACGGTTTTCGGCGCTCGTCGATCGAGCAGGCGGCGGAGGCCGCCGGGCTGACGCGGCAGGCGCTCTACCATCATTTCAAATCCAAGGAAGCGCTGTTTCGCGCCGTCATCGAACTGCTGCATGAGGAAGCGCTCGCCGCCGAAATCGCCGCGGCCAGCGCCGCCGAGAAGCAAGGCGGCAGCCTCGCCGATATTCTCGTCGCATCGGTCTCCGCCAAGCTCGGGCAGTTCGCCGCTTCGCTCGACGGATCGCCCCACGTCGAGGAACTGTTCTCCGAACATCTCCTGCAGGCGCGCGACCTCTATCAGAAATATGCCGCCGCCTATGCGGATCAGCTCGATGCGACGATCACACGCGTTTGCCGCAAGCAGGGCCTCGTTCTCAACGCCGGCATGACGCCGCGCGATCTTGCGCGATGCGTGGAGATGGCGGTCAACGGCACCAAATCCGCCTACCCTGCGATGCAGCCGGCCGATGCCTTCCTGAAGGATCTGGAAATCATGTTGCGCACGCTGATCGCCGGGGCCGTCGGCTCGGCGAAGCAGCCGCGCGGGGCCAAACCGAAGCCAGCCAAGAAAACCGACAAGAAATCCGCCCGCAAACCTGGAGATCGCAGATGAGCACCATGACGATCAACGGCAAGCTCGCTCCCCTCCCCGATGATCCCGATGCGCTGCTGGTCGACGTCGTGCGCGACGCGCTCGACCTCACCGGCACCAAGCTTGTGTGCGGGGCCGGCGTCTGCGGCGCCTGCACGGTGCTTGTCGATGGCGAGCCTGCCGTGAGTTGCCTGATGCCGGCGCGCACCGCCGCGGATAGAAACGTGACCACGGTCGAAGGCATCGGCGCGGAAAAGCTGCACCCGGTGCAGAAGGCCTTCATGGCGCACGATGCGCTGCAATGCGGATTCTGCACGCCGGGCTTCATCGTCGAGGCTGTGGCGTTTCACGATTCCTGGCGCGCGGCCAAGGGAACGGCGCTGCCGTCGCGCGAGGAAATCGGCGCGGCGCTGTCGGGACATCTCTGCCGCTGCGGCGCCTATGACGGCATCTTCCGCGCCGTGGCAGATGCCTGCGCCGGCCGCTTCGACGGCGAGGAGTTCGTTCCGCCGCGCTTGGAAGCGCGCGACAAGGTGACGGGGTCGGCGAAGTATACCGTCGATATCCATCATGACGGCCAACTCGAAGGCGTGATCCTGCGCTCGCCGTTCGCGCATGCGCGCATCCGTGAAATCGATCTGGCGGCGGCGCGCACGATGCCGGGTGTGAGTGCAGCGATCTCGCTGCTCGGCGATGACCGCATCGTTCGCTTTGTCGGTGAGCCCATCGCCGCCGTCGCCGCCAGGGATCGCAGGACGGCACTGGCCGCCATCGCCGCCATCAAGCTCGTAGGCGAACGCCTGCCGTCGGTGATCGGGCTCGATGAAGCGCGCAGGGCCGATGCGCCCATCGTGTTCGAAAAATCCGCGCGCAAGAAGGCCGGCAACGTCTCCGAAGGAGGCGGTGCGCCGGCTTCCTGGAAAGGCAATATCCGCGGCCCCTCGGCGGCGTTCTCCAAGAAGCCGAAGAAGGTGCGAAGCTGGATCGACAGCGCGCGCTCCGCGAATAATCCACTGCTGGTGGAGGGCACCTTCCGCACCGGCACGCAACAGCATGCCTGCCTCGAGCCGCATGCGGCGGTCGCGCGTTTCGACGGCGACCGGCTCACGGTGCATGTCTCGACGCAAGCGGTGTTTCATCTGATGGAGCTGATCGCCAAGCGCTACAGGCTCGGCCACGACAAGGTGCGCGTAATTGCCGACCATGTCGGCGGCGGTTTTGGTTCGAAGGCCGCGCTTGGCGTGGAAACGACGACCGCGATCGATCTCGCACGCGAAGCCAAGGCGCCGGTCAGAGTTGCCTACGACCGGCACGAGGAGCTTTCGGTGACCGGCTATCGGCCGGCGACGGAAATGAAAATTGCACTGCTGCCATCCGAGCAAGGCGAACTGAAAGCCCTTTCATTGACCGCCTATGCCGACACGGGCGCCGCGACCAATTCGACCATCGCGGCACTCGCCCGCCTGATCTATCCCGCAGAAGGCAAGGAACTCGCCGATTTCGACGTCATCAGCAATTTGCCGGCCGGTGCCCCCTTCCGTGGCCCCGGCGGGCCGCCGATGGCATTTGCGCTGGAGCAGGCAATCGACGAAGCTGCGCTGCGCATGAACGTCGATCCGATCGCGCTGCGCAAGCGCTGGGATCCCGATCCCAACCGCCAGCGGCTGTACGATTGGGCTTCGAGTCTCGAGGTCTGGCGCAACCGGATGCCGGTCGCTGCGCAAGGCGGCCGTTATCGCCGCGGCGTCGGCGTCGCCACCGGCTACTGGCTCTATCTGTGGCAGCCCGGCTCGAAGGTCGAGGTGGCCGTAAAGGGCGGACGGCTGGTGGCGAGCACGGCGACACAGGACATCGGCACCGGCACCCGTACCGTGATCGCCAATACGCTCGCGCACGAATTCGGACTTGAGCCGCATGAGGTCGAGGTCAGGATCGGCGATTCAAAACTGCCGGAAGGGCCGGGCTCGGGCGGCAGCCGGGTCACGGCTTCGGTGATCCCGCCGATGCTGCTCGCCATCGAGCAGTTGAAAACCGCGATCCGGCAAAACGCAAGGCGGCAACCGGTCTCCGGCTCCAATGCGCCATGGCGCGAAATGCTGGCGGCCTCGCCTGACCTCAGCGTTTCCAGCGTGCGGCCGGAAGACTCCAGGCAGATGGCGCCGGGCATCCAGTCGCCGCTCAAGCAGGCCGGCTTCATGGGCTGGATCTTCGGCTGGATGATGCGGCGCTTCTCCAACCTTGCGATCGGTGCCGGCGTGCCGAGTTCGGTGCAGGTCGTCGAAGTCGAAGTCGATAGCTGGCTCGGCCACGTACGTGTCATCAACGTGCACACCGGCATCGCGGTCGGCAGGATCGTGGCGCCCGCGCTGGCGCACAGCCAGGCAGCTGGCGCGGTCATCCAGGGCGTCGGCTACGCGCTCTATGAAGCACGCGAGGTCGATTCCCGTACCGGCGACGTGCTCAGTGGCGGCATGGAGGACTATCGCATTCCCGGGATCGCCGACACACCAATAATCGACGTGCATTTCGACCAGGGCGGATACGACCACGTGCTCGGCGGCGGCGTCGGTATCGGCGAGGTCGCAACCGTGCCGACCTCGCCCGCGATCGCCAACGCCATTCACAGCGCGATCGGCGTTCGGCTGACCGAACTGCCGATCCGCCCCGACCGTCTCGTCGCCGCGCTCAAAGGGAGGGCCGCCGCATGACACCGACAGCCATGACCGCCACGCAATCAGGCGAATTCCGCGCCGCCGGCACCGACCTCAGCGAGAGGCGCCGCAGCGGCGTCTCGACCGGACCGTTGATCGATATCACCGCCGCACCCGACATGATTGCGATGCATTGGGACACCGACGGCAGTTTGCGCCTCGGCGCCTTCACCACCATTGCCGCCATCACCGCCGATCCGCGCCTCGCCGCGGCCTATCCGGGCATCGCCGCCTCCGCGCAAGGGTTGGCCACGCCGCAGGTCCGTCACCTCGCCACCCTCGGCGGCAATCTCGCGCAACGTTCGCGCTGCTGGTATTTTCGAAATCCGCACATCGCCTGCCTCAGGAAGGGCGGACCGGATTGTCCGGCGCGATCGGGCAATCATCTCTACCATGTCGCGTTCGACCTTGGCCCGTGCGTAGCGCCGCATCCCTCGACGATGGCGGCGGCGCTGCTGGCCTATGAGGCGAAAGTAACTACCGACCAGAGGAGTTCGCTGACGATCGGCGAGCTCCTCGGCGACGGCTCCAATGGCGGCTCCGACAATGCGCTTCAGCCAGGCGAGATGATCAAGAGCGTCACACTTCCCTCGCCGCTGCAAGACGAGCGCGGGCTCTACAAGCGCGCGATCAGCCGCACCCATGCCGAATGGCCGCTGGTTGAACTCTGCGCCCGCGCCGTGGTGAAGAACGGCGCGTTCCAGTTCGTCCGCCTGGCCGCCGGCGGCATCGCCCCGGTGCCGCTGCGGCTTGCGGCTGCGGAAGCCGTGTTGCAAGGCAACGCGGCGAGCGCAGCGAACATTGTCAGCGCCGCCGAGCAGGCGACGGCGGGCGCAAAGCCGCTACCGATGACGGGATACAAGCTCGATCTGCTGAAGGGCGTGGTACGGGATTTGCTTGAGCGGCTGGCAGAGTAGATGCGAAACTTACAAGAACGCCGGCGCCGAAGCGCTGATAATGTTGCTGCGAAGCTGATGAAGATCGGCGAGCGGTATGCGGCGTTACCCGACGCCGGCCGGATGCCTGACGAACTTCTCGGTTATGACGAGCGCCGCTTGCCCACATGATCGTTAGCCGATTACGTGATCGTAGGACGGACAATTCGCACGACGTCAATGATCGTGGAACGCGTCTTCCTCGTTGACCTTGCTGTTGCCCTTGAACCAGCGCGACCAGGGCTTTTTGCTGCCGAGCGATCCTGTCGAATAGGGATCACGTGACGCGTAAGGATTACGCTGGGCGCGCGCGGCGACCTGCTCACCCGACACCGCGGCGGGCTGACAGATGGTGCGACGCGAAGGACGGCGCATCAAATCGACGTGAATGTGGTCTTCGTGGTGGGAGTTGGAGCCCGGCGCCAGCACGGTGTTGAACTGCTGACAGGCGGCCGCCTGCACGTCGCGCAGAAAGCCCTGCTCTTCCGGCACGCCGCGCCAGCCGCCTTTCACCGTGATGCGCCTGCCGTCGGCGAGCGTGAAGGCTGCGATGTCGAGCGCGTTGCCGAACGCATGCTCGGAAATATGCGCATGCGGATTGCCGTTCATGCCGCGACAGGAATAGGCGGAGATCTGCTTGATCTCGACGACGCGCACGCCGAACCAGCGCATTGCCGCCGGCTGCACGGAATCGGTGAGCCAGCGGTCGAGCGCGGAGACGATCGGGCACGCCAGTGTCGCCGGCGGCTTCATCGAGACCTGACCGAAGGCGCTGACGGAATTGCCTTGCGCGGGACCGAGCCGCGGCGCCGCCGGCGATGGCGAATAGGATGGCTGCGCATACGGCGGGGAAGGAGGCGCGGTGTAACGGTCGCGCGGTGGATAGGATGGTTGCGCCGCATAACCGCCGCCGCGCGACGTCGGCACGCCTTCGGGGGGCAGATCGATATCATCCTGCTGCGGGGCCACACCCGGCGCGGACAGCGAGATCGGGCCGTTCGACGGCGCGGCATAGTTCGGCTGGCGCGGCGCCGGATCCGGATAGCTTCCTGAATGGCTCCCGGGATAGTTCCCAGAATAGTTTCCAGAATAGTTTCCTTGGGACGGAGCCGGCGCCGGGGCGCGCGCGATCGGCCAGCGCGGCTGATTGCCGATATTGGCCGGCGGCCGCAGGCTTTCGTCGGCAAAGCCGAAAGAGGTGATGTTTTCGCCGAGCGCCGCCACTTTCAGCGGATATTCCGCACCGCACACGCCGGGACCGGAGATCGGGTCGATCCGAACCAATTCCGGGCTCTCCTTGACCGCGCCGGACTTCAGGCAAGCGACTTCGGCCTCGGTACGCCATGGTTCGCGCTCGGCGGACTGAAAAAATCCGCGGCCACAACCCGCTAGCGAGACGAGGACGAAGGAGCCGACGAGATACAAACGAACTCCGCGCGTCATCCCGCGCACGTTCAACCAATTTATTTAAAGACTCTTCAACATGTTGATTTTACGTTTTTTTTACCATGTTGCCGGAGGCCGAGGCCTGTGGAGAGCGCGTGGATGGACAGCAGCGCTGACTTTTTGGGTCGGGAACGCTTTGCTAACCTAAAGTGTTAGGTGCGGGCACGACGTGAACCCAGGGAGCCTTCCCAATGGATTTCGTAAGTCCTCTCGTCAGCAGACTTGGCGTTGTAACCGCGTATGTTGCATTCGCCTTCGTCGGCGCGATTGTGCTTGGCGTGTTCTAGACTTCCCGTCCACACAATGGACCTAAGCGTCCGGTGACCCGCGTCACCGGGCGTTTTCGTGCGATCTACGAACGCGGATCGGCGGACACCATCACCAGGCTGTCAGCGCGGCGCATGACGCGGCTCCAGTTGTTGCCGGAGCAATAGAAACGGAGAAGCGCGCAGGCTTCGACACGAAGCGTGTTGATCTCCTTCATCGACATCGTGCCGTAATAGGTCTCGCCGCTGTCCTGGCTGTAGACACTGCCGGTCCATTGCCGTTCCGCCTTCGGCTTCATGTTGATCAGGATCGCCTCGCCCTTCTCGGACGATGCATTGAGCACGTAGCCGCACAGCGCGCTGCCGCATTTTGCGATCCGCACCGTCCCCTTGCCTTCGGTCTGCCAATCGCCGATCGGAGAATCCGATGGCGCTTCCTCGGCCTGATGCGAGACGCGTTCAGCTGGCGGCGCAGGCTGCACCGTTTCGACCGGTTTCGCGGGCGGTGGTGGTGGCAATGGAATCGAAACCTGCTGAGACGACGCGGGCGCAGGCGGCGGCGCTGGCGGAAGCGGCGGTGGCGCTGCGACGATTTGCGTCGTCGATGCAGCCGGGGTGAAGACGGCCGGCGGTAGTGTGACGACGGTGGCCTTGGCCGGTGGCGTGGTCGCTGGCGGCGCAGGCGGCGAAACCGCTTGCGGCGCAGGCTTCGCCGGCGCGACCCGGTCGCGATCCTCTTCATAGCGGTCGCGCTTGTGGCGCCAGTTGAGGCTTCTGGAGACCGACATCGAGGCACAGGACGTCGAACGGCAATGCCTGGAGGATTCGATGTGCACCCGATGGCCGCCGATCTTGAATGAAATCGAGCCGCCGGCCTGGACGGAAGAACTGAGCAGCATCAGCACGGCGAGAAAACAAAACCGTTTCATCGAAGCCTCCCGCGAGCGAGGCGGAAAACTAGTCGCGAGGAACCTTGACCGGATGTGATTTGAATCACCGAGCCGCTTCGGCACTGCCTGATGCTTCGTGACCTGAATCACAGAGCGCATCCCCGCGCCCGCGTAGGCTCAGCCCACGTTCACCGCCACCGCGCACAAGCCGCCCAGGAGGCTCTCATGAAGAAGCTGTACATCCTCGCCGCATTGTTGATGGCCACCACCTCGGCGCATGCGGGCGGCATTACCCTCCAGATCAATGGCGAGCGCATTCGTGTCGAATCGCCGCGCAACTGCAACGCCATTTCCTGCATCAAGATTACCGCGCCCGGCTATAACGGCACGCTCGGCAATATCGACCTCAAGGGCATGGGCTCGAAGAGCAAGGACGACGACGTCGCCGACACCACCCCGGCGAAACCGTCTGCTCCCGCCCCGGCCCAGGCGGCCGCGCCGCAGCCTGCGGCGTCCGCGCCAGCAACAGCAACGCCTGCGCCCGCTCAAACCACCGTCGCGACCGCAACACCGGCGCAAACCGAGGTCGCACCGCCCACTCCGCCCCCGCCGCCCGCCCCGGTCGCCGCCGCGCCTGCACCGCAGCCGGCTACGGCCGCAGCCGCAGCGCCCGCTGCCGATCCGAATTCGCCGATCGGCGTCTGGGCGACGGAAGAGAACAAGGGCAACGTTCGCATCGAGCAATGCGGCGCCAATCTGTGCGGCTATTCCGTCAACACCGGCGAACGGATCCTGATCAACATGAAGCCCCAGGGCAGCAAGTGGACCGGCCGTATTCACGATCCCGACAGCGGCCGCAAATACGACTCCACGATCGCGCTGAAGGGCACCAGTTCGCTGCGCGTCCAGGGCTGCGCCTTCGGCGGCATGTTCTGCGGCGGCCAGACCTGGAAGCGCGTGAGCTGACTACCAATCGTTACCAGTCTCATCATTCCCCGGACGCGGTGCGCCACGACGTGGTGCACCGCTGAGCCGGGGTCCACTGTGCCACGCGATGTAGGTCCCGTTTCTGCGACGCAGCGCTGGCGCGCTGCATCGCGCCCGGGACGCGGGTTAGCGAAACAACCGAAGCAGATTTTGAAAAAAGCCTACGGGCTGGGCTTTGGGCACTTCGACAGGCTGCACCGCCATCGGCAGCCCTGCGCCTTCCACACCATTCGCTGCCGCCAGCGCGATCGGCCCGACATTTTCCAGAAACGCGCGCTCATGGCCGCGCGACAGCCGTTCGACGGCCTGCTCCAGCGGCAGCCAGTCCACCGCCTTCACGTCGCGCATCGGTTTGCGCATCGGCATCTCGCCCGCTTCCATGCGCCAAAATGCACCACCTTGGCGCCGCCGCTGACATCATAAGCCAGCGTGCCCAGAAATTCATGCACAGCAACGTCGTGCCCGGTTTCTTCCATCACCTCGCGTTCGGCGGCGGCGCGTGGCGTCTCGCCGTCGTCGAGCTTGCCCTTGGGCAGCACCCATTCATTGCGCTTGCGCAGGCGCACCACGGCGACCAGCGGCGGCTCCGCCTGTCGCAACACGATTCCTCCCGCCGCCATGACAGGCGCTCTCGCCATCGATCTCTTCCCGCGTTTCGCGACTGCGACCGCGAGCATATAGAGACAATAGTCCGGAGAATCGAGATTAAACCTGTGGCTTTCGCAACAGTCGTTCGCCGGCGCGGATGCGCCCTCCCTCCGCGACGTTGTCGCAAAATTCGAAATTCTCCGGCACCAGCACGATGATGGTCGAGCCGTGCTCGAACCAGCCGAGCTCGTCGCCCTTGCGCACCTTCGCATCGCAAGGAAACACCGTCGGTCCCCTGCTCTGCGCATTGAGCGTGCGATCGAGGAAATGCAGCCGGATGCTGGCGACCAGAATGGCGGCGACCGGCACCAGCGTCAGTGCCTCGCCGGACGGCAGGCGCGCCTGCAGCACCGCGCGCTCGTTCTTGCAGAACAGACGCTCGACCCGCTTCAGCGCGATCGGATTGACGTTCCAGACGTCGCCATGGATGAAGGTCACCCGCTCGATGCTCATGTCATACGGCGCGTGAAAGCGGTGATACATGCTGGACGTCAGCCGGAGCGTCAGGAAGCGGCCGTTGCGGTGTTGCTCGACCAGCGCAGGATCGCCGAGCAGGTCGAGCAGCGAATAGGGCGCGCCCTTGATCTGGAACAGCTCGGTATCGGCGATCTTGCCGAACGCGCCAATGATGCCGTCCGAAGGACTGGACACGACGGCAGGGTCCGGATCCGCCGGCCGCAGCCCGGGGCGCAATTCGCGCGTAAAGCAATCGTGCAGACTCTTGAATTCGGCTTTCTTCGCTTCCGACAGATCGAGATCGGAAAACAGCCGCCAGCACCAGATCGAAACATCGCGCACGAGCGGGTTTTCGATCTTGCTGAACCAGCCCATGAAGCGGGTCAGTGCCGCCCGCGGGATGCGGTTGGTCAGGAGGAAATTGAGGTCTTCCTGCTGGGTGAGGCGGGCGATCAGGCGCCGGATTGTCATCAATCTGTCAGCAGGATTGGCTAGCGCTTCAGGCATGGATTCGTCCCTTCCGATTCTTTCCCTGTCCGCGGCTGCGGTCGCTGGCGCCGCGGCAGTGTTCCCCAAGTTGCAGGCGCGGCTGGCGCTGTCGCGCGCAAAACACCGCTCGCTGACCGGACATTCCAAAATGTCCAAGACGGTCGCGCGGCTGGTGCCGCATTATGAATTCGACATCGACGACTTCTTCTGTTCCGACGGCGCCCCCGTCGACGTCGCCATGCAGCGGCAGGACGCCTTCTTCCGCCTCGCCTGCCTCTACGAGGAACGCTATGCGAAGGGACGGAAGATGACGGCCGAAGCGGCCGAGCACATCTCCGACCTGCAGTTCACCGAAACCTACCGGGTGCCGTTCCAGTACAGCCGGCTGGTGCGGGAAAATCTCGGCACCGGCGCCTTCATGCAGTCTTCCGCCGGCGTCACCGTCAACGATGTCGACGGCAACACCTTCTACGACCTGACCGGCTCCTACGGCGTCAACATTTTCGGCAACGATTTTTACAAGGAGTGCATCACGGAAGCCGAAAAGCGCGCCCGCGCGCTTGGCCCCGTGCTCGGCCCCTATCATCCCGTCATCACCGACAACGTCCGCCGGCTGTGCGAGATCTCCGGCCTCGACGAAGTCTCGTTCCACATGTCCGGCACCGAAGCCGTCATGCAGGCAGTGCGCCTGGCGCGCTACCATACCAGGCGCACGCATCTGGTTCGTTTCGCCGGCGCCTATCACGGCTGGTGGGGCGACGTGCAGCCAGGCGTCGGCAATCCCGTATCGCCGCACGAGACCTATACGCTGGCCGACATGTCGGAGCGCACGCTGCATGTGCTGCGAACGCGCAAGGACATCGCCTGCGTGCTGGTCAATCCGCTGCAGGCGCTGCATCCCAACGCCAACGCGCCCGGCGATTCCGCCCTCGTGGACTCCTCCCGCAAGGGCGCGTTCGATCGCGCGGCCTACACCGACTGGCTGAAGAAGTTGCGCGAGGTCTGCACTGCGCGCGGCATCGTCTTGATCTTCGACGAAGTCTTCGTCGGCTTCCGCCTCGCCGCCGGCGGCGCCCAGGAATATTTCGGCGTCCGCGCCGACATGGTGACTTACGGCAAGAGTCTCGCCGGGGGCCTGCCGGTCGGCGTGGTCTGCGGCCGCAAGGAATTGATGCGGCGTTTTCGCGATGATCGTCCCGCCGACGTCTGCTTCGCCCGCGGTACCTTCAACTCGCATCCCTACGTCATGACGGCGATGGACGAATTTTTGAGCCGCCTCGCCAGCCCGAACTTCAATGCGGTCTATCAGGGGCTCGATGAGACCTGGAACGGCCGCGCCAAGGCGTTGAACGATCGGCTGGCCGCGCAGGATCTGCCCGTCCGCGTCAGCAATCTCTCCTCGATCTGGATGGTGCAATATACCGAGCCGTCCCGCTACAACTGGATGCTTCAATACTACCTGCGCGCCGAAGGGTTGGCGCTGAGCTGGGTCGGCACCGGCCGGCTGATCTTCAGCCTCAACTACACGGATGCGGACTTCAATGAAGTCGCCGACCGCTTTGTTACGGCTGCCGAGAAGATGAAGCGCGACGGCTGGTGGTGGCATGACGGCTCGCTCACCAACAAGGATATCAAGCGGCGGATCCTGAAAGAGATGCTTGCCAAGCGGCTCGGGCGCTAGCGGCGTTCTTCTATTTACCGTCATAGCCTCGGCTACTCACTCGTCATTGCGAGGAGCCAACAGGTGGCGCGAATGCGCGCCATGACAGGCTCCGCGACGAAGCAATCCATCTATCCCCGGAAGGAGAGATGGATTGCTTCGCTTCGCTCGTAATGACGACCTCACAATTGCTTTCTTAGTTCTTCTGACGTTCAAGACGTGGATGGCCGGGACAAGCCCGGCCATGACGACTTCGCTAGATCAAGCGGCAACAATCACGCGTGCTTGACGTGCTTCTCCAGGCCCGGATCGATCAGTTCGCCCTTCATGAGAGCCAGCGGCGCCTTGTAGTACAGCTTGAGGTCGCTGAAGGGGTCGGTGAGGATCTTGGTCATCCAGACCAAGCCGGTCTCGACGTCGCGGATGAAGAACAGGTGCACGGTGCGGAACAACAATCCGCCGATACCGACCGCCAGCCACACCTTGGCAACCTGCCGCATGAAGTCGGCGCTTGTGGTCCAGGGCTCGACCAGTCCGAACAGCGTCGGGCTGAAATACAGCACCAGCGGCGACAGCGCCCAGATCGTCATCAGCACGACTTTGCGCTGCAGATTGTAGCCGACCTTGATCTCTTCCTTGTGCTCGTGGGTCGCCTGGTTAACGTGGTCATAGCCCTTCGGCTCGAAGAAGAAGTGACCGGCCTGCCGCGTTGTCATCGAGACCAGCCAGCCGACCAGCGCCGACACCACGGGATCGAAGAACAGCATCACATAGGCGAACAGGAAGCTCGCCGCGCTGACGAAGTGCAGCGACTGGTTGATGCGGCTGTGGTGATAGTAGCGATGGTCGTCCCAGCGCTGGGTACGCAGTTCCTGCAGAAAGTTCTTGATCATGTTCTCCCCCAAATTCCGATGGGATCGGGTCTACTGAGATTCGATGTCCGGCATGTGACATCATGATAATGACATGTGACCGTTCGCAGTGACGCGATGACGCAACCGCAATCAGGCGCGTCAGGCAGCCGCGGCGACGTCGATTTTGCGAAAGCGCACCAGCGAGAAATGGCCGAGCGGCGGCACCAGGCGGCGCTCCGCCAGTTCCATGCCGCGCGCGCCGGCCAGCCATTGCGCATAGCGCGACCAGGCGAATTCGGCGGTGCGGAAGCCGAGCGGGCGCACCACCGGCTGCAGCCGCCGCTCGATGAAGCGGCGCATGCCGGCATCGGCGCTGACGCGGGTGAGGATGATGAGTTCGCCGCCCGGCCGCAGCACGCGGGCGAACTCGTCGAGCGCCTTTTCCGGGTTCGGCACCGCGGTGACGACATATTGCGCCATCACCACGTCGAAACAATCGTCGGGGAATTCGAGGTTTTCGGCGTCCATCACCGCGAGCCCCTCGACGTTCTTCAGGCCGAGTTCATCGACGCGCTTCTTCGCCTTCTCCAGCATCGCTTCCGAAATGTCGGTGCCGAAGATGCGCAGGTGCGGCGCGTATAGCGGCAGCGAAATGCCGGTGCCGACGCCGACCTCGAGCACGCGGCCGCCGATCTTGTTGGTGGCGGCAATCGCCGCCCTGCGGCCCTTGCTGAACACGCCGCCGAACACGAGGTCGTAGACCGGCGCCCAGCGATCGTAGGCCTGCTCGACCATTTCGCGGTCGAAATCGAGTGGCCTCGTGCCGTCAAGCTTGATGATGTCTGCCATGGTTGGTTTGCCTTTTCGTCTCACGCATATGACTGGTGTTGATGGTCGAACTGCTCTGTTCAGCCCTGCACGGCGCTCGCAGCGGGCGCCCGGCGCGCCGGACGCAGCGCGCGGCTCGGCTGCAGCGCGGTCAGGTTGCCGATGAACTGCCGCGCGCTGTTTTCCCAGGAGCGCGCCAGCGCAAAATTCCGGCAGGCCTCGCGCGACATCGTCAGCGCGCGCAAGCACGCGCCGCGCAGATCGGTGTCGAGTGCGCCGATCGGATGGCCGGCAATGACGTCCTTCGGGCCGGTGACCGGGAATGCCGCGACCGGCGTGCCGCACGCCAATGCCTCGAGCTGCACGACGCCGAACGTATCGGTAAGGCTCGGAAACACGAAGACGTCGGCAGCGGCGAGATGCGCGGTCAACTCCCCGCCCTTCTTCTCGCCGAGAAAAATTGCATCAGGGTATTGTTTCGTAAGCTGCGCCTTCTGCGGTCCGTCGCCGACGACGACTTTCGATCCCGGCAGGTCGAGCGACAGAAACGCCTCGAGATTCTTTTCCACCGCGACGCGGCCCATCGTCATGAAGATCGGCCGCGGCAGATCGAGCGTCGCAGGCGTATGCGGGTTGAACAAGTCGGTGTCGACGCCGCGCGTCCAGAAGCCGAGCTTGCGAAAACCCCGCGCGGAAAGTTCCTGACGAAGGGAATCGGTTGCGACCATGACGGTGGAAGACGGGGCATGAAAGTGCCGCAGCACCGCATAGCCGACGGCGGCCGGCAGCCCGGTGCGGACGGCGATATATTCGGGAAAGCGCGTCGTATAGGACGTGGTGAACGAAAGCTTGCGGCGGCGGCAATAGGCGCGAACCATCCAGCCGATCGGTCCCTCGGTTGCGATGTGGATGGCATCGGGCGCCGCCTCTTCGATCCGCCGCGCGATCTCGCGCCGGTTCGGCAGCGCGACGCGCAAGCCGGGATAGGTCGGCACGCCGAGGGAAGGAAACCCGTCTGGAGTGAGGAAGCTGATTTCGGCGTCGAGCGCAGAGGCGCTGCGCGCCAGCGACGTCAGCGTGCGGACGACACCGTTCACCTGCGGATGCCACGCATCGGTCGCAATCAATATCTTCATGTCCGGACCCGAGGTTAATGATTCTCAAATCCGACGTTCAGCCATGGATATTTCAAGCGTATGACGTCATCGATGTGTAAGGATGTTTTTAAAGTCCCCTCCACGCATTTTCGTGTAACGTGACAGCAAGATGACAGGCCGTAACGACAATCCTGCGCGATCACGCCGGCGGCGAAAGCGGAAGAGCTATGCCCTTCTCATCCTTGCCGCCGGCCTGCTCGCGTTCGGCGTCGCGGCGGGCACGCTCTATTACGTGCTGCGGCCGACGACGCTGCGGATAGCGGTCGGCCCTGCCGGCAGTGACGACCAGAAACTGGTCCAGTTGATGGCGCAGACGTTTGCGCGCGAGGGCGGCTCGGTGCGGCTGGCGCCGATCACGACCGAGGGGACGGCGGAGAGCATCGCGTTGTTCGCGGCCGGCAAGGCCGATCTCGCCGTCGCGCGCGGCGACCTGAACCTGCCGACGAGTGCCGAGTCGGTTGCCATCCTGCGCAAGAACGTCGTCGTGTTGTGGGCGCCTTCCGGCCGTCCCGCCAGGGGCTCGAAGAAACAGCCAACGCCCAAGATCAAGAGTCTCGACGAACTGGCCGGCCACCGCGTCGGCGTGATCGGGCGGACGCAGGCCAATATCGCGCTGTTGCGTGGAATCCTGAAAGAGTCCGGCATCAATCCCGACAGGGTCGCGATCAGCCAGTTCGCCACCAATCAGCTCGGCGAAATGGCGCGCGATCAGTCGGTCGACGCCTTCATGGCGGTCGGCCCGCTCAAGAGCAAGATCACCGTCGACGCGATCGCTGCAACCGCGGCTGTCCGCGGCGAGCCGAAATTCCTGCCGATCGAGGTTTCCGAGGCGATCGCCAAGAAAAATCCGATCTACGAATCCGAGGAAATTCCTGCCAGCATCTTCGGCTCTTCGCCGCAGCGGCCGGAGGACAAGGTCGACACCGTTGCCGTCAGCCACCTGATCATCGCGCCGAAGTCATTGTCTGACACGGCGGTTGCCGCCTTCGCCCGCCAGCTATTCAGCAACCGCCAGCAGCTCGCGCGTGAATTGCCGACCGCCTCGCAGATCGAGAAGCCCGATACCGACAAGGACGCGGCGCTGCCGGCGCATGCGGGAGCAGCGGCCTATATCGACGGCAACGAGCGAACCTTCCTCGAAAAATACACCGACTACATCTGGTTCGCGATCCTGATACTGTCGGGCCTGGGCTCGGCCGGCGCGTGGTTCAAGCATTACTGGAATAAGGACGAGCGCGAACAGTACATCGCCCATCGCGATCATCTGCTTGAGTTGATTTCCAGGGCAAGGAAGGCCGAAACGCCGGAAGAGCTGGCCGAGATGCAAGCTGCAGCCGACGGCATGTTACGCGAGGCGTTCAATTGCTATGACGACGGCACCGTCGAGGAAGGCGACCTCTCGGTGATCGCCCTCGCGCTCGAACAATTCCATCACGCCGTCGCCGACCGCCGCGCGGTGCTCGGGACCGGCAGCGCCGAATCGCCGCGGATGCGCGCGCTCCAGACCTGATCTGGTCGGCGGGCTTTTCCGTCGCTCAAGTAGACTTTCCGGCGCAGCGGCCGGACTGGACCCGCCGTCCACGTGGTGGCCGGGTGAGCGATAACGGGCCGCGCCTATGGCGGTAAACGGTTGTAGGAAGAACTCGAAGACGTGCTCACCAAACGCCTCAAGAATGCGTTGGCGTAACAGCGTTTTTTGGCTCAACGCGAGCTATTGTTCTGCTGCCAACTGGACCATCTGGCGCCCGCCATTCATCTCCTTGAGGCTGTTGACGTAATCCTCAGGACGCTTCCAGCGGACAGGAGTTTTCAATCCCAGGAAACTTGCGATGCTGCCGATAAACGCGTTGCAATTGGTTGTTTCGGCGTTCCAGACCGGTGAACTCGCCTGCAATTTCTTGATGTATGCGAAAGCCTTTTTGGCGTCCGGCTCATTCAAGTAGACCCGGTAACTAGCGGTCAGGTACTGCGGATCAAGATCACCGTAGCTTGCCCCGGTCTCGGACGGCACCCACGTCAAATGACCAATTATATAAGGCAGGGTGTCACCTGCGGGGGTAAGCCCCGCGACCTCAACTGCTCGCTCGCTTGTCTTCCCATACCAGACAAAAGCATGTCCCCAGCTCGCCGCCGTTCTGGCTCTGAAATCAACATAGTACGGCCCCTTCGCTGATCCCGACCCCGGCTTTCGAGTCGACTGTCGGGCCGGTTTCGACTCGATGGGCGCTTCACCGGAAGCAAGCGCATTCGCGTCAGCGGTGCGCTTGTGGATCTCCCGCTTGTGGGGAATGGAGCGTTCCGAACCGGTGCGAGTTTCAATCTCGCGTGCGGAAGCTGATTGAATTTCGAGCGTAACAGCGGATGTGCAGAACCCCGCAAGGAGGCATAGCGCCAATCTGTTCAGTCCATTCGCCATGCCTTCTCCCAATTGCCGTCCGAAAGGTGGGCGATGAAGGTCAGATGTACGAGACTTGCGCCAACAGCTCGTATTAGTAGCGCCGCACCGCCGGACCAACTGGGGTCTTACCGATTGGGGTCTTACCGATTGGTGTCTTGCCAATCGGCATCTTGCCGACTTGAGCCGTTTGATAGACGGGCTGGCGACGCGGTATGTCGGCAGCGGCAGCAGCAGTCACCAGAGCAAGCGTTGCACCTGTCACGATCAGAAATTTCACCACGGTGCCTCTCCTTGGGTTGGAACAAAGCAGTAAGCTACCGAGCTTTCCCTTTGAAATAGGGCATAAGAATGAACCTCCGAAAATACGTTTACAGTGCAGCAGATATGACACGCTCGGGAACCCGTGCTTGATGAATAGAGCGACCGCGCTGAACGCGGTGGTCGAGCCGATTCATCCCAAGGCGATGCCGGTGATCCTGACAACCTCATCTGGATTTCTTTTTTCTTCATGCCCGCCAATCATCCCTATTCGCAACGATCAGTGTTTCACTTGAAAATGCCGCAAGGCATTTCGTGTATTCTCAGTTTGGAGATTTCAATGAAGGACATCTCACATTGGAGAATACCGCCAAGCTCGATAAATGTGATGGAGGTTACCGTCACACCTTGTGTTGACGATGCGGAGGCAGGGCCCAACGCTAAGCTAGAGAGCCAAAAATCTCCCATGGCCGTCTCATAACGCAAGAAGGCCCCCGGAGCGGTAATCTCCGGGGGCTCTTAGGTCATCGGGATCGGGTACGTCCGCCGATCCAAATGACCGTAGACCAGACAATCACGTCACCAGATCATGTGCGGAATGTGACCGCCGAAAGTCGTGGCTGTGATGATATTCCGTCTGAAAGCTGTTGGCAGACAGTTCGCGCTTGCGCCAATCGGCGCGACGCCGATGCTCGACCGCCAATGCCTTGCGCGCCTGCGCGCGCGCCCGTGTTTCGAGATCGGCTTCATAAGCGTCCACGGCTTCGGCAGCACTGATAGGCTGCTCGGTATTGGTCTTGCAGGGACGCGCCAGTGGGCTGCTGTGGGGCGCGGTTAGGTGGCGCGGACGCAGTCCACGGCGGATGAGGCATCTGTCTCCGCGGAGAGAACCCTCACCCGTCTCCCGCAAGGGGAGAGGGAAGTAAGTGCTCCGGTCGTCCCCGGCGGCCCCGCAACGAAACCTTAACGAAACAATTCCCTAACGCGACGAAACCATTTTGGCGATTTCGTGCAAATGTCCTGAAACGGTTCATCGGTAGAGGTTTCCCCAACGACGCGCCGAAACTGGTGCGACAACCAGGGGGACGATCATGTCCAATTCATCGACACGGAGCCGCTTCGCGGCTGCAGCCTTCGCTACGCTCGCGATTGGCGCGACCGCATTTTCCGCGCCCGCCACTGCGGCTCCACTGCCGCTGTTTCCGTTTTTCCTGCCGCAGATCGAAGCGGCCCCGCCGCCGGTTGCGGCTGCGCCCCAGGAAGAAGAGCGCTTCGAGCTGCCGGCCCGCCTGCGCCGCCAGGTCGTGAACTACTATACGCGCGAGGCGCCGGGCACGATCATCATCGACACCCCGAACACCTATCTCTACCTCGTGCTCGGCAACGGCCAGGCGATGCGCTACGGCATCGGCATCGGCCGCGACGGCTTCACCTGGTCAGGCACCCAGACCATCACCCGCAAGGCCGAATGGCCGGCCTGGACCCCGCCTCCGCAAATGATCGCCCGCCAACCTTATTTGCCGCGCCACATGACCGGCGGCCCGGGCAACCCGCTCGGCGCCCGCGCGATGTATCTCGGCGGCACCATCTATCGCATTCACGGAACCAACGCGCCGGAGACGATCGGCACCCGCGTTTCCTCGGGCTGCCTGCGCCTCACCAACGAGGACGTCATTGACCTCTACTCGCGGGTCAGCGTCGGAACCAAGGTGATCGTGCTGCCGATGACGGATCGCCGCGCCGATCTCGGCCGGACCATCCGCTGAGAGATTAGCGTTATTAATGCGAGAAACGGCCATGGCGCTCGCCGGGGCCGTTTGCGTTGACCTAAGGTCGCGGCAATGTGCAGTGGCGTCCCCCTCCCCACCCCTGTAAAACGTTGTGGGGCAATTCATTGGGGTCCGGGGGGGGGGACAATGCGTCTGCCGGTGCGGGTCAGGACCATTGCGATCGCGCTTGCGGTCCTCGTCATCTCGTTTGTGGTCAGCCTGAAGGTGATGGACTTCGTCGCGCCGCGCGCCACGAACAGTGTGCCCGCGCTTGCCGAATTGCCGCCGCTGCCGCCGGCGGCGCGCGCATCCACGGTGATGGCGCCGATTGCGGTTGCGCTGTCGGCGATCCGCGATGCCGCCGATCGTGGCGCGCCGCGCAATTTCGCCGGCAAGGCCGACAATCCGATTTCGCAGATCCTGCAGAACGCCGACATCGGCTGGACCGCTTCGCGCGGGCCGATCGTAGCTACCGGCGCGCAGGACGTGCTGTCGCTGGCGACGCCGCTGACGGGCACGCTGAACGTCACCGGCTCGCTGTCGGCCAAGGCGACCGGTGCAGTCGGCGAAGCGCTGGGAGGCCTGCTCGGCGGCAACGTCGCCAAGCAGATCGGCAGCGTGAACATCAAGAACCTCAACGCCAGCGCCGAGATCAAGGGCAACGTCGTCATAACAGCGCGACCACAGATCGCCGCGAACTGGCGCATCGAGCCGAACCTCGCAGGCCAGGTCAATCTCGGCGACAGCAGCCTCAGCGTGGCGGGCGCGCGCGTCAACGTGCCGGCGCAGGTGAAACCGTTGATCGATCAGAACGTCGCCGAGCAGATCGCGCTGGTGCAGGCGCGCATGCGCAACGATCCGACCTTCGAGCGGAACGCACGGGTGCAATGGGCCAGGGCCTGCCGTTCGATTCCGCTGCAGGGCACGACAGCCGGTTCAACGATGCCGGCGCTGTGGCTGGAATTGCGCCCGACGCGCGCGATTGCCGCGCAGCCGCGCGTCGATGCCTCGAACCTCATACTGACGCTCGGGATCGAGGCGGAGACCCGGATCACTCCGAGCGAAACCAAGCCGTCCTGCCCGTTCCCCGCCACGATCGCCATGGTGCCGCCGACGCCGGGACGGGCAGCGATCGGCGTGCCCATCGATATGCCGTTTACCGAGATCAACAGGATCGTGGAGGCGCAGTTCGCCGGGAAGGCTTTTCCTGAAGACGGCTCCGGCGCGGTCGACGTCACCGTCAAGCGCGCCAGCGTGGCTGCGTCCGGCAACCGGTTGCTGATTTCGCTGCTGGTGACCGCCAGGGAGAAGAAGAGTTTTCTCGGCCTCGGCGGCGAGGCCAATGTGCATATCTGGGGCAAGCCTGTGCTCGATCAGGCCGAGCAGACGCTGCGGCTGACAGATACCGAGCTTGCCGTCGAATCGGAGGCTGCTTTCGGCCTGTTGGGCGCCGCGGCGCGCGCGGCCGTCCCGCATTTGCAGAAGACGCTGGCAGAGAAAGCTGTCGTCGACCTCAAGCCGTTCGCAAGCAACGCGCAGAAGAAGATTGCCGCCGCGATCGCCGATCTGCAGAAGAACGAGGACGGCCTGCGAGTCTCGGCCGAGATCCGCAAGCTGCGGCTCGCCGGCATCGCCTTCGATTCCAAAACGCTGCGCGTGATCGCGGAAGCCGAAGGCGCGATCAACGTCCATGTGACCGCGCTGCCGGCGCTGTGATGGCTGCACCCATTTCGATGCCGCAAGGGTAGGCAAAGCGAAAGCGTGCCCACCGTCGAGAGGCGAGCGCGGTGATAGATGGTGGGCACGGCGCAAGCGCCTTTGCCCACCCTACGCTATGCCGCCGGCTACGAACCCTCGAACTTGAACGAGACTTTCAGCTTGGCGCGGTAGGCTTCGACCTTGCCTTGGGCGTCTAGCTGCAGATCAAGCTGGACCACTTCGGCCACACGAAGATCCCGCAGGGTTTCTCCGGCGCGGCTGACCGCGCCCGCGGCGGCCTTCTCCCAGGATTCGCTGCTGGTGCCGATCAGCTCGATGACCTTGTAGACGCTCTCCGCCATGTCGTCCTCCCGTTGATGCCAGGATCCATGCAAGGCAGGAAGCAGGTGCTCCTGCCGCGACACAACCTATCATCGGGACGCGGACGCCGATAGGACATGCGGTACCATTGCACGAACGGGCATCCGCAAAATCAAATGGCCGGACGGCATCACGCCGTCCGGCCATTTTGAAGAAGCCTGGTCGCCAAAGACCGCGGCTTATTCGGTCGAGTACTTGAACTCGGGCATCGCCTTGAGCTGATCCTTGGTCGCGCTGAACACAGCGTGATCCGGATACCACGGATTCCTCTTGGGCGGAGTTGCAGCCGGCGCAGCACCCGTCGTGGTGCCTGCGCCTGTGCGTGCCCCACCGGTCGCGGGCGCGCTCGCGGTGCTAGAGGCAATCGGCTCATCGACGAACTTCACCTTGTCGATGGGCACCGCAACCAGATGCTCGCCGACGCCGAGGAAGCCGCCGACACCGATCACCGCGGCTTTGATATCGCCGCTCTTGTCGGTCAGGAGATCGTTGATCGACCCGAGGCTTTCGTTACTGTCATTGTACACGTTCAGGCCGACCATCTTCGAAGCCCGCCAGGTGCCCTTGAACGACGAGGTATCGGATGCAGCCGCAGGCGCGGCGGTCTTGGCGCTCTCAGTCGTTGCCGAAGGACTTTGTTGCGCAAACGCGACACTCGCCAGCAACGCGGACGCCGCGAGGCCGGCAACGGCAGTTTTAGCTAACATATCGGTTCTCCTCAGTTCAGAAACGCTTTGAGGAAAACCCGGCACTTCAACAAGTGTTCCACCCGTTTCGCGTGGAACACGCCGCTGCGACACTGCATCAGAAACCGCCCCAGTAGGGCGGCATGCCGTAATAGCGATGCAGTTCGGCTTCCTTTGCGCGATCGCCCCAGTCGAAATCCTTGTCCGCACTGAATGACGGCGCGCGCTTCAGCTCTTCGTCGTCGATATCGAGTTCGTAGGCTTCGAACCGTGTGCTGTAGCGAAGCCGTCCCCAGGGCAGCGGAATCAGATTGGCTCCGATGCCCAGAAACCCCCCGAAACTCAGGATTGCATACGATACTTTACCAGTGACCTTGTCGATCATCAGCCGTTCGATGTGGCCGATCATATCCCCGTTCGGCCGGCGTACCGCGGTCCCTTCGACACGGTCGCTCGCGATCAGCGGATGTGGCTTGGCCATGACCTCGCTTGCCATCGCAGCCTCCACCAATGAATGGGGAGTCAACGTGGCTGCGTCCGGCTGGTTCCGCTCTACGACAACCAGCCTGCCCCATTCGGAAAGGGCGAAACGCACGGGGCTCGGCCAACGCCGTCTGGCGATACCGGTGAAGCGTCAATGAAATGTGGGCGGTCAGGCCGCGAGCGCGTCGGGATCCGCTTCCTCGTAGATCGCGATCGCCTCGAACCGATAGTCGCAGGCGCGGCAGAACCAGAGGAAGGACGTGCGGCCCGGGCTGCTCTCGACCCAATCGGGTCTCGGGATCGGCTTGCCGCATTGGGCGCAGGGATTTCCGCGAGGCAGATAGCTGGAATCGAGTCGAGCCATGGCGCATCTCCCTTTGACTTCGGACGTCGTAACGACGCCTCGCTTTTTAAAATTCGTTGAATGAGACAGGATTGTTGTCGGAATGAATTGGTTTTGTCGCGGAAATCTTCTTTACACCTTGACTGCGTCATTTGCACGACATTCCTTGCGCGTCCGCGTGACGCAGTTTCGCGTTGGCAGACGCGATGCATCGCACGCACAACGTCAGCGTCACGCTGGCCCGCGTTTGCCAACACTGCGTCAGCCGCAGGTCTCGCCGCGATGTCGTCCGCTTTTCGCCACATCCTCGCCCGGTAATGGAACTACGCGAAAGCGCAATCGCTAACGCGCCGCTCGCCCAGAGATTGTTTTTATGAAAAGTTTATCGAAGTTCGTCTGGCTCGCCGCTGCGGCCGTGCTGTTGCTTTCACCTTCCGCAATGGCGCAGAGCCGCGCGCAATATGAAAGCATGGTCGCCGCCCATGCCGCCGCCAACAACGTGCCGGAAGCGCTGGTGCACAGGGTGATCGTGCGCGAGAGCAAGTATCATCCGAACCTCGTCGGACGCGGCGGCACCATCGGTCTGATGCAGATCAAGCTGCCGACCGCACGCGGCCTCGGCTACACCGGCGACGCCGCGGGCCTGCGCGATCCCAACACCAATCTCGTCTGGGGCATCAAATATCTTGCCGGCGCCTATCGCGCCGCCCATGGCGATCACAGCCGCGCCGTGCGTTACTATGCGAGCGGCTATTATTACGCTGCAAAGCGCCAGCGGCCGGAAAAGCCACTGCAGATCGCGCCGGTGCTGGCAAGCGGTGCGACACCGAAAATCGTCGCCAGCCCGGTCGGAACGCCGGCTGACGCGAACGCGCTGCAAGCGGCGAAATAGCTAAACCAAGACAGCAAACCTCGTGTCCCGGGGCGCGGTGCGGCGCCGTCCCGGCGATGCGAAGCATCGTCCGGTAGCGCTGCTCCGCAAAACGGGACCCTATTGCCAGCCGTCCTGGGCCCCGGCTCAGCAGCGCATCGCCAAGCGCTGCGCTGCGTCCAGAGCAAGGCAGCCTTGCAAGTTCCAGCAAAGCCGCGTTGACACCTTCGCCCAACCGCCTACATTAGCCCTGTTCCGAGGGGTGCTCCGACGAGGAGCTGAGATACCGCAAGCTTGGGCAGTTACCTCAAAAGGTGGCGTGCTGGGACCGCGGTGACCCTTTGAACCTGATCCGGGTCATGCCGGCGAAGGGACAGGGATGTACCAGAAGTCAGATCTGCACGGGGATTCCCCCGTTTCCATCATCGGCGCGGGCATTGCCGGCGCATGGCAGGCGTTGCTGTTCGCACAGGCCGGCCACGCCGTCACTTTGTATGAGCGCAGTGACGCCGATATGACGCTCTCCACCAGCCACTGGGCCGGCGGCATGCTGGCGCCCTATTGCGAGGCAGAAACGTCCGAGCCCGTGATCGGCCGGCTCGGCTTCCGCTCGCTCGATCTGTGGCGCGAACTTTTTCCCGACACCCCGTTCAACGGATCGCTGGTGGTGGCGCACCCGCGCGACCGCGCCGATTTCGAGCGGTTTGCCAAGCTCACCCGCGGCCATATCAGGCTCGACGCATCCGGCGTCGGCGAGCTCGAACCCTCGCTGGATGGCCGTTTTCGCGACGGCCTGTTCTATGCCGAGGAAGGCCATGTCGAACCGCGCAAGGTGCTGCCCGAGCTGCACGCGCGCATCGAAGCCGCCGGCGGCACGATCAAGTTCGATTGCGACGTCACTGCGGAAGATCTCGACGGCATCGTGATCGACTGCCGCGGGCTTTCGGCGCGCGCCGAGCAGCCCGAGCTGCGCGGCGTCAAGGGCGAGATGATCATCATCGAGACGGGCGAGGTCGAGCTGTCGCGCCCGGTGCGGCTGATCCATCCGCGCTGGCCGCTCTACGTCATCCCGCGCGGCGACGGCAAATTCATGCTGGGCGCGACCTCGATCGAGGCCGAGGACACCGGCGTCAGCGTCCGCTCGGCGCTGGAGCTGCTCGGCGCGGCCTATGCCGTCCATCCGGCCTTTGCCGAAGCGCGCATCGTCGAGTTCGGCTCCGGCTTGCGTCCCGCCTTCCCCGACAATCTGCCGCGGATCACGATCGGCAAGAGCAAGATCGCGGTCAACGGCCTTTACCGCCACGGTTTCCTGGTGGCGCCCGCGCTGGCCGAGCTGACGCTCGCCTATGTGCAGCGCGGCGCGATCGACAATGAGGTGATGCGATGCGTGTGACCGTCAACGGCGAAGTGCGCGAGATCGCCGCGGAGCGCGTCGACGCGCTGCTCTCCGAGCTCGACTACGAAGGCACGCATTTCGCGATTGCGCTGAATTATGACGTGCTGCCGAAAAGCCGCTGGGCGGAGACGCAGCTCAAGGCCGGCGACGAGATCGAGATCATCACCCCACGGCAGGGAGGGTGATGGGGATGATCACGCCGCACACTCCGCTGTCATCGCCCGGCTTGACCGGGCGACCCAGTACGCCGTGGCCTATCCGTTTGACTTCAGCCTTCCCGGCGTACTGGATCCCCGCCTTCGCGGGGATGACAGGATCATTTGAGGAAACACCGTGACCATGCTGAATTTCTACGGCAAGACCTTCCCCTCCCGTCTCCTGATCGGCACGGCGCTCTATCCCTCGCCGGCGATCATGCAGGAGGCGATCCGCGCCTCTGGCGCCAACATCGTCACCGTGTCGCTGCGGCGCGAGGCCGCCGGCGGCAAGACGGGCGACGCGTTCTGGTCGCTGATCCGCGAGCTCGATGTCACCGTGCTGCCGAACACTGCCGGCTGCCGCAGCGTGCGCGAAGCGGTGACCACGGCAAAGCTGGCGCGCGAACTGTTCGGAACGCCCTGGATCAAGCTGGAAGTGATCGCCGACAACGACACGCTGCAGCCTGACGTGGTCGGCCTGGTAGAAGCGGCCGGAATCCTGATCAAGGACGGCTTTGAAGTGTTCCCCTATTGCACCGAAGACCTGTCGGTCGCGATGCGGCTGGTCGAAACGGGGTGCAAGGTCGTGATGCCCTGGGCCGCGCCGATCGGCAGTGCAAAAGGTATCACCAACCGCGACGCCCTGAAACTGATGCGCGAGCGCCTGCCCGACATCACGCTGGTGGTCGACGCCGGCTTGGGTGCGCCCTCGCATGCCGCGCACGCGCTCGAACTCGGCTACGACGCCGTGCTGCTCAATACTGCAGTGGCAAAAGCTGCCGACCCTGTCGCGATGGCGAAGGCGTTTCGATCAGGCGTCGAAGCCGGCCGCACCGCGTACGAAGCCGGGCTGATGGAAGCCCGCGACTTCGCCTCGCCCTCCACCCCTGTGATCGGGACTCCGTTCTGGCATGCCGTATCCTGATCGATTCTATCCCGTCGTCGACAGCGTCGCCTGGGTGACGCGGCTGGCGCTGCTCGGCGTCGGCACCATACAGTTGCGCGCCAAGAACCTCGACGACGCCGAGGCGCTGCAGATCGTGACCGACGCCCTTGAAGTCATCAAGGGCACCGATGCCAAACTCGTCGTCAACGACTACTGGCGCGCGGCGATCGTCGCCGGCGCGAAGCACCTGCATCTCGGCCAGGAAGATCTCGTTGGTGCCGACCTTGCCGAAATCCGCAAAGCTGGACTGACGCTCGGCATCTCCACGCACGACGACGAGGAGCTGGCGACCGCGCTCGCCGCCAAGCCCGATTACATCGCGCTCGGTCCGATCTTTCCGACCACGCTGAAATCGATGCGTTTTGCGCCGCAGGGCATTCCAAAGATCACCGAATGGAAAAAGCGCATCGGCGACATCCCGCTGGTCGCGATCGGCGGCATCAAGTTTGAACAGGCGGCCGAAATCTACGCCGCCGGCGCCGACTCGATCGCCGTCGTCAGCGACGTCACCCAGAACACCGATCCGGATGCGCGGGTGCGGCAATGGCTGGGCCAGGGCGCGGAGGCGGCGTGATGTCCCACTGTTTCCCCGTCATTGCGAGCGCAGCAATCCATTGCCACCGCGCAATCGGTGACAATGGATTGCTTCGTCGCTTCGCTCCTCGCAATGGCCGAAGAAATTTCCACCGGCGTCATTCCGGGGCGCGCGCAAGCGCGAACCCGGAATCTCGCTCAATAACCTCGAGGTTCCGGATCGGTCCGCTTCGCGGCCCGTCCGGAACGACGCCCATAAAACGGAGGATTCCATGAACATTCGCTCCAACCCCGACACCACCCTGCCCGCCGTCACCACCGGCCCGCTGCCCTCGTCGCGGAAAATCTTTTCAACGCCCGACGCCGCGCCCGACCTGCGCGTGCCCTTGCGCGAAATCTTCCTCTCGGAAGGCGCGGGCGAGCCGAACCTCCCTGTCTACGACACCTCCGGCCCCTACACCGACCCCTCCGTCGTGATCGACGTCAACGCCGGCTTAGCCCGGCACCGTCTCGCCTGGGTCAAGGAGCGCGGCGGCGTCGAGGAATATGAGGGCCGCGCGATCAAGCCGGAAGACAACGGCAATGTCGGCGCCTCGCACGCCGCAAAGGCCTTCACCGCGTATCACAAGCCGATCCGCGGCCTCGACGGCCACAAGATCACGCAGCTCGAATTCGCCCGCGCCGGCATCATCACCAAGGAAATGATTTACGTCGCCGAGCGCGAGAACCTCGGCCGTAAGCAGCAGCTCGAGCGCGCAGAAGCGGCGCTTGCCGACGGCGAAAGCTTTGGCGCGGAGGTCCCCGCCTTCATCACGCCAGAGTTCGTCCGCTCCGAGATCGCGCGGGGACGGGCCATCATCCCCTCCAACATCAACCACGCCGAACTCGAGCCGATGATCATCGGCCGCAATTTCCTGACCAAGATCAACGCCAACATCGGCAACTCCGCCGTCACCTCGTCGGTGGAAGAGGAAGTCGACAAGATGGTGTGGGCGATCCGCTGGGGCGCCGACACCGTGATGGACCTCTCGACGGGCCGCAACATCCACACCACACGGGAATGGATCTTGCGCAACTCGCCGGTGCCGATCGGCACCGTGCCGATCTACCAGGCGCTGGAGAAATGCGAAGGCGATCCCGTCAAGCTGACCTGGGAGCTCTACAAGGACACGCTGATCGAGCAGTGCGAACAGGGCGTCGACTATTTTACGATCCACGCCGGCGTCCGCCTGCCCTACATCCACCTCACCGCCAACCGCGTCACCGGCATCGTCTCGCGCGGCGGCTCGATCATGGCGAAGTGGTGCCTGGCGCATCACAAGGAGAGCTTCCTCTATACCCACTTCGAGGAGATCTGCGACCTCATGCGCAAGTATGACGTCTCGTTCTCGCTCGGCGACGGCCTGCGGCCCGGCTCGATTGCCGATGCCAACGACCGCGCGCAGTTCGCCGAACTGGAGACGCTCGGCGAACTCACCAAGATTGCGTGGGAAAAAGGCTGCCAGGTGATGATCGAAGGCCCCGGCCACGTGCCGATGCACAAGATCAAGATCAACATGGACAAGCAGCTCAAGGAGTGCGGCGAGGCGCCGTTCTATACGCTCGGACCGCTGACGACCGACATCGCGCCGGGCTACGACCACATCACCTCGGGCATTGGTGCAGCCATGATCGGCTGGTTCGGCTGCGCCATGCTCTGCTACGTCACGCCGAAGGAGCATCTCGGCCTGCCCGACCGCAACGACGTGAAAACCGGCGTCATCACCTACAAGATCGCCGCCCACGCCTCTGACTTGGCCAAGGGCCATCCGGCCGCCCAGCTCCGCGACGACGCGCTCTCCCGCGCCCGCTTCGACTTCCGCTGGACCGACCAGTTCAACCTCGGCCTCGATCCGGATACCGCGAAGAGCTTCCACGACGAGACGCTGCCGAAGGAAGCCCACAAGGTCGCCCACTTCTGCTCGATGTGCGGCCCAAAGTTCTGCTCGATGAAGATCACGCAGGACGTGCGGGACTATGCGGCGACGCTGAACGATCCGGCGAGCGTCGGGATGTCGGTAAGTGGCACCATCGAGGACGGCATGGCGGCGATGAGCGCCAAGTTCAAGGAGATGGGGAGCAGTGTGTATCTGGATGCGGAGAAGGTGAAGGAGAGCAATCGGGTGTTGTGAGGGCTACGCACGCATCCGGGCCGCAATGACCGACAGTCTGACTGGTGTCTGGCACGGCACCTATGTTCAGCCGCAGGTTGGAATGGTCACGTTTCTGGCGACGCTCATCGAGTCCGGTGGCGCGCTCGGAGGAAACGTGACCGAGCCCTGCATAATGCGCGATTGCCCGTTGCGCACCCACAACGCCTCGATTGCGGGTCATCGATCCGGCAGCGCCGTATCGTTCGTCAAACGTTACGAGCCATCTGGCTGCGGCTATGACACGGTCTTTTATGAAGGCTTGGTCAATGCTGAGGTGACGGAAATCGATGGGCGCTGGAGGCTGCCAGGCACCACGCTCTCGGGAACATTTCTGATGGTCCGTTCGACGAAGACTGCAGAAGCGATCGCAACTGAAAAACGGGCCAAGGAGTCGGCGCGTTAGCCGCATAGCCCGGATGAACGAAGCAAGTAGCCCGGAAGAGCGCAGCGACATCCGGGATAAATCGTTCCGCATATCGCTGTGCAGGTGCGGTGCGCTCATGCGATCATCTGCCCACTGCTCAACATACCTCTAGGTGTGCGAACCCTACGTCAAAACTTTTCCGTGCCCATTAACCTTCCGTTAACCATTCGCGCCCACGCTTCCCTGCGGCAGGGGGTTGTGATTCCTGATGTTTCTGCTCCGCGTTTCGGAGCAAGCGTCGATCGGGAGGTGTTGATGCCCCGGGAGTATAGCGACCTTTACCTTGGCGTGGACCGTGTCCCCGTCCCCGAGATTCCGGTGTCGGATTCTCAGACGCCCTCACCCCACGATATCGTGCCGATGCTGATCGGCTCCACGGTCGAGGCGATCGAGCGCGAGCTCGTGCTGCAGACGCTGGCGAGTTGCCACGGCAATCGCACCCACGCCGCGCGCCTGCTCGGACTCTCGGTGCGCACGATGCGCAACAAGATCCGGCAGTACGCGACCGATGGGGCCGACATACCCGGACATGGCTAGCTAGCGGGTAGGCAAATCGACCTTGTCCCGCCGACTTGTCCGCCGTAGCTCGCCAGAGCGCAGGCGGAAGCTCGGCGAGCGAAGGCGGAAGCGTGCCCACCATCATGAGCGCGGCGCTAAGCTGGTGGGCACGGCGCTTTGCGCCTTTGCCTACCCTGCGGCGGTGTGCGCTGCGGACTGATTGGCCCTTCGTGCAAGCGCAATTCTGACTGCGCGCCTGCGACAAAACAAGCGAGTGGCTGGGTCCCTGCGTTCGCAGGGGCGACGGGGGCCGGCAATTCGTCGCCATGATGCGCCGATCGGAAATCCAAATAGCGGGGAAAGAGCCCCTGCTTTTTTCGATTTATCATTCTACTTCAGATAGCAATGACTTATTTTCGACGCAGGAAAAGCCAAGAGAAGAGCTGGTACCGCGGTATCCGCCAACGAGATAAAAACACGGCAGGGAAGGATAAAAGTGGGTGAACTTCTGGGCTCTATCGTTTTTTCTTTGATTGTAATCGCTCTAATCGCCGGGGCGTGGGCATGGCTCCAGTCGTTGTTCAGGAAGGGGATCACGGGGCTGCTCGGCTTCGATCGGGTCTGCGTTCAGCAGTTCGAAACCGTGCTGCTCTACCGGAACGGGCGTTTTGAAAAAGCCCTCACACCCGGCCGGCACCGGATCCGCGCCGGCAGCCGCCAACTGGCGCGGATCGATTTGCGGCCCGAGGTGTTTCGGTTCACGCAAGGCGCAGTCTCCGCGGACCGCTTTGCGGTCAACCTCATCTATGTCGCGCGCACCCAGATCGTCGATCCCCGGGCCGCTTTCGAAAGCACCCAGAACTATCGCGACGAGATCTACATCCGCCTGCAATCGATCGTGAAGGCGGTGTGCAGCCGAAAACCCCGCCTCGAAATTCAGATGGATCACCAGAGCTTCAGCAATAGCGTCCAGAAGGCCGCCAGCCAAGTGCTTCGCTCGATCGGTTGCGAATGCCTGACGTTCGAGCTGCTGCAGGTGGACTCCACCGGACCCGTCGCGGAGCTGGATAACCGGCGCATGGGATTTACGGCGCACCACAGCATGATGAAGGAAGCCTGAAGGGGGTTTGCCTATGCTGCGCCGGCGCCGATTTGGAAACAATTATCCTACGCCGGCGCGCGACCGCTACTGCTCGACACCGACGCGACCGGGACCGCGCGCAGCTCGTCTGCGCAAGCCGAATGGCTCGGGCATTGCGCAATCGGCGGCAACGCCCAACTCTTCCCTATCATCATCCACCCGGACGTCCCCGACATGAGCCAGACCAAACTGTTCGAGCCCTTCAAGCTTGGCCCGATTACGCTTCCCAACCGCCTCGTGATGGCGCCGCTGACCCGCAACCGCGCGGTGCCGCCCGGCATGGTGCCGAGCCCGCTCGCGGTCGACTATTACGGCCAGCGCGCTTCCGCCGGATTGCTCGTCACCGAAGCAAGCCAGGTCTCGCAGCAGGGTCAGGGCTATCAGGATACGCCCGGCATCTATTCGAAGGAGCAGGTCGAAGGCTGGCGCAAGGTCACCGACCGCGTCCATGAAAAAGGCGGGCGCATCTTCATCCAGATCTGGCATGTCGGCCGCATCTCGCACACCACGCTGCAGCCCGGCGGCGGCAAGCCGGTCGCGCCATCGGCGATCCGCGCCACGGGCAAGACGTTTGTGAACGGCATCTTCACCGAGATCTCCGAGCCGCGCGCGCTGGAGCTGTCGGAAATTCCAGGCATCATCGACGACTTCAAGCGCGGCACCGAGAACGCGCTGGCCGCCGGCTTTGACGGCGTCGAGATCCACGGCGCCAATGGCTACCTGCTCGACCAGTTCGCCAAGGACGGCACCAACAAGCGCACCGATGCTTACGGCGGAGGAATCGAGAACCGCGCAAAACTAATGCTGGAAGTGTCGCAGGCGGTGGCCGCGATCGCCGGCCCCGAGCGCACCGGCATCCGCATCTCGCCGGTGACCCCGGCCAACGACGTCTCCGACTCCAATCCGCAGCCGCTGTTCGATCATATCGTAGATGGGCTCGACGCGCTGAAGCTGACCTACATCCATGTCATCGAAGGCGCGACCGGCGGCCCGCGCGACAACGCGCCGTTCGATTATGCATCGTTGCGCAAGCGCTTCAGCGGAACCTATGTCGCCAACAACGGCTACGATTTCGATCTGGCGACAAAAGTGCTCGAGGCCGGCGCCGCCGACCTGATCGCGTTCGGCAAGCCGTTCATCTCGAACCCTGATCTGGTCGAGCGGCTGAAGAAGGGCGCGCCGCTGAACGAATGGGACAAGGCGACATTCTACGGCGGCGGCGCGAAGGGATATACGGATTATCCGACGCTGGCGGCGGCGCAAGCTGCGGAGTGAGGCGCGATGCTGACCTCCCTCTCCCCGCTCTTCGCGGGGAGAGGGTCGGGTGAGGGGCTCCTTCCACGCATCCGACTCGCGGAGAATCCCCCTCACCCGGATCGCATCTTCGATGCGATCCGACCTCTCCCCGCAAGCGGGGCGAGGTAAAAAAGAAAAAGGCCGGGATCGCTCCCGGCCTTTCGTCTGCATCACTCGGAACGCGCGAAGCTTACTTCGCCTCCGCCCGCTTGGGCGGAGTTGCCGGCCACGACTTGATCAGCGCGTCGTAGTCGACGGTTTCGCCCTTCGGTTTCTCGTTCGCCAGCTTGCGCTGCGGCGCGATGGACTTGTCTTTCTCGGCCTTGGCGAACCAGAACTCGGCCGTCTCTTTCTTGTTCAACTTCGGCCCGCACTCCTTCTGCACGCCGCTCTTCTCGAGACGTTCGAGCACCGAGTCCTGCGCTGCAGCCAGCGCATCCATCGCCTGCTGCGGCGTCTTTGCACCCGACGACGCATCGCCGATGTTCTGCCACCACAATTGGGCGAGCTTCGGATAGTCAGGCACGTTGTTGCCGGTCGGGGTCCACTGCACGCGCGCGGGCGAGCGGTAGAACTCGATCAGGCCGCCGAGCTTGGGCGCACGCTCGGTGAACGACTTGTCCCAGATGTCGGATTCACGCACGAAGGTGAGACCGACATGGCTCTTCTTCAGGCTCACCGTCTTGGAGTTGATGAACTGCAGATAGAGCCAGGCCGCCTTGCGGCGATCCGGCGGCGTCGACTTCAACAGCGTCGCCGAACCGGCGTCCTGGTAGCCGAGCTTCATGCCCTCTTTCCAGTACGAGCCGTGCGGCGACGGCGCCATGCGCCACTTCGGCGTGCCGTCCGCGTTCACGACCGCGATGCCAGGCTTCACCATGTCGGCGGTGAAGGCGGTGTACCAGAAGATCTGCTGGGCGATGTTGCCCTGCGCCGGCACCGGGCCTGCTTCGGAGAAGGTCATGCCCTGCGCCTGCGGCGGGGCATACTTCTTCAGCCAGTCGAGATATTTCGCGATCGCGTACACCGAGGCGGGACCGTTGGTGTCGCCCCCGCGCTCGACCGACGAGCCCACCGGACGGCAGCCGTCCATACGGATGCCCCATTCGTCGACCGGCTTGCCGTTCGGGATACCCTTGTCGCCGTTGCCGGCCATCGACAGCCAGGCGTCGGTGAAACGCCAGCCGAGCGAGGGATCCTTCTTGCCGTAGTCCATGTGGCCATAGACCTTGACACCGTTGATCTCCTTGATGTCGTTGGTGAAGAACTCGGCGATGTCTTCATAGGCCGACCAGTTCACGGGAACGCCGAGCTCGTAGCCATACTTCGCCTTGAACTTGGCCTTGTATTCCGGATTGGAGAACCAGTCGTAGCGGAACCAATAGAGGTTCGCGAACTGCTGGTCAGGCAATTGATAGAGCTTGCCGTCCGGGCCCGTGGTGAAGGACTTTCCGATGAAGTCGTTGACGTCGAGCTGCGGGTTGGTGACATCCTTGCCCTCGCCCGTCATGTAGTCCGACAGGATCACCGTCTGGCCGTAACGGAAATGCGTGCCGATCAGGTCGGAATCGTTGATCCAGCCGTCGTAGACGTTCTTGCCGGACTGCATCTGCGTCTGCAGCTTTTCGACGACGTCGCCTTCCTGGATCAGGTCGTGCTTGACCTTGATGCCAGTGATTTCGGTGAAGGCTTTCGCCAGCGTGCGCGCTTCATACTCATGCGTCGTGATGGTTTCCGACACGACGTTGATTTCCATGCCCTTGAAGGGCTCGGCGGCCTTGACGAACCATTGCAGCTCCTTCATTTGGTCCGCCTTCGACAGCGTGGAGGGCTGGAATTCGCTGTCGATCCACCTTTGATTGACGGCGTCGTCCGCACGCGCAGGTGCGGCAATGGTCACGGATGCGGCGATCAGCGCAGCCGCGCTGGTCATGGTCAGAAAGCTCTCCTTGGTCAAGGGACCGTTTCTTCCTCTCAAGCGTCGCATGTTGGATCCTCCGGTTGCAGCGACAAACACATATTCAGGCCCGGGTTGATCCCGGATCTGTCTTTTTCCGCCGTTTCAGACCGTGCGAAAGATCGCAACGGCCGAGACGAGCGAAATCAGGGTTGCGAGCCACAGGCTCGAAATTTCAACGCCCTCCCCGATCGGCAACGTCAGAAGCGGGTCGGTGCCGGCAAAGGCGATCCACAACAGATGGATGACGGCGGCGAGGATAAGCGAAATGAACAGCCGGTCGCCGCGCGTGGTCGGGATACGCAGGATGCCGACGCGCTCGGCTTCGGGATAAGCGACTCCAAGCCATGTCATCACGCCGAGCGTCAGCGCCAGCATGACAAAGAAGATCGCGGTCGGCAGCGTCCAGGCCATCCATGCGATGTTTTCCATGGCTACACCCTGCCCAGCGCAAAACCGCGCGCGATGTAGTTGCGGACGAACCAGATGACGAGCGCGCCGGGGATGATGGTGAGGACGCCGGCGGCGGCCAAGAGGCCCCAGTCCATGCCGGCGGCCGACACGGTGCGCGTCATGATGGCCGAGATCGGCTTGGCATTGACTGAGGTCAATGTGCGCGCCAGCAGCAGCTCGACCCAGGAGAACATGAAGCAGAAGAACGCGGCGACGCCGATGCCGCTCGCGATCAACGGCACCAGGATCTTGACGAAGAAGCGCGGAAACGAATAGCCGTCGAGGAACGCAGTCTCGTCGATCTCGCGCGGCACGCCCGAGACGAACCCTTCGAGAATCCACACCGCCAGCGGCACATTGAAGATGCAGTGCGCGAGCGCGACCGCCCAAGGCGTATCGAACAGGTTGAGTGCCGAATAGAGGTTGAAGAACGGCAGCGCGAATACAGCGGCCGGCGCCATGCGATTCGACAACAGCCAGAAGAACAAATGCTTGTCGCCGAGGAAACGATAGCGAGAGAAGCCGTAAGCCGCTGGCAGCGCCACCGCGATCGAGATCACGGTATTGATCAGCACATAGGTCAGCGAGTTGATGTAGCCGGAATACCAGCTCTCGTCGGTGAAGATGCGCCTGTAGTTTTCCAGCGTCGGCTGGTGCGGCCAAAGCGTCATCGTGGTGACGATCTCGGCATTGGTCTTGAAGCTCATGTTGACGAGCCAGTAGATCGGCAACAGCAGGAAAATCAAAAACAGAGAGATGATGAGGCGGCGGCCGGGAATCGAGTGCATCACGCGGCTCCCCTCTTCTCGGGACGCTCGGTCCCGACATTGGTCATGACGGTGTAGAACACCCAGCACACGATCAGGATGATGAGATTGTAGACGAGCGAGAGAGCGGCAGCCTTGCCGAGGTCGAATTGTCCGAGGGCGATCTTGACCAGTTCGATCGAAACGAAGGTGGTCGAGTTGCCCGGACCGCCGCCGGTCACGACGAACGGTTCGGTGTAGATCATAAAACTATCCATGAAGCGCAGCAGCACGGCAATCAGCAACACGCGGTTCATCTTCGGCAACTGGATTGCCTTGAATACCGCCCAGCGCGAGGCGCCGTCGATCTGAGCCGCCTGGTAATAGGCGTCCGGGATCGACTTCAGCCCGGCGTAGCACAGTAGCGCCACGAGGCTGGTCCAGTGCCACACGTCCATCACGATGACGGTCGCCCAGGCATCAAACTCGTTGGAGACGTAATTATAATCGAAGCCGAGGCTGTTGAGGGCATAGCCGAGCAGACCGATATCGGGCCGGCCGAAAATCTGCCAGATCGTTCCGACCACGTTCCACGGGATTAGCAGCGGCAGTGCGAGGATGACGAGACATACGGCGACGGTCCAGCCCTCGCGCGGCATCGATAGCGCCACGACGATGCCGAGCGGCACCTCGATCGCCAGAATAATCGCCGAGAACAGCAAATTGCGGCCGAGCGAGGCCAGGAAGCGGCCTCCGAGATCGGTCGAGGGATCGAGCAGCTCCTTGAACCAACCGACGCCATTCCAGAAGAACTGGTTGTTGCCGAACGTGTCCTGCATCGAATAGTTCACGACCGTCATCAACGGCAGGATCGCGGAGAACGCGACCACCGCGAACACCGGCAGCACCAGGAACCAGGCTTTTTGGTTGACGGTCTTGTCCATCAGGCAACCCCCTCGACCAGACGGCTGTCGGCATAGACGTGAACATGCGCGGGATCGAACACCAGCCCGACCATGTTGTCAGGCACGGAGAATCCCGGCGGCACGCGCGCGGCAAACTTGGCGTCGCCGATGCGAACGCGGGCGAAACGGGCGCGGCCGAGATCGTCGATCCGCTCGATCGTGGCCGACAACAGGCCGGACGCGGGGGCCGCGATGTTGACGAATTCGGGGCGCACGCCGATTTCGATTTTCGCGCCCGCCGGCAGCACGCCGTAGTTTCGATGCAGGCCGATGACATGGCCGTCGATCCGGGCCTCATGCCCGCCCACGACAGCCGGCACGATGTTCATTCCGGGCGAGCCGATGAAGTAACCCACGAATGTATGCGCGGGCTTGTCAAACAGTTCGGCCGGCGTGCCGCTCTGCACCACACGGCCGTCATGCATGACGACGACCGTGTCAGCAAAGGTCAGCGCCTCGGTCTGGTCATGGGTGACGTAGATCATCGTGAGATCGAGCTCGCGGTGCAGCGCCTTCAACTTCGAGCGCAACTGCCACTTCAGTTCGGGATCGATCACCGTCAGCGGCTCGTCGAACAGCACCGCTGCGACGTCGGAGCGGACCAGGCCGCGACCCAGCGAAATCTTCTGCTTGGCGTCCGCGGTCAGGCGCGTCGCCTTGCGGTCGAGATAGAACGTCAGATCGAGGAGATCGGCGATCCGCCTCACCCGCGCCTCGACCTCAGCCTTCGGCACGCCGCGATTCCTGAGCGGGAATGCGAGGTTCTGCCCCACCGTCATAGTGTCGTAGATCACCGGAAACTGGAACACCTGCGCGATATTGCGCTTCTGGGTCGACAGCCGCGTGATATCGGCGCCGTCGAACAGGATTTTTCCACGCGAAGGCGTGACGATGCCGGAGATCAAGTTGAGCAGCGTGGTCTTGCCGCAGCCGGAGGGGCCGAGCAGCGCGTAGGCTCCGCCCTGCCGCCAGGTCATGGTCACCGGCTTCAACGCAAAGGATTCGGGCGCAGCGTCATTGCCACCGTAGGAGTGCGCGAGATCGACGAGGTCAATGCGGGCCATGTCGCATCTCCCTCACAGGCTTTCAGACGGCGCGGCGACAAGACGGTCGGCGGCGTCGAACACAAAAACATTGTCAGGATCGAGCACGGCATCGAGCGTCTGGCCAGGCTCGTATTCATGCACGCCCGGCAGCACCGCAACCCAGTTGGAAGCGTCGCGGTTGAGATGCACAAAACTTTCCGAGCCTGTGATCTCGGTCACGGTGACCGTGGCGTGAAACGCGTGACGGCCGGCGATGCCGTTCGCCACTTCGAGCTGGTGGGCGCGGAAGCCGACGCGATAGGGTCCGTCAGCGAGCGATGTATAGAGGCCGGTGGCCGGCGCCTGGATGCCGCCGGCATATGCGACCTGCCCGTTCCTCTTCTCGATACCGACGATGTTGAGCGGCGGATCTGAAAATACCTGGGCGACCCGCAGCGTATCGGGACGGCGATAGACTTGCGATGTGTTGCCGGCCTGCAGAACCTGGCCTTCCCACATGCACACCGTGTTGCCACCGAGCAGCAGCGCTTCCGATGGTTCAGTCGTCGCATAGACGAAGATCGCGCCAGATGCCTCGAAGATGCGCGGCAGTTCGGTGCGCAACTCTTCGCGGAGCTTGTAATCGAGATTGGCGAGCGGCTCGTCGAGCAGCACGAGGTCCGCGCCCTTGACCAGCGCACGCGCGATCGCGGTGCGCTGTTGCTGGCCGCCGGAAAGCTGCAGCGGCGTACGCTTCAGATATGGCTCGAGCCGCAAGAGTTTCGCGGCCTCCTGCACGCGCCGGTCGATCTCCTCGCGCGGCCGGCCCTGCACCCGCAAAGGTGAGGCGATGTTCTCGTAGACCGTCAGGGACGGATAGTTGATGAACTGCTGATAGACCATCGCGACCGACCGCTGCCGCACGTCCGCATCCGTAACGTCCTTGCCGTCGGCCAGCACGCGACCGGTCGTGGGCTTGTCGAGGCCGGCGAGCAACCGCATGATCGAGGTCTTGCCCGACAGCGTCGGCCCGAGCAGCACGCTCAGCGTGCCGCGTTGCAGCGTGAGCGAGACGTCGCGAATGGTCGCCATGCCGTCGACGGCTCGCGTGACATGGTCGAGCGTGACGCTCATGTCCGCGCTCCCGCTTCGCGCAAGGCAGGTTCACCGGAGGCGCTGTTGGCCTTGATCCATTCGTCAAGCACGGCGATTTCATCGGCCGACAGCCGCAAGCCGAGCTTGGACCTTCGCCACACCACGTCTTCGGCGGTGCAAGCCCATTCGTTCAACATCAGGTAGCGGACCTCGCTTTCCGTCAAGGTAGCACCGAAGGACTGACCGAGATCGGCAAGAGACTTCGCGCTGCCGAGCAATTTTGTCGCACGCGTGCCGTAGGCATGCGCGAGTCGGCCAGCATGCGCCGAAGTGAGGAACGGGTATTTCCGCGCCAGTTCCGCCGCCAGCGCCGCGACCGCCGAGACATCCATATCGCCGCCGGGCAGCGGCGCCTTGCCGGTCCAGCCTTCTTTCTCTTTCGCACTGTGCAAGTAGGGCGCGAGTCGCTCCAGCGCTTCTTCTGCCAGGCGCCGATAGGTCGTGATCTTGCCGCCATAGATCGACAGCAGCGGCGCACCGCCTGGCGTATCGAGTTCGAACACGTAGTCGCGGGTCGCGGCCTTGGCCTCACTCGCGCCGTCATCATAGAGCGGACGGACCCCGGAATAAGTCCAGACCACATCCGCGGGCAGCACCGGCTTCTTCAGGTACTCGCTGGCCGAGGCACAGAGATATTGAATCTCCTCGGGGCTGGCCTTCACCTTGGCCGGATCGCCATCGTAGTCGCGATCGGTGGTACCGATCAGCGTAAAGTCGCCCTGGTAGGGGATGACGAAGATGATACGGCCATCGGCATTCTGGAAGATGTAGGCGCGGTCGTGCTCATAGAGCTTGCGCACCACGATGTGGGAGCCCTGCACCAGCCGCACCTTTGCCCGCGCGTTGACGCCTGAGCCCGTCGACAGCACCTGCTCGACCCAAGGGCCGCCGGCATTGACCAGCGCGCGCGCCTGGATGGTGGCACGCTCGCCGCTGATGGCCTTCTCGACGGTCACGTGCCAGATGCCGTCCACCTGCCCGATCTCGACCGCGCGCGAGCGGGTGTGAATTTCGGCGCCACGATCCGCCGCATCCCGCGCCGTGAGCACGACGAGCCGCGCGTCATCGACGAAGCAGTCGGAATATTCGAAGCCTTTTCTGTAGCGGTTGGCGATCAACGGTTTGCCCACCTCGTCGTGAACGAGATCGACCGAACGTGTCGGCGGCAGCAGATGCCGGCCACCAATATGGTCGTACAGGAACAACCCTAGCCTGAGCAGCCAGGCCGGCCGCAAGCCGGAATGGTGCGGCAAAACGAAACGCAGTGGCCTGATAATGTGAGGCGCGATCTGCCAGAGGATTTCACGCTCGATCAGCGCCTCACGGACCAGCCGGAACTCGTAATATTCGAGATAGCGCAGCCCGCCATGTACAAGCTTGGTCGACCAGGACGACGTACCGCTCGCCAAGTCATTCATTTCACAGAGGAAAACGGAATTGCCCCGACCCACCGCATCGCGCGCGATGCCGCAGCCATTGATGCCGCCTCCGATAATGGCGAGGTCGAACGTTCGATCCAAAAGCGCTTCCCCGGCGATCGCCCCTTCACTTCGGCGATTTTGCTTTCGGATCGGAGTTAATCACAAAGAAAAACGAAAGCAAGTCGAAAGCGGGGAACCGGTCTCCTACTTGCGGGTAAGTTCAGGTTTGGCCGCACAGGTCCGCGCCACAGCGCAGACCGCGGCGCATTGGTCTCGGTATCAGCCCGCGGCCACAGCCTCGACTTCGAGAAGCCACGCCTCGTCGAAGATTCCAGCGATAACCACCGTTAGCGCTGTTTCCCGTCCACCAAGGACCTCGTTTCGCACGGCGCGATTGAGAAGAGCGTAGCGCCGGTCGGCAAGATAGGTCCGGTGCATGACCAGATTGTCGAGGGTCATGCCGGCTGCCTTGAGCTGAGCCTCGACGTTTCGCCAGGCGAGCCTGCACTGCGCTTCAAAGCCCTCAGGCACATTGCCATCGATGCCGAGCGGGATCTGGCCACTTACAAAAAGCAGACGCGTGTGACCGCTGACCTCAAGCGCCTGGCTGTAGCCCGTCGTCGGCACGGTTACTGTTTCGGCATTGATGCGTCGGGTGTGCATTGGATTTCTCCTGTCCTCGAACATCACCTCGTGCACCGCTGCACTCGTCGCGCACAAACCATTTTTCCTGGACAGTTGAGTTAGATTTTCTAATCTGCGCGCGCCTAACGCCTATGGATGGAATCCTGGTGAGCTACCGACTGCCTCCGCTTAACGGACTGCGAGCCTTCGAGGCCGCCGGTCGCCATCTCAGCTTCAAACTGGCTGCGCAGGAGCTTTCGGTTACGCCGGGCGCCGTCAGCCAGCAGATCAAGCATCTGGAGCAGATCTTGGGAGTTCCGCTGTTTCAGCGCATGCCGCGCGGCCTCATCCTCACCGGCCATGGCGAGGCAATGCTGCCCACCATCAGCGATGCCTTCGAGCGCATGTCGGCGGCTGCGGACGCTGTCGCGCGCACATTGCCGACAAAGGCGTTGCGGCTTGGCGTTTCTCCGAACTTGACGGACGACCCGCACGGCCTGTTGGCGAAACTGGCAAACAAAGAACAGGCGCCGGACTATGTTCTGATAACCTCCACCGATGATGTCGCGAACCTCCTAAGTGGTGCGCTGGATGCGATTCTGCGTCCGGGACCGGGCCCTTACCCGGGAATGCATGCGGAGGTGCTGAATCTGCACCAGGCATTCTCACCCCATGCGCAGGCTTCTCTTGTCGTTTGGCCTGGCCTCGCCAAGTGTCGTGAGTTCCTGAAAACGAGATCGCTGCTCGGCTCGCTCGGATGATCGCGCGCTACTTCAGCCGCACCACGGTCGAAGCAGGCTCGCCACCGGGCTCGTCGATATCCGCCGCCGGCTTTTCCATCGCCTCGACCACCTCGATGCCGCGGTGGCTGCAGATACTGGCAAGACCCGCCGGCAACGGCGCGTCAGTGACAAAGGTCTGGATCTGGCTGAGATGGGCGATACGCACCGGTGCGCTGCGGCGCAGTTTAGTGGAATCCGCCATTAGCATGACAACGAAAACAAGACGAGGACCAACGACGGGACACTTTGGTCTACGCAGAACCTGATGCCCGTCGCGGCAATGGCCCGCCGCTCACGACGTAAACGCCAGTCGAGATCGAGGCGATAGCGATCCAGTCCAGCATCGCAGGCCATTCGCCGAGAACCGGGACGGCCATCACCGCCGTCATGGCCGGACATAGTGCGGCGAAGGCGGCCCCGCTCGAGGCGCCGAGCAGGCTGACCGCACGCCCGTAAAAAACAAGTGAGGCAATCGCCGTCAGAACACCCTGCACAAATGCCTGAAGAGCAACGTCGCCCAAAGATGCCCTGCCAAGCCCTGCTGCGCCTTCCGCAAGAAGATAGGCGGGTACATAGAGGATCAAGGCTCCGACTGCGGCGATGCCTGCCGCATGCAATCCGTCAAGCCGCGCCCGCCGCATCGCAACGGTGTAGCAAGCCCAGGCAAGCGCAGACGCGAGGAAGAGCGCGTGGCCCGTTGTCTGCTTCGGATCGATCGCGCCGGCCGTGCTCCAGCCGATGCCAAAGACGCCGATCATGATCAGCGCGAAGCCGATCTTTTTCGTATCCGTGAATGCTTCATGCAGGAAGGCTGCGGCGAGAACAGCAACTGCCAGAGGCATCACGCCGGGAAACAGGGCACCAGCGTGGGCCGCAGGAGCGAACAGCAAGCCGGTATTGGCGAGAAGCACGGGGGTGCCACCGCCCAGCACGACCGCCGCCAATCCAATGAAGCCCAGCCGTTTGAGCGCGAGGCCCTTCTGCAGGACATAGGGCAGCAGGAGCAAGCCCGCGACGCCGAAACGAAGCGCCGCGATATCCCACGGCGTGAGGCTCGTCTGTAGCCCAAGCCGAGCCACGACAATCCAACCCGACCAGATGCTGACGGCCGCAAGGCCGTAGAGAGCTCCGCGAACGTAACTCCCGGGAGCGTGCCGATCGGCGGCCAAATCGGGCATGATTCACTTCCACCACGGCCGCAGGAATGATAACCTATTTATAGGCTTTTAAAGGTTACGCCGGAACGCGGCATTGAGCAAGAAAGAGATGCGAAGTCGCGCCGATCGTTTTGAATGGAGCGGTGGCCATCCAGCCCTCGATTTTGTCAATACGTTGGATGAACGGCCTTCTGACGAGCCGATCGAGAATCTTACGACCTACCGCGACCTGGCGCGGTTCACCGAATTGGCCGGATTGGTCGAACCTCGGATTGCCAGACCGCTGCAGCGGTTCCGTGATCCGGCGTCCTTTCGCATCGTGAAACAAGCGCGTCACCTTCGCGAGCACCTTCACGACCTGCTGGCAGCGACAACCTCCGGACGGCCAATGCGGCAGTCGGACCTGGACGCGGTAGCCGCAGCCATCCAGGCCGCCCATGCAGCCCGGGCGCTGGTCGCATCTCGTTCAGCAGGATTAGTCAAATACCGCTGGTGTTTGCATCGGACGCCCGAAATTCCGCTGCATGCCTGCTCGCTTGCGATCGAATCTCTACTGGTCGATGCAGAGCGCAAGAGAATCCGAAAATGCGGGGCTGCTGACTGCGATGCCTACTATCTCGACACGAGCAAGGGCCAACGCCGGCAATGGTGCAGCATGAAGGGTTGCGGAAATCGCGAAAAACAACGGCGACGGCGTTCCACGACGCGAAACTAGCGCACTCGGATGGGTGTTGGGGCGACCGCCGGAGCAGACTCGCCGCCGGAATCGTCGATATCCGCCGCCGGCTTTTCCATCGCCTCGACCACCTCGATGCCGCGGTGGCTGCAGATACTGGCAAGACCCGCCGGCAACGGCGCGTCAGTGACAAAGGTCTGGATCTGACTGAGATGGGCGATACGCACCGGTGCGCTGCGGCGCAGTTTGGTGGAATCCGCCACCAGCATGACGCTGCGCGCATTGGCAATGATCGCTTGCGCCGCCTGCACCTCGCGATAATCGAAGTCCAAGAGCGCGCCCTCCTCGTCGATCGCCGACGCCCCGATGATGGCGTAGTCGACCTTGAACTGACCGATCAGGCTGATCGCGGTCGAGCCGATCACCGCGCCGTCGGCGCGGCGCACTGCGCCACCCGCCACGATCACCTCGATGCGCGGATGACGGTACAAGAGCATCGCGACATTGAGGTTGTTGGTGATGACCAGCAAATCCTCATGCGAGGTCAGCGCGCTCGCGACTTCTTCCGTCGTGGTGCCGATGTTGATGAACAGCGAGCAGCCGTTCGGAATCCGCGACGCGGCGGCGATGCCGATCGCCCGCTTCTCCTCCGCCGCCACGAAACGCCGCGCCTCGTAGGCGAGGTTTTCCACGCCGGAGGCAATGATGGCGCCGCCGTGGATGCGGGTCAGCGAGCGCTGGTCGCAGAGGTCGTTGAGGTCCTTGCGGATGGTCTGCGCCGAAACCTCGAAACGTTTGGCGAGATCTTCCACCATCACCCGACCAAAAGCGCGGGCGATGTTGAGGATTTCAGTCTGACGGTGGGACAGTCCGGCCACGGCTGGCTCCCTCGCGATATGGACTTGGGGCACAAAGTTGCCGTTATGGTGCGGCTGATTGGGGCCGCGGTCAACGAGGTAGATGGGCTGCGGAGGCGTATGGCAGGGCGAAACAACGAACCCTGGTTAAGGGCCCGAAGCCATGCGAGCCGCGTCATGCGCGGCCGCTCGACAAAGCATTTGTGGCTGCACGCTGCCATCACAAACCAGAAACGAATGGAGGAAACCATGAAGATCGATCGCCGTCAGCTCGCCTTGCCCGCACTCGCACTTGGGCTGACACTTGGGCTCATGAGCGTCGTCCCCGCTTTTGCCGGTGCGGACGAGGATGCCATCGCGAAGAAGGTCGAAGCCTTCCGTACGGCGCAGGCGGCTGGCAATGCCGAGGGGATCGCCCCGCTCTGCGCGGACGAGCTGAGCTACAGCCACTCGAATGCCAAGATCGACACCAAGGCGTCGCTTCTCGACGGCATCGCCAAGGCCAACTACAAATGGTCGTCGCTTGAATACAGGGATCCCACGATCCGCGTCGTCGGCCCGACTGCCATCGTGCGCTTCAACTTCGTCGGCGAGCAGGAGTTCACCGACGGCAAGAAGACACCGCAGAACCTGCACATCCTGATGAACTGGCAGAAGCAGGGCAGCGACTGGAAGCTGCTGTCGCGGTCGGCCACGAGGCTCTGACCGCCGGACGACCGGCGCTGGCGGTTATGCCGCCAGCGTCATCCCGCTGGCGAGGCGGCGCGCGGCACGCTCTGCATCGCGCGCGTTGCGAAATATCTGCCCCTCCAGCCGGTTGAAGCGGTGCGAGGCGGCGAAGAACCGATAGCCGCCGGGAGCGCGCACGATAATTCCCGCCGGCTGCGAGCCGACTTCGATGATGTAGGTGTCCGACATGGCCCAGCCTCAGATTTATTCCGGGCCTACAACGGGTTACACCAGCAATTGTTCCCGCTTCCACCATTGCGCCGCGGGGCTGAGCTGTGCCAAAGCTGGTCCCGGAACAAGGCGAATCGCCCAAATGGCCGGAGAACTGACATGATGCCGAAGTTCGCGCTCTCGATGCTGGTTGCCCTTGCGGCTTGCGCACCGCTCCAGGAGGCTGCGGCACAGGAAAGCACGCTCGGCGGCGCACTGTTCGGCGGCGCGGCCGGAGCCATCGTCGGCGGCGCGCTCGGCGGCGGCCGCGGAGCTGCGGTCGGCGCGATCGTAGGGGCCACGACGGGAGCCGCGATCGGCGCCCAGGGCGAGCCGCGGCCCGGCGGCTATCGCTACTATCAGGGCGGCTGCTACGTGGAGCAGCCCGGCGGATGGCAGGAAGTTTCGCCGCGGTATTGCGGCGTCCAGGCGCAATACGCACCGCCGCCGCCCCGATACTATGACAACACACCGCGCTGCATGCGTTCGTCGACCTATGATCCGCGCCGCGGCACCTTCATCGGCCGTGACGGCTACGAACGCCCCTGCCCGTAAGAGTCAGGTCTTGATCACGCCGTCCGGACTGACCGGCTGCGGACGGCCGTTGTCGTCGATCGAGACATAGGTGAAGTTGCCGTCGGTCACCAGGATCTGTTGCAACTCCTTGCGGCGTACGACCCAGGCTTCGAGATGAACCGTGATCGAGGTGCGCCCGACCCGCACCAGATTGGCGTAGACTGAAACGAGGTCGCCGACATAGACGGCCTTGCGGAAATTCATCGCCTCGATCGCAACCGTCACGGTGCGTGACTTGGCGATCTTGGAAGCGAACACGCCGCCGCCGATATCCATCTGGCTGAGCAGCCAGCCGCCGAAAATGTCGCCATTGGCATTGGTGTCGGCCGGCATCGCCAACGTGCGAATACAGAGATCTCCGCGCGTCTCGGTTTCGGTGTTGAGCGGCGCGTTCACATGGGTCTCCGTCACTTGAAAGTCTCCCAGCCGGCATCCGGCACAAATCTTCCGCCGAATTTGTCGGTCAGCGCGTCCAATGTCGAGACCACGTTCTCCACGCCGCGGGTACGCGCATAGTTCAAGGGACCACCGCGGAACGGCGCGTAGCCGGTGCCGAAGATGACCGCACCGTCGACCACGTCGGCATTGTCGACGATGCCCTCACGCAGACATGCGACGCATACATTCGACATCGGCAGAATCAGCCGGTCGATCATTTCCGCCGACGGCTCTGAGATCGCGGACATGGCGCCGGTTTCGGCCTTGCCGCCCTTCCAGGTGTAAAAACCCTTGCCGGTCTTGCGGCCGAGTTCGCCTTTGGCCACTTTTTCGCGCAACCAGGCCGGCGTCGGCGGCAACTGGTCACCGAACTTCGAGCGCAGCATGTCGCCGACATCGAGACAGATGTCGAGGCCGACCTGATCGGCGAGTTCGATCGGCCCCATCGGCATGCCGAATTTCTTTGCGGCCGCATCGATCACCGTCTTGTCGATCTTCTCGTCCAGCATCAGCATCGCTTCCAGCATGTAGGGCGTCAGCGCGCGGTTGACGAGGAAACCGGGTGAGGACTTCACGGGCAGCGGCAGGCGGTCGATGGCGCCGACGAACGCCAGCGCCTCCGCCAGGAGTTGCACATCCGTGCCGTCATGGCTGACGACTTCGACGAGTTGCAGCCGCGATACCGGGTTGAAGAAGTGCAGCCCGACCAGCCGCTCCGGCTTTTGCAGCGTGGTGCGAAGATCCTGCAGCGGTATGCTCGACGTGTTGGTGGCGAGGATCGCGCCCGGCTTCATCTTCGGCTCGATCCCGGCATAGACCTTCTGCTTCAGCTCCAGCTTCTCCGGCACCGCCTCGATGATGAGATCGGCGTTGCGGACGCCCTCGGCGTGCATGTCCGGCATCAGCCGGTCCAGCACATCGCGCATGGCAGTCCGCTTGCGCAGGATCTTGCCGTAGAGATCGGCGGCGCGCTTGATCGCGCCTGCGATCGGCTCCGGCTTCATGTCGGCTAGCGTCACCCGCAAATCCTGGCCGGCGCACCAGGCGGCGATATCGCCCCCCATCGCGCCGGCGCCGATGACGTGGACATGCTCGATCTTGTTGCCTGATCCCGCGAGCTTCTTCATCTGCTCGCGCAGGAAGAACACGCGGATCAGGTTCTGAGCAGTCGGCGTCACCATCAATCTGGCGAAAGACGCTTTCTCCGCATTCAGCATCGCCCGCCGGTCGCCGCCATGCTTTTCCCAGAGATCGATCAGCGCATAGGGCGCGGGATAGTGCTCCTCTCGCGCGGCCTTCGCAGCCTCGCTGCGCATCCGCCCGGCGAGGAATCCTCGGGCAAAGCCGAGGTTGACCAGATTGTTCAGCAGCCCGGGCTTCGCGCGCTTCAAACGGCCGGACACCGCGTCTTTCATGGCATTGCGCACGTGGCGTTCCTGTGTCACGGCATCGACCAGCCCGAGCGATTTTGCGCGGCGGGCATCGATGGTCTTGCCGGTCAGCATCAGCGGCATCGCCTGCATCGGATTGACGAGCTGCGTGAAGCGTACGGTGCCACCGAGGCCGGGATGCAGGCCGAGCATCACCTCGGGAAAGCCGAACCGCGCGCCCTCGATCGCAATCCGCATCTGGCAGGCCAGCGCCACCTCCAGGCCGCCGCCAAGGCAGAAGCCGTGGATTACGGCGACACTCGGAACGCGCAAGGCCTCGAGACGATCGATTACCGCATGCGCGCGGCCGATCTCGGTCTCGACTGCTGCCACGTCGGTCGCGCCGCGAAAGGCGTTGACGTCGGCACCGGCGATGAAGCCGGATTTTTTGGCGGAACGAATGACGAGGCCCGTGGGACGCTGGCCCTCCAGCTCGGACAAAACCTTGTCGAGTTCCTCGATCAGGTCCGCCGACAGCGTATTGGCGCTGGTACCTTCGCGATCGAACAACAACCAGGCGACGCCGTCGCCATCGCGGGTCAGCCGGAAATTCTTATACGGGCTACTGGCGTCAGGCTTCGGCCCGAGTTCGAGCAGGCGATCGCCGAGAACGTTCATGATCTGGCTATCCATGCTCACACCGTCTCGATCAGCATCGCGCCGCCCTGCCCGCCGCCGATACATTCGGTGGCGATGCCGCGCCTGGTGCCCAACCGCTTCATGGCATTGACGAGGTGCAGCACGATGCGGTTGCCGCTGCAGCCCACAGGATGACCGAGGCTGATCGCGCCGCCATCGACGTTCAGCTTCGCCTGATCGAGTTCGCCCGCCGCACCGTCAAGGCCGAGAATCTCCTTGCAGAATTTTTCGTCGTTCCAGGCGGCGAGACAGCCCAGCACCTGCGTCGCAAACGCCTCGTTCAATTCCCAGGTCTCGATATCGGAAAGGGTCAGCTCGTTGCGCTTGAGAAGCTCCGTCGCCGACAGCACCGGCCCCAGGCCCATGATGCCGGGATCGAGCGCCGACCACTGGCTGTCAAGGATGACCGCCTTCGGCGTCAGGCCGTGCCTGGCGACCGCCTCTTCGGAAGCGAGGATCACCCAGGACGCACCGTCAGTGATCTGCGAGGAGTTGCCGGCAGTGACCTTGCCCCAAGGACGCTCGAACACCGGCTTCAGTTTCGCCAAACTCTCCGGCGTCGAGTCCGGCCGCACGCCGTCATCACGATCGTAGAACTTTCCGTCGCGCGCGAATGCGGTCTCTACTTCGTCCTTGAGCCAGCCCTGCGATTGCGCCTTTGCGAGTCGCTTGTGGCTTTCGGCAGCATAGGCATCGGATTGCTCGCGGGTGATGCCGAAGAGATGGCCGACCACTTCGGCGGTTTGACCCATATTGAGTTCGGTGATGGGATCTGTCAGGCCGCGCTCGAGCCCGATGATCGGCTTGAAATAGCCGGGCTTGACCTTCAGCGCCGCCATGATCCTGGCGCCGATGCCTTTGGCTCCGGCGAGGCCGGCAAACCAGCGCACCCCCTGTTGCGGCCAGACCAGTGGGGCATGGCTCAGCGCTTCGGCGCCGCCGGCCAGGATCAGGTCGGAGACGCCTTCGCGAATGTACCGGTAACCCGTATCGATCGATTGCATGCCCGAGCCGCAATTGATCTGCACCGTAAAGGCGACCATCTTCTCGCCCATGCCGAGCCGCAGCGCTGCGACACGGGCCGGATTCATCTCGTCGGCGATGACGTTGACGCAGCCGAGGATGACCTGATCAAAGGCGGTCGGTGCGAACGGCTGCCGCGCCAACAGCGGCCGGCCGCATTGCGCGGCAAGATCGACCGGCGTGAACGGGCCCGGACCGGAGCGCGCCTTCAGGAACGGCGTCCGGCTGCCGTCGACGATAAAGACCGGTCGCGCCATCAGCTTGCTGCCCTCTGTTCACCCAATTCCTGGAAGAACTGATGCACGTCGGCACCCTTCCTGTAAATTGGCGACAACGTCTCAGGGGCGAAATCGTCGACTTCGATCACCTTGGCAACGGCTTCATGTGCAGCCTGCAGCTTCTCGCCCTGCGCCTGGGTGATGACACCCTTCTTCACCGCCTCCTTCCAGTCATGCAGCCGCGCGGCGCGCATCTGCTTTGCGACGTCGTCCGCAGCGGTCACCAGCCGGAACGCCTTCTCCAGCCGCGCGATGCCGCCATCATCATCGACTGCCGACAGATCGGAGGTGAGCCGGTCGCGCGCCGCCGACGGCTCCAGCACGAGCTGCGCGCATTGATGCACGACGCGGTCGGACGGGCCGAGCACGCGCGCACCGAACGGCTGGATCAGGAATTTCAAGATCACAGCGACGAACCGGTTCGGCAGGTTGGCGAAGATTTCCGCAAAACGGTTCTCGATGGTCTTGAAGCCGCTCGCCATGCACCATTCGAGCGCGGCGAAATCTTCCCGCTGCCGCCCCTCGTCCTGCCAGCGTTTCAGCGCTGCCGACAACAGATAGAGTTCGGACAGGATATCGCCGAACCGGGCCGAGAGCATTTCCTTGCGCTTGAGCGCCCCGCCCAGCGTCAACAGCGCCATGTCGGCGCACAGCGCGAAGCCTGCGGAATAGCGCGAGAGCTGGCGACAGAATCGGGTTGCCTCGCCGGCATCGGGCGCCGGCGCAAACAGGCCGAAGGTCCAGCTCCGACCCCAGGCGCGGAACATCGTCTTGAAGCTGTGGCCGACATGACTCCAGAATGCCTTGTCGAAGGCTTCCAAGCCCTTGGCGCGGTCGGCTTCACCGAGCGCATTCATTTCCTCCAGCAGGAATGGATGCGCGCGTATCGCACCTTGCCCGAACACGATGAGATTTCGCGTGAGGATGTTGGCACCTTCAACGGTAATGCCGACCGGCACCGCGCGATAGAGGCTACCCAGGTAATTCTGCGGTCCGTCGATCACGGCCTTGCCGCCATGGATATCCATGGCATCGTCGATCACGATCCGCATCCGCTCGGTGGCGTGCAGCTTCATGATGCCGGAGATGACGGCCGGATGATGTCCCTGGTTGAGCGCCGCGCAGGTCAGCCGCCGCGCGGCATCGAGCAGATAGGCGGTGCCGGCGATACGGGCGAGCGGCTCCTCGATGCCTTCGAACTTTCCGATGGAAATGCCGAACTGCTCTCGGATTCGGGCATAGGCCCCGGTGGTGCGTGCCGCATAGGCCGCCCCTGCGGCCGACAGCGACGGCAGCGAGATGCCGCGGCCGGCAGCCAGCGCCGTCATCAGCATCTTCCAGCCCTGACCGAGACGCTCCTGACCCCCGATGATGTAGTCCATCGGAATGAACACGTCGCGGCCCCAGTTCGGGCCGTTCTGGAACACCTGCATCGCCGGCAGGTGGCGCCGACCGATCTCGACGCCGGGTAGATGGGTCGGGATCAGGGCTACGGTAATGCCGAGGTCTTCCTGCTGGCCCACGAGATGATCGGGGTCATAGGCCTTGAAGGCGAGACCAAGCAGCGTCGAGACCGGTCCTAGCGTGATGTATCGCTTGTGCCAGTTCAGCCGAAGGCCGATGACTTCCTGGCCCTCGAAACTGCCCTTGCAGATGATGCCGGTGTCAACCATCGAGGCCGCGTCCGAGCCGGCTTCAGGACTGGTCAGGCCGAAGCAAGGAATGTCGGCGCCTTCGGCGAGCCGCGGCAGCCATCTATCCTGCTGCTCCTTGGTACCGAAGCGCATCAACAACTCGCCCGGGCCGAGCGAATTCGGCACCATCACGGTGACGGCCGCGGTCAGCGAGCGCGACGAAAGCTTTCGCACCACTTCCGAATGCGCATAGGGCGAGAAGCCGAGCCCGCCAAATTCCTTCGGAATGATCATGCCGAAGAATTTGTGGCGCTTGATGAAGGACCACGCCTCCGGCGGCAGATCGCGCCATTCCCAGTTGATCTTCCATTCGTCGAGCATGGCGCAAAGCTCATCGACGGGGCCGCTGAGAAAGGCCTGTTCTTCTTCAGTCAGCGTCGCCGGCGCGACAGCCAGCAATTTCGACCAGTCCGGATTGCCGGTGAAGAGATCGGCGTCCCACCAGACGTCGCCCGCCTCCAGCGCCTCGCGCTCAGTATCAGACATCGCGGGCATAGCGCCGCGCGCGAAAGAGAAGATCGGTTTGCTGATGAAATTGCGGCGGAAGCTCATGGCGACCTCCTCATGATCGGGGCGCGACGTCTCGCCTCACCTATACCAAACATGGGTTCATCCTAGCGGAAAAGCACGGGTTTCGGAGACGCTTCGCATCGGGAAACGAAGCGAAACTGAACTTGGAGATAACGGCGGAGGCCCGGGCCCCGTTCCCAAAATGCATGCATTGTCCGACGTTTAGAGACCGGCAACGTTGCCGGACGGATGCCGCGCTGGAGTGCCCACCGGTCTCAACCGCGGGCATACCGGTGTTATGAATCACGCTTGCTGCGGCGGCGCTCATTGGGGACGAACACGGCAAATACTTCCCTGACGCGAACGGCAGGCGTGACATCGCGGGTAAAGCGTCGCTCCGCGGTCGCACGGGTTTCCTCCACGCGAGGCGCGTAAAGCGCGCTCCCGTACAGCGATCCATCGAAGCGCAAATTGCTTTCGTCGTCGGTAAGGTAAGCGTTCGAAACAAACAGCAATACGAGCAGTGTCGATCCCACGACGGTAAAATATTTGAAAATGGGCATTGGTGGACGAGTCTCCCTTCTTGCGAAGAAGGGTGGACCGTTCGCAATGAATGCTGAGTTTAACCGTGCCCAGCTTTTGCCGGAGCGGTTGGCTGGCGGTTGCGAATTTATGACGAATTTTAGTGAATAGCCCTCTCGTCATTCCGGGGCTCGCGAAGCGAGAGCCCGGAATGACGTCGTGGAGCAAGGTTAGCCGGTCAGCCCGGCCCCGCACCCTGCGTCGCCGTGTACACGGCGTAGAGCGACTGGCTCGCAGCCATGAACAGGCGGTTGCGCTTGGGGCCGCCGAAGCAGATGTTGCCGCACACTTCGGGCAAACGGATGCGGCCGATCAGCTTGCCTTCCGGGGACCATATCGTCACGCCGCTGTAGCCGACGGCGCGGCCGGCATTGCTGGAGCACCAGACATTACCGTTGACGTCACAGCGCACGCCGTCGGGTCCGCACTTCACCCCGTCGACCATCAAATCGCTGAACCGCTTGTGGTTGGTCAGCTTGTTGTCGGTGCCGACGTCGAACACGAACATGTCGCCCTTGCCGCCCGGACCGGTGTCGCCCGGTCCCTTGCCGGTGGAGGCGACGTACAGCTTCTTGTAGTCGGGCGAGAAACAGAGGCCGTTGGGATCCGGCACCTGTTCTTCGGTCACGACGAGATCGACACGACCGGACGGATCGATGCGATAACAGTTGGTCGGCAGTTCGCGCTTGCCCGGCACGAAGCCTGCCGGCTGGCCGATCCGCGGGTTGAGCTTGCCGGCAGGATTGCTCGGCCCACCCGCAACGTCTGGCTCACCCTCATAGAGCATGCCACCATAGGGCGGATCGGTGAACCAGTAACTGCCGTCGGGATGCGCGACGACATCGTTCGGCGAGTTCAGCTTCTTGCCGTTATAGGAGTCAGCCAGCACGGTAGCGGTGCCGTCATGCTCGTAACGCACGACGCGCCGCGTGAGATGCTCGCAGGAAAGCTGTCGTCCCTGGAAATCGAACGAGTTGCCGTTACTGTTGTTGGACGGCGCGCGGAAGACGCTGACGTGACCGTCATCCTCCGACCATCGCATCTGCCTGTTATTTGGAATGTCGCTCCACAGGAGATAGCGCCCTTGCGCGCTCCAGGCGGGGCCTTCGGCCCACAACAGACCGGTGTAGAGGCGCTTGATCGCCGTGTTGGGCTGGGCAAGATTATTGAAGGACGGGTCGACGGCGATGATGTCGGGGTCCCAGAAATACGTGGTGGGGGCACCGCGCGGGCTGAAATCGCGCGGCGGGCTGGTGACTGTTGACGGTGGCGCCACCGGGCCGGTCTGAGCCAATGCGGTGCCGGCCCCCGCCACGGTGGCACCGGCGCATAGCGCCAACCCCTGCACAAGCGTTCGTCGTGAGATCGCGACTGCTGGATCATGCTGTTGTGAATCGCGCCGCTCCTGGCGTGTCATCGCATCCTCCCAATCTGTTCGCCGGCCGTTGATCCGGCCTGGCAACCTGAGGTTAACCAAGTCCGCACCTGGTTACGAGAGCTGCTTTTCGATTCACCTCTCTGCTCAAGCTTGCAGCCGAAAATGGCATTACCTCGTCCAACGCGTGTCTGTCGGGAAGCTCCGCCATCATCGCGCTTGGGGCAATTGCCCACGTGGCGATAAGGTGCGCAACATGCTAGTCATTCGACAACTGGTCGAATTCTCCGGCAAATCAATCGGCCCGCGGGGCAAATCAAATGAAGATGCCGACTCGACGGATATTGCATTGCACCGCAGGATCTCCCGCCAAACGACTTTTTGCTGCGGCCTTGTCATTGGCAATCTGGACTGAGATGGCCGCGGCCAACCAGGCGGCCAAGGCCCCGGCGCCGTCTCCAAGCAAGCTCGAACGTATCACCGAATTTTTCAACAATGAGGTTACGACGGGGAAATTGCCGGGCGCCGTCGTGTTGATCCAGCAACATGGCAAGCCGGTCTATCTGAAGTGTTTCGGCGTTCAGGATGTCGAGACCAAAACTCCGATGACACCTGACACGATCTTTGCGCTTCATTCGATGACGAAGCCAATCACCAGTGTCGCGGCGATGATGTTGATCGACGCAGGCAAGCTCTCGCCCGCCGATCCCGCGTCCAAATTCATTCCGGAGTTCGCCGACGCGAAGGTACTTGTCGGTTCTGAAACTGTTGACGGCAAGAACGTTTTAACGCTTGTCCCGGCAGATCGGCCGGTGACCATTATGGACCTGTTACGCCATACGTCGGGCATCACATACGATTACATCGGCGGCAAGCTGATCATGAAGGCCTATTCGGAATCAGGCCTTTTCGATGGACGTTATGACAACAAGGTGTTTGCCGATCGCATCGCCAGATTGCCGCTGGCACGACAACCCGGAACGCTTTGGCGTTACGGACATTCAACAGACGTCCTCGGACGCATCATCGAGATCGTATCCGGGCAGACGCTCTATCAGTTTGAAAAGCAGCACATCTTCGATCCGCTCGGCATGACCAGCACGAAGTTCGTGCTGGAAAGTGTCGAGGAACACGCGCGGATGGCGGAGCCGCTGCCAAGCGATACCATCCTGAAACTTTCAGAGGCCGAACGGCGCGCCCATCCGGAATGGGAGTCCGGCGGCGGCGGGCTGGTTTCGACGCTGAACGACTATGCCCGTTTTGCCCAAATGATCCTCAACGGCGGGCAGCTCGACGGCAAACGCTACCTTAGCCCGGCCGCATTCAAGTCGATGACGTCAGACCATATCGGGCCTGGCTCCGGCGTTGCGCGGGATTATTACTACTTTCCCGGAGATGGCTTTGGCTACGGCTATGGTTTTGCCGTGCGCACCGATCCGGGAAATGCCAAGCCGCCTCCGCCAGGTTCAATCGGCGAACTCAAATGGGATAGCGGCAGCGGCACCTATTTCGGTGTCGACCCAAAGCTGGACATGATTTACATCATGCTCGAGCAGACCCAGAACGAACGCGGACGGATCACACCCGCGTTCAGGAAGCTGGTTTACGACGCGTTTGCCACGGACGAATGATCGGGTGGCAGCCGCGCTACGTCAAACCTTCGTCGGGAATATTCAACACCGTCCCGCAGGCCTTGCAGTGAACCGCATCGCTGTCATGGCGCTGTAATCCGCAGGTGGGACAAGCAAACCGCACCTTGTTGGGCGAGAGCAGCGCGCGGGCAAGATTGAAAAACAGGGTGACTCCGAAAATCATGATGACGACCGAAATTATGCGGCCGACAGTCCCGGGCAGGGTGATGTCGCCAAAGCCGGTCGTCGTCAGCGCCGTGACGGTGAAATAGAGCGCGTCCGCATAGTTCGATATCTGAGGGTTACGGAATTTTTGGGTCTCATAGACGATTGCGGTCATCACGAAGATGAAGACCGCCAGATTGGTCACCGCGAAGATCACCTCCTCGTTGCGCCGGAAGAATGAACTGTCCTGGCGCAGCCGCACCAGCATCTGATAGTCGCGCAGCAGCCGCAGCGTTCGCAGGATCCGCAGAAAACCACCGGCCTCTCCGGCCAGCGGCGCCAGAAATGAAATGATCGCGACGACATCCGTCCATGTCGAGAAGCGGGTGAACTCCAGCATTCGATGCCGGCCGACGAGCAGCCGCGCGGAAAAATCCGCCAGGATCACGGTGCCGAACAGGATATCGAGCATTTCAGTAACGTCGTTGGTGGGGAAAAACGACGTCGCGATGATGAACAGGACGGTTACGATGTCGAACGCCAGCAGTGCGTAGCGAAAACGGACGCCTTCCGGCGTTGCACCCTCGTAGAGCTGTCGGACGTTGTTCTGGACGGACGCAAATGACATGACGCATCTTCACCGCTCGCATGCGTCTTTGCAAATGATGATGGTGGCGACCATGAAAAGTCGCCTGCCAGCCCTCCTCCCACCAGACATCACTTCCGGTTCGCCGCCTGCCGTTCGATGAACGCGACCTCGATGCCTTTCTTCAACAGCTTGGCCAGTTTGTCGGCGTCCCAATTGGTGAGACGTACGCAGCCGTGAGATTCCGCCTTGCTTACCTTCGACGGATTGGCCGTGCCGTGAATGCCGTAGCCTTCCGCTGAAAGTCCGATCCACTGCGTTCCGACGGGATTGTTCGGCCCGGGCCTGATCGTGAAGGCGCGCCTGGACCTGACTTCCTTGAACTTATAATCCGGGTTGTAGCGGTAGTGCGGACGGGCATCGATCGACGTCACCTTGAGCACGCCGCTCGGGGTCGGCTTTTCTTCGCTTCCGACGGTTGCAGGAAAGAAGGCGATCAATTCGGAATTCGCGAACGCCTTGACGGTCTGGGCGCTCTTGTCAACCTCGACACGTGTTGCAATTGGCTTCGTCTCTTTCGCGATCACATTGATTACCGAGATCGTCTGGTCGGCCTGGTCGAATTTCTTGCCGGGGTTGAGGGCTGCGAGCAGCGCCTCGCTCATGTGAAATTTCTCGGCGATGGCCTCGCGCGGGCTGGTGTAACTGAGCGCCTTCAGCCGTTTCATGTCTTCCATCCTGGCGGGGAGCTTCTTTAGGAACGGCCCCTTCACGTCTGCCGCTGCGATCTTGTAGTCGACGACGATGGCATCCGCGCTGGTCGCGATCAAAGCGCTCCAGACCTCCGGGGTCAGCGGCTGCTTGTTGACGATGAGGCCTTTGGCTTCGGCGAACGCACGCAAGGCTTTCTGGGCGTTCTCGCCGAGCTTGCCGTCGATCTCGCCCGGCGAGAAATTGGCGCGGTCGAGCAGCACCTGAGCCTTGACGACAATGGGATCGATCTTGTCGTTGGCCGGCGGCTTGCCCCTGAACTCCGCGTTGTTGACCGCCGCCGCATCGGGCCCGGCCATGGCTGGAGCGGCGAAGCAGGCGAGCAGGATCAACCCGGCAAACAAGCGGATCATCGGCAATCTCCGAAATACCGACGATAAGCATTTCGGCGCGTCGGAGTTCCGTGTTGCCGTGGGGAGCGCATGCGCGCGACCCGTTGGCTCCATCCGGACTACATTCGATCAATCCGGCCGGATCATCTCGAACATGTTTTCCGGCTTGATCTCGAAATAGTCGCCGCGGCGGCCGGCACGCACGATCGGGTGGGCCAGCCCGGTCTGGTAGACGCCGTCCTTGATGAAGGCCTTGTCGATGTGGACGGCGACGACTTCGCCCAGCGTCAGCCAGGCCTGCGCTTTTTCGCCGTCCTTGCCCTGCAACTGGATGATCTGCGTCAGCTTGCATTCGAAGGCAACAGGGCTTTCCGCCACCCGGGGAACGTTGACGAGCTTGCAGGATGCTGCAGTAAGGCCTGCTAGCTTGAACTCATCGACATCGGGGGCAACGTGGGCCGCCGTCGCGTTCATCTGCTTTGCCAGATCTATGGTAGCGAGATTCCAGACGAACTCTCCGGTGTCCTGGATGTTGCCTGCGCTGTCCTTCCAGTTCGTCGAGGAGAAGCCGATGATCGGCGGGTGGTAGCAGAAGGCGTTGAAGAAGCTGTAGGGCGCCAGATTGACGTTGCCCTTGCCGTCGCGCGAGGAGATCCACCCGATCGGGCGCGGCGCGATGATGGCGTTGAAGGGGTCGTGCTTGAGGCCGTGGCCGTTTTTCGGCTCGTAGAAATGCAGGTCTTTTTGGCTCTTGGCGTCCATTCCGGCTCGTCCTTTTCGTCACTGCGAAGCAATCCATGTCACAGCACGCGGCGCTATGGATTGCTTCCACCTTCGCTAAAGCTACGGTAGACAAGTCGCTTCGCTCGCAATGGCGGTGGAGTCAAGTGGCGAAGAGCTCAATTCGCCTTGGCACGCGGCGACAGCCCCGCAATGACGAAATCGATCATTTGGTCGATCGTCGGGCCGGGCTTGGTGGCGCATTGGGCGATCATCTGCGGGTGGAAGAACCGCATCATCGCGGTGCAGGCGCAGAGCGAGGCCAGTTGCAGGTCGGGAGCTTCGAATTCGCCGGAGGCGACCCCTTGAGCGATCACCTGGCCGACGGTCCGGGCAATCATCTCCATATGAGTGACGCAGACGCCCCAGTCCTCCTGCATCGCGATCTCGACCATCTCATGCAGTTTGGAGTCGCCGACATAGCGCTCGGTGTTCATGCGGTTGATGGTCTTGATCATTTCGCGGAGGCGGACAGACGCTGGTCCGGCCGCCTGCGCGATCCTTTGCGCTTCGGCCTCGACCTCGCCCATCAGGGTTCGCGCCACGCCCTCATGGATCGCCTTCTTCGAATCGAAGAAGCGATAAACGTTGGCGGGGCTCATCCGCAGTTCCTTGGCGATGTCGGCGACCGTCGTCTTCTGGTAGCCGATCTGCCTGAACAGACGCTCCGCCACCACGAGGATCTTCTCGCGGGTGTCAGTCTCGATGTGTTCCGAAATCAGCGTCATGTCAGCTCTCAATGTTCAATTATTCTGCGGCGTCGGCAAGCGGAATTGCGTGCGGACCCTTGGGATGCTCCTTGGCCTGATGCTGCGCCGCAAGATCAGGCTGCTCGGCCTGACCGCTTTCTTCCAGGCTCTTCCTGAACCACAGGGCGTAAAGGCCCGGCAGGTACAGCAAGGTCAGGAAGGTTGCAACAAACAAGCCGCCCATGATGGTGATGGCCATCGGTCCCCAGAAGGCGGAGCGGGACAGCGGGATCATGGCCAGGATCGCCGCCAGCGCCGTCAGGATCACCGGGCGAGCCCGCCGGACCGTGGCTTCGACGATGGCTTCCTTGCGCGTCATGCCTTGGGAAACGTCGGCCTCGATCTGGTCAACCAGAATCACGGCATTGCGCATGATCATGCCGGCCAGCGCGATCAGGCCGAGCAATGCCACGAAGCCGAACGGCTGGTTGGCAATGTTGAGACCGAGCGAGGCGCCGACGATGCCGAGCGGCGCGGTCAGGAACACCAGGATCAGGCGCGAGAAGCTCTGCAACTGGATCATCAGCAGGGTGAGCATCACCAGCGCCATCAGCGGAAACAGCAACGCGATCGAGGCATTGCCCTTTTCGGATTCCTCGAACGCGCCGCCGGGCTCGATCCGGTAGGCCGGCTCGAGCTGGTTGCGGATTTCCGTTAGCTTCGGCCAGATCTGGTTGGTGACGTCGGGCGCCTGCACGCCGTCGACGACGTCGGTCCGCACTGTGATCGCCATATCGCGATTGCGCCGCCACATGATCGGTTCCTCATGGGAATATTCGATCCTGGCAATCTGCTGCAGGGGCACGGCGACGCCGTTGCGCGACGTCACGGTCAGCTCGCCGACGCGGCCGAGGTCCAGCCGCTCCGACGGAACCGCGCGCGCGACCACGCCGACCTTCTCGATGCCGTCGCGGATGGTGGTGACCGGCGCGCCGGAGATCAGCATGGCAAGCGCCTGCGAGACGTCCTGCGGGGTGAGGCCGAGCGCCCTCGCCCGGTCCTGATCGACCACGAGCTTCAGGTAAGGCGACTGCTCGTTCCAGTCGAGTTGCGGCTCCACGACATTGGGATTTTGCTTCATGACATCGCGGACCTTGTAGGCGATGTCGCGCACGGTATTGGCGTCGGGGCCGATCACGCGGAACTGGACGGGGAAACCGACCGGCGGGCCGAAATTGAAGCGGTCGACGCGAACGCGCGCTTCGGACAGTTCGCCCTCGGCGACCGCCTTCTCCAGCCGCGCCTTGATCCGCTCACGGGCCTCGACGTCCTTGGAGACGATCACGATCTCGGCAAAAGCCTCGTTCGGCAGTTGCGGATTGAGGCCGAGCCAGAAGCGTGGCGAACCCTGACCGACATAGGCGGTGTAGGTCGCGATATCCTTGTCGTCCTTCAACAGCGCCTCGGCCTTCTTGACGGACTTTTCCGTGACGTTGAAGGCGGTACCTTCCGGCAGGCGTAGCTGCAGGAACAGCTCAGGCCGTTCGGAAAGCGGGAAGAACTGCTGCTGCACCTGGCCGAAGCCCACGATCGACAGCGCAAACACGCCGACCGTCGCTGCTACCACCTTGATACGGTGATCGACGCACCACTGAATCACGGCGCGCAAGCCCCGATACATCCGCGTCTCGTAGATCGCGTGCGGATCGTGGTTGTGGTGGACGGCAATGTTGGGCAACAGCTTGACGCCGATATAGGGCGTGAAAATCACCGCCACGAACCAGGAGGCGACCAGCGAAATCGCCACGATCCAGAAAATGCCGCCGGCATATTCGCCGACCGCCGAATTGGCAAAGCCGATGGGGAGGAAGCCAGCGGCCGTGACCAGCGTTCCCGTGAGCATCGGAAACGCAGTTGATTCCCAGGCAAAGGACGCCGCGCGGACGCGGTCCCAGCCCTGTTCCATTTTCACCACCATCATCTCGACCGCGATGATGGCGTCGTCGACCAGAAGGCCGAGCGCGATGATCAGCGCGCCGAGCGTGATGCGGTGCAGGTCGATCGACATCGCATTCATGACGATGAATACGATCGCGAGCACCAGCGGCACAGACATCGCCACGACGATGCCGGTGCGCCAGCCTAGCGCTACGAACGAGACGAACAGCACGATCGCCAAGGCCTCGATGAAGGAATGGACGAACTCGCCGACCGCGCGCTCGACCACTTTTGGCTGGTCGGCGATCTGCTCGACCTCGATGCCCTGCGGCACGGCTTTCATGAAATCGTTAGTTGCCTTCTCGACATCCTTGCCGAGCTCGAGGATGTTGGCGCCCTTGGTGGTGACGACGCCAATGCCGATCGCAGGCTTGCCTTCCTGGCGGGCGACGAAGGTCGGGGGATCGACGAAGCCGTGGGTGACGGTTGCGATATCGCCAAGCCGGAACACGCGGCCGTTGCTCTCGACCGGGGTTTCTGCGACCGCCTTGGCGCCGTCGAGCGCGCCGGTGACGCGCAGCGGCACGCGCTGCGAGGAGGTCTCCACCGTGCCCGCCGGCGTAACGTTGTTCTGCTTGGCGAGCGAATCGAACAGTGCCTGCGGCGTGATGCCGAGCGTTGCGAGCTTGGCGTGGGAGAATTCGACGAAGATGCGCTCGTCCTGGGTACCGTAGAGATTGACCTTGGTGACGCCGGAAACCTTCAACAGGCGCTGGCGCATGCCCTCGGCGGTCTTCTTCAGTTGCGCATAGTCGGCGCCGTCGCCGGTCATCATGTAAAGAATGGAATCGACGTCGGAGAATTCGTCGTTGACGTTCGGGCCGAGCAGGCCTGCGGGCAGTTGGCCTTGCACGTCCACCAGCTTCTTGCGCAGCAGATAAAACAGGTAGGGCACGTCCTTCGGCGGGGTGGAGTCCTTGAACGTCACCTGGAGCGCCGTGAACGACGGCTTGGAATAGGTCTGCACCTTCTCGAAGAACGGCAGTTCCTGCAGCTTCTTCTCGATGGGGTCCGCGACCTGGGTCTGCATTTCCTGCGCCGTCGCGCCCGGCCAGATCGCCGAAACGTTCACCACCTTCACGGTGAAGAACGGGTCCTCGGCGCGGCCGAGCCGCTCATAGGAGAAGAAGCCGGCGACGCCGAGCGCGATCATCAGGAACAGGATCAGGGTCGGATGGCTCACCGCCCAGCCCGAGAGATTGAAGCGCTTCATGTCACTCTCCAACTTCGAAATCTATTTGCAAACTCGCCGTCATTGCGAGGAGCCAACGGGTCGCGCGAAATGTGCGCCCGATGACAGGCTCCGCGACGAAGCAATCCATTCTTTCCCCGCGCCGTGACATGGATTGCTTCGCTTCGCTCGCAATGACGGCGCCGGTTAATTGACGGGCTAGAACGACAGGGACGAGACCACCCGGACTTTTTGGGCCGGATCGAGCTTCTGCACGCCGAGCGCAACCACCTTGGCGCCCTCATTGACGCCGCCTGAAATCACAACGGCATTGCTCTCATAGGATTTCACGACGACCGGCTTCAGTGCGATCGCACCGGCATCGTCGACGATATAGAGCGAGGGATTGCTGCCCTGGCTGAACAGCGCCGACAGCGGCAGTTTTGCCACGCGCTCGCTGGCGGCATCGGCCAGCGTCAGCGTGGCAGTCATGCCGAGCGAAACCTTGTCGTCAGCCTCGGGCAGCGAGAACTTGGCGAGGTAGGTCCGCGTCGCGGGATCTGCGGAAGGGGCGATCTCGCGCAGCTTCGCGGCATATTTCTTTTCCGAATCCGACCACAGCGTCACGGTAGCGGTGCCGGACTTGGCGCGGTCGACCAGCGTTTCGGGGATCGCGACCACGGCCTCCTTCTCGCCAAAGCGCGCGACGCGGACCGCGGTCTGGCCCGCGGCGACGACCTGGCCGGGGTCGATCAGAGTTGCGGTGACGACGCCGCGGGTATCGGCGACCAGCGTGGCATACGACAGCGAATTCTTGGTGAGCTCGACCTGCCGCTCGGCGCGATTGAGGCGCGCGCGGGCTTCATCGGCGGCGGCGCGGCTCTGATCCATCTGCGCATCCGTGGTCCAGCCCTTGGCGCGCAGATCCTTGGCACGCTGCTCGGCAGCACCGGCCTGCGCCAGCACGCCGGTAGCGGCGCGGAATTCGGCCTCGGCCTGCTCGGCCTGCAGCTTCAGATCGACCTCATCGAGGGTCGCGAGCGGCTGACCGACGTCCACGGTCTGACCGACCTCGACCAGACGCCGGGCAACCTTGCCGGGAACGCGGAAACCCATATCGGTCTCGATCCGGGGCCGGATGGTGCCAACAAAACTGCGCTCCGGCGTCTCGGGTGCATAGTGCACGGTGGCGACCAGAACCGGACGTCCGGGGGCGGCCGTTTCGGCCGCCTTTTCGTTACAGCCTGCCAACACGAACACCGCAAACGCCAACAGAGCTCCCGTCAAGAGCCTGTAATAGCTAGCGAAAATAGACCGGGCGAACATCGAAACTCTCCATCGCGGACTCCGATGAAGAGTATTGAATGGCGACTGACGAATGTCAATATTCGTCAGCGATCATGAATTCGTGAAGCGAAAGTGGGTTAATTGCCTTCAAGAAAATTGCCCATCGGACCGGCCCGGTCGGAGCCCGGACGGCGCAGCGAAGCTCGGGTAGGGCTCGATGCAAGTGAGTCTCCCCGGATTGGAGCGTTCCCTCCATTCGACCATGCGGCTTTTGCCTCCCGCCGGCCGCGCATCAGGCGCGTCGAGCTTTCTTGCGAGACTTCTTTGCGGGGGCTTTCTTCGCGCTTCTCGCGGCCTTACTCGCCGGCCTTGATTTCTGGCTGCTCGATTTCCTTGCGGCCGACCTCTTCGCCGTCTTCTTGGTGCTCCGCGCCTGTGCGGCTCGAGTCTTGGCAACTCGAGTCCTGGCAACTCGGGTCTTGGCAGCTCGGGTCTTGGCAACTCGGGTCTTGGCAACTCGAACTTTCACGGCTCCGCCCTTCCTCGCCGTGGCCGCCGGCGCGCCTCGTCGTTTCTTGCCAGCCCGCTTCTGCCGTTCAGGCGCGGCAACGGGTGGCACCATCAGAGGATCGGAAACCAAGCCATCGGCAGCGAGCGGGATATAGGCGGCCGCGCGTTCGTCGACCTTCAAGCTTCGTTCGTCCGGCTTCAGCGCCTGGCTAGCGGCTTCTGTCGCTGTGTTCGCAATGTCCTTCACCGTCTCGGTGAATTTCTCCAGAATCGATTTGTCCTTGCCCATGCCCGCCTCCCAGTGGTTCGCTACATGGCATCAACAAACCCGCCGTTGCCGGGTTCCCGGACGGAAACCTTACTCGCCCAACTGAAACCGCTCGAAGCGATCCAGCTCCTCCTCGATGCGGCGCTTGTAATCCTTGCGCGGCGCCCTCGCGGCGCCCTTGCCGACCCAGCTCCATTTCTGCATCAGGAGTTTCTTGTTCTGGCGGTCGGTTTTGAGATCGACGGCGGCAACGATGTCTTCACCGACCAGCACCGGAAGTGCGAAATAGCCGAAGAAACGCTTCTCCTTCGGCACATAGGCCTCGAAGCGGTGGCCGTAATCGAAGAACAGTTCGGTGCGCTTGCGCTGGATGATCAGGGGATCGAACGGCGAGAGGATGTGCACCGGGCCATCGCCCTCGCCTCCCGGCACCGCCCCATCCGCATCGAGCACTTCGGGCCGCGTCCAGTGCTCCTGCTTGCCGGCGCCTTCGAGCGCAACCGGCACCAGCTCCTTGCGCCGCACCCGCGCCTCGATCAGGCGCCGCACCGCCGGCTTGCTCGGCGCATCGAGATGGCAGACGGAATCGAGGCTGACGACGCCTTGGGAGCGAAGCGCGCGGTCGAGCAGGTAGGCGGTGATCTCCGCCGAGGGGGCCGGCTTTGGCGGCTTGTCCCAACCGAAATGCCGCGTCATCAGCTCATAGGTCTTGAGCATGCCGGTGCGTTCGGAGATCGTCACTTCGCCGGTGTAGAAGGCAAGCTGCAGCGCCCGTTTCGAGGGTTTGCGGCTCTGCCAGAGATGTTCCTTCTCGGTCAGAACGTCGTCGTCGATATCGCGGATGGTCAGTGCGCCGTCGCGCCGCAACAGCCGCATCACCTTGCGGGTGTCCTCCGGCTTGACGGAAGCAAACCATCTGTGGCCGTCGCGCCGGTGCTCTCGCATCGCCGGAACGAAGAAGCGAAAATCCTTCGCCGGTACATAGGACAGGGCGTGGGTCCAGTATTCGAACACGCTTTTGTCCACGCTCTGCGCCTGGCGCAGGTCGGCGCGTGCGTAAGCGGGAATGCGGCTATAGAGAATGTGGTGATGGCACCGCTCGATGACGTGGATGGTGTCGATCTGGACATAGCCGAGATGGTCCACCGCAGCCGCGACGGCCTGCGGTCCGGCGCCGAACGGCTCGCTGGTATCGAGCCGCTGGGCATGCAGCCAGATTCGCCGGGCCTCAAGCTTGGTCAGGGGACGGGGTTCAGTCGCGCGGGGCATCGCGCGGCAATGTAGCGGGATTCGCGCGCGGAGGGAGTCCCCGGGTTCCTTGACCGCCGCCTCGCGCCGCGAACTCACCTCACGGCTTCTGCTGCTCTCCGACGCTGCCGGTTGCGATCTCGGCCTCGCAGGAGGCGCGGCCGGGCTGGGGCGCATGGCATTTGTAGACGTGGCCGGTGAGGCGATCGACCAGCCACGCGTTCTCTTCCGTCGGGCTTTCGAACCCGACATAGCGGCTGCCGAGCGAGTTGATCAGCGTCGACAGCAAGATTGCAGCGGCGATCATCGCCGCGCCGATCAGTGTTGGCATTGAACTTCTGGAACCGGCTGGCTCCGATGCGCTGGTGCGATAACCCAGGTACTCACGCTGACGCTTGACTGATTGTAACACCCGCCCCGCCCGTTTGGTTGTCCCGAACGAATTCTTCTTCCGATTTTTTTGTGAGTCGTTTTGCTAGAGACGCATCTGGCCGATTTGTTGTCCACAGATCGGCGCTGGCGCGACGATCCACTTTTTTCTGTGCGAGGAACGGGAAATGACTCACCTGCCGAATGATATGCAGCGCGCACCGTAAAGTTACGTACTGCAGCGCGTTGGCCCGCCATGCCTGGATGGCCGTCCAGCGCGCGTGGTCCCGATCGACTTGCCGCAAGCGTCGATGCCGGAGTCGGCTCCGGTCAGGCGACGTTCGACGTTGGGGCACCGGCGGACGGTCGAGGTCGGTACGTTTCCGGGTGTTGTCTCTGGAAACGGTCCGCGACCTAATCCGCCCAATCGAACGCGTGATTCAAATCACGCAAGGAAGGTCGAACGAATCAAATCCGCCGACGACACGGCGGCAAGCAAGATGCCATGCCCGGCCTTCAACGCCTTGGAGCGCCTATTGAAAAGTCCGTTCCTTGCGAAGGCCGGCCTTTCCCAATGTGACTTGTATCACATTGCCGGTTTTGAACCCGTCCTATCGTCGCTGCATCAAAACGTCATGCACGCCAGTTTGCAGGCGTTAACAACTGAGGACTAAGACAATGACCCGCTTTCTTTCGATCACGACTATCGGCGCTGCGCTGTCGATGACGGCAGGCATCGCTGTCGCCGGCGACGCCGTCTCGGCCGACAAGATCCTGGACGCCCTGAAGCCGAAGCCGGGCGTGACCCGCGGCCTCTCGACCGGCCCGCAGCAGCCGGTGGACGCTGCCGCAAAGGCCAAGGAAGTCAGCTTCGTCGACACCCTGCGCAACCGCAAGACCCGGTCGCTGTCGCTCGGCGAGCGCCAGGAAATCGCGGAACTTGCCGCGAGCAAGCCGAAGATCGATCTCGAAATTCAATTCGACTACAATTCGGCCGACATCAGCAAGAACTCGGTTTCCGCGGTGCAGGAGCTCGGCAAGGCGCTCTCCGATTCGAGCCTGAAGGGTTCGACCTTCGTGGTCGCCGGTCACACCGACGCGATCGGCGGTGAGGCTTACAACCAGGATCTCTCCGAACGCCGCGCCGATACGATCAAGAAGTACCTGACCGAGAAGTACGGCATCGCCGGTTCCAATCTCGTGACGGTCGGGTACGGCGAGACCAGGCCGAAGGATGTGAACGCGCCGATGGACCCCACCAACCGCCGCGTTCAGGTCGTCAACATGGATAGCAAGACCGCTGCCAAGTGAGGTTCTGAAAGGTAAGGTCTTGAAAGCCGATCCGCCTGCCGCCAGCGGCAGGCGGTCACCCCTCCTTCGCAAGCGGAAGAGGTGCCGCCTCAAATCCAGTTCTGGAAGATCATCAGGCGGCTGAACGTCGCCATCGAAGTACCTATGAACGCGGCCGAGATCGGCAACATTGCGGCAAAGCCGGCAAAGCCGATTGCAACATAGGCCCATAGCACCCAACCGGGCATGCTGCGGCGTTTCAAGGCATACACCAGTGCAAAGCTCGCCGTGGTGGCTGCCGGCAGGTAGTAATAGATGAAGCCGAGCGTTCGCGGCAGCAACGCCCATGCGAGGTATGGGCCGAAATAGAATGCCAGTATCAGGAAGGCATCGAGCCGCCGCGTAGCGATCCAGTCGCGCAGGCAGATCGCGACCGCAATCAACGCCGGCCACAGGATCAGAGGATTGCCGAGGAGGACCACGGCGGCGATACGGTCTTCGTCGACCTTGTCGAAGAGGTACCAGACGGGGCGAACCAGGAACGGCCAGGACGGCCATGAACTCATATAGGTGTGCCCCGCGATTGCGGTCGTGGTGTTGTCGCTGAGGATCCGCCGTTGCGCGTCCACGATATTCGCAACCGACAGTCCGTAGAGCGGAATGAAGGTCGCGAGATAGACGCTCACCGGAACCAGCACAAAGCAGATGGCGAAATGCCACCACCTGAAATCGGGCCAGAGACCGGGCCGATACCAATCCTCCGGCCGGGCATCCGCAAATTGAGTGCGCCAGCTTTGCATCAAGCGGATCACGGCGACGATGATGATGCAGACCGCGAGCGCAAACAGCCCGCTCCATTTGCAGCCGGCCGACAGGCCAAAGCCGATCCCGGCAAGCGCGAACCACAGATGCGGCCGCTCCCTTCGAAAGCCATGCACGAACGCCGCGATAGCGAACAGGCTGAACGCGAGCGCAAAAATATCCAGCATCGCGATCCGCGATTGCACGAACAGCATCTGGTTGAAAAAGGCAAGCAGGCTCGCCGCGATGGCCGGACCCTGGGCTGCGAACAGCGCCAGGCCGCATAGATACACCGCAACAACGGCAAGCGATCCGAACAGAATTCCAGGATAGCGCCAACCCAACGGCCCGTCACCGAATGAATGGATCGACAGCGCGATGAGCTGTTTGCCGAGTGGCGGATGCATCGGGTTGAGCATCGGCTCTCGCATCGCCGGCTCGAGCATCTGGCGCGCCGCCGGGACGTAATGCACCTCGTCGAAATAGAATTTCTCCGGCGTGGTGACGCCGATCAGCATCGCAAAGTGCGCAAGAACAAAAAGAAGTCCCGCGGTGATGCCCGTGCGCATCACCGAATCAGGCAGAACAGAAAATGATCGGGTTGCTGGCTTCACGGACGATTTGGGACGGGATCAGGGACTGACTGACATTGCGGCGAAAATTGAGTGTGATGGCTCTGGATGTTCATGTCCATCGCATCGAAGCGTTTCGATCTCGCAATCACCAACCAGGGGGCGAGTAAGCCGGGCTCCCCAGCAGCACGTTGCCGAGCACGCGGCATCCGGTTCAAGCGCTGTCCGGCCAGGTCGTTGATCGGCGCAGCGTTCGGACCGGGCCCGGCCGCCGGAGGCGTGCGGATGCCCGGCCTTGGGTTGAGGATCAGTTATTAGAGCGCAGCAACATCAAATCCTCCTGGTGAGGAGGCGCCTTAGCGCCATCTCGAACCACGAGGCCCTGCCGGTACCATTCATCCTTCGAGACGCGCGCTCCTCAGGATGAGGTCTGACAAAGGTAGGGGCAAAGGCGCGCTTGCGCCGTGCCCACCATCTCTCCGTGTATCGCGAATGGTAAATGGTGGGCACGCTATCGCTTTGCCCACCCGATTTGCGTTCATATCAGGCGGCGGCCGTGGCGGATTGCGCAGCGGTTGCGGCCGCGACATCCATCCACATCACTTCCCAATGGTGACCGTCGGGATCTTCAAAACTGCGGCCGTACATGAAGCCGTAATCCTGCTTCGGGCCCGGATCGGCGCCACCGCCCGCGCCTTGCGCTTTGCCGACCATGTCGTCGACCGCGTCGCGGCTATCGGCAGAAAGACAAATCAGAACCTGGCTGGTGGCCTTGGCATCGGCAATCTTCTTCGGGGTGAACTGGCGGTACTTGTCGTGCGTCAGCAGCATGACGTAGATGGTCTCGGAGAACACCATGCAGGACGCCGTATCATCGCAGAATTGCGGATTCTTTTCGCCGCCGATTGCCTGATAGAAGGCGGTCGAGCGGGCGAGATCGCTGACAGGCAGATTGACGAAGATCATTTTAGCCATGATGGGCTCCTTTTCGCGGGGTTCAGGCCGAGGACGAGCGGGCGCCGCTCGATCCGACACCCATTTTCAATTTTTTTGGGAGGCTACCTCGGTTCGTCATGGCCAAACTGGTCAGCGCCATCCCGGCCTGCTGTTCCGACGGAACGCACTTCCTGCGTGAAGACGCGCTTGGCGCTCTTGTCCTGCCTGGCCGCTCAGAAACGCGTACCCCCCGCTATACTTGACGTACCGAAAACGTTCCGGACATAGCCGTCAGGCCGTGACAGGGTGGTTGATTCGGGTTCTCGAAAATTTGTCAGGTGACAACATCAAAAGTGTTGCCACATTGGCAACAAAGGTCTTTGAGGCCTAACGTTTTGTGCATAGGGTGTACACGATTCAGGGACAAACTGTCCTAGAAGCACAAGAGCCGCCCCGGATGGACCCGAGACGGCTCTTGCTCCAAGCCCCGACTATGACGCGGGGTGGTCGGTCCCCTTCCAACCGGACGGGATCGCCAGCTAGGGTGCAGGCACGGTGCTTCTTCCTTCGCAGGGCGTGAAGCATTGTGCCGCTCTAACCCTTGCAACATGGCGCAAGGCGTGACTCCAATGCAAGGCAACAACGCCAATAAATTCATGGGGTTGGGAATCTTTTAAATCTTGACCAGAATCAAGACTCAGCGTCAGCGCAGCGCTGACGTCGCCGATTCGCCAACCCGTGATGAGATCTTGAAGCGGATGCTCAAGATGCCTCCGAAGCCGCACAAGTCGCCTGCCAAGTTGGCGAAGCGGAAAGCCGTCAGGCCCAAAAAGGCTCACACGAAAGACTAGGTTGTGTGTGCGCCGGTTTGATGATCAAAGATTGAGCCGGGGCTGATGGATGTCAAAAGTATCTTTCCAGTTGCGGTACGATGGGCCTGCGCTCTCTGAGCACGGGATGGATGTTGCTGATCTTGCGCCCGCTCTCCTAGCACTAGGAGAGTTGATTAAGCGGGCTAACGCCTCACTTAACGGCGACGCCTCCAAAGTTAATCTGATCGTTCAATCAGACTTTGAGCACAAGTGTTTCCAGGTAAATCTGGAATTGGTGCAATCGATCTTGGCAACGATCGGCTCGTTCCTGACGGATGAAAAAGCGCTGAAGAATGCTCAAACGATAGCGGGTTGGCTCGGGCTGATTGGATTGCCAACCACGGCAATCGGTCTCTTCGCTTATCTTGCCCGGCGAAAGGGTAAGGAGATTGAGAGCGTTGTTCCTGTCACTGATGAAACAACTCTTTCGACCAGTGATTCTCAAGGTACTGTTGCAATCAAGTTTAAGGGCGACGGTGACGGTCATTCTATTGTCGTCAACCAGAACGTCTATCTTCTTGGGGAAGATCCAGTAATCCGAGACTATGCGGCAAAAGTAGTCTCGCCCTTAAGGCGCCAAGGTATCGACACTCTCCAGTTCAATCCAGAGAGCGCTTCAAGGGGAGAGGTCATAACTAAGAGTGATGCCGACGCGATCATTTCTGGTCGTGCTGAATTACAGGCACAGGAAGAGGAAACGTTTGAACCGCAGCCTATCGTTGCGCACCTTCAAGTTAGCCGCCCGGATTTTGAACCTAAGGCCCACATTTGGCGGTTCCGATATGGAGATAAAACGATCTCGGTCGATATTAGCGAGACAGAAATAGCGAAACAGGTGCGCGCGCGAGGTTCAGTCGGGCTGGCAGATACTTGGCGTGTTAGGATGCTCGTAACAGAAAAAAGAACCGCCGGCGGCAACTATAAAAATGAATACAAAATTGCCGAGGTTCTGGATTTTATCCCAGCGCCTCGACAAGCCGCTTTCCGTTTCATTTCTGACGACGAAGACGACGTCAGCGAAGGAACTTAAGAGCCAATTGCTTAGGCGACTTCGGCTTCACTAGGTCTGCGATATATCAACCGCTTGCCAACGATTCCCTGCATCGCTTTGTCGGCGCGCATGCCATCGGTGTAGCCAAGCTTCATGCGGTAGGTGTAACGGAAATAGAATTCCGCGAGATAGCGCTTCAAGTGAGCCTCGCGGACGTGGTGATAGGTGCCGTTGATGCCGCGCCTGAGGATCGAGAAGTAGCCTTCGACGCTGTGTGAGTGAGCAGGCACGCACTCCGCCGGTCGAACACGATCGCGCGATCAGACGGGTCGTGCACGAATGCGCGGGCCCCCGCGGCCTGCCTACCTGCCTTTGAAGTCAGGCTTGCGCTTTTCGGCGAACGCCTTGACGCCTTCCTTGAGGTCGTCGCTGTCGCGCACGACGTCGAGCAGCCGGCGCACCTCGGCGACCGTCTCAAGTGGCCCCTTCGGCATCGCATCGCGCGCGAGCTTCTTCAGGGCTCGAACCACCAGGGGCGCGTTGGCGGCAATCTTTGCAGCCATCTCCTGGGCGAGCACGACATGCTGCCCCTTCGGCGCGACCTTGTTGACGAAACCGATCTGATAGGCCCGCTCCGCCGACATTTCCTCGCCGACCAGCAGAAATTCCATGGCAATCTTGTGCGGCATGCGCGCCATCACCGAAGAGACGCCGCCGGCGGTGGTGCCGATCTTGCCCTCGGGGTAGATGAACCGCGTCGTCTCCGAGGCCACGCACATGTCGGCCATCTGCACCAGCACGAATGCGCCGCCGACGACCCATCCCGACGTCGCGGCGATGACGGGCTTGTCGAGTTCGACGCCCAAGCCGGGCACTGCGTGCCACATGTTGACGGGGAGATCCCTGACGTCGGCGCCGACCGAAAAGTATTTTTCTTCGGACGACGCGAGCACCGCGACGCGGTCGTCGCTTTCGTGAAAGCGGAGCCAGGCCTCGCGCAGTTCGTCACATAACGCATTGTTGAGCGCGTTATGCGCCGACGTGCGGTCCATCGTGATGGTGGCGACATGGCCTGCGCTTTCGTAGCGAACAAGCTTCATGGGATTTCCCCCGCGACATCCGCACGACGACGGCGTTTGTTGTTTTTACTTCTTCTCGGCGGGATCCCGGTGCACCGGATCGACCCACAGCACGGTCTCCGGCTTTTCCACCGGCTCGATGTCGAGATTGATCGCCACCGCCTCGCCGTCGGAGCGCACCAGCACGCATTCCAGCACCTCGTCGCGGCTGGCATTGATCTCCTGGTGCGGCACGTAGGGCGGCACGAAGATGAAATCTCCGGGGCCGGCCTCGGCGGTGAACTGCAGATGTTCGCCCCAGCGCATCCGCGCCTTGCCCTTCACGACATAGATGATGCTTTCGAGATGGCCGTGGTGATGCGCGCCAGTCTTGGCATCGGGCCGGATCGTCACCGTGCCCGCCCACAATTTCTGCGCGCCGACGCGGGCGAAATTGATCGCGGCCTTGCGGTCCATGCCTGCGGTCGAGGGCACGTTGGGATCGAGCTGATTGCCGGGAATGACGCGGACGCCATCATGCTTCCAGCGCTCATCGTGATCATGGGAGTGGTGCGAATGAGTGTGGTCATGCGTGCCGGTCATGGGGCGCCTTCTCGAAATATCGCTTGTCCCGAACGGTATCGAAAACCGGGGCCGCAAACCAGAAGATTAAGGGAGCCGGCGGCGCATAGGCGCCCCGGCTTTCGTCATGGCCGAGCGTACCCCGCCCATTCAACGCCGCCTGGACATCACATCCAGGATCGAGACCTTCACGATCCGCTCTCTCGTAGTGTGCGGTTACTTCACCGCCAGCAATTCGACGTCGAACATCAGCGTCGCGTTCGGCGGAATGACGCCGCCGGCACCCCGCGCGCCATAGCCAAGCGCGGGCGGAATGATCAGCGTGCGCTTGCCGCCGACGTTCATCGACGCGACGCCTTCGTCCCAGCCGGCAATCACCTGGCGCTGGCCGATCTTGAACTCGAACGGCTCGTTACGGTCGACGGAGGAATCGAACTTCTTGCCCTTCTGGCCGTTCTCGTAGAGCCAGCCGGTGTAATGCATGACGCAGGTCTGGCCGGTCTTGGGCGAGGCGCCGGTGCCGACCTTGCTGTCAATGATCTGCAAGCCTGAAGCTGTGGTCATGGGTTTTCCTGCGGTCTGGGCCGATGCCATCCTGATGGCAGCGGGCGTGGAAATCGCGGCCGCCATGGCGGCAAATGCGGTCCGGAAGATCGTGCGTCGCGAGAAGCGCATCTATTGAACCTCTTTCTGGAGAGACGGAGCTTCTAGAGCCTTATCGGTTCTGATTGAATCAGAACCGGGCCCTAGTCTTTTGTCTTGACGCGTTTTCTTCACGCGAACCGGTATCCACTTCGCTCGAAAACGCTATAGACGCTCAGTAGCCGAGCGCGCAACCGTCCTTGCGGGGATCGGAACCTCCGGTCAGCGTGCCCTTGTCCCAATCGATCCAGATCGCCTGGCCGCCGCCGAGCGGACCGACCACGCTGGTGGTCTTGTGGCCGATCTTCTTCAGGCCCTCGACGATCTCGGCCGGCACGCTGTCCTCGAGTTGGTAGACACCCTCGTAGTGCAGGCCGCGCGGCATATCGATGGCTTCCTGCACATCGCAACCATAATCCAGAATATTGGTCAGCACATGCGTCTGTCCCACCGGCTGATATTGCCCGCCCATCACGCCGAACGGCATCACCGCGCGGCCGTTTTTGGTGGCGAGCGAGGGGATGATGGTGTGCAGCGGCCGCTTGCCCGGCGCGATGCAGTTGGGATGGCCGGGCTGGATCCGGAAACCGCCGGCGCGATTCTGCATCAGGATGCCGGTCTTGTTGGAAACGATCGCCGAGCCGAACGAATGCGCGATCGAGTTGATGAACGAGCAGACGTTGCGGTCCTTGTCGACCACGGTGATGTAGACGGTGGACGGATTCATCGGCGGCGCGACGTTCGGCAGATCGAGCAGCCGGTCCATCCTGATGTTCTTGATGTGCTCGTCGGCGAACTCCTTTGCGAGGATGCCAGCGACGTCGACATGGACATGTTGGGGATCGGCGATGTGCTGCTCGCGCATCATGTAGGCAATGCGCGCGGCCTCCGCCTCGAGATGAAAGCGCTCGACACTGAGCGCGGGAAACTTCGTCAGATCGAAGCGGGAAAGGATATTCAGCATCACCAGCATGGTGATACCAGGACCGTTCGGCGGGCACTGCCAGACATCGTGGCCCTTGTACATCGTGCCGATCGGGGACGTCGTCTCGGTCGAATGTGCGGCGAAATCCTCCAACGTGTGGAGGCCACCGATGCCGCGCAGGGTTTCCACCATGTCGGCAGCGATCTCTCCGGTATAAAACGCATCGCGGCCGTTCTTGGCGATGGCGCGCAAGGTCTTGCCCAGTTCGGGCTGGTGGATCACGTCGCCGGCGATGGCTGGCTTGCCATGCGGCAAGAGATAGCGCTCGGTGTTGGTGCCGTTCTTCAGCTTTTCGAACTGGTTCTTCCAGTCGAAGGCGATGCGCGGCGCGACGACATAGCCTTCCTCGGCGGCCTTGATCGCCGGCTGCAGAAGCGTGTCGAGCCCCATCTTGCCATGGTCACGCAGGATCGTATCCCAGGCGTCGATCGCGCCGGGAATGCTCACCGCATGTGCCGAGGTCAGCGGTACCGAATGGATCTTGCGTTCGAGGTACCATTCGGCCTTGGCCGCCATCGGCGCGCGGCCGGAGCCGTTATAGGCAACGATCTTGCCCTCGCCCCTGGGCTGGATCAGCGCGAAGCAATCGCCCCCGATACCGGTCGATTGCGGCTCGATGACGCCGAGCAGCGCGCAGGCCGCAACCGCGGCGTCCGCCGCCGTGCCGCCCGCCCGCATCACGTCGATTGCGGCCAATGCGGCCTCCGGATGCGACGTCGCCACCATCGCGTTCTGGGCATGGACCGTGGAGCGGCCGGCGAAATGGAAATTCCTCATCGCGAGTTGCTTTCTTTGCAGCGTTTCTTGAGCATCCCGCGGGAGCATCGGGCGGGTTTACAGACGGTTCTTTGGCATATTCATCCCCGGCAGGGCAATGGCTGGCATGCCAGCCATACCCCAATGTCGTCCCTGCGAACGCATGCGAACGCAGGGACGACCATGGGGTTTCCCCTGCCCGGCCCGCCTGATAAACGGTCGCCATGCCACTCAAAGTCGCCGCCTTCTATCAATTCGCCGCGCTGCCGGACTTCCGGGAGCTGCGCGAACCGCTGCGCTCGTTTGCTGCAGGCCTTGGGCTGAAGGGCAGCGTGCTGCTGGCGCATGAGGGCATCAACGGCACGGTTGCGGGCGGAGATGCGAGCATCGACGCGTTCGTCGGCGAATTGCAGCACGGCGCCCTTTTCAACGGCCGGCTCGGCAATCTCGAACTCAAGTTTTCGACCGCTTCCGAGATGCCGTTTCGGCGGCTGAAGATCCGGCTGAAGAAGGAAATCGTCACGCTCGGAGATACTGCGGTCGATCCGACCCGACAGGTCGGCACCTATGTCGAGCCGTCAGACTGGAATGAGCTGATCGCAGCGCCCGACACGCTGGTCATCGATACCCGCAACGTGTTCGAGGTGGCGATGGGGACCTTCGAAGGCGCGCTCGACCCCGGCATCAAGAGCTTTGGGCAGTTCAAGGAATTCGCCGCGCAGAAGCTCGATCCGGCGAAGCACAAGCGGATTGCAATGTTCTGCACCGGCGGTATCCGATGCGAGAAGGCGAGCGCCTATCTGCTGGCGCACGGATTTGACGAGGTCTATCATCTCAAGGGCGGCATTCTCCGCTACCTCGAGGGCGTACCGGAGAATGAAAGCCGCTGGCGCGGCGAATGCTTCGTGTTCGACGAACGCGTGGCGCTGGGCCACGGCCTGCGGCAGCGACAAGGGAACGATGGCGCCCATGAATGACGTCACCGCACTGAGCGAGCGCATCGACGCACTGGAAGTGCGGGCGACGTTCCAGGAGGACACGATCGAGGTGCTGAACCAGACGATCACCGCACAGTGGCACCAGATCGATGTGTTGACGCGCCAATTGGCCGAACTGAAGGAGCGGCTGCGGGAAGCCGAAAGCAACTTGCCCGGCCCGGCGAACGAGCCACCGCCGCATTATTAAGCAGAAACGGCCTCCCTTGGGGAGGCCGTTTGCCAGTGCGAAATGGATTAGCGTTGTCGTTTTGCATTAGCGGAAAACGGCACGAACCTTGTGCCACAGCGATGGTTTCTCATGTTCGTGATCGGCTTTCGATGGCGCCGGTTGTGCAGCGCTCACGGGATCTGATGCCGGAAACGTGTCGACCAGCCCGGCCTCGAGCTTTTCCTGGATTTCCCGGTCGGCCTTCAGCGCTTCGCGGGGATCGTCGGCGTGCTTGTCATGCGCAGCAGGATTGAACTTCTGGGCCATAGGTACCTCCATGAATGAGATAACGGCCCCGTTTTATGCCGGTTCCACGTTCGCCCTCGGTATCCGTCCTTGGCCTCGAGGGAACCTGCGTGTATCAGAGGCGCATCAGCCGCGCCCGCAGGAATCTACGTTTTGTCCCAGAAATCAGCCGTGAAACCTTTTATCGAAGTGCTCTCCGGCCACAGGCAGAAGGTGCCGCCGGTATGGATGATGCGACAGGCCGGTCGCTATCTGCCAGAATATCGCGAGCTGCGCGCCAAGGCGGGAAGCTTTCTCGACCTGTGCTTTACGCCGGAGCATGCCGCCGAGGTAACGCTGCAGCCGATCCGCCGTTTCAACTTCGATGCGGCGATCATCTTCTCCGACATTCTCGTCGTTCCCTATGCACTCGGCCGCTCCGTGCGCTTCGAGGCCGGCGAAGGTCCGCGGCTCGATCCGCTCGATACTCCGGAGCAAGCGGCGGCGCTCGCGCGTCATGCCGATTTCACCAAGCTCGAACCTGTCTATGAAGCGCTACGCCGCGTGAAACGCGAGCTCGCACCTGAGATCGCGCTGATCGGCTTCTGCGGCGCGCCGTGGACGGTCGCAACGTACATGGTTGCGGGACAGGGCACGCCGGACCAGGCGCCGGCGCGGATGATGGCCTATCGTCATCCCGAGGCGTTCGCTGAAATCATCGACGTGCTGGTGGAGAATTCAATCCAGTATCTGCTCGGCCAGCTCAAGGCCGGCGCCGATTGCTTGCAGATCTTCGACACCTGGGCCGGCGTGCTGCCGCCGCGCGAATTCGAGCGCTGGTCGATCGACCCGGCGAAACGCATCGTTGCCGGCGTGCGCGCGCAAGTACCGGATGCCAAGATCATCGGCTTTCCCCGCGGCGCCGGCGCGCTGCTCCCGGCCTATGTCGAAGCGACCGGCGTCAATGCCGTCAGCATCGACTGGGCGGCCGAGCCGTCCTTGATCCGCGAGCGCGTGCAAAACCGCGTCGCCGTGCAGGGTAATCTCGACCCCCTGGCGTTGATCGCAGGCGGCGCTGCACTCGACCGCGCCGTCGACGACGTGCTGGCGAACTACGCAGCGGGACGATTGATCTTCAACCTCGGCCACGGCATCCAGCCGGAAACCCCGATCGCCCATGTCGAGCAGATGCTCGAGCGGGTGCGGGCGTACAGGGGATAACGAAAGCCCCGCCGTCATGCCCCGCGAAGGCGGGGCATCCAGTAACCACCGCCTTACGTTAGAATCGAGAGTTCACGGCGTACTGGATCATCCGCCTTCCGCGGATGATGACATCGGCGTACGCCTAACTACCGCGCATCCTCCAAAATCATGTCGGACGCCTTCTCCGCGATCATGATGGTCGGCGCATTGGTATTGCCCGACATCAGGTCGGGCATGATCGAGGCGTCGACCACGCGCAAGCCCTCGATGCCGCGCACGCGAAGCCGCTGGTCGACGACCGCGAGGTCGTCGCTGCCCATCCGGCAGGTCGAGGTCGGGTGATAGACCGTACTGCCGGTGCGGCGGCAGAAGTCCAGCAGTTCGTCGTCGCTCTGTACCTTCGAACCCGGATCGACTTCCGAGACCGCGTAAGCCTTCAGCGCAGGTGCTGCGAGGATCTTGCGCAGGATGCGGATGCCGTCGATGAAAGCGCGGCGATCGGTTTCGGTGGCGAGGTAATTGATGCGGATTTGCGGCGGCACCGAAGGGTCCGCGCTCCTGATACGCAGCGAGCCGCGGCTTTCGGGGCGTAACTGGCAGACGGAAGCGGTGAAGCCGGAAAGCGCATGCAGCTTCTCGCCCATCTTGTCGGTCGAGAACGGCAGGAAGTGGATCTGAATGTCGGGTGACGCCAGCCGCGGGCTGGTCTTGAAGAAAGCCCCCGACGTGCCGGCCGCGATCGTCAGCGGTCCCTTGCGCAAGGCGGCGTACTGAATGCCGGCCATCATCTTGCGGATCGGGTTGTTGACGACATCGTTGAGCGTGCATTTTTGCGAACAGCGCGTGATCAGGCGGACCTGCATGTGGTCCTGCAGATCGTTGCCGACGCCCGGCGCGTCGAGCACGACCTCGATGCCGTGCTGCCTCAGGAGATCCGCCGGTCCGACACCGGAGAGCTGCAGCAGTTGCGGCGAATTATATGCGCCGCTGGAGACCAGAATTTCCTTTCGCGCGCGCGCCGTGCGCACGCGGCCTTCCTGCTTGTATTCGACCGCCTTGGCGCGGCGGCCTTCGAACAGGAGGCGCTGCGCCAGCGCCGAAGTCTCGATGTGCAGGTTGGGCCGCTTCCTGGCGGGACGAAGATAGGAGAACGCCGTGCTGGCACGACGGCCGCGCCTTGTCGTGGTCTGGAAAAATCCCGCGCCCTCCTGGGTCGCGCCGTTGAAATCGGGGTTGGTCGGAATGCCGGTCTCGGCGGCGGCGACGACAAACGCTTCCGACAACGGATCGTGATGCCGCCAGTCGGATACCGGCAGCGGCCCATCGGTGCCGTGATATTTGTCGGCGCCACGCTGCTGGTTCTCGGCCTTCTTGAAATAGGGCAGCACGTCGTCATAGCCCCAGCCGGCATTGCCGCGCTGCCGCCAGCGATCGTAATCCTCATGCTGGCCGCGCACATAGAGCAGGCCGTTGATCGAGCTGGACCCACCAAGCACCTTCCCGCGCGGCTGGAACACCTGCCTCCCGTGCAGACCCGGTTCCGGCTCGGTCTGGTACATCCAATTGACGGATTTTTCCTTGAACAGTTTTCCGTAGCCGAGCGGCACGTGGATCCAGAGATTGGTATCCTTCGGTCCGGCCTCCAGCAGCAACACGGAATGCTTGCCGTCGGCGCTCAGGCGATTGGCGAGCACGCATCCGGCCGATCCGGCGCCGACGATGACGTAGTCGAATTCGGAAGCTTCATTATTCTTGTTCATTTGTTTCCCCCGCAGGCGGCCCAAAGAGGTAGCTGGGCCGCCACGGGCGGTCAATTGCCTCGCAGTCGCAGGCGGGGAAAAACGATCTTCAATTGCAGCCGGCGCCGGCTAGCTGGCCAGTTTCAAAAAGTCCGGCGGCCGGCGCTCGGCGAACGCGACAAAGGCCTCTCGCGCCTCCATCGTCTTCAGGCGAGCCGCGAACTGCTCGCTCTCCGCCTTGATCTGCGCCATCAGAAGTTCCGGATTGCGCATCAGCTGTTTGGTCGTGCTGACGGCGCCCGCCGGCTGTTTCGCCAGACGGGACGCGAAAGCCTTCGCTTCCGCATCGAGCTTGTCGAGCGGCACCACACGGTTGGCAAGTCCCCAGGCGAATGCGGATTTGGCATCGACCGCCTCGCCGAGCGCGAACATCTCGAAGGCGCGGGCATAGCCGATGCGGAGCGGCATCAACAGGCTGGAGGCGGCTTCCGGCACCAGCGCGAGATTGACGAACGGCGTCGACAGCAGGGCATTCTCCGCCAGCACGACGAGATCGCAATGCAGGAGCATCGTGGTGCCGATGCCAACGGCGCGCCCCTGTACGGCTGCGACCAGCGGGCGGCTCGAATGTGCAAGCGCCTGCAGGAAGCGGCCGACATGCCGCTCGCCCTGAAGTGCGCCGGTCGCAATGGCTGCAAACTCGCCGACGTCGTTGCCGGCGGTGAACATGTCGCCCTCGCCGCGGATCAGCAGCACGCGCACGGAAGGATCGGTCTCTGCAGCCTCGATCGCATCCGCCAGCGCGCCGTACATCGCATTCGTAAGTGCGTTTTTCTTGTCGGGCCGAGCCATCGTCAGGCTCAAAATCCCGTCGCTCTTCTCGATCTTGATATGCTCGGTCATTCGTCTTCTCCTCTGGGAAATCTGCTTTGCATTGTGGTGAGCCAGCGCGCGACGACATCGATCTCGGCTTCGGTAAATCCTTCCGTGAGCCGCGCATTGACCTCGGCGAGCCCCGCTTTCGACTGAGCCATCGCTGTGCGGCCAGCCGGCGTCAACCAGAGACGCCACGCGCGCCCGTCATCCGGATCGGCCCGCCGCTCGATGAGGTTCGCCGCCGTCATCCGGTCCACCAATCCGCTGATGCCGGGCGCGCCTAGATCAAGCGCCGCACCCGCCTCGCCCATCAGCACGCCGTCGCGCTGGCCCAGGATAAACAGCAAGCCGACCTGCGTGGCAGTCACGCCGCTATTCTGCCTCCGCGCCGCCATCCAGCGCTGCAGCCGGCGCTGCGCGACGTTGAGCAGGAACACCAACCGGTGCTCGCGACGCGGGCTCATATCGATGAAGCGAATTTATTTCGCATGCGAACTATCTAAACCAAGCGTAGGGCGGTGTCACGATGATTTTGATCCGGCTCGTCGCGAGATAATCGGGGCTCGTAGGCCTAAAGCGAACAGGCGGAGAAGAAAATAACGGATAGACAGCGACTTAGCAGAAAAATCGATTTTCGATTGACGATCTCATCTACTCGCGCCAAGCTGCCCGCCATGAGCAGTATCGGGTTGAGTTTTGGCGAGCGCCTCGCCGACGAACGGCCGCGAAGCCTGACCTCCGCCGTTCAGGAACGGCTGCGCGCGGATATTCTCTCGACCCGGCTCCTGCCCGGCCAGAAGCTGCATATCGCCGGACTCGCCAAGCAGTTTTCGGTCAGCCTCGCCGCGGTGCGCGAGGCACTGTCACGGCTGGTCGCGGATGGTTTGGTGCAAGCGTCCGACCAGCGCGGCTTTCGTGTCAGCCCGGTATCGCCCGCCGACCTCAGGGACGTGACGCAGACCCGCGTCGATATCGAAGGTCTGGCGCTGCGCCGCTCGATCGAGCGCGGCGACGCGGCATGGCTTGCCTCGGTCGAGAAATCTTTCGCAGCCCTCTGCGCCGTGCCCTACACCTACCCCGACGACCCGACCCATCATTACGAGGAATGGGTGGTGCGGCACCGCATCTTCCATCGCACGCTGGTGAACGCCTGCGGCTCGCAATGGCTGCTCGGCTTCCGCGACGTATTGCACGAGCAGAGCGAGCGCTATCGAAGGCTTGCGATCCGGCGCAACACCGAACACACACGCGACGTCGGGGCCGAACACGCGGCAATCGTGCGTGCCGTGCTCAAGCGCGATGCCGATGCCGCGGTCGGGGCGCTCTCGAAGCATTTCATGACGACCATGCACCTCGTCGAGCTCGCTACGTTCGGAGGTGGCGACACTGTCTGATCGACCGTTCGAAGACCAGATCAAATCAAGAAAACAAAGGGAACGTCACAATGGAAATCACGCGACGCCACATATTGGGAACGATTGCCGCCGCCGCCGTGCTAAGCGCATCAGGCACGGTGCAAGCTGCCGATACCGTCCGCATCGGGCTTCCGACGAAAACCTACTGGCCGACGACGATCGCGGAAACCGCGGTGCGCCAAAAACTGTTCGAGAAGGAAGGCATCTCCGCGGAACTTACGATCTATCGCGGCGGCGCCGAGACCTTCGAGGCAATGGCAGCGGGCGCCGCCGACGTCATTCTCGATGCGACCTCGCTGGTATCGGCCGGGCGCAAGAAGGGCGTGAATTCCAAGGTGCTGGCGAGCGCCGCCACGGGCTATTACGGCTGGCAGTTGATGACGCTTTCGAAATCGACGCTTGGGGTGAAGGACCTGAACGGCAAGAAGGTCGCCATCACTTCCGCCGGCTCCGGCTCCGACCTGCTGGCGTTGTGGACCCAGCAGGACAAGAAGATCGAATTTACCCGCGTCCCCGTCGGCGGCGGCGGCCTGGTACCGAACCTGCTCGCCGGCAATGTCGACGCTGCCGTCGTTTATTCGCCGCTGAGTTTCCAGATCTCCAAATCGGGCGAAGCGCGCACCGTCCTCGACTTCTCCAAGGAAGTGCCGCCGAACCTCGCCGCCGGCTGGATCGCGCTCGACAAATACGTGCAGGAGAAACCGCAGTTGGTGCAGAAGACGCTGAATGCGCTCTATGGCGCGCTGATGTTCATGCGTGCCAACAAGGATGCTTCCGTCAAGCTGATCACCGAACTCTATGAAATTCCCGCCGAGATCGCCGCGCTGGAATATGAGAACACGATCATGAAGCTGGAAACCGACGGCAGCATGGATGGGCCGAAGATCGCGGAGCAGCTCCAGCTCGCGCTCGACATGGCCAAGGCCGGCGGCATGAAGGACCTTGGGCCCGCTGCCGAGATCATCTCGACGCAGTTCAAACCGGTTCCGACCAAGTTCTGAGGCAGGCGCGATGCGAGCAGGCCTTGGCGTAAAGGCGGCGCGGGTCGCCATCGTGGTGGCGCTGTTTGCGATATGGGAGATCCTGTCGCGGACCGGCATCGTCAATCCGCGCCTGCTTCCCTCCGCCACCGATACGCTCGCAACGCTGGGCGATCTCCTGCAGCGGGCGAGCGTGCGCAAGGATCTCGCGGTCACCGCGAGCGAGGTGGTGACCGCGTTCGCGCTCGCCGTTCCCGTCGGCGCGCTGATCGGCTTCCTGATCGCGGAGAATCGCTATTTTGCCGAGGTGGCAAAGCCGCTGCTGTTCTTCGCGTTCAGCATTCCGAAGTCAATCTTCCTGCCGATGTTCATCCTGGTGTTCGGAGTCGGCTTTTCGCAGAAGGTGGGCTTCGGTTTCTTCTCGACGATCTTCATCGTGATCATGTCGACCACGACCGCGGTGGAGTCGGTCAAGGTCGAGCATTTGACCGTGGCGCGTTCCTACGGCGCGACGCCTGTCCAGACCGCGTTCCGGGTATATCTGCCTAGCATGCTCCCCGTTCTGCTGGAGGCGTTGCGGATTTCGATGATCTTCAATCTTACCGGCGTCATCCTCGCCGAAATGTACGCCTCGCGCGACGGGATCGGGCACCAGATTGCGACTTGGGGCGAGAACTTCCAGATGAAGCAACTGCTGGCCGGCGTGGTGATGATCGCGGCCATCGCGATTGCCTTCAATGAACTGGTCAGATGGGTGGAGACACGATGCAGCCATTGGCGAACATAACTCCGCTGAAGCCGGCCGGCGCGATCGAAGTCCGCAATGTCGGGCAGATCTTCAAGACCACGACACAGGATGTCGTGGCGCTGGAAGACGTTTCGCTCGACGTCAAGCCCGGCCGCTTCGTCGTGCTGGTCGGCCCGAGCGGTTGCGGCAAGTCGACGCTTCTGATGATGATGGCGGGTTTGCGCCAGCAGACCTCCGGCACGATCACCATCAGCGGCGCGCCGATCCCCGAGCCCGATCCGAACCGGGTCGGCGTGGTGTTTCAGGAGGCCAGCCTGTTTCCCTGGCTGACGGCGGAAGAGAATGTCGAGTTTCCGCTGGCGCTGCGTGGCGTCACAAAAGCCGATCGCCGCGCCAGGGCGCAGGATGCGTTGAAACTGGTCGGCCTCGACGGCTTTGGCAAGCGCCATCCGCATGAACTGTCCGGCGGCATGAAGCAGCGCGTCTCGATTGCGCGCGGCCTGGTGCAGGACCCGCCGGTGCTGTTGATGGACGAGCCGTTCGCCGCGCTGGACGAACAGACCCGGATGACAATGGGCGACGAGCTGCTGCGCATCTGGGCGGCGACCGGCAAAACGGTGGTGTTCGTCACCCACAGCCTGACGGAGGCGGTCTATCTCGCCGATGAGGTGATCGTGATGTCGCCGCGCCCCGGCCGCATCGTCGATCATCTGCAGGTCTCGCTGCCCCGCCCGCGTACCTACGAGATGCTGAGCGGCGACGCCTTCGGCAGCCTGCGCGACCGCATCTGGCGACACATCCGCAAATCGGCGTGAGGCAGAGATGAGCGCGGCAACGCTTCGCAGATTGATCGTGATCGGCCTGATCGCGCTGTGGGAAATCCTGCCGCGCGCCGGCTTGATTCCGGAACTGTTTCTGCCGTCGCTATCATCCACGCTCGCGGCCGGATGGAACGAGGCGGGCGAATACGGCCACGCCCTTGCCGTCACGCTCTACGAAGTCGCGATCTCGATGGCGTTCGCCTGCGGCGGCGGCATCCTGCTCGGCGCCATCGTCGGCAGCCTGCCGCGGCCGCGCATCCTGATCATGCCGATGGTCTCGAGCCTCTATGCGGTGCCGCTGGTCATCCTCTATCCCGTCTTCACGGTCTGGCTCGGCATCGGCTCGGAATCCAAGATCGCATTCGCTTCGATCTATGGTTTTCTGCCGACAATGCTGGCGACTGCCGCAGGCATCCAGACCATCGATCCGCAGTTGCTGCTGGCCGCCCGCAGCATGGGCGCGACGCTGAGCCAGCGGCTGGTTCGCGTCATCATTCCGGCGGCGATCCCGACGGTGCTGTCGGGACTGCGCGTCGGCGGCGCGCTCGTGATCGTCGGCGTGGTGGTATCGGAAATGCTGATCTCGTCCGCGGGCATCGGCTATCTGATCTCGCGCTACCGCACCATTCTCGACAGCCCGCACGTGTTCGCCGGCGTGCTGTTGGTGCTGGCGATGGCGGTCGCCTTCAACGCCGCCATCAAATGGATCGAGCGCAAGGCCGCGATTTGGCAGACCGGCACACGCGCCGGCCAAGAGTCCGCGGGCGAAGTCGCGCCGGCTGCCCTGCAGCCTGCGACCTGACGGAGGGCTGCGTGTTCGACCTGACGCTGACATTCGACAACGGTCCCGAGCCCGGTGTCACGCCGCGCGTGCTCGATATCTTACGCGAACGCGGCATCAAGACGACCTTCTTCGTGATTGGCGAAAAGCTCGGCGATGGTGAACGCCGCCGGCTGGCCGCACGCGCGCATGATGAAGGCCACTGGATCGGCAATCACACCTTTACGCACACCGTGCCGCTCGGGCAGCAACGCGATCCGAACGCGGCACAAAGCGAGATCGGCCGGACGCAGGACGCGATCGGCGATCTTGCCCACGCGCAGCGCTGGTTTCGGCCGTTCGGCGGTGGCGGCAATCTCGATCAGCGGCTGTTGAAGCCCTCCGCGGTCGACTATCTCATCCGCAACAGGCATAGCTGCGTGCTCTGGAACGCGATCCCGCGCGACTGGGACGATCCCGACGGCTGGGTCGACCGAGCCCTCGAGCTGTGCGGCTCGCAGCCGTGGAGCCTGATGGTGCTGCACGATCTTCCGAGTGGCGCCATGGATCACCTCGAACGCTTTCTCGACCGCGCAGCGGAAACCGGCGCGCACTTCCATCAGGACTTCCCGCCGGACTGCGTCCCGATCCGGTCGGGCGAGATCGTGCTGCCCATCCAGCCCTACGTTTCCAACGTCGAAGAGAGTGTCACAACATGAGGATCGCGAGTTTCAAGGCAGGTCAGACGGCAACCTACGGCCTGGTCACGAACGCAGGCATTATCGATGCCGAAAAACGGCTTAAGGCTTATCCGACCCTGAAGTCGCTGCTCGCCAGGGGATCGCTCGACGAACTGAAAGCACTGCAGAGTGAGCGTCCCGATTACGCATTGGCCGAAATCGAGCTGCTGCCGACCGTGCCCGATCCCGACAAGATCTTCTGTATCGGCGTCAACTACGCCACGCACCTTGCCGAGAGCGGCCACCCCACACCGCCGCACCCGATGATCTTCACCCGTTTCGCCAATAGCCAGGTCGGCGGCGGCCAGCCGATGATCCGGCCGCTGGAATCCGAACGTTTCGACTTTGAGGGCGAGATGACCGTCATCATAGGCAAGGCCGGCCGCCGGATTTCGCGCGAAGAGGCGCTGGCGCATGTCGCGGGCTATGCCTGCTACAATGACGGCAGCATCCGCGACTGGCAGCGCCACACATCGCAGTTCGCGCCGGGAAAGAATTTTGTCGGCACCGGAGCGTTCGGGCCGTGGATGGTCACGACGGACGAAATCCCCGATATCAGCAAGCAGGCCATTACGACCCGTCTCAACGGCGTCGAAGTGCAGGCCGCGCCGATCTCGGACCTCGTGTTCGATGTCCCAGCCTTGATCGCCTACTGCTCGACCTTCACCGAACTGGTTCCGGGCGACGTCATCGTCACCGGCACGACCGGCGGCGTCGGCGCCTATCGCACGCCGCCGCTGTGGATGAAGGATGGCGACGTGGTCGAGGTCGAGGTATCCGGCATCGGCGTGCTGCGCAATCCCGTGAAGGACGAGGTCGCAGCGGCCGCAACGCGCGCGGCTTGAAGATCGAAGAGCGCAATAACAAGAACACGGAGACGATCATGAACCTGCCAAAACACCTGCTTCCCACCACCGTCGTCGGCAGCTACCCGCAGCCGGAATGGCTGGTCGATCGCGCGATGCTGTCAAAGGTCGTGCCCCGCACGCGCCTGCATGCGATGTGGCGGCTGCCCGCGGAGCATCTGGAGGAAGCGCAGGACGACGCCACCATCGTTGCAATCAGGGACATGGAGCGCGCCGGCATCGACATCGTAACCGACGGCGAAATCCGCCGTGAAAGCTATTCCAATCGCTTCGCCACTGCACTTGAAGGCATCGATGACGAAAATCCGGCGATGATCACGTCGCGCAGCGGACACGAGACGCCGGTGCCGCGTGTGGTCGGTCCGGTAAGGCGCCGCGGCCCGGTCGAGCTGCACGACATGGAATTTCTGCGGCAGAATACCGATCAGGCGGCCAAGATCACCCTGCCCGGCCCGTTCACGATGAGCCAGCAGGCGAAGAACGAGTACTACAAGGACGATGAAGAACTGGCGATGGCATTTGCCGAAGCCGTCAACGCCGAAGCGCTGGATTTGCAAAAGGCCGGCGCTGACGTGATCCAACTCGACGAGCCCTGGGTGCGCAACAACCCGGATCTCGCGCGCCGCTACGCCGTCAAGGCGATCAACCGCGCCCTGCACGGCATCACGGTGCCGACCGTGGTGCATCTGTGCTTCGGCTATGCCGCAGTCGTCCCCGGCTCGACCAAGCCGGCCGGCTATTCCTTCCTTGCTGAACTTGCCGACACAAGCGCCGAACAGATTTCGATCGAGGCGGCGCAGCCGAAACTCGACCTCGGCGTGCTCAAGGACCTGTCGTCGAAGAAGATTATGCTCGGCGTGCTCGACCTCGGCAATCCCGAGATCGAATCCGCGGATCTGGTAGCGGACCGCATCCGCAACGGCTTGAAGCATGTCGCGGCCGACCGGCTGGTCGTCGCGCCCGATTGCGGCATGAAATACATGCCGCGCCACGTCGCGTTTGGGAAGCTGAAGGCGATGTGCGACGCGGCAGCAACCGTACGCAAGGAGATCAGCTAAGCGGCTTGCCTTGCAGCCACGCCGCGCCGCGCGCATACAAAGCCTCGACCTCGGGTCCCTTCAGGCCTGGCATGTCTCGCTTCACCGTATAGCCGATGCGGGTCTGCAAATAGGCGAGATGGCGGTAACCCGGCGGGAATTGCTCGAGGAGAGCCTTGTCCAGCACCGGCGCCGTGCCCGGCGTGACGGGGTCCATGCGGTCCTTCTCATAGATCGGCTGGCGCAGCACGATACCCCAGCGCCCCTCCCGCTTTTCGAGAAAGTCGTAGAATCTCCCGGTGCAGAGCACGTCGCACAGGACGCCCTCGACCTCGGCACGCTGTGAGATCGTCATCTTGGTCTGCGCAATCGCGCGGGCGCCCGCGAGGTCGACCGAGATGCCGCCGAGGAAATGCAGGATGCTGATCCCCTTGGCCCAGGCCTGCTTGCTGATTTCGATGAACTCGTCGCCGGTGCCCTGCGTCCAGGTCGCCATCATGCGGCCGTCCGGATGCCAGACCGTGCGAAAACGCTCCCAGTCTCCGGCATCGCGCCAGATCGCCCAGTTCTGCAACAATTCCCGGATCCGGCGATCGTCTTCAACCTCGGCGTGACTTGCAGGCATGCGGGCACTCCCCTTGGGACATATTTTCTCAAGCGTCCATGATGCATAGCCGCGGGAAGGCTCCACCGACAAGCCGGGCAGACCAACGCGTCACGGGCAGCCTGGCGGGCCTCACAACAGTTTCGCGCGGACGAACAATGCACGTAGCGCGTCGGTCGCCTGTACGGTCAGCATCGCGTTATCAGCGGCGCCCTGCAGTGCTTGCACCGCATGGGCATGCAGCGCGCGGAATTCGATCCATTCGATCGAGGAGAGAGTGGTGATGAAGCGATAGGCCTGGCCGACGGTCGCGATCGACTCCGTCTTGCCGTTCAGGCTGATCTTGAAGATGGCCCGCAACGGCGTGTCGGAATCGGCGGCATCGCCCGCAACTGCGGTCATGACGGAGATGGCGAACGCCGCGACGCGGTGAGGCCTTCGCGCAGACTCGGCACGACGACAAGCCGCTTGACCTCGCCGTTCCGGTAAGCCTGCAGGAACCTGTCGTAATCCTTGATCGAGACGCAGCCGTTGGAATCGCCGTTGGGCCCGAGCAGGTAACTGTGCACGAGCAGGCCCGTTCGCCCGTGCATTTCGTTCTCGCCAATCGGCGTCATGCGCAGCGCCGCGACACCGTGAAACAGTTTTTCGCGCGGCTTCAAATCGTAGACGTTGGGCGGCGTCGCGCCGACCATGCGCTGGTCGACATGCGCCGGATTGTCCATCAGGCTGCCCAGGCCCGAGTGTGCCTCGAGTTTGGTGCCGCTCGGCAGGTAAACGGCGCGGGCCGAAATGTCGTAGACAGCGGTCTGACTGTCATAGCCCAGCGCCGCCAGATCCTTGCGCTCGCTGAGCAGCCCATCCGCCGGCGTCAGCGACGCCAGCGAGAAGCGCATCGGCACCAGATCGGCGAGCTTCTCGAACATGGTGCGGTTGTCGGACGAGGCCGGTGGCGGATCGTTTCTCGTCGACTGAAGGTTGGCCAGGACCGGCCGGGACCTCGGGAGCGGGATGGCCGCTTCGACCGTCGGGGCCGGCGGCGGGGGCTGAACGTTCTCCTCGCGCGATTGCTCCTCTCGCGATTGTCCGCCCAACAGGATTTCGATGTACGCGAACTCCGCATCGAAGTCTGCGCGCTGCGGGCGCGCGGCGGCACGCCAGGGGTAGTTGATGGCCAGCGAACGGCGCACCGAGCCCGGGCCGAAGCGCTCGTCGAACGAGGATGTGCTGCCGACATTCGCGGAAGCGGGCTTGACTAGGCCGACCACGTCGAAATCGGTCACCCAGGCGGCCAACCCCAGCGCCATGGCGAGCGCCGCCGTGCCGAATGCCGTCTCACGGAGCAATCGGCTACCGCGACTTGACGCAAGCCCGGCTGTGCTGGTCTTCGCTCTATCCATCCGTCCCCGGCTCGGCGCTTCGGAATCGAATGATTCCTAAGGGATTCACCGAATAATTCCCACCATAATGCAAACCAAAGTAAGGCATAATCGAGACAGGCGCTCCCGGCCATCATGACCGGCCAAATCCGCAGGTTCAAGCCTTGGGTTGGCAAGCCGGACGGGGCTTCCGACCGGCGGAGCCGCGCTCAAGGCCGGAGAATTGGACTGGTATTCGGCGCGGGCGCCTCCTCCATCTCGGCGTGCTCCGGCAGCTTATCGCCATGTACGGCCAGCGCCGGCCCGATCCAGACTGGATCGGCCAGATGATCCCGGCGCGGGTTGGTCGTATTCGGATGGACCAGAACGCTCAATTTGCCATGGTTGAGCATCAGCCAGGGCACCAGTTCGGGGAACACCTCGCGGGCGAAGGCGACCTGGTACATGGCCTGATCGTGCGGCCCGATCTTGACGTCGTGCCACCGTCCGAGCGTGACCAAAAAGCGCTCCCCGATCCAGGTACGCAACTGCTCGGCCTCGGCCCGCGTGGTCGCTGGGTCGTAGTAGATGTGGGCGTGATAGCTGGCGATTTCGCCTAATGGTCGCGGACCGCTCGAACCGGGCTCACCTGTCATTGTTTTCGCTCCACGCCATCGTTGCGCTTGAACCGTCGATGATCGCTGCAACAGGCGGAGCGGTCAATGCGCAGCTATCAGTCCGGAGCCTTCGCCTGTTCGACGATCTCGACCGCCAGTTCGGGACAATTGGCTCTCGCAATCCATGCCTGGTCTTCGAGCGAGGGTGGAATTTGGCCGGAGCCGCGGACGCGTGCGTTGCCGAATTCGTCCAGCTCGAACAATTCAGTCGCCAGGGCATGGCAGCGCGCATGGCCCTGACACTTTTCCGGATCGATTTTCACGATGAGAACGCGGTTTTCGCTCATGCGGTTATGCCCGGCCGGTTTCGAACAGCGCAAGGAAACGCTTCTCGACGTTGCATTTGATGTTTTGAAGTCCGATCGCCGCCTCTTCATCCATCCGGGCGATCTGCGCAGGGCTTGGCGCCGACGGCCGGTCGGGGTTGCATAACGTCCGCGTATATTTCGTGCCGGTTGCGGTCGCCTCAAAAATGTAGCGGATGACGATCTTGCCGATGAAATCGGTATCGGCTTCAACGGTCCAGGCCCTGGACGGATCGCTTTCGGTCACGACCCACGCCAGATTCACCTCGCCGCGCTTGATGTGCCACTTCTCGCGAAAGGTCTCGCCGCGCAGCAGGGGGCGGTTTTCGCCGTCGATGTGATGGGAGGCGGCGAGCCACTCCGGCCAGGAATTCGGATTGCAGACATAGTCATAGACCGCCGAGGGCGGAGTCTCGATCATGATATCGTGGCTTCGTTCAAACGATACGCCCATGGCTGGTCCTTCTCTCAAGTTCTTACTGTATACAAACCGACGAACGTTCGGCTCATCCGATCCTAATCGGCAGATTGCGCGGGCCTCGAACCGTACCTTGCGACCAGGTGGTGGGCTTCGAAATATCGAGGCTGAAGACAGGAATGCGTTTCAGCCATTCCTGCAACGCCACCACCATTTCCATCCGCGCGAGATTCGAGCCGATGCAGCGGTGAATTCCGAGACCGAAGGCGGCATGCGGATTGTGCTTGCGATCGATCACGACCTTGTCCGCATCGGGAAATTTTCCGGGATCGCGATTGGCGGCGGGAAACGACAGCAGCACCATCTGTCCTTCCCGCAGTTGACAGCCGCCGACATCTGTCGTTTTCGCGATCTCCCGTGCCATCGTCACCGGCGCATAGGCACGCAACAGTTCTTCCACCGCGGTTGGAATCAATTCCGGGTCCGCCACGAGCCTTGCCCGATCCTGCTCGTGCGTCGCCAAATGCCACAGCGATGATCCGATCGCGCTCCAGGTGGTATCGATGCCGGCCACCAGCAGCAGGCGTAATGCACCAAGAACCTGGCGGTCCGAGAATGGTTTGCCATCGGGCGAACGCGCTGCGATCAGGAAGCTGACGAGATCCTCGCCCGGATCTTCGCGGCGCGCCTTGATTTGCACCTCGAAATAGGCGGCGATCGCCTCCTCCGCCTGCCGAAGCGCCGCTTCGTCGGTGACGCCGGTCTGCAGCGCCATCGTGATCCATTCGCGAAACTGATCGCCGTGCTCGGCCGGAATCCCGAGCATGTGACTGATGATCAGCACGGGAATGTTCTGGGCGTAGTCGACCGCACCGTCGCATATGCCATTGGCGACGAAGCGGTCGATCAGCTCATTGCAAACTGCCCGCGCCTTTGCTTCGAGCTTCGCGACGGCCTGCGGCGTGAAGGGCGGGATCAGGACCATCCGCATCGGGCGGTGGTCAGGCGGATCCGACGTGATCGGCGGCGAATTCACCCGGTAGTCGCTTTCGCGGACCACCACGCGGCGCGACGAAAATTTTCGTAATCGTAGGCGATGTCGCGGATGTCCTGATAGCGCGTCGGGAAGTAGACCCCCCTATAGCGGTCCGTATGGGCGATCGGACATCGCTGCCGCAGACCGTCCCAGATCCCATAGGGGTCGGTGGTCCAGGCCGGATCGAGATGATCCCAATCCGTGGCCCAGTCAGAAACCGGAGGACGTGCGGTCATTCTCGCTCCCGGATACATTGCCCGCCATGCCTACCCGACTCATTCGGACGGCACGGCATCTGATATATCAGATAATATATCAGATGCACTTCGTCAACCGTGATTCGAGCCGGAACCAGACGCCTTGTCCAAAGCCTCAAGGAAACCCAAAGCGCGCAAACAGCAGCCGGCGGAAGCCGAAAGCCTGACGGATCGGGCCTATAACCTGCTCGAAGAGATGATCGCCACGCTGCAATTGGCGCCGGGCACGCCGGTGTCGGAGGCCGAGCTTTCAGCCCAGCTTGGAATCGGCCGCACTCCCGTGCGGGAAGCCATGCAGCGGCTGGCGCGGGAACGGCTTCTGCTGGTCCTGCCCCGCCGCGGCTGCATCGTCACGCCGATCAGGCCCGAGGAAGAGGTGATGCTGATCGAAACGCGCCGCGCGATCGAGACGTTGGTGATAAAGACGGCGGCCGTGCGGGCCAGCGAATCCGAACGCAGGCGGTTTGGCGAGATCGCCGCCCGAATGAAGACTGCGCTGCGCACGCATGACTTCGACGCCTTCGCTCGGCTCGATGCAGAATTCAATCGCCTTTGCGTTGCCGCTTGCCGGAACGAACTTGCGGGTTCGATGATGCAGGTGATCGCTCCGCTCAATCGCCGCTTCTGGTTTACCCATCACGGTCGAACGTTGTCGCAGGAAGGCGTGGAGGCGCACATCGACATCGCGCTAGCGCTGTCGCGCGGTGATGCCACGGCTGCGCTGGCTGGAACCGAGCGGCTGCTGCGCTATGTCGAGAGCCGCGTCGGTCAATCCACCGTGACCGCCTGAAAGGACCTTCTCAACCCGATCGCTTCTGGCCGCCTTCGAAGACGGTCATCCCAGCGGCAGGATCGAGGTCAACTCCGGTCGCTTCCGTCAGCCGCGCCATTGTCATGTAGAAGCCGATCGCGAGTATCGATTCGACGATCTCCTGCTCGCTGAAATGCTTGCGCATGGCGGCAAAAACAGGTTCGGCAACGCGCACGTTCTCGATCACTTCGCGGCCGAAACCCAGCAGCGCCGTTTCGGCGGCATTGAAGGCGGCGTCCTCGTATTTGCCCTGTTCGATGCAGTCGATCTGCCGCTGGGTAACTCCGACGCCGAGCGCGATCGGAACATGCTGCCGCCACTCATATTCGCCGTGCTCCCATTGTGCGACCTGGAGGATCAGCAATTCGCGATTGACGTGGCTGAGCTTCTGGCGGTGCAGGATCGAATTGGCGAACCGCATCGCCGGAATGAAATTGGCCTCCGCATGCGCCATCATCCGGAAGATGTTCAGCACGACCGGCATCCTGTCGAAGGACGCGCGTATGTCGCCACTGGTGGCCGCTGGGTCGATCAGGGGAAGTCTTGCCATCCGCTTTTCCTTACGTTCCTGTTCTTGTTGCCCCGTGCGGACGCCTCCGCGCTCTGGTCCTAAACTTACCTCACAGTTGCCGGATCGCGGATCGCTCAGCGGCCGCCGACTTCGCGGATCGGATCGGAGCCGTCCCAATCTTTCGCAACCCGGCGGATGTGCTCGAAAAAACTTCCCTTGCTGCCGCTGATGTCGGAAATCTCTACCACCGTGCCGGGATGGGCTTGCGTATCGAAATAGGCGAAGCGGCCCTGCTCGCCGCCGATCTGGCCCTCGTGTCCCACTTTATAGCCAAGCGACAATGCGCGGTCGTAGAGAGCCTGGTAGTCCCGGGTCCAGTACGACATGTGCTGCAATCCTTCGCGCCCGGAGTCGAGAAACTCCTTGTACATCGAGGGCGCATTGTTGCGCTGCTGGATCAGTTCGATCTGGAGATCGCCGGAATTGGCGAGCGCCACGCTCATCTCCATGGCGGAGTCCTGTCCGCGATGGCGGAAGTAGTCGGTCTTGACCTTCTCGATATAATACCAGGGCCCGACGCCCATCACATTGACCCAGTGATCCATGGCGGCACGGATGTCCCGTACCACGTATCCATTTTGGCAAACCGCGCCAAAGATACGGCTCATAACGATCTCCCGTCTGCTGCCGGCGGTATCTCTTCGCCTCTTGTTTCTTATAAATCCCACCGTTCAGCGACGCGAAGATCGAGGTCAAGTGGCAGCAGCGCATTAGATCGAAGAGCCGCCGCGTCGGAACTCCACTCCCTCTCCCGCTTGCGGGGGAGGGCTGGGGTGGGGGCGTCGCCGCGAGTCACGCTGTTCGTATGGAGAGAGCCCCCACCCGGATCGCATCTGACGATGCGATCCGACCTCCCCCGCAAGCGGGGGAGGTCGGGCCACGCCGGTGTTGCAATCAGTTCGCCTTCCCGAACAGCAGCGGCAATTGGCGCGGGCCGCGAACGGTGCCTTCCGACCAGGTGACCTTGCCGGCCGGATCGAGCCTGAAATCCGGAATCCGCTTCAGCCATTCCTCGATCGCAACCGTCATTTCCATGCGCGCGAGGTTGGAGCCGACGCAGCGGTGAATACCGAGGCCAAATGCAGCATGGCGATTTTCCTTGCGGTCGATCACCACCTTGTCGGCATCGGGGAACATGGCGGGATCGCGGTTGGCGGCCGGAAACGACAGCAGCACCATGTTGCCGGGCTTGACCGGGCAGCCGCTGATCGTGGTCTCCTTCATCACCTCGCGCGCCATCGTCACCGGCGAATAGGCGCGCAGCAACTCTTCGACGGCGAGCGGCATCAATTCCGGCTCCTTGACGAGGCGTTCGCGGTCCGCCGGTGTCTTGGCCAGATGCCACAGCGAAGATCCGATCGCGCTCCAGGTGGTGTCGATGCCGGCGATCAATAGCAGCCGCAGCGAGCCCAGCACATGTTCGTCCGCCAACGGATTTCCATCCCTGTCTTTCGCCTTCATCAACGTCGAGATCAGATCGTCGGTCGGATTGCTCTTGCGCTGCTCGAGATGGCCGGCGAAATAGCCGGTCATCTCCCTCACCGCCTCCATCAGCGCATTGTCGTCCTTGATGCCGAGCTCGAGGATGCCGTGAATCCATTTGATGAAGAGATCGCCGTCCTTCTCGGGAATCCCAAGCATGTGCGCGATCGCACGCACCGGAACGTGCTTGGTGTAGCGCGCGGCGGCGTCGCATTTGCCGTCGGCAATGAACTCGTCGATCAGCTCATTGCAAATCGCGCGTACACGCGGCTCGAGCTTCTTCATCGCGTCCGGGGTGAACGGCGGGAGCAGAATTTGCTTGGCCGGCTTGTGCTCGGGCGGATCGGAGGTGATCGGTGGCGCGCGGGCCGTGATCTCCGGGCGAACGTCGCGCACGATCACGCGGCGGGAAGAGAAGTGCTCGGTGTCGTAGGCGATTTCCTTCACCGCCTGGTAGGTGGTCGGCATGTAGCAGCCGAGAAAGCGCTCGGTGTGAACGACGGCCGAAGCCGCGCGCAGCTTTTCCCAGATCGGAAACGGGTTCTCCGTCCATGTCGGATCGGTGTGGTCGAAATCGTTGACCCAGTCGGTGACCGGCGGATGTTCGGGCATGATGCTGGCGGAATCGGACATCGGAGCAAATCCTCTGTTTGGTTCGTTCAGATCCAGGTGGAATCAAATCGGTATTGGGACCGGGCTATTCCTCGGTCACCTCGATCGCGATCTCGGGACAGTTGCTCTGAGCAAGCCAGGCCTTGTCTTCCAGACCCGCAGGCACGGAGCCGTCGCCGACTTCGTGCGCGTTGCCGAATTCGTCGAGCTCGAACAGTTCCGGTGCCAGTGATTTGCAGCGTGCGTGGCCCTGACATTTGTCCTGGTCGACGCGGATCTTCAGCTTTCCGGCCATCGCAGCGTTTCCCCTCTTTGTGGCGCGCATTGTCTCGCGCTGCCTTTCCGTCGGCGCAGCGGCACAGACCCGCCAGAGCACCGCGAAGTTATATCATATTACATTCGCGCCGCCGTTGTGCTGTCAAGTCAAAAGTTATAGAGCATGATGCTGAATGCCGCCTCGACCTGCACGCAAAGCGCTGAATGCCTATCACCACGGGGATCTTCGTGATGCCCTGGTCCAGGCCGCGTTGCATGAAGTGGAACTGGGTGGTCCCGAAGCGATCAGTATCAGCGCGCTGGCCAAGAAGCTCGGCGTCTCGCAGCCGGCGCCCTACAAGCATTTTGCCGATCGCGAGACGCTGCTGACGGCTGTCACCGCCGAAGCGTTCCGCCAGTTCAGCGCCATGATGCGTGCGGCGATTGAAAAGCCGTCGAAACAGTCGAAGCTGTCACGCTTCGCGCAGCTCACGCTCGATTTCGGCCTGCGCCGCAACGGCATCTATCGCCTGATGTTCGCGTCGCGAACCATGGCGTGCGCGCCAAAAGGCAGCGAACTGCACAGCGCGGCAATGGAGACGTTCGAGCTCCTGGTGGAAGCGCTTGAAGCGCCTGCCGTCGGGCTCTTGCGCGAGCGTAGCGCCTTGAAGATTTGGGCCTCGCTACACGGCGTGGTCATGCTCGCCGAACAGGGATTGCTCACCGGCCAGGCTGCGCATGTCAGCCGGGAAGAACTGGTCGAGGACATCGTGGAGGAAACCAAACTCGCGTTGTCCGTTGCAATCGAGAAGGCCAGCAAGATCGGCTGCTGACAGCCAACACTCTGGCAGCCGACGCTGCCGACAACACGGGCTCCATGGCGGCGCCGTTCTCGGCTTGGCCGCCATCGCGGCGCTCTGTCCTAGCGCGGCGCGAACGATTGATTACCGAAAGGCGACGCCGTGGGGACCGTCATCACGATGAAGCTGCGGCCGACCGATTGATGGCAGGAATTACATCCGGCAGTGAGTTCGCCAAACGCCTTGCCGAATGCTGCGCCATTGCGGGCCGTGATCGCACTGTCGAGTGATTTGATGGGTCGATCGACCATCGCGATATTGGGTACGGGTATGTCGGCATACAGCCCGACCGCATCCGTGAGGCCCGCCTTCAACAGCTCCAGTTCGTAAGCCGCCAGCTCCCAGTTTTGCTGCCGAGCCGCGGTCCACAGCTTGACCGCGCTCATGATGGCGGCAAGCCCAGGCGAGATTTTTTGCGATGTCTGGGCGGCGACCATGAAGGGGGACGCGCGTCCGACGGCGATTGCGGCGGCCGCTGCGAGACATTTCGTGCTTTTCGCATTCTTCATTCCTGAGTTGCTGTCTTTTTCCTAAGCCGTTGTCGCCGGAATCCCTTGACCTGGGTCAATTTGTCCAGACCGCGCAAACACGCCACAGTTGCCGCGAGATCGCCCCTCGTCTGGCGGCGGCTTCTTGTATTCTCCGCGGCCAAATGGTCATCTCGGCTGGTCAAGGGCGTCATCGATTGAGCACGAGTCTTACCAATCCCCCTGCACGTGGCCGCCTGCCATTCGGGCCGGCGCGAACTGTCAGACGCGTGGTGCTCGGCGCGCTGGCGTCAATGTGCCTGTCCGGTCTCGCCCTTGGTAATGACGAGGCCGTAGACGACGAGGATGGGGCCACAGCCAAGCCGGCCCTGCCGAATTTCTACCTCGATATGAGAACCAACTACTCGACGCTGCCCGCCGGCGCGCTCTCGATCGGATTCAGTACGCCGCCATTGTTGTCGACATTGGAGAACTTGTCCTCGCTCCGAACCCTCACCTCGCCGTCCAGCCGAAGCCTCTCTGTCGATCTCCCGGTGACGGTCGATGTCAACGATCGGCTCTCGGTCTATGGCGGCGTCAGCGGCGGCTCCTCGCAGACCGGCACCGGTCCCTGGACTGATTTCACGATCTACAGCTTTACCGTCGGATTCCAGGCCGACATCTATCAGCAGAACGGCGGAATGTTTCCGACCATCACCGTTCAATCCAACGCGACACGATCGATTTCGGCCGCGCCGCTCGCCACGACGGCCTACAACACCATTCTCGAGGCGGGCTACGCGCTGAACGCGGACGAGACGCGCGGGCTGCTCGCTGGCGCGCAATACACGAGAGTCCTGGTCGATACCCCGTTCGCCCGCGTGAATCCCGATATCATCGGTTATGTCGGCGGCTATTATCAATGGGACAACAACTGGAAGCTCACTGGCCGCTTCGGCGTGCAATCCTTTGGCGGTGCGCAGCTTCTAAATCTGACGCCGTTTCCTGCATTCACGCAGCCGATCGTCCGGTTCGACCTCGACCGGATGGACGACAACGACAACCGTTTGTTCGGCGTCACCGCGCAGATCGCATGGGCTCCGAAACCGTCCTATCAGCTCACGCTCCGAACCCCGCTTTATGCGATCAGAAATTAGCGACGAAGCCGCAAGAGCCCGGACCATCGTCCGGCAAGGGACTTTTGATTGATCGGAACGCGCCGACCTGTGGGCCGCTTCATGCCGGATGCGGGTCGCGTACGGCCGCGCCACGCAATAGCTTCCCGATCTCCGGCTTGCAGGCGCCGCAATTGGTGCCGGCCTTCAGGCGTCGGCCGACGTCGTCGACGCTAGCCGCCCCTTTATGGATTTCGGCCGAGATCTGGTGCTGGCCAACGCCGAAGCACGAGCAGACGATCGGCCCGATGTCCTGGCCGGCATCCAACGGCTGGCCCGTCAGCAGCGACATCCGCGCATTCGGCGACAATTCCTGCTCCGCGAACAGGCCGGAGAGCCACGACCGCGAAACCAGCCTGTGATCGGGCGCGATGAACACGCAACCTTCCAGCCGGCCGTCGCGAACGGCGGCGTAGCGGAAACGGCCTGCCTTCGGATCGCGATAGGCGATCCATTCGATGTCGTGTCCGACGCGGAGTTGCGCCCGCGCCCAATCGCGCCAGCTCGGCGGCCGCTCGTCGCCGGCGAGCTCCATCCGCCAGCACGTCCCTGAAAGGCCGCCGACCCAATACCCCGCGGCTGGGCGCTCGATCTCCCGGCGGCTGAGGATGAAGGCATGCCATTTCGGCAAGTAAGCGGCCGCCTTGACCGGCGTGTGCTTGGACTCAGGCTGTCCAGAGATCGGATCGGTGGCCGGATTGACCAGCGCGTTGACCCGGCCGTCGCCGGCATACTCGCCGTTCCAGTGCATCGGCACGAACACGCAGCCGCGCCGCTGCTCGGCAGTGACGACGACGCGCGCCACCATCTCGCCCCAAGGGCTGGTCAGCCGCGCGAGCCCGCCATTCTCGACGCCGGCCGCGCGTGCATCGTCGGGATGAAATTCCGCGCAGGGCTCGAAGATGTGCGCCAGCAGCCGCGGCGATTTCCCGGTGCGCGTCATGGTGTGCCATTGATCGCGGATCCGCCCGGTATTGAGCACCAGCGGATAGTCGCGGCTGGTCGCGTTGACGGCAGCACGCGGCGTCACCGGCACGAAACGGGCCTTGCGGTCGGCTGTGAAGAACTCGCGCGTCTCGAACATCCGCGGCGTGCCGGTCGGATATTCGCGCGTCACCGGCCACTGGATCGGGGTGAGCGTATCATAGGCGCGATCGTCCAGCGTGTTCAGGGCGGACAGATCGAAATCGCGCGTCCCGTTGTTCTCGAAACTCGAAAGCCCGGCGTGCTCGCGGAAGATCGCCGCAGCGCTCGGGTAGTCGAACCCCGAAAAACCCATGCGCCGGGCGACGTCGCAGACGGTCCGCCAATCGGCCCTTGCAGCGCCGGGCGCCGGCAGGAACTGTCGTTGCCGGGAAATGCGGCGCTCGGAGTTGGTGACGGTGCCGTCCTTCTCGCCCCAGGTGAGCGCGGGCAGCAACACATGGGCATGGCGCGTGGTGTCGGTATGCCGCATGCAGTCGGAGACGACGACGAGCTCACAAGTCTCGAGCGCGCGGCGTGCGCGGTCGGCATCCGGCAGGCTGACCAGCGGATTGGTCGACATGATCCAGACCGCCTTGATGCGCCGATCGGCGATCGCGTCGAACATGTCGATGGCCTTGAGGCCCTGCTTGTCCGCAATCACAGGCGATTGCCAGAAGCGTTGAACGATGTCGCGGTGCTGCGGGTTCTCGATCTCCATATGGCCGGCAAGCTGGTTGGCCAGCCCGCCGACTTCCCGGCCGCCCATGGCGTTGGGTTGTCCGGTCAGCGAGAACGGCCCCATACCGGGCCGCCCGATCCGTCCGGTCAGCAAATGACAGTTGATGATCGAATTGACCTTGTCGACGCCGCTGCTCGACTGGTTGATCCCTTGCGAATAGAGCGTGACGACCCGCTCGGTTTTGGCAAACCAGTCGAAGAACAACGCCACTGCGCCCTCGGCCAGGCCGCAGACGTCGGCGGTCTGCGCGACCGTCTGGCCGGCGACCTGCCGCAGCGCGGCTTCGGCTCCGGTGGTGCATCCCTCCACGAATGCGCGATCGATAGCGTTGCGCGATGCAAGATGCGCCAGCAACCCGTTGAACAGCACGGAGTCGCTGCCCGAGCGAAGCGGCAGGTGCAGATCGGCGCCGTCGCATGTGGCGGTCCGCCGCGGGTCGATCACGACGATGCGGCACGCCGGGTTGCTGGCCTTGGCGGCCACCATGCGCTGGTAGAGGATCGGATGGCACCACGCGGCATTGGAGCCGACGAGAACCAGGAGATCGGCGGTTTCAAGATCCTCGTAGCAGCCCGGAACGGTATCGCTGCCGAACGCACGCTTGTGGCCCGCCACGCTCGACGCCATGCATAGCCGGGAATTGGTGTCGATGTTGGCGGTGCCGATGAAGCCCTTGGCGAGCTTGTTGATGACGTAATAGTCCTCGGTGAGAATCTGTCCGGAGACATAGAAGGCGATCGAATCGGGTCCGTGCTCGCGGATGATCCTGCCAAATCCGTCCGCGACATGATCGAGCGCCGTATCCCAGTTCGTTTCCTGCCCGTTGACCACAGGGGCGAGCAGCCGCCCTTCGAGGCCGATGGTCTCGGCGAGCGCCGAGCCTTTCGCGCACAGCCGCCCGAAATTGGCGGGATGAAGCGGATCGCCCCGGACCGTCACGGCTCCGGCTGGGCCCGTGTCAGCGACAACGCCGCAGCCGACACCGCAATACGGACAGGTTGTCTTCACTGCCACGGGCGATCACCTCACTCGGCGGGCACAACCGCCGCCGTTTGGACGCTAAGCCAGACCATGCCGTTCTCCACCTTGGTCGGATGCGCGCGCGTGCATCCCTCGTCGGGCGCGACTGCCATGCCGCTCCTGAGCTCGATGACGAAATTGTGCAGCGGACAGGTGACCCGCTTGTTGTGAACAATGCCTTGCGACAACGGACCGCCCTTGTGCGGGCAGCGATCGTCGAGCGCGAACACCTCGTCTTCGCTGGTCCGGAATACCGCAATGTCTCCGGAGGCCGTCCGCACCACGCGCGAGCCGAGAACGGGAATATCGTTCAGCGCCCCGATTTCGATCCATTTGGTCATGCCAGCTCCAGCTCCGCCAGCGGGGTGAATTCGTTGCGATCGACGCCGCGCTGGGCCCGCGCCGCCCAAGGATCGCTCTGCGAGAATTGCTGCGAATAGGCGAAGCGGCTGAACAGCGCCTTGCGGTTGGCGACATCGTCGACCACCTGCTTGCGGATCGCATCGAGACCGACCCGGTCGCACCACTTGTACATGCGCTCCAGATACCAGCCCTGTTCGCGATAGAGCTGCGTCAGCGCAGCGATGATTTCGAGCGTCTCCTCCTCCGTCGCTGCTTTGGTCAGGAATTCGGTTCCCTTGATGTGAAGGCCTGCAGCGCCGGCGAAATGGATCTCGAACCCGGAATCGACGCAGACGACGCCGACGTCCTTGCAGGTCGCTTCCGCGCAATTGCGTGGGCAGCCGGAGACGGCGAGTTTCACCTTGGCGGGCGTCCACGAACCCCACATGAACTTTTCGAGCTTGATACCGAGGCCGGTCGAATCCTGCGTGCCGAAGCGGCACCATTCCGAACCGACACAGGTCTTCACCGTGCGCAATCCCTTGGCATAGGCATGGCCCGACACCATCCCAGCATTATTGAGATCGGCCCAGACCGCGGGCAGGTCCTCCTTCTTCACGCCCAGAAGATCGATGCGCTGTCCGCCGGTCACCTTGACGGTCGGAATCTTGAATTTGTCCGCGACGTCCGCGATGGCGCGCAATTCATCCGGCGTCGTGACGCCGCCCCACATCCGCGGCACCACCGAATACGTTCCGTCCTTCTGAATATTGGCGTGAACGCGCTCGTTGATGTATCGCGACTGCTGATCGTCGCGGTACTCTCCGGGCCAGGTGGCGAGCAGATAATAGTTCAGGGCAGGTCGGCAGGAGTGGCATCCGTTCGGCGTCTTCCAGTCCATGAACTTCATGACATCGGGAATGGTCTTCAATCCGTTCTCGACGATGACGCGGCGCGCGTCGTCATGGCTGTGATCCGTGCAGGCGCACATCGGCTTGACCTTCGGCGCCGCCGAATAGTCGCCGCCGAGCGTGAACGCGAGAACCTGCTCGACCAGGCCGGTACAGGAGCCGCACGACGACGAGGCCTTGGTGTGGGCACGCACGTCGTCGATCGTGAACAGTTTCTTTTCGCTGATCGCCTTGACGATCGTCCCCTTGCAGACGCCGTTACATCCGCAGATTTCCGTATCGTCGCTCATGGCGGCGACCGAGTTCTTGCCGCTATGGCCGCCATCGCCGAGATTGGCGGCGCCAAACACCAGCCGCTCGCGCATCTGCGAAACGTCGGTGCCGTCGCGCAGATGCTGGAAATACCACGGGCCGTCGATGGTATCGCCATAGAGCACGGCGCCAACGATCTTCTTGTCGCGCAGGATGATGCGCTTGTAGACGCCGCGGGAGGCGTCCTGCATGACGATTTCTTCCTTGTCCGCGCCCGGCGCGAAGTCGCCGGCGGAGAACAGGTCGATCCCGGTCACCTTCAGTTTGGTCGAAACCACCGACCCGTCATAGGTGGCGAAGCCTTTCATCGCGAGGTGGTTGGCGCAGACCTTGGCCTGGTCGAACAAGGGAGCCACGAGCCCGTAGGTCTGGCGCCGGTGCTGCACGCATTCGCCGACGGCGTAGATTCGCCCGTCGTAGGTTTGCATGGTGTCGGAGACCACGATGCCGCGCTCGCAATAGAGGCCTGCCTTGCGCGCCAACTCGACATTGGGGCGGATGCCGACCGCCATCACGACCAGATCCGCAGGGATCTCCTCGCCGTCGGCGAAGCGCACCCCGGTTACGCGATCCTCGCCGAGAATAGCCTCCGTTTGCGCGGGCATCTTGAACACCATGCCACGCTCTTCCAGCGACTTGCGCAGCAATCCGCCCGCGACCTGATCGAGCTGACGCTCCATCAGCGTGTCGAGCAGATGCACCACGGTGACGTTCATGCCGCGCTTCATCAAGCCGTTGGCAGCCTCGAGGCCGAGCAAGCCGCCGCCGATCACGACGGCGTTCTTGAAGCTCGTCGAGGCCTGAACCATGTGCTCGACGTCCTGGATATCGCGAAAGCCGATGACGCCCCGGAGATCCTTTCCCGGAAGCGGCAACATGATCGGGTTCGAGCCGGTGGCGATCAGCAGGCGATCATAGGGCACCCGCGCGCCCTCTGTCGTGACGACTTCACAGGTACGCCGATCGATCATCTCGATCATCTCGCCCTTGCGCAGCGTGATCCCGTTGTCCTCGTACCACTGCTCCGTGTTGAGCATGATGTCGTCGACGGTCTTCTCGCCGGCCAGCACGGGCGACAGCAGAATTCGGTTGTAATTGCCGTAAGGCTCGGAGCCGAAGACGGTGATGTCGTAGAGATCGGGCGCACGGTCCAGCAGCAACTCCACCGTGCGGATGCCGGCCATGCCGTTGCCGATCACCACCAGCTTTGGCTTATTTACTTTGTCGAGCATGCTCTGCCTTCTGATCCAGGTTCCGATGGCCCCGCTCGGCGACGCAACTCCGCATCGTCGATCGGCGAGATTAGTGATGATTGAGGAATGCCCATCGGCGGGCAGAGTATCGTCGACTATGACGATCGATATCCCGCGTATTCAAGAGACGTGCCAACGCCGAGGCTCGTAATTTTCCGGGCGCAACACGCGGCTTCAGCGGTGAATCGTTAACTGGCTGCACCTGTGCGTGCATGAATGCCCAAAAAATCATCCACCAGGGCTATCCGTTGTGCACAACCCGAATGCTTCACCATCGCCAAGCGGCAATGTGCCCGCGGAAATGGCACGGCACGGATAAGCGGATTTTCAGGGACGGCTTTCCGTTAAGACTTCGCACAGCATAATAAAACACCACACTGCACGTTCGAGCGGCTGGTTTTGCCATTAAACGGAGCAGCGGCTGTACTCGCGGCAGTTTGGCCGCGCCTGGCAAGGCACTGCAAACACACGCAAAGTGGCGCGCTTGCTTTTCTGGCACACGAATTGCTGACGTTGAGACCTAGAGTGCGTCTCAACGACGAGCCGACTCGCTTCCCAAATTCCGTCTCTTTGTGCCGAGATACCGCGCGGCCCGCACGGTATCACACGCCGCTGTTCGAGGCTGCTCGATGAAGTTTGCTGAATTCAAGAAGGCCGGCCATTGGCCCACGCTGCTCGCCGCCTTTCTCTATTTCGACATAAGCTTCATGGCTTGGGTCGCGCTCGGTCCGTTGATCGTCTACATCGTGCATGACATGAACCTGGCCGTCGACGAGAAGTTCACGCTCGTCGCCATTCCGGTTCTGGCCGGCGCGCTGCTGCGGGTGCCGATGGGCATACTCGCCGATCTGTTCGGCGCCAAGCGGACCGGAATTGTCGCGCAACTCGTCGTCATCGCCGCGACGTCCTGGGTTTGCTATTTCGGACTCCCGAGCAAGCTGTCGGTGGAAATCTTCGGTCTCGCGCTCGGCATCGGTGGTGCCTCGTTCGCGGTAGCGCTGCCGCAGGCGAGCCGTTGGTATCCGCCGCAATATCAGGGCGTGGTGATGGGGATCGCCGGCGCCGGCAATATGGGTGTCGTGCTCGACACGATGTTCGCGCCGACGATTGCCGAGCTTTGGGGCTGGCAAGCCGTGTTCGGCGTGCTGCTCGTTCCGATGGTGCTGATCCTCGCCTACTACGCCTATGCCGCCAAGGATGCGCCCGGAGAGCGCAAACCGATCTCGCTGAGGGCCTATGGCGCATTGCTGCGCGATCCCGACAGCCGCTGGTTCATGTTCTTCTACTTCATCACCTTCGGCGGCTTCGTCGGACTGGCCAACGCGTTGCCGCTGTATTTCACCGTGCAGTATCACGTATCAGGCGTCGCAGCGGGTCTGCTGGTTTCCTTGATCGTTGCTTTCGGTTCGGGTTTCCGCCCGGTCGGCGGCATGATCGCCGACCGCATCGGCGGCATCCGCTCGCTGTCGATGTTCTTTGGCGTCGTCGTGGCGGCGTATCTCGTCATCGCCTTCATGCCGGAGGGGCCGGCGGCGCCAGCAGCTACGGGTTGGGCACTCACCGAGATGCCACGGATCGCCTGGATGTCGGTGCTTTTGTTCTCCATCGGCGTGCTCGCGCTCGGCATGGGTAACGGCGCCGTGTTTCAGCTCATCCCGCTTCGCTTCCGGCAGGAGATCGGCCTGATGACCGGCATGGTCGGTTGCGCCGGCGGCATCGGCGGCTTCTTCCTTGCCAAGGCCCTCGGCGTCGCCAAGGGAATGACCGGCGGATTCGGCGCAGGATTCCTGTTTTTCGGCCTGCTGGCGTTGCTTGGTTTCCTGGGACTTGCCATGGTCAAGGTGCGCTGGCGCACCACATGGGGCGCCGCATCGGGAGCGCGGGTCTGACGGCGCGCGCTGTAAAATTGACAGGTCGCGCGGGTGACAATCGGTTCGCAACGGAATCTCGGGGTTCGCGTCGGCTTCGTCAGCGAGACCGGCAAGCGGTCCGCCAATGAGGATTACGTCGGGACCTGCCTCGGCCGGTCCGGGGTGAGCAACCGCGACATCGTTGCCGCCGTCGCCGACGGTGTCGGCGGACACAAGGGCGGACGCGAAGCCGCCGAGCTCGCAGTTCGCTGCTTCATCGACGCCTATTATTCCCTCCCCGAGACGCTCGGCGTGCGTCGCCGGGCGTCGCGCTCGCTGGAAGCCGCCAATAGCTGGATCTATACGCAAGGCCGCACCGATCCTCGCCTCAGCGGCATGAGTTGCGCTTTCTCGTCGATTATCTTGTCGCGCCGGCTTTGCCACGTCATTCACATCGGTGACACCCGCGCCTATCGCCTGAGCGAGGGGCGGCTGGAACGGCTGACCACGGACCACATCGCCGGACGCGGCGATCTGGCTCACCTGCTCAACCGCGCCATCGGCTTCGAGGATTTTGCCCGCTTCGACTACGCCACCGTCGGGCTGCGTCAACATGACCGGCTTCTGATCTGCAGCGACGGCGTCCACGGCGTGCTGACCGATCACCGCCTGCAGCTATTGTTGAGCGAGCGCACCTCGCCGGAAGAATCCGCCCGCGCGCTGGTCGACGCGGCGCTGGATGCCGGCTCTACCGACAACATGACCGCGCTCGTGCTCGATGTCGTCGACCTGCCACCCGCCGACCGCGACGAGCTCACCCATTCGATCGCGACGCTTCCGATCCTGGATTTGCCCGAGACGGGTGACGTGGTCGACGATTTCGCGCTCGGCGAAGTACTGTCGGATGGCCGCTACAGCCGGCTGTTCAAGGCGATCGACAAGCGGCAGGGCCGTGACGTCGTGCTGAAATTTCCGCATCCGCGCGTCGCCAGTGAGGGCTCCTATCGCCTCGCCTTCGTCCGCGAGGCATGGGTCGCGGCGCGCGTGCGCAGCCTTTGGATCGGAGAGATCATCGAATTGCCTGCCGAACGGCAGACGCGTCTCTATTCGGTGATGCCCCTCTACGAGGGCGAGACACTGGAACAGCGCCTGAATCGTTCGCCGCAACTTTCGCTGGCCGAAGGCATCGGCATCGCAACCAAGCTGGCGCGCGCAGTCGCCACCCTGCATCGCGCCGGGATCATTCACCGCGACATCAAGCCCGACAATGTGATCCTGTTGAAGGCCGGCGGATTGCGGTTGGTCGATCTAGGCGTCGCGCGCGTGCCGTTACTCGAGGATTTCCCGGCCGAGGATATTCCGGGCACGCCGAGCTACATGGCGCCGGAGCTTTTCGGCGGACGGCCCGGCGACGAGTTTTCCGATCTCTATGCACTCGGCGTCACCGTGTACCGGATGTTCACCGCCGCCTATCCCTATGGTGAGATCGAGCCGTTCTCGCGGCCCCGCTTCGGCAAGCCGGCCTACCTCTCGCGCTATCGCCCCGACCTGCCGGCCTGGCTGGACGCGGTAATCGGCAAGGCGCTCAGCGTCGATCGTGCGCAACGCTATGGCGACGTCATCGAATTCTCGCACGAGCTCGAAAACGGCGCGATGTGGGCAAAGCCGGCCGTCACGTCACGGCGCTCGCTTTACGAGCGCGATCCGCTGGTGTTCTGGAAGAGCCTGTCGGCGGGCCTGATCGTGCTCGTCATCCTGCTGGTTGCATGGATAGCAAAAAATTAGCCCGACGCTCCGGTGCAGCGTCGGGCCATATCATGAGCGAGCAAACAGGCTCGTTTCGAAGCCTGGTTCACACCCCGGTCTGGGTGATGAACTTGGTGTTGAAATAGCCCTCCATCGCCTCGGTGCCGCCCTCCGAGCCGTAGCCGGAATCCTTGACGCCGCCGAACGGCACTTCGGGTAGCGCCAGACCAAAGCTGTTGATCGAAACCATGCCGGCCTCGATGGCCGCGCCGATCGCGGTCGCCGTCTTGGTCGAGCTGGTGAAGGCGTAGGACGCGAGACCAAACGGCAAGCGGTTGGCTTCCTCGGCGACCTCGTCGAAGGTCGAGAACCGCGAGATCAACGCCAGCGGGCCGAACGGCTCCTCGTTCATCGCGCGCGCATCCTTCGGCACGTCGCTGACCACCGTCGGCTCGAAGAAATAGCCCTTGTTGCCAACGCGATGGCCGCCGGTCTCGAGCTTGGCGCCCTTGCCCACAGCATCCTGCACCATGCCTTCTATGGCAGTGACGCGGCGCGGATTGGCGAGCGACCCCATCTTCGAGTCGGGATCCAGGCCATTGCCGACCTTCATCGACTTGGCGCCTTCGACGAACTTGTCGACGAACTCACGGAACACGTCGTCCTGCACCAGCATGCGCGTCGGCGAGATGCAAACCTGGCCGGCATTGCGGTATTTCGCCGCCGCCAGAATCTTCGCAGCCGAGGAGACGTCTGCGTCCTTGAACACGATCGCCGGCGCATGGCCGCCCAATTCCATGGTGGCACGCTTCATGTGCAGGCCGGCCAGCGCGGAGAGCTGCTTGCCGACGACGGTCGATCCGGTGAAGGAAATCTTGCGGATCACCGGATGCGGAATGAGATATTCCGAAATCTCCGACGGTACGCCATAGACCAGGTTGATAACGCCGTCAGGCACGCCTGCATCGACGAATGCCTTGATCAGTTGCGCAGGCGATGCCGGGGTTTCCTCGGGCGCCTTGACGATGATCGAACATCCGGCCGCGAGCCCCGCGGAGAGCTTGCGAACCACCTGGTTGATCGGGAAATTCCACGGCGTGAAGGCCGCGACCGGACCGACCGGCTCCTTGACGGCGATCTGGTAGATGCCGGGGCCGCGAGCCGGGATCACCCGGCCATAGGCGCGCTTGGCTTCCTCGGCGAACCACTCGATGACGTCGGCGGCAGCCATGGCCTCCATCTTCGCTTCCGCCAGCGTCTTGCCCTGCTCCATCGTCAACAGCGGCGCGATCTCGTCGTTGCGCTCGCGCATGATTTGAGCCGCCTTGCGCATGATCCTGCAGCGCTCGAACGGTGCCACCGCCCGCCAGACCTTGAAGCCCTTCGCGGCGGCTTCCAGCGCTTCGTCAAGATCGGCACGGTCGGCATGCGCCACGGTACCGATCGTCTCCTCAGTCGCCGGGTTGAGCACGGCGATGGTCCTGCCCGACTGGCTCGGACGCCATTTGCCGTTGATGAAGAGCTGGGTATTTGAATATGCCACGAGACTTTCTCCCTGAGCTTATTAGCCGCCAAATGGCGCGCGGCGGAAAATCAGGCGCCTATATGATGGAAGCCCGATCGAATTGCAAAGCCGATTCAAGAGTGTGCGGCCGCGCGGCCGACGCATAGCGCCTCCGCGGCCCGCGTCAATTCCGGGCCCAGGTAGCTCCGGAACCGGGGCTCGCGGGTGAGTGTCGCAAAATCCGGCTGTCGCGTGACGCCACCGTCCGCGACGAACAGATATTGTTCGGCGATTTCGGCCAGGATTTCCAGGTGCCAGGCCGCAGTCGGATGCAGGCACAACACCACGAGCCGCCCCTCGGCGCGCAGTTTGCGGAAGAAATCGAGCATAAAGCCGATATAGCCGTCCTGCAGGTTGAATTGCGGCTCGTCGAACAGATGCACCATCGGCGTCGGCGTCGGCGACTTTTCGAGGAATATCGATGGCACCAGCTTGCGGAAGCGGCGTACCTGATAGGTCTGGTGATAATGGATCGCGAGGCGGTCGCGTTCGCGGTACTTGACCTTATGGATATCTGTGCCGGCGACGTAAACGCGGCCGGACGATGGCGCGTTCGAGCCAGTCATCATTTCGAACAGCGTCGTCTTGCCAGCCCCGTTCGGGCCGACCACGCCGATAACAGCGGGTTGGTCGATCACGAGATTGGCTTCAAGTGTGAACGTCGGGCGGCGCACCACGCGGCCACGCGTGTAGACCTTGCGGACCTGATCGAGGACGAGCAGCGGCGAGGCCATCAGTGAACTCCAAGCAGGCGTTGGCGCAAGCCGCGGTCGTCACGAAGTGTCGCGGCCTCGCCGCTCCAGGCGATCCGGCCGCGGTCGATAACGGCCGCTTGGTCGGCGACCGACAGCGCGATCTCGGCATTCTGCTCGACCACGAGCGAGGCGACGCCCTCGTTCCGCAGCCTGCGGATGGTCGCAAGCACGTCACCAACGATTTTCGGCGCGAGCCCCTGGCTCGGCTCGTCGAACAGGATCAGTCCGGGCGATCCGACGAGCGCGCGCGCGATCGCCACCATTTGCATCTCGCCGCCCGACAGGTTTTCGCATTCGCGCTCCATGAGGTACTCGAGCGGCGAGAAGATTTCGCACGCCTCCTTGACGGTCCAGTTCCGGAACTTCGTCCGCTTCTGCGCAATGCCGAGATTGCGCGCCACCGAGAGTGTCGGACACAGCCGCCGGTCGTCGGGCACCCAGCCGATCCCGCCGCGCGCGATTTCATGCGTCGGGCTATGCGTGACCTCGCGGCCGTCGAACCTGACGGCGCCTCGGCGCGGACGGGTCAATCCCAGAATCGAGCGCAGCATCGTGGTCTTGCCAGCGCCGTTAGGGCCCAATAGCGCAAATACCTTGCCGCGCTCGACAGATAGCGACGCCCCGAACAGCGCCTGCGTCTCACCGTAAAACGTATCGACCGCCTCTACCTGGAGAATCATGCGAACCTCCCGAGGTTAGAGCGCTTGACCCATTCGTTCTGCTGCAGCTCGTGCGGCTCGCCGCGCGCGACCACTTGGCCCCAATGGATCACGGAAATGCGGTCGGCCAGCGAGAACAGGAATTCCATGTCGTGCTCGATGGCCACGATCGTGAGCTTGCCCTTGAGCCGCCCAACCAGCGTCGCGAGGCGCTGTACGCCGTCCGAGCCAAGCCCGGAGGTTGGCTCGTCCAGGCACAACACGCGGGGTCCCTGCCCCAGCGCGACTGCGATCTCGAGCGCACGGCGGTCGCCATAGCTGAGATCCTTGGCGCGGGTATCGCCCTTGTCGGCGAGGCCAACGGTAACAAGTATCTCGGAAGCCTTCTCGGCAAACAAGCGATCGCCGGCAGCGGCGTGGCGTATATCGAATCCGCGGGCGCGAAAGCCCGGCAGGCCGACCATGACATTCTCGCGCGCGGAAAACTCGTCGAACAGTGTCATGATCTGGAACGAGCGGGCGACGCCTTTGGCTGCAATGCGATGCGAGCTCAACCCCGTCACATCCTCGCCGTCGAACCGGATCGAGCCACGGCTCGGCTTGACGCGGCCGGTGAGCACGTTGAAGAATGTGGTCTTACCGGCGCCGTTCGGCCCCATCAGGCCGTGGAACTCCCCCTCGGGCACTGTCAGGTCGATGCTTTCAAGCACGACGCGGTCGCCGAAGCGAACATGAACGCCGGAAACTTCGATCAGCGCCATCGTCCGCCTCCGAACAAGAGACGCAGCGCAGTGCCGCCTTGCTGCCGCATCGAATTCAGCGACCGGTTCTGCCACGTGGCCATGATGGCTCCGGCAACGCCCTCAGGCCGGAAGAGCACGACCGCGATGAACAGCAGCCCGAAATAAAGCATCCAGGCGTTCGTCATGGCGCCGATCACGTCGCGCGCGATCAGGAACAGAAACACGCCGATGACGGGACCCCAGAAGCTGACGAGGCCGCCGCCGACCAGCGTCATCATCACGACGTAGCCGGACTGATGCAGACTCATTACATCAGGGAACGCCGCAAGCTGCGCCATCGCGAACAGGCCGCCGGCAAATCCTGATATCGCCGCCGACAGCGCGAAGATCGACGCCTTGTAGAGCCACACGTTATAGCCGAGATGCGCAGCGCGGGTTTCGCTCTGCTTGATCGCCGCGATAGCCCGGCCATAGGGCGAATGCACCAGCCGCCACAGCGCGATAACAGCGATTCCAAAGACGATGAGGACAAAATAGTAGAATGCCACATTGCCAGCGAGATCGAACGACGCAAACCCAAAATCGGCGGGCAGCCGCGCGATCTTCAATAGTCCATCCTCTCCTCCCGTGACCTTGTGCGACTTGATCGCGAGCGTCCAGAAAATCTGGCCAAAGGCGATGGTCATGAAGGCATAGTAGATGCCCCGCCGGTGCGAGATGAATAGCGCGACCAGCGCGCCGGCCAAACCCGCGACAGCAAATGCAGCCACAAGGCAGATCCAGAGATTGGCGACGACATTGAACTGGCAGAGGCCGAAAGCATAGGCTCCAATGCCGAAATAGGCGCCGTGGCCGAACGACGGCAGGCCGGCGGTGCCCAGCACGAGATTGAACGCGAGCGCATAGAGCGACCAGATCAGGATCTCGATCCCGAGATAGGGATAGAGGCCGACACGCGCGATCCAGAGCGGCACGGTGGCCAGCACCAGCCACAGCACCAGCATGGTCGGCGTGATGAGCCGCGTGGAATCGGATTGCGGAGCTGGGATCATCTTCAGGCCTCGAGCACGCTTTTCTTGCCCCAGAGCCCGCGCGCCCTGAACGTCACGACCGCCACCAGCAACACGTACATCGATAGCAACGACCACTCGGAGGCGTAGGCGCCGGACAGACCGACGGCGAGCCCGACCAGAAGGCCGGCAACGACCGCGCCCCAGAAACTGCCGACGCCGCCGAGCACGATTACCAGGAATGCCGGAATGACGGCGTCGACGCCCATGTGCGGGCGTATGCCCCAGATCGGCGCCACGATAATGCCGGCGACGGCCGCCAGCATAGTGCCGAACACGAAGACGAGCAGCCGCAGCCGCGTCAGGTTGATGCCGAGCGCGCGCACGATTTCGCTGTCATGCGCACCCGCCTTCACGGTGGCGCCGAACGAGGTCTTTTCAATCAGGAGCCAGACCAGTCCGATGACCGCGGCTGCAATGCCCGCAGCATAGAAGCGGTAGGTCGACCAGATCAGATCGCCGAAGATAAAACCGCCACTGACCGCTTGCGGCACCTGCACCACGTAGTCGCGCGTGCCCCAGGTCAGGCGGATCATCTCCTCGATCACCATGGCGGCGCCAAAGGTCAGCAGCAAACCGTAAAGCGGATCCTTGCCGTAGGTCCGGCGCATGCAGAATTCGATGGCGATCCCGACAAGGCCGACCGCGGCCGGCGCCAGGATCAGCGTCGCGGCGTAGCGCCAGCCGAGCGGCAATGCCAGCCAGGACTGCGCAAGGTCAGCCGGGAGCGGCGGGCGCGGCCCCATCAGTTGCATGGCGAAATAGGCGCCGAGCGCGAACAGCGAGCCGTGCGCGAGATTGATCTGCTCCATGAGGCCTACGATCAGCATGAAGCCGAGCGCGATCAACGCGAACAGGAGGCCGAGCGTGAGGCCGTTGAGGATGTGCGGAAGAAGATCGAACAAGCTGCATTCTCGTATTGCTGTTGCAGGGCAGCGGGCACGCGACGCGCCCGCTGCGAAGCGGCGAACTCAGGAATCAACCGTGGGAACCTGCTCGTAGGGGACCAGCTTGCACTTGGCCTGCGCATCGGTATCGGCCACAGCCTTTGGCTCGGTCCAACTGATGATTTCGTACAGATCGGTCTTGTCCGCAGGCTTGGGATTGCGCCGCGCCAGATAGATCGTCTGCTGCATCTGGTGCGTCACCGGATCCATATAGGCATCGAAATGCTGCATGCGGTCAGTTGCCGAGACTTTCAGATTCTCAAGCTCCTTGATGATCTTGACGTTGTTGGTCGAGCCGGCGCGCTCGATCGCGCGCAGCAATTCCCGTGTGGCCATGTAGCCGTTGTAGGAAACATTGCCGGGCACCGGAATCGAGCCCTCCTTGTTGGTGGCCTGCCATTTCTTGACGAAATCAGCGACGCCAGGCAGCGCCAGCTTGTGATACCAGGTGGTGCCGAACACGCCGAACAGGCTGTCGGGCGAGCCCCAGACGTCAGGCCAGTCCTGCTGGTTGTTGATCCAGGCAGGTTTACCGTCGAGCTTGAGCTGGGCGACCTGCTCGCGCAGCGCCTTGATGTCGTCGCCGCCGACCGCGGTCGCCACGACATCCGGCTTCGCCTGCTGGATCTTCAAGAGGTAGGCCGTGAAGTCGCGGGTGTTCTGCGGCACCAGCAGATTGTCGACGATCTTGCCGCCGGCGCCTTCGACCTGCGCTTTCGTCGCCGCCGAGGTGGTGTGGCCCCACACATAATCATTGGTGAGCAGCATCCATTTCTTGCCGATCGAGTTGACGGCGTTCGCGACCGAGGCCTTGGAGAAATTGGTGCCGTTGCCGTCCCAGACGAACTTGATGCGTGAGCAGTTCTCGCCCGCCTCGCTGGGTGCGGACGAATTCGTGTTCAGGTAGATGACGCCATTCTTGGCAGCGACCTGGGTGATGGCATTGGCGACGCCTGAATGCACCGCGCCGATCAGGATGGTGCAGTCTTCTCTTGTGATGAACCTCTCGGCGAGGCGGCTGCCGGTGGCCGGCGTTGTTTCGGTATCCGCCGTGATCCAGGTGATCTTGCGGCCGAGCACGCCGCCTTTGGCGTTGGCCTCGTCGATCGCCATCTGGATTCCGCGCAAATCGTCCTGCCCGCTGTTGCCGTATTGACCACTGGCATCGCAGGTCAGGCCGAGCTTGATCGGCTTGGCGGCGCCTTGCGCCCAGACACGGTTTTCCTTCCACGGCCCGAAATAGCTCGCCGTACCCGCCAGGGCGCTGGCCATCAGGCTGCCCTGCAAAACGCTTCGCCGCGAGATCTCACGCTGTTTCATGGCTCCCTCCCGAGCAGGCTCGTTTTCTTGTTGCAGTGCCTAGAATGAACGTTCTATTCTTCCCTGTAAAGTGGAATGTTTGAACCGGTCGGCAGAACGGCCGCGATGGGATAGAGCTGACGCCATGGACAAACCTGCCGGCACGGCGATGAGTTATGACGAACTGCGCGGCGCGATTGCCCAGCGGCATCGCGCTTTATCCGGCCGTCTGCAGCAGATCGCCGAATTCGTCCTGGATCATCCGACCGACGTCGCGTTGGGCACGGTGGCGGAGATCGCCGAGCGTTCCGGCGTGCCTCCCTCGGCCATCGTTCGCTTCGCTCATGCTTTCGGCTTTGGCGGCTTCACCCAGATGCAGCAGGTGTTTCGAACGCGCCTCGTGGCCGGCGTGGCGCCAAGCTACAAGGCGCGGCTGGCGCGCATGAAGAGCGAGGAAAAATCGGTCCTCGGCCGCAAACCAGCGGCAGTACTGGGCCGCTTCGTCGCGGAAGCCCAATCAAGCCTGGTGACGTTGAGCCAGTCGGCCCATGAGCGGCAGCTCGAAGCCGCCATCATGATATTGGCGAAGGCGCGCGACATTTATCTGCTGGGCCTCGGCGGCTCGTTTCCAGTAGCAACGCATCTGGCTTATGTGCTGCGGAAACTCGGGCGGCGCGTGGTGTTGCTGGACGGCACCGGCGGCAGCATCCACGAACAATCGCATCCGGCCACTTCCGAAGACGCGCTGGTCGCGATCAGCTTCCGCAACTATTACCCTGATACGGCGCGGCTATTTCCCGAACTAGTGGCCCGCAACGTGCCGGCGATCTCCATCACCGACAGTCTGCTGAGCCCGATCGTTGAGGGCGCCTCGGTCGTGTTCGAAATCCAGGACATGCCGGAGCCGGCGCTACGCACTCTGGTCGCGCCTATGTGCCTCGTGCAGGCGCTCGCGATCGGCCTCGATCTCGCCGCAGACTGACATTTCGGGAAAATCAGGAGAGAACGTCATGGCATCACAGGACGAGCGGTCGCTGAAGGGCAAGGTTGCGCTGGTCACCGGCGCGGGCCGCGGGCTCGGCCGCGCCTTCGCTGAACGGCTGGCGGCGATGGGTGCCGATGTCGCCATCCATGGCATGCGCGAACACGGCCCAGCCGAATATGGCGAGGGATCGACGCTGACGGCGGTCGCGGAAGCGGTGGCGTCGGCACATAGAGTACGCACCATCCGCGTACTCGGCGACCTTACGCAAGGCGCCGACATCGCGCGTGTCGTCGAGACCACGACGAAGCAACTGGGTCCGATCGACATTCTCGTTCACAATGCAGGTGGCGACATTGCGGCCAAAGGCGGCAAGCCGGATCCGAACGACGCCGTCGGCATTCGCGAAGAGGATGTTCGCGCGGTGCTCGATCGCAACCTGCTCTCAACCATCCTGACCTGCCAGGCTGTGGCCAAGGAAATGATGCCACGGCGTCAGGGCCGCATCGTCACCATCGGTTCGGTCGCAGCCTTCAAGGGCCGCACAAACGGCTCGATCTATGCGGTTGCGAAAGCGGGCATGACGCATTACACGCGCTGCCTCGCCGATCAGCTCCGATCCTACGACATCACGGTAAACTGCATCGCGCCCGGCGACACCCGTACCGGACGCTTCATGGGCACGCGCGCGGTGGATCAGAACCGGATGGTGGAAACCGGCACGCTCGATCGCATCGCGACCGTCGACGAAGTCGCGCGCGTCGTCGAAGTGTTCGCAGGTCCGTTGGGCGCGTTCGTCTCGGGCCAGGTGCTGCGCGTTGACGGCGGAGGACAGTGCTGGGCAGCGTGAAGGCGGGGCCAAGAATCTTCGCAAGGCGAGTCGGCGTCACGCCGCCAAAATCGCTTCGGGTGCAGCTGCAGGCAAATTCTGGCTATCGGCGACCGCGCGATTGGTGATCTGTCCGCGGTGCACGTTAAGTCCGGCGCGCAGATGCGGATCCTCGATCAGCGCGCGGATGCCCTTTTCGGCCAGCGCAAGGCCGAACGGCAGCGTGGCATTGTTGAGCGCGTGGCTCGACGTCACCGGTACCGCGCCCGGCATGTTGGCGACGCAATAGTGCACGATCTCGTCGACGAGATAGGTCGGCGCCTGATGGGTGGTCGGCCGCGACGCCTCGAAGCAGCCGCCCTGGTCGATCGCGACATCGACCAGCACGGCACGGTGTTTCATGCGGGCGAGATGCGCGCGCGAGACGAGCTTCGGCGCGCTGGCGCCCGGCACCAGCACGGCGCCGATGACGACATCGGCCCCGATCACTTCCTCTTCGATCGCTTCCAGCGTTGCATAGCGCGTGCGCACGCGCCCCTGGAACATCTCGTCAAGAACGCGAAGGCGCGGCAGCGAGCGGTCCAGGATAACGATATCGGCACCGAGGCCTGCGGCCATCCGCGCGGCATGCGTGCCGACCACGCCGCCGCCGATCACCGCGATCCTGCTCGGCGCCACGCCGGGCACCCCGCCGATCAGCTTGCCCATGCCGTCCGCCGATGTCCGCAAGGCCGCGCCTGCCGCCTCGATCGCCAACCGTCCTGCCACTTCGCTCATCGGCGCGAGCAGAGGAAGCCCTCCATGGGCGTCCGTCACCGTCTCGTAAGCGATCGCAGTGCAGCCGGATGCCAGAAGCCCCTTGGTCTGCGCCGCATCCGGCGCAAGGTGCAAATAGGTAAAGAGGATCTGATTGTCGCGAAGCTGGCGCCATTCGCTCGGCTGCGGCTCCTTGACCTTGACCACCATGTCGGCGGTCGCGAAGATTTCCGCGGCCGTATCCACGATTGCGGCGCCGGCCGAACGGTAGAAATCATCGCTCGCGCCAATGCCGATCCCGGCACCCTGCTCGACGATCACGTCGTGTCCCCGCGTCACGTATTCCCGCACCGAAGCCGGCGTCAGACCAACGCGATATTCCTCGACCTTGATTTCCTTGGGCACACCGATCCGCATGGCTTGCTCCTCCATCCGAGGTTGTCTGACCTGCAGATAAGATACGTCTGAGCCGGCAACGCTTCTCGGCGAATTGCGGCTTGCTGGGCACGATCTGCGCATATATTCTGCATGTTAGCCTCATAAATTAGTGACTTGTCGCGTGAATGAGCTGGATCGCATTGATTATCGGATCCTGACCGAGCTCCTCGCTGACGCCCGGGCGAGCCAGATCGAGCTCGCCGAAAAGGTCGGACTATCGCCGACTGCCTGCGCGCGCCGCATCCGCCAACTCGAGGAAAGTGGGATTATCAGGGGCTATCGCGCCGATCTCGAGCCGACCGCGCTCGGGCTCGTCACGACCGTCGTCGTCACCATCACGCTGGAAAAACAGAGCGAGGATTACCTGGCGGCGTTCGAAGCGGCGATCGCCCGCTGTCCGGATGTCGTGTCCTGTCACTTGATGTCGGGCAGCGACGATTATCACTTGCAGGTCATCGCACGCGACATTGCGGACTTCGAGCGCATCCACAAGCAACATCTTTCACGGATGCCCGGGGTTGCGCGCATCCACTCGAGCTTTGCGATGCGCGAGGTGGTGCGCAGGGCCATCCCCGAGACAGCGTTGCGGCGCTAGCCTGTTCGATCAGCTCGACGCAGTCGGCGCATTCCCCCGATGCTGCCCACCAGACCAAACGCGACTTGACAAGAACCCAACCCGCCGTATGTTACATTATAACATAACACGAAGAATAACGCCTTCCCGATGGGGCCTGCGAGCTGTTGATCTCGATGCGAAAACGGATCGTTTCCATGAGGATGAGGATCGGGCCTTTGTCGTGCAGGGCATCACTCCGCCGGCGGGTTTGGCAGCCAGCATCGTCCTAGATCGCCATCCAGATAAGCAAATCACCTAACTGTGGAGCGCACATGGGCGAGATCGTTCGACTTGTTCCGAAGCCAGAGCTTGAGCGGGCTCGTTTAATTCGAGAGGCTCGCGCGATATACGACAGCATATTTCCGCCGACTGATGCGGTCAGCGAGCATCCGGACAGTCGCCTCAGCCAAGCGACGCAACCGGGAAGAGAGCGTAGTTGCTCGGTTCGGGCAGCACCTGGCAGCCATCATTCCGAAACCGGAATGCGCGCGCGGCCACGAAGGCTCGTCTGATCCCCGCTCGTTCTGTGCCATGCATCGCCACTACCTGCGGTACGTCCCGACGAGTTCGGCCTGGCCGATCGCGTGCTTCTCCGCTGCGTTCCAGATGTCGAGTACCGGCATGCTGGGCGAACGCGACAGTTCGTCGACGTCCAAAGCTGCCAGCTTGAAATGATAGTGATGCACACCATGGCCCTTGGGCGGAGCGGGCCCACCATAGCCCAGTTCGCCGAAATCGTTCACGCCCTTGCCGAGACGCTCCGTCTTTGGCCCGTGACCGATGGCTTCCGGCAGCATCGTACGCTCGCCCATGATGTTGTAGAGGCCCCAATGCCGAAACGTGCCGGACGGTGCGTCCGGGTCCTCGACGATAAGGGCGAAGCTCTTCGTACCCGGCGGCGGATCCGACCATTGAAGTGGCGGAGATACATTCTGGCCATCGCAAGTGTATTTGACCGGAATCGGCTGGTCGTCGTCGAATGCAGGACTCGTCAACTTGAATACCATGTGCAGACTCCCGTGCTTATAGGAATGCGAAGGGTCGCAGCGGCGGGCTCGCTCGGTACTCGGGGTGCAACGACACGCCTGGCCGGCCGATTCCGCCGATACGAAGGAACGTCGGACCGGCGCTTGAGTTGCTTCGACGAGGCACGCTGATCGGTGTTTCCGGCGCCCGCTCAGGACGATCCCCCTGCCGTGCGCCAGCGCGCCGATGCCGGACAAGCGCCCCCGAACAGTTCGACGCGTTGGTCTGGTTCGAGGAAACCAAGGCGGTGACGCCGCTTGCGACACGGGCCGCAGGGGCGCGCAGATACCTATCCCTTTGGGTTCTGATCATGGCGAGTGCACGGGAACAGCTCAGCGAGGTCCTGGCCGGTCCGCACCACCTTGCGGGCATTTTGGGCGTGCCTCACGATGCGGCCGGCATCGTGATTTTTGCGCATGGCAGCGGTAGCGGCCGTCTAAGCCCCCGCAACAACCAGGTCGCAGCGGCTCTCCGTGAAGCCGGCTTTGCCACGCTGCTGCTCGATCTCCTCAGCCCGGAGGAGGAACAGGACCGCGGCAATGTATTCGATATCCCGCTGTTGGCATCACGGCTTGCAGATGCCGCGGACTGGACCCGCGACAGGCCGGAGCTCGCGAAGTTTCCGATTGGCTATTTCGGCGCCAGCACCGGCGCAGCGGCCGCGCTGGTCGCGGCTGCCGACCGGCAGAACGTTCAAGCTGTGGTTTCGCGCGGCGGTCGCCCGGACCTCGCCGGAGAAGCGCTGCACGGCGTCAGGGCGCCGACCCTGTTGATCGTCGGCGGAGCCGACCTGCCGGTGATTTCGCTCAACCGTTCGGCTTTTGCGGAGCTCTCTTGCGAGAAGGACCTCGTGATCGTGCCGAACGCGACGCACTTGTTCGAAGAACCCGGCACGCTCGAGCAGGTGACGCAACATGCCACGCGCTGGTTCCGGCAATTCCTGGCGTCGCCCCTCTCGGATGAGGTGATCGATGCCGATACGGTTTTCAACGACCGGCAAGATGCCGGACGCCGGCTGGCCTCGGCGCTCATGAAGTTCAAAGACAAGGACGCGGTCGTGCTCGCGCTGCCGCGCGGGGGCGTACCCGTCGCGTTCGAGGTTGCGCAAGCGCTGCACGCCAAGCTCGACGTAGCGCTCGTGCGCAAGATCGGCGCGCCGGGACATGAGGAGCTCGGGCTCGGCGCGGTCGTCGACGGCGCCCACCCGCAGGTCGTGCTCAATGAAGACATCGTTCGCGAGATTCAACCGGGCGCCGCCTACCTGGAAGCCGAGACTGCCCGCCAGCTTGCCGAAATCGAACGCCGCCGGCGCCTTTACCGCGACGATGATCCGCCGCCAGAGATCGCCGGCCGCACGACCATTGTGGTCGACGACGGCATCGCCACCGGCGGAACCGTGAAAGCCGTGCTGAGAGCGCTCGCACGGGCGAAGCCCGGCCGTCTCGTTCTTGCGGTGCCGGTCGCGCCACGCGAGTCGCTGGACGAACTGAGTGCGGAGGCAGACGAGATCATTTGTCTCATGAGCCCCGATCCGTTCTTTGCAGTCGGCATGCACTATAGGGATTTCCGCCAGACTTCGGATCAGGAAGTTACCGAGCTGTTGCATCGTTCCAAGGCCAGCAGCCCGAACCAGGCGCGTGCGTGAGGAACATGTGAACAGCGATCAGTGATGGCCTCCAGGTTTCGTCGTGATCTTCTCGGCACCGGATCCCATCCGAGCCGAAAGCCTCCTAACTAAAATACGGAAAACAACCCCATGCAAAGTAGCAGGTAGTCGCTGGCATGCCCTGAGCGATGGCGCAAAACCATTTGACACGTCGGGCAAATCAGCGGCACAACTCCATCATCGCGCAATCGGTACGAATAGCCGTGCTCCGCCCCACTGGGCCCTTCGGCGCGATTACACGCAAAAAATCCTTCTGACAGTTGAAGTTGCACCGGCACACCGCAGTGGCCTAATCGCCTCGGTGTTGCATTGCTAGGAGGCTCGCAGCGCTTTCGTTAGTGCAGACAGCGCAGCCGGCTGATGCTGGCGACTGGGGTAATACATGAAGAATCCAGGAATTGGCGGCGTCCAGTCCTCCAGCACACGAATAAGGCGACGCTTCGCAACATACTCTTCGACCTGCTCTTCGAATGCGAGTCCTAGGCCGGCGCCAGCGAGTGCCGCCTGAATCACGAGGTGGGTATCATCGATTATAAGGGGACCATTCACACCGACCGTGACCGCCTTTCGTCCTTTCTCGAATTCCCACCGATAAGGACCGCCCGGAAGACGCAGGCCTATGCATCGATGATCATTTAGATCCTGGGGCTTCCGCGGAATGTTTCGTGATGAAAAATAGCCAGGCGATCCGATCACCGCCAATCGCAGCTCCTGGGTGACCCGTACTGCGATCATGTCCTTTTGAATGTACTCACCAAGTTGAATACCGGCGTCGAACTCGCCCGCAACGAGGTCTACAGGGCCAGTGACAGTAACAACGTCAAGAACGATGTCAGGGTAGGCTTCCGCGAATGCCGTGAGCCGCGGCAGCAATACCATCACAGCAGCCGACCGGGACATTACAATTCGAAGGCGCCCTGCAGGTCGGTGCCGAACGCTTCGGGCTTCATTGATAGCACGAGCAATTTGCTCAAGTGCCGGAGCCAATTCTTTCAAGAGAGCTGCCCCTGCAGCGGTTGGTGCGACGCTCTTGGTTGTTCGAGCAAGAAGCTGCAACTCGAGCCGCTGCTCAAGTCCCCGGATCGTGTGGCTCAGGGCAGACTGAGACACACCAATCTTTGCCGCAGCCCGCGTAAAGCTTCGTTCTCTGGCGACGATTGCAAACGCAGCGAGTTCGTTCAGTTCGTTTCTCATGATTTATGAATACTACTCATAACCCCATATTGTGCAACATGCCTAGTCTCATAAGCCGCTTCATCCTATGTTCGGCGGACAAGGAGACTTGAGGCAACCTTCTGCGGGTTTCGGCCGGCTTGACGCTCAGCACATGTAGCTTGGGCCTATGAAAGCGGTTCGGTGTAACAACTTTTTGGGATGGCTATACCCGGCGATTTTAATCTCATCTGAAGAACGCAACTCAAACCCACAGGGACTTTTGGAGAGCAGAATGTCAAAAATGGATCGACGAGCATTTTTGAGTCGATCTGCCAGCGTGACTATTGGAGCTACGCTCGTCAGTGCTCCTGGTTTGATGCTTGGAGATCGGACTTTCAGCCATGCGCAGTCTCCTCCCGTTCCAAATAACAACCTTATGGATGACAAGCTTATGGATACCGATGCTCGTGCCTTGCACTCCCTAGCGCAGACCTATTTCGACGGTGCCTATGAAATGGATGCTGACAAATTTGCGTCCATATTTCATCCCTCGAGTTCCGTGACCAAAGTCGGCGACGACGGCAACGTGAACGTGACGCCAATTGGGACATGGCTAGCGGCCGTCCGTAATATGAAAGCTCCGAAACAACAGGGCCTGGAGCGCCGCGATCAGATCCTATCAATAGACGTTGATGGAGAGCTCGCGCTTTTGAAGTTGAAATTGCAAATTCCACCGCGCTACTTCACCGACATGTTGTCATGCTTAAAGGTCAACGGAACCTGGAAGATCGCTCAGAAAGTCATGACTTCGAAAACCTAACGGCTTCGGTGCTGTTTTACAAAAGTGCATCATACGCTTGGCAGGTTGTCCGTGGAATTTCTGTCACAAAGCCCCAATGCCCTGGGCTGTGCTTCGGGATCATGGAAGATTTGGTCACTCTCTGACGGACATGTCGACCTGCCCGCCGAATCCCTCAGATACCCCGACAACAAAATAGGTAGGCAGACCGAACCGCCTCAGCGAGACGATTTGCTGGTTCGATTGTCGGTCAACTGCTTCCTATTCGATCGCTCCGGCATCGACCGCGTTTTGATTGATTGTGGAGCGGGCGGGAGTTGGGAGCCCTCCATGGGCCACCTCGGGGAGGCGATGGCGGAGGCAGGCATCGACACGTCATCAATCACGATGGTCGCCCTCACTCATGCTCATGGCGACCACATCAATGGTCTTCTGACGCCTGACGGTCGACGAGTATTTAACAACCTGAGCAAGATCGTGATAGGGGAGGACGCCGTTGAGGGGTTCCTTGCCGAGCCAAATCTAGCTGAGTTTCGTCCGCTCCTTGCCCCAGTTAACGGAGGAGACCGGCTGGCCGATCATTTGCTGGCGGTGGCAATACCTGGGCATGCTCCGGGCCATATGGGTTATCTCCTCGGCACTGACGAGGACGAGATCTTATTCTGCGGCGACCTGATCCACGTTCCTGCTGCACAGTTTGCCCGTCCCGAGCTCACTTGGGCCTATGACGATGACGAGTCTATAGCGAGGGCTAGCCGGATCAAGCTGCTCCAAAACGCAGCGGATGCACATACGTGGCTAGCCGGCGCTCACCTAGATCGACCAGGCATTGGTAGAATTGTCAAAGATGGGCAGGGATATGCATTTATTTCGGCCGCGTAGCGGCACCGAAGACCAGGATCGGCGGCTGCGCAAGGTATCGAGCGCGACGGCTGGCACCGACGGGCCGGAAAGCCAAGCCCAGGTAATCATGATGTAACCGCGATGTAACCACGATCGGCTGAGTTGCCGGCAAATTCAAACTGTCCGCTCTTCCGGGGGAGTGACAAGCGATGTCTGTGCTTCCGCCTCCAACGGCTTCTTGTCGGGTTTGTATTGTGCAGGAAGCTGCAGCACGGTTGCGGTTTGACCGGGGCGCAGCCTTGTAAGAGTCACGATCCTGCCGTTCGCAAACTCGAGCGCGTCGTGGTGCCTGTCGCTCAGTTCCTGATTGACTTGCCTGAAGCGCGCGAGCCGCGCCCCAATGCTGCCGAACCGCATGCCTGGGAATAGCTCCGCGAACGGATGATCACTGACTGCGTCTTCGCTGAACACAAGCTCGGTGCCCGGCGAGAGGCACACGGCAACTCCTGGCTCTCCGACCGCGGAGAAGCCGCGTGTCACGGTATTGGGAAATTCGCTCGTTATCAGCAATTCTCCCGACCTTGCAGCACGTGATTGGACGCAGTGCAGGCTGTAGTCGCACATTGACCGCTCCCTTCTGTATTTCTGTCCTTGGTGTGGACCTGCTGGGACGATGACTGAAGGATTCCGGCCCGACTACCTGCGAATGGCCGGAGGGACCTTGGGCTGATCAGGCATCTGACCCAATGCCACATTCAATGAGTTCTCCCTTCCTTCGCGAAGCATGCCGAGCCGGATCGAGGAGCCTGGCGCCGTCGCATGGATCTTCTTGGTCAATTCTTTGGCGTTCTTGATCGGCTGCCCCTCCGCCGCGGTGATCACGTCCCCGCGTCTCAATCCGGCCTTGGCAGCCGGACCGTCGTCCTGAACGCTGGCCACGATCGCACCGTGCAGATGGTTCACGCCGAGGCTGTCGGCAATGTCCGGAGTGACCGGTTGAACTTTAGCGCCTATCCATCCGCGCGTGACAGCTCCCTTGTCTTTCAGTTGCGATACCACTGCCTTGACCGTGTCTGCAGGGATCGCAAAAGCAACGCCCACCGAGCCTTCCGAGGATGAAAGGATCATGCTGTTGACGGCGACGACGTCGCCGCGGGCATTAAAGGTCGGGCCGCCAGAATTGCCTTGGTTGATCGGCGCATCGATTTGGATGAAATCCATCGCGGAGCCCGTTTCGATGTCGCGCTCGCGCGCTGAAACGATGCCGGCCGTGACCGTGCCTCCTAGCCCGAACGGGCTGCCGGCAGCCAACACCCAATCGCCGACGCGCGGCAGTTGATCGACGAGTGTTACATGACTGAAGTCGCTGCGCCCATCGACTTTGATCAGGGCGACGTCAGTCAATGAATCCTTTCCTATGACTTTTGCGGGGTAGGTCTTGTTGTCATTGGTGCGGATCTCGGCCGTATCGCCGTCTTCCACGACGTGACTGTTCGTCACGGCATAACCGTCCGGGGAGATGAAGAAGCCAGAGCCAAACGAGACCAGTTGATCACGGACATTCGGCGCTGGAATCTGCTTGTTCGGAGGCCCCTGATCAGGTGTACCGAATAATCGGTCGGAAAGGCCTCTGGAGGTCGCAGCAGCTTTGGAGCTGACCCCGATCACGGCCGGTTGAACTCTTTCGGCGAGATCTGCAAAGTCGCCAGGTCCACCGCCACCTCTATTATCGGCAACCCGATGCATCAATGTCGAGGGCTCGCCCGCGAAAGGAGTCTGCCACCGCGTATTGATGGTCTGTGCGTGTGCAATGCTCGCGATCACCACGATCGCGGCGATGGTGCCGCTCATGACCGAAGTCCGGCGGCAGCTCAAAGGTACGCTTCCATGAGCCATTTCCGCTTCCATAGCTTGTCATCGCCTCACCGCGGTTTTGACGTCAGACGCTGGGGCGTTCTAGCTCGCCGTCAGTTCCTGTGAGAGACACTGAGACGCTCGCGGCAACTCTGGGCTCAACAATCTGCTGCGCCGGCAGTTCCACTCCACCGTGGCTAAGGAGGACATCCAAATGCCGGCAAACCGCCGCGCCACCGAAAATCCGGCAAGGCTCCCAACGTGATCTTCCGCGCGGTTGTAGTTCCATCCGAAAGCGCGCTCGGCTTCACTACGATCGGGGCGTGAAACGAAACTTGCGGTGAGCCTCTGCAACTTTCTTTGAACCATCGTCCCATGTGTTAGGATGGATCTACCACGACAAACGAATGAACCGATTACGGTGAGAGCAGGCTTTGATCAAGGTCGAGCGAACCGGCGAAGGCGATCCACTTGAATTCGAGGTCACCGTCCGTGGGGCAAGCGGCGAAACCCATCATCACGTCACGATGGCAAGAGAGACTTGCGAACGACTGACGATGGGCGTTCACACGCCTGAGCGTTGCATCGAGACAGCATTCCGATTCCTGCTTGATCGCGAGCCCCAGGAATCCATCCTGCGGCGTTTCGACATCACGGTGATCTCCCGTTACTTTCCCGAGTTCGAGCGCGAGCTGCCACGCTACCTCTCTCGATCGTGACAACTTCGGCCAAAAGACAGCTTTGATAGCGGGGAGCGCTACCGCTCTTCCCCACACCAACCGTACTTGCGATGCTGCTTCCGGTTCTCCGCCTGACCTCATCGACTGCACGATCACGACATCGATGACATGTTCCAGGCTCCCTGGACGGGCGCCCACGGAACCTGCGTCGCGGTCACCACATCCGTGACGTGGTATGATGGAACATTCACCTTTGTGTAAGGTTGCCGGTCCAATTCGAAGGAAGAGAAGAGAAGATTCGAAGGAAGAGAAGAAGGGCCATGACTGTGGCTTTTCATATCAGTCTTGTTGGTCGAAGTGACCTCAGTGGCGAGATCTACCGTCAGATCCGCCAGGCAATTCTGGACGGGCGCCTTCGGCCAGGAGAGCGCCTGTCATCCACGCGAGAACTGGCCGCCGCGCTGACGGTTGCGCGATCGACGGTAACGATCGCTTATGAAAGCCTTGTCGCGGAAGGATTCGCAACATCCCATACGGGCGCCGGGACGTTCGTCAGCCATCAGCTTGAGGCAAAACGTCCGGCATCGAAAACAAGACGATCGACGGTCCGCGCAATTCGGGTGCGCGGAGTTTGGGAGACGATAGCGCTTCCGATAGGCTTTGACCGCGCGGCGCGTTTCGACTTCAGAACCGGGCTTCCGGACGCTTCGTTGTTTCCACACCGAGCCTGGCGGCGGGTCGTCGCCCGTGCGCTGCGCTCGCGCGAGATGGCGACAGGCGTCTACGAGAATCCTGCGGGCATTTGGGACCTGCGCACGGCGATCGCTCGCCAGATCGGCATCTCACGCAGCGTTGCCGCATCGCCCGACGACGTCATTGTGACGAATGGCACCCAACAAGCACTCGACATCGTCGCTCGCGTGCTTCTCGGACCCAGTGATGTCGTTGCGATGGAGGATCCGGGCTATCGGCCTCTAAAGGAGTTGCTCAAGGCGCTGGGCGCGCGCGTGATCGGTGTGCCGGTCGACCGCGAAGGTCTCGTCGTGGAGGCGCTGCCAGCCGAGGCCAGGGTGGTCTACGTGACGCCGTCGCATCAGTTTCCCCTCGGCGTGGCCATGAGCCTGTCGCGTCGACGTGCGCTGCTTGCCTGGGCCGAGCGCAACAACGCGGTTGTCGTCGAGGACGACTATGACAGCGAGTTTCGCTTCGGCGGGCGTCCGCTCGAGCCGCTTCAGACCATCGATTCGACCGGTCGCGTTGTGTATGTCGGAACGTTCTCAAAGACGTTGCTGCCAGCTCTCCGGCTGGCCTTCATGGTCGTGCCGCCGTCGCTGCGAGAGGCGGCGCACAAGGCGAAGTTCGTCACCGATTGGCATACAGCGACAATAGCGCAGAGCGCGCTGGCGCAGTTCATCGACGAGGGCGCGTTTGTGCGCCACATTCGCAGGGTGAGCCGCATCTACAGCGAACGGCATGAGATGCTGACCGCGGAGATCAGGAGGAACTTCGGCGATTACCTCGACCTCGTTCCATCGAGCACCGGGCTGCACATCACCGCTTGCGCCCGAGGCGCGTCGGCCGATCATATCGATGCGATTGTATCACGAGCCTTTGATCTCGGCGTTGCCGTTGATCCGATGTCGCGCTGTCAGGTGGACAGAAAGCCTCCGGCCGGCATCATCCTGGGATATGGGGCGATCGAGACGGCGCGGATTGCCGAAGGGCTGAGGCGGCTGCGCAGATGCTTCGATGAACGTATGTCTCGACGCCCGAACTATCTTGAGCATAGAATTATGTAGAGCCATCGACCTGCGACTTCTTACTTATGGTTTGCGGCCGATTACGGCACCGTTCGCGGCTGGTGCGTCGAACCAGACCGTCTCGATGTGCCGGAATCCGGTTTCCTCTAGCCACGCCGAATATTCGGCCGGCGTGTAGTTTCGTCCTTCCGTCTCGATCAACATGTTGAGGCTCATCAGCGCGGCCGGCGCTGGTCCGGTCTTTTCGTCATTGACGAGAAGCTCGCTGATGACGACTGCGCCGCCGCTCGGCAAAGCCTCGAAGGACCGGCGCAGCAGGGCGCGGTTCTTCGCCTCGTCCCAATCGTGCAGGATCATCGACAGGAGATGCGCGTCGTGATCTTTCGGAAGCTGCTCGAAGAAGCTGCCGCCTGCGGTCTCGATCCGACCGGTCAAACCGGCCTCGGCAATCTTTCCCGCCGCGATCGCGGCCACATGCGGCAAGTCAAACACGGTCGCACGCAGCATCCCGTACTGTTTGCAAAGCTCGATGTCGTACGCGCCCGATCCGCCGCCGATGTCCAGGAGGCGGCGGAAATGACTGAGATCCACGGCTTCGCCGAGCTTGCGCGCGGTCATCGTGGAGACCGAATGCATCGCCTCCCAGAAGAGCGCCAGCATCATCGGATCCTCGCCGTCGAAAATCGAGGATTGCGCCGCCGGGTCCCACGTGGTTGGCCGGTTCGTGCGCAGCGCTTCGGTAAGTCTGCCCCAGCCGGGATAGAGCCGCTTGTCGAGCATCTGCACAAAGCCGCCGAAGTAATACGGCTTGCCCTTCACGAGATAGGCTTCGCTTAAGGGCGTGTTGCGATAGCGGCCGCCCGTTTTCTCCAGGAGCCCGAGTGCAGCGCAGCCGGTCAACAGCATCTCGGCGGGGCGTTGATGCAGGCCGAGCGCTTCCGCCAGCTCCGCAACCGTGGTGCCGGCGCCGCCCGCAAGGCTGCTGAAGAGGTCCAATTCGTGCGCAGCGGCCAGAGTCTTGAAGGCCCAGAAACCGGTCGAAAGCGCCATCAGCGGGACGGCGGAAGGAAGCTCCGCCGCGATCGCTGTGCGCCTTACACGGATTGTCGTTTCCATGATCTTCTCCCGCAAATTGATTCGACGACACGCACATCGTCAAAGAGCGCCGTTGCAGGATGATTTCGCGGCCAGGAAATTCGGTTACATCTGAAATCGTGGGCTCCTACGCGGCCTTCGCATCGTAGGAGAACATGAGAACTGGCAGAAGTGCCAATTCATACATTTGCGGGCAGACCAATTTCGTTTGCTCCGCCTGAATTGGACTGATTGATTATCCGCAGATTGGACCTTCCGTCATACCGCTTCGCTTTCTAATGTTGGGCCGCTGACGCGCGCGGCGTCAGATAGCTGCGCCGATGTTGACCAAACGGCGAGCTACGCGGAACGCGATGCGCGCCGTGCGCGGGTACGCCCGCCACGACGATGGCCGCTTGCGTTGAGACCGCAAGCACACCTTGACCGCCGGCCATGGCTCGTCATCGCACGGCTGCGTGAGAGGTGAACAAGCTCACACGCCAGCGACGCGGATGCCGATAGTTGTATCCGCAACTTCTGCATATCAGGAGGACTCACCATGTCCGTTATTGTCAACACGCTCACGAGTTGGAAGGAAACCGCGAGCGGAACCGCGGCGTCCAGCCATCGTCGACCTGGATGGGGATTACGGTTCCTACACTGGTGTATCCAGTGTTCGGAGCGGTCGCAGCAGCGACAAGCCTTGGCGGAGCTCGATGACCACTTTCTCAAGGACATCGGCAAGACGCGGCAAGAGGCCATGGCCGAAGCAGCCAAGCCATTCTGGAAATGACGTCGTTTATCGCGCACTTGCTGCCGGCGGTGGCGCTGGGCTTGTGCGTCGCTGTCCCGTTCGGCCCGTTTGGCTTGATGTGCGTGCAGCGGACGCTGGGATTCGGAATCTGGTTTGGGATCGCGAGCGGCATGGGTGCGGCAACAGCACACGCGATGTTCAGTTTCCTGGCCTTGGTGAGCGGGACCGCGTTGATGCAGATGACGTTCGCCCTGCATACGCCGCTGCGCATCGCCAGCGCGCGATCCATGATCAGCGGTTTGCCGGTTTCCAGCACGGACGTCACGCCCAGGTACGGCAATATCGTCATCGGGTTGGCGGCAGCGATCAACAGGGTCGTGAGCGCCCTAGCCACTGCTTGATCTGCCTTGACACTTCCGCGGTCGAAATTCCGTAGCGGTCGTGCAACGTCGGCAGTGCGCCGGCAGCGAGAAATTCGTCGGGCAGCGCGATCTGCCGGAACACCGGATGGACGCCCGAACGCATCAATAAACCCGCGACCGCTTCGCCGAGGCCGCCGATCACCGTGTGGTTCTCGGCGACGACGACCAGGCGGCCCGGCTTGCGGGCTTCGCGCAGGATCGTCTCGGCATCGAGCGGCTTGATGGTAGGAACGTGCAGCACGGCGGCATCCACACGATCGCCGGCAAGCTCCTTCGCGGCTTCGAGCGCACGCATGGTCATGAGGCCGGTGGAGATGATCAGGACATCGCTGCCGTCACGAATGAGGGCCGCCCTGCCGAGCTCGAACTTGTAGCCGTACTCGTCCAGCACCACCGGTACCTGGCCGCGCAGCAGCCGCACATAGACCGGACCTTGATGGGCGGCGATGGCCGGCACCAGTTGCTCGATCTCCTGCGCGTCGCAGGGATCGACTACGGTCATGTTCGGCATGGCGCGGAACAGCGCGAGATCCTCGGCCGCCTGATGGCTCGGGCCATAGCCGGAGGTCAGGCCGGGCAAGGCGCAGACGATCTTCACGTTGCGGTCTTCCTCCGCAATCGTTTGATGGATGAAATCATAGGCGCGGCGGGAAGCAAACACCGCATAGGTCGTCGCGAATGGCGTGAAGCCTTCGGCAGCGAGGCCCGAGGCGGCGCCGAACAGAAGCTGCTCGGCCATGCCCATCTGGTAGTAGCGGTCGGGGAATGCCTTGGCGAAGATGTGCAAGTCGGTGTACTTGCCGAGATCGGCCGTCATGCCGACCACGTCGGCGCGGTTGCGGGCGAGTTCGACGAGTGCGTGCCCGAAAGGCGCGGGCTTCGTCCTTTGCCCCTCGGCCGCAATCGAGGCGATCATGGCCGACGTGGTCAGGCGCGGCTTGCCCGGCGTAGCTGATGCAGTGGGCTTCATGACTGCCTCCCTGCTTCGAGCGCGTCAAGCGCGAGTTGCCATTCGTGCGGCTCGACGCGGATGAAGTGGTTCTTCTCGCGCTGCTCGAGGAACGGAACGCCTTTGCCCATCAGCGTGTCGGCGACGATGATGCGCGGCCTGGCCTCGGCGTGGGACTTGGCGGCGTCGAACGCGGCCACCACCGCATCGAGGTCGTTGCCGTCGACGCGCTGCACGAGCCAGCCGAACGCGGTGAGCTTGTCCACCAGCGGCTCGAACGCCATCATTTCGGTCGAAGGGCCGTCGGCCTGCTGGTTGTTGACGTCGACGATGGCGATCAGATTGTCGAGCCTGTGGTGCGCGGCCGACATGATCGCTTCCCACACCGAGCCCTCGTCAAGCTCGCCGTCGGAGAACAGCGTGTAGACCCGCGCGCTGGAATTCTTGCGCTTCAGCCCGAGCGCCATCCCCACGGCGATGGCAAGGCCGAGCCCGAGCGAGCCGCCCGACATCTCCATGCCCGGCGTGCAGGAAGCCATGCCGGACATCGGCAGACGGCTTTCGTCGCTGCCATAGGTCTCGAGCTCCGCTTCGGGAATGATCCCGGCCTCGATCAAGGCCGCATAAAGCGCGATGGCATAGTGGCCGTTCGAGAGCAAGAACCGATCGCGGCCTTCCCACGACGGCTCCTCCGGCCGGTAGTGCATAGCGTGGAAGTAGGCGACGGCAAGCACGTCGGCGATGTCAAGCGCCTGCGCGATATAGCCCTGGCCCTGGACTTCACCCATCCGCAGCGCGTTACGGCGGATGTTGTGGGCGCGCTGCGCCAGCGTCGGCGTGTTGGCAATTGTCCCAACCGTTTCCATGGCGATCTCCTTCCTCTGCCGCTCAGTGGATGAGCATGCCGCCGTTGACGTCGATCACCGCCCCCGTGACGTAGGCGGACAGGTCGGACGCAAGGAACGTATAGATTCCCGCAACGTCGTCGGCTTGGCCGAGGCGGCCGAGCGGAATGCCTTCGAGTATCTTCGCCTTCATCTCGGCGGTGAGCTTGCCGGCGGTGATGTCGGTTCCGATCAGGCCGGGCGTGACGCAATTGACACGGATGCCGTCGGGTCCGAACTCGCGCGCCATGGCCTTGGCCAGTCCCAGCACGCCGGCCTTGGCCGCGGAATAATGCGGGCCGCCGAAAATGCCGCCGCCGCGCTGCGCCGAGACCGACGACATGCAGGCGATCGAACCGGACTTGCGCGAGCGCATATGCGGGATCACCGCCTGCGAGAGAAAGAGCACGCCCTTGAGATTGACGTCCTGGATGCGCTCCCAGTCTGCCGGCGTGATTTCGAGCAGCTTCACCGGCTGGGTGATGCCGGCATTGTTGATCAGGATATCGATCTGGCCGAAGGCGGCGACGACGTCGTCGATGGCCTTCATGCAGGACTCCCGATCGGCAACGTCGCATCCAAGGCCGAGGTGCGGTCCGCCGGAAACGGCCTCCAGGCTCTTCGATGCAGCTTCCGCCGCGGTGCCGTCGATGTCGAGGATCGCGACCCGGGCACCTTCCGCCGCAAACCGCCGGGCGGTTGAAAGACCAATTCCGCGCGGCGAGGCCGCGCCCGAAATAACCGCCGTCTTGCCGCGTAGCAGCATGTCTTCCTCCCTGGCATTCGATCCCGCAAGGCGTCGATCGGCGCCTCCTTTGTTGAGAATATCGATTACGCCCGGACCTCGATGGCGACAAACGCGCAGTTGTCGCCGATAGGTGAATCTGGTTCACTTATGGCATGTTGTTGTCCAGTATCCCGATTTCGGCGATCCGCGCCTTCGAGGCGGCCGCGCGCACCGGCTCCTTCCGCGACGCTGCGAGCGAACTCCATTTGACGCCGAGCGCCGTCAGTCACGCGATCCGCAAGCTGGAAAGCGCGATGAGCACCACGCTGTTCGAGCGCAGCGCCCGATCGATCCGGTTGACGCCGGCCGGACACAACCTGATGCGTCACGCCGGTGCCGCGTTCGACAATCTGCGCCGCGGAATCGAGGAGGTCGCGGGCCGCGGGCCGCAACTGCTTCGGGTGCATTGCGCGCCGAGCTTCGCGGCGCAGTGGCTGGCGCCGCGTCTTGCGAAGTTCATCGCCGCCGAACCCAGGCTGGAAGTGCGGCTCGCCGCCAGCACCGAATATGCCCGGTTCAGCAATGACGATTTCGATCTCGATATCGTCTATGGGCAGCCCAGGAACGATGCCCTGGAGATCATTCCGCTCGGCGAGGAGACCGTGACGCCGCTGTGCACGCCGGCGCTAGCCAAGAAAATCCGCAAGCCGAAGGACCTGTTCGGCCAGGTGCTCATCCGCTCCGAGGTCAAGCAGGTGCAGTGGCATCAATGGTTCGCCGCGAACGGGCTTGAGTCACCCGCGATCCACGGCATGCGTTTCGACCGCAGCTTTCTTGCGATCGCCATGGCATCGAGCGGTCTCGGCGTTACGCTGGAATCGACGCGTCTTGCCGAGCGCGAGATCGAGACGGGCAGATTGGTCGCTCCGCTCGCCGGCCGGTCCGTCGATATCAGCTATGTCGGCCACCATCTCGTCTTCCCCCGCGCCAACCGGCAGCGCCGCGCGGTGCGGGCATTCGCCGATTGGATCATGGCAGAGCTTGATCGGACCACCACGCGGCCTTAGTGCGCTAAATCATGGAAGCGACCGAGCACATCGGGACGTAGACGCACCGCACGCGGCAGCATCTCCACCGGCATTGCAGAACCAGGGATCGCACCGCATAGCTGGCGCAGGCCGCTCCAGGGTGGTATTCTCATTAGAAGCTATTGATACTCCGAGACCGAAGATTTCGCTCACGCGATCAATCGCGGTCGAGACAATGGCGCTCGAAGAGATGCACTCCAAAGTCAAGCGGACGATCGCGCCTGCGGTCGGATGGCGCGGAAAATGGAGGACGTTATGGCGTCGTGGCGTGACGACAAGGCCAGGGCAACCCTGATCCGCGATGCAGCGGGAAGCGTCCAGCCGGGCAAGACCCCCCGGACTTTTGCCGAGCTTCTGTTCGGCCACACCAATAGCGAGGATCTTGCCAGCTACGACGCTTCGTCCCTCGCCTTCCTGGCGGAACAGGCTTGGCAGCATGTGCAGCAACGCACGGCAGGCCGTGCCGATATCCGCGTCATCAATCCAATGATGCCGGACGGGCGCGAGATTTCCGTGCTCGAAGTTCTCAACGACAACATGCCCTTCCTGTTCGATTCGACCATGGCGGAGCTTGCCGAGCAGGGCATCGAAGTCACGCTGGTCGCCCATCCGATCGTTGCGGTGGAGCGCGACGAGAAGGGCAAGCTCCTGCATTTCTACGGCGAAACGCTGCCAGAAGGGGCAAGGGGTGAGCGCGAAAGCCTGATCCATCTCCACATCACGCGGCTCGACGCCGATGCCGACCGCGAGAAGCTCATCGACGGCCTCACAAAGACATTGAACGACGTGCGCGCCTGCGTGACCGACTGGCGAGCCATGCGCGCCCGCGTCGAAGGGGCGATCAAGACCTTGAGCTCCAATCCGCCGCCGCTGCCGATCGACGTGGTCGCCGAAGCCAACCAGTTCCTGCAATGGCTGTGCGCCGACAATTTCACCTTCCTGGGCCTGCGCGAATATCGCTTCTCGCCCGACAGCGCTGCGTCGGACGAGATCAGCAGCGACGAAGGTCTCGGTATCCTGCGCGATCCTGATGTGAGGGTGCTGCGCCGCGGCACCGAAATGGTGGTGATGACGCGGGAAATCCGCGAATTCATGCGCGAGCCTACCCTCCTGATTGTCATCAAGGCCAACGTCACCAGCCGCGTTCATCGCCGCGTCCACATGGATTATGTCGGCATCAAACTCTATGCGTCCGATGGGCGGCTCGAGGGCGAATTGCGCCTGGTCGGCCTGTTCACCTCGGGCGCCTATACTCGTTCGGTACGGCAAATCCCTTACGTCCGCCACAAGGTGGCGCAGGTGCTCCAGCGCGCCGGCTTCGACGCCAATAGCCATTCCGGCAAAGCCCTCCTGCATATCCTCGAAGAATATCCGCGCGACGAGCTCGTTCAGGTCGACGCCGAGACGCTCTACAATTTCGTCATGGAAATCCTGATGCTTTCTGAGCGCCCCCGCGTACGGGCGCTGGCACGGGTTGATAAGTTCGATCGCTTCGTTTCCATCCTCGTGTTCATCCCGCGCGAGAAATATGACACCGACGTGCGCACGCGTGTTGGTGCCTTCCTGGCGCAGGAATACAAGGGGACCGCGGCAGCCTCGTACCTGTCCTTCCCCGAAGGGTCGCTCGCCCGCGTCCACTACATCATCGCGCGCTTTGAAAGTAAAACACCTGTCGTCGAGCGCGCCACGCTTGAAGCCGGGATCAGCGCAATCACCGCGACCTGGGGCGACAAGCTGAAAGCCGCGCTTGCGACCACCACTGACGGCATGCGGGCGCGCCTGCTCGCCAACCGTTATGCCCGGGCCTTTACCGGCGGCTATACGGAGATCTTCGACGCCTCACAGGCCATCAGTGACATCGCCACCATCGAAAAGCTCAGCGCCGCTCGTCCCGTGGCGCTTTCGGTCTACCGCAGCGACGGCGATGATCCGACGCGTTTCGGCCTTAAGGTCTTTTCGCGCGGCACGCCGCTATCGCTGTCCTATCGCGTCCCGGTGATCGAAAATCACGGCCTGCGCGTCGTCAACGAGCGCACCTACGAGATTGCGCCCAGCGCCACGCCTGCACCCGCACCGGTTTGGTTACACGACATGACGATCGAGGCCAATGACGGCAAGCCGATCGTTGTTACCGAGGAATTCGCCCGTCGCCTGGAAGCCTCGATCATGGCGGTGGTGGGCGATCGCGCCGAATCCGACGGATACAACGCCCTCATCCTGCGCACGAGCTTGAGCTGGCGCGAAGTTTCGGCCATCCGCGCCCTCTCCCGCTACCTGCACCAGATCCGCGCTCCGTTCAGCCAGGACTATATGTGGGGCACGTTGCGCAAGAACGCCGCCATCACCACCAGCATCGTCGCGCTGTTCCAGGCTCGCTTCGACCCGCGCCTCGGAGCCACCAATGCCGAGCGCTCGGCGCGCGAGACGGCTCTCCTCGCCGAGATTGAGGAGCAGCTCAAACTCGTCGCCTTGTTAGACGAGGACCGCATTCTGCGCCGCTTCACCAATCTGGTGCAGGCCACCGTGCGCACCAACCTGTGGCAAATCGGCCAGGACGGACATCCGCGTCCGGTGATTTCCTTCAAGTTCGACACCCGCAAAATCGATGACCTGCCGGCTCCGCGACCGCTCTACGAGATCTTTGTCTATTCGCCGCGTGTCGAAGGTATCCATCTACGTTTCGGCAAGGTCGCGCGCGGCGGCCTGCGCTGGTCCGACCGGCCGCAGGATTTCCGCACGGAGATCCTCGGCCTTGTCAAGGCACAGCAGGTCAAGAACGCCGTCATCGTGCCGGTCGGCGCCAAGGGCGGCTTCGTGCCCAAGCGCCTGCCGCCGCCGTCCAATCGTGAGGCCTGGATGGCGGAAGGCACCGAAGCCTATCGCATCTTCGTTCGCTCGCTGCTCGAACTTACCGACAATCTCGATGGGGATGCGATCGTGCCGCCCGATGACACCGTGCGGCACGACCAGGATGATCCGTATCTCGTCGTCGCGGCCGACAAGGGCACGGCGACTTTCTCCGACACCGCCAACGCGATCTCAGTCGAGAAGGGCCATTGGCTCGGCGACGCTTTCGCCTCCGGCGGCAGCCAGGGTTATGACCATAAGAAAATGGGCATCACGGCGCGCGGTGCATGGGAAGCCGTCAAGCGCCATTTCCGCGAATTCGGTACCGATATCCAGACCATGCCCTTCACCGTTGCAGGTGTCGGCGATATGTCCGGCGACGTCTTCGGCAATGGTATGCTGCTTTCGCCGGCGACAAGGCTGCTGGCGGCCTTCGACCACCGGGACATCTTCCTCGATCCCTCGCCCGACCCCGCCATCAGCCACGCCGAGCGCCTGCGCATCTTCAACCTGCCGCGGTCGAGCTGGCAGGACTACAACAGATCGCTGATCTCGCAGGGCGGCGGCGTTTTCTCGCGCTCGCTCAAGGCAATTCCGCTTGCGCCGGAAGTGCGCACCCTGCTGGACCTCGACAAGCCACAGGCCACGCCTTTCGAGGTGATGACGGCGATTCTGAAGGCACGCGTCGACCTGCTCTGGTTTGGCGGCATCGGCACCTATGTCCGCGCGTCGACGGAAAGCGACGATCAGGCGGGCGATCGGGCCAATGATCCGATCCGTGTTACCGGTTCTGATATCCGCGCCCGAGTGATCGGCGAAGGTGCCAATCTCGGCGTGACCCAGCGCGGCCGCATCGAAGCGGCGCAGAGAGGCGTCAAGCTCAACACCGACGCCATCGACAATTCGGCCGGAGTGAACACCTCTGACGTCGAGGTCAATATCAAGATTGCGCTGGCACGCCCCGAACGCGATGGGCACCTCAGTCCGAGTGACCGCAACAGCCTGCTTGCCGCGATGACCGACGAGGTCGGCACGCTGGTGCTTCGCAATAACTATCTTCAATCGCTCTCGTTGTCGCTGGCCGAACGCAAGGGCGTGGCCGACAATGGCTTCCTTGCCCGCCTGATGCAATCGCTCGAGCGGCGGGGCCTGCTCGACCGCGCCGTTGAGTTCCTGCCGGACGACGTCGCAATCGCCGCGCGCACGCAGCGCGGCCAGCCCTTCACGCGGCCGGAACTCGCCGTGCTGCTCGCCTACGCCAAACTCACCCTTTACGATGATCTGCTCGTCACGAGCGTGCCGGACGACCCTTATCTCACCGGCGAATTGTCAAAATATTTCCCGCACGAGATTCGAGACAAGTTCCCCGATTCCATCAAACATCATCGTCTGCGGCGGGAGATCATCTCCACCAATCTTGCCAATGCCGTGATCAATCGCGGCGGCCCGACCTGCATCGGGCGCCTGATCGATGAGACGGATGCCGACGTATCCACCATCGCCATGGCTTTCGTGGCGGTGGAGGAATCTTACGGTCTCGAGCGGCTGAACAACGCGATTGATGCGCTCGACACCAGGATCAACGGTCAAGTGCAACTCGGCCTCTACGCGGCGATTCAGGATCTCCTGCTCTCCCGCATGGTCTGGTACGTGCGCAACGTTGATTTCAAAACCGGTCTGCACGCGGTGATCTCGCGCTTCGGCCCGAGTATCCGCGAGATCGCCGCCGGACTCGACAACGCCCTGCCGCAGGACTTGCAGGCCGGCCGCAGCAAGCGGCGACAGGACCTGATCGATGCCGGCGTTCCCACCGACCTCGCGGAGGAACTCGCCGATCTCGACGCCTTGATCTCCGCACCGGATATCGTGACTGTCGCCGAGCGCACCACCCGCGCCATCGGCGACGCCGCCACGACCTTCTTCGCTGCCGAGGCCGACTTCCATCTCAATCCCATCATCGTCGCCGCGCGCAGCGTGCCCGCAAACGATCATTTCGAACGTCTTGCCATCGACCGCGCGGTTGACCAGATCGCAGCAGCCGAAAGAAAATTGGCCGCTGATATGCTGACAACCGGCCAATGCGGCCGGCAGGCTGCCGAGATCTGGCTCGCTGCTCATCCTGAGGCGACGCGTATCCGCCGCTCGGTCGAGGAGATTGCCGTCAGCGGTCTGACGCTCGCCAAACTGACTGTGACGGCCAACCTGCTGGGGGATTTGGTGAAGGACTGAAGGGCACGCGGCGGCTATACCAGAGCGCGATGTCGAACCACAAACCCGCCGGACTGGACTGCACCAAGTCACAGGCTGGCGTGCAAAATCGTGACTTTGGTAGCGGGGGAGGGACTCGAACCCCCGACCCCAGGATTATGATTCCCGTGCTCTAACCAGCTGAGCTACCCCGCCACGGCATCGCGGTAGCGGCAGGCAATGCCGCGGTCGCGAACGCGCGGCATATAAGGAGCGGGTCGACGACCTGTCAAGCAAAGCGAGCTGTCCGGCCGGGCATCTGCAAAATGGCGCTATTTCGGCCGAATTGTCGGGTCGCCGCCGGGGCTGCCGGGCGGTGGAATCACCGGCGTCCTGCTGCCGTTTGGCGCAGGCGCGTGCATTTCGGGATCGATCCCCGGAGGCGGGCACAATACGCCTTCGGAGCGGGCCAGTTTGTCGCCTAGCGGCTCCGACCGCTGGCCAGTGGTCGTTCCTTCCGGAACCGTCGGGCTCGAGTGTGGCGTCGGCTGCATCGGTGCGCAGTTGGCGGCGGCGCGGTCAGGCGATGGCGGCGCGGTCTGGGCCGGAGGCGTCGTCGGGCCGGGCGGCGCCTGTGCACCCGCTACGCCCGCGGTCGCAATCCATACGCATGAAAGAAGAAGTGCGCGTTTCATAGCCATGTGGAGAAAACGGTCCGCGCGCGCGGAGGTTCCTCCAATAGATGCCGCTCGCGCCTCACGATTTCCGAAAACGGATCAGCGAAAAATGCCCCATCGGCGGCATCGGCCGTCGCTCGGTCAAGGTGACGCCGCCATGTTTGGCGGCCCAGTTGGTCAGGCGTTCCCACGGAAATTCCGGCCGCCAGCCCAGCCGGCGCGCCAATGGCGCGAACGCCAGTTCGAACGCACGGCGCGGACCGGTTTCCGCGCCGATGTGATTGACCAGAATGAGCTCGCCGCCGGGCTTCAGCACGCGGATGAAATCATCGAGCGTGCGTTCCGGATCCGGTACCGCCGTGATGACATATTGCGCCACCACCGCGTCGAAAAACGAATCCGGGAACGCCAGGTTCTTGGCGTCCATCACCGCAAGCGCTTCGACATTGGTCAGGCCGAACTCGCGCACGCGCTTGAGCGCCCGCCGCAGCATCGGCTCGGAAATGTCGACGCCACACAGTTTCGTGTTGCGCGAATATTCAGACAGCGACAGCCCGGTGCCGACGCCGACGTCGAGAACGCGTCCGCCGATCTTGTCGGCTTCGGCGATGGTGGATCGACGGCCCTCGTCGAACACCTTGCCGAAAACCAGATCGTAGACCGGCGCCCAACGCCCATAAGCCTTTTCGACCCCCTCGCGGTCGATGTCCCCAGCCATTCCCTCTGCCCCGATTTTTCTTAAGTGCGCATCACCTCGGCGAGCGGCGCGGCCTTTTCCTGCGCCCCTCCCCTCGTCACCGGATGGCGTGCGGTCGCGCTCTTGATGAATCCGCCGCCGAGCACGCGCGCCTGTCCCGCAGGCGCATCGTAGAACACGCAGGCCTGGCCGGGCGAAACGCCCTCTTCGCCGGCAACGAGTTCGACCTCATAACCGCCGTCGACCGCGCGCAGCCAGGCCGGCTGCGGCGCGCGCGTCGAGCGCACGCGCACGAACATCTCGATGCCGTCGCCGATGACGCGGTCGAGCGCACCGTCGCCGATCCAGTTGACGTCGCGCAACAGAATGCGATCCATCCGCAACGCCTCGCGCGGCCCCACCACGACGCGGCGGCTGACCGCATCGAGCTTGACGACGTAGAGCGGCGCGCCGGCCGCAATGCCCAGACCCTTGCGCTGGCCGACGGTGAAATGAACGATACCTTGATGGCGGCCGATTGTGCGGCCCTCGAGATCGACGATGTCGCCGGGCTCGATCGCGCCGGGCTTGAGGCGGCCGATGATGTCGGTATAGCGCCCGGTCGGCACGAAGCAGATGTCCTGGCTGTCCTGCTTTTCGGCGACTTCGAGGCCGAAGCGCCGCGCCAGTTCGCGCGTCTGCGGCTTGGTCATGTCGCCGAGCGGGAAGCGAAGATAGTCGAGCTGCTCGCGCGTGGTCGCGAACAGGAAATAGCTCTGGTCGCGATCGGCATCGGCAGCGCACACCAGCGCGCGCGATCCGTCGGCAAGGCGGCGCGAGGCGACATAGTGCCCGGTCGCGAGCGCCTGCGCACCGAGTTCACGTGCGGTCGCCAACAGATCGCGAAACTTGATCGAGCGGTTGCATTCGATGCAGGGCACCGGCGTTTCACCGAGCGCGTAGCTGTCGGCGAAATTGTCGATCACGGATTCGCGGAAGCGGCTTTCATAGTCGAGCACGTAGTGCGGGATGCCGATCCGCTCTGCCACGTTGCGGGCGTCGTGGATGTCCCGTCCCGCGCAGCAGGCCCCCTTGCGATGGGTGGCAGCGCCGTGGTCGTAAAGCTGCAGCGTGATCCCGACCACGTCATAGCCTTCGGACTTCAGCAAGGCAGCCGTCACCGAGGAATCGACGCCGCCAGACATGGCGACCACGATCCGTGTGTCCTGCGGACGACCTTCGAGATCCAAACTGTTTCGCATGCCAGGGGTCATCGACTTCCATCGCGAACGCGCCATGGCGGTTCGCGGCCAAGGTTAAAAATGCCTTTTATTATAAGGCCTTACGGCATCAATCGGCCATACCGGGCCGGATCGGACGCCGCTCTTTAATATAGGCCGTATTCTCGTGAAGCAATCAGCCGATCCTCATTTTGGAGCTTGTCCAGGACGGCAAATCTTGCCGCCGGGCAGAAAAGGAGACCACGATCACGCTTCCACAACCCAACCGCCGCGCTCGTAAACAGTTGAAATTACACGATATTTTTTCAGACGGCCGGTGGCCCGGTCCTTGCTGAATAGTAGCCGAGAGCTCAGCGCGAGGGTTACCCGTGGTTAGTGTCACGTCAGAAGTATCGGCAAACGCATCTTTCCAGAGCGCGGCGGCGAAGTCCGCCCGGCCGGATTCCGATCCGCCGGCCGAAAACGGCAGCTTCGCGGCGCTGGTCGATGGCAACAGGGCGGCCAGCAACAACGACACGCGAACCCAGGACAATGCGCCCGCCCCGCGCCGCTCCGACGATGCGCAAGCCGCGTCCGACAACCGCTCGCGCGACAATGCTGCCGCATCGGACAAGGCCGCGCGCAACGATTCGAACGATCGCAACGCCGCGGCCAACGCCCGCAACGACAAGGCGCGCAACGATAAGGCGCGCAGCGACAAGGCACGCGACGACAAGAAAGTCGACGCCGAGACCAATACCGATACCAAGAGCGATACCGACACCAAGGCCGCGACGACCGGCCGCGCCAATTCGAAATCCGAGGCATCGAAGTCCGAGAAGGCGACGTCCGACGAGACGGCGCAGGCTTCTTCCGGCGACGCCTCGCCAGCGACCGATCAGACCGAGCCGGCGCAGGATGGAACGGCCGCGGCAATGGCCGACGCGATTGCCGTCGTCATCCCTGCTGCCGCGCCGGCGACGACGGCCGCCGCCTCACCCGCGACCGATAAGGCGACCGCGCCGCTTGCCATCGCCGCGGCTGCGATCGCAGCCTCAGCTTCGCTCGCCGCCGAGACCGCACCAGCCGGTCCCGCCGGTGAAGACGCCGTAGCCACCGCGCCCAACGCGCTAGGGGACGGCACCAAGACCAGCGCGCAGGGCATCGGCCAGGCCGTCAGCGCCCAAGCCACATCCGCCGACCCGTCCGTCACCACCGGCATCGCTCAGGCCGCTTCCGTGGTTGCAGCGACACCCGGTGCCACCAAATCGACCGTGCCGCTCAAGAACCCGGATCTCGCCCGAAAAGGTGCCACGACGGTCGTCGAGCAGGTCAAAGCCACCGACGCCAGCGCACCCGCGGCTCCTGCCGCTGACACCATCGTGCCCGCCGTGACGCCGCCGACCGAAGCCGCAGGCAAGCCGACGTCCGAAAATGGCATCGCCGAGACCATCAAGGCCGACGCCTCAGGCAATTCCATCGCTCCGTCGGCCGCCAACGCCAACACGCATTTTGCCGCCCCTGGTATCGTCGACCAGACGCCGGTCAACGCATCCGGCAACGGCGGCCTGCAGGGTCCCGGCGCGATCCAGACGCAACAACCGGCCGCTCCCACCACGACGACTGCCGCTACACTCACCGCCACGGCAGCCACGAGCGCAGCGGTGCCGGTGAGCGGGCTTGCGATGGAAATCGCCGCTTCCGCCAAGAGCGGCAAGACCCGGTTCGAAATCCGGCTCGATCCTGCCGAACTCGGCCGCATCGACGTCCGCATCGACGTCGATCGCCATGGCCAGGTGACGTCGCATCTGACGGTCGAACGGCCGGAAACGCTACAGATGCTGCGTCAGGACGCCAACCAGTTGCAGCGTGCACTCGACAACGCCGGCCTCTCGACCGGCAATGGCGGCCTGCAGTTCAGCCTGCGCGACCAGTCTTCGCAGGGCCAGAACGACGGCAACCAGTCCAATCCAAACGCACATCGCCTCGTCGTCAGCGAGGAAGACAGCGTGCCGGCCGTCGTCGCCGGCCGCAGCTATGGCCGCATGCTCGGGGCGAGCGGCGGCGTCGACATCCGAGTTTAAGGAAGACCGCCATGGCAGTCGATGCAACCATGCCGACGACCGTCGTCTCGGCGCCGGGGACCGGCACCGCCACGAGCAACAACACCGCGTCGGAGAGGACGACTGGGATCGCGGATAATTTCCAGACCTTCCTGACGCTGCTGACCACGCAGTTGCAGCACCAGAACCCGCTCGATCCGCTCGACACCAACCAGTTCACCCAGCAGCTCGTGCAGTTCGCCGGCATCGAGCAGCAGCTCAAATCGAACGAGCAGTTGAAGGCGCTGGTGGAGATCGAAAAGAGCGCGCAGGCGACGCAGGCGCTGGTCTATGTCGGCAACACCGTCGCCGTCGACGGCAGCAAGGCACAGTTCGACAAATCGGCGACCTGGAATTTTCAGTCCGAGAAAGATACGACCGCGACGATCACGATCACCAATTCGACCGGGCAGACCGCCTACACGGGCAACTTTACGCTGAAGCAGGGCGGCTCCAGTTTCGTCTGGGACGGCAAGGGCAATGACGGCGTGCAGTGGCCAGCCGGCACTTACACCTTGACCGCCACCGGCAAGGACAGCTCCGGCAACAACGTGGCGATCTCCACCGAGGTCCAGGGCATCGTCGATTCGGTCGACCTCAGCGCCTCCCCGCCGCTGCTGTCGATCGGCGGCCAGAGCTACACCACCGACAAGATCAAGCGCGTGGTCCGTCCGAGCACCTCAAGCTAGCCCGACCGACCCACTCGGGCCCGGCTCCGACTATTTTTACCCGGCAATCCCTGATCGCCCGAACGCGGTCCGGGAACCGGGCGGACGTATTTTACGGTCATTTCCAAGGAGATTCGTATTGAAGCCGTAGGCTTAGGCAAATTTTAAGCCGCGAGGCGTAGGTTACCATGGTGAGTTCAGTGGTTGAGAGTTTGTGAGTACGCCATGACAGAACCCCATCGCCCGAGGGTGAAATACGTCATCGGGCCTGACGGCAGTCCGTTAACAATTGCAGACCTGCCCGCGCCCGGAACCAAACGGTGGGTGATCCGCCGCAAGGCCGAAGTTGTCGCCGCGGTCCGTGGCGGCCTGCTCTCCCTCGAGGAAGCCTGCAGCCGTTACACGCTGACCGTCGACGAATTCCTGTCCTGGCAGTTCTCCATCGATCAGCATGGCTTGGCCGGCCTCCGGACCACCCGGATCCAGCAATATCGGCAGTAAGCTCTCCCGAACCGAAAGATTTGATGAAAACCGGCTTCGTTTTACGAAGCCGGTTTTCTTCATGCCGGAACTATTCGCGGCGGCTTTAACGCTTGTTAACCATATGGAAACCATCCCCTAGGCAATAATTGCCCAGTCGGTCCCACGGGCCGAATCCCTGGGGGCGGTTGGTGCAAAGTCTCGTTGCTTTCCTGAAAGGCCTGGGCGCAGCGCGGCTGATGGCCATGGTTGCGGTGACGACCGCGCTGATCGGCTTCTTCGCTTTCGTCATCATGCGCGTCACGACGCCGCAGATGACCACCCTGTTCACCGACCTTTCCTATGAAGACTCCTCCAGCATCATCAAGGATCTGGAACGCCAGGCGATCCCCTTCGAGCTGCGCAATGAAGGCGCGGTCATCATGGTGCCGAAGGACAAGGTCACGCGGCTGCGGATGAAGCTGGCCGAAAGCAACCTGCCCAAGGGCGGCGGCGTCGGCTACGAGATTTTCGACAAGTCCGACGCGCTGGGCACCACGAGCTTCGTCCAGAACATCAACCATCTGCGCGCATTGGAAGGCGAACTTGCCCGCACCATTCGCGCCATCGACCGCATCCAGGCCGCGCGCGTCCACCTGGTGCTGCCGGAGCGGCCGTTGTTCGCCCGCGAAGCGCCGGAGCCGTCGGCCTCGATCGTGGTGCGGGTGCGCGGCAGCCTCGAACCCCAGCAGATCCGCGCCATCCGCCACGTCGTCGCCTCCGCCGTCAACGGACTGAAGCCGCAACGGGTATCGATCGTCGACGAAGCCGGCCGGTTGCTGGCCGACGGCGCCAGCAAGGACCCCGAGATCGCCGTCGGCGACGAACGCCGCACCGCCTTCGAGAAGCGCATGCGCAACGAAGTCGAGGCGATCGTCTCCTCGGTGGTCGGCCAGGGTCGCGCCCGCGTCCAGCTCACCGCCGACTTCGACTACAACAAGGTCACCCAGACTTCCGACAAGTTCGATCCCGAGGGCCGCGTGCTGCGCTCCAGCCAGACCCGCGAGGAATCTTCCCTCATTGCCGAGAACAACGGCCAGGTGACGGTCAACAACGAACTGCCCGGCAATCAGGCCAACACCACCGGGCCTGCGGCCCGCGACCAGAGCAAGAAGAGCGAGGAGACCAACAACTACGAGATTTCCCGCACCACCAAGACAGAGGTCACCGAGGCGGGACGGGTCAACCGGATCTCGGTCGCGGTGCTGGTCGACGGCGCCTACACCAAGAACGAAAAAGGCGAAATGGTCTATCAGGACCGCAGCAAGGAGCAGCTCGACCGCATCGCCACGCTGGTGCGCTCGGCGATTGGCTTCGACCAGAAGCGGGGCGATCAGGTCGAGGTCGTCAATCTCCGTTTTGCCGAAGCGCCCTCCGTGCCCCCGGTCGTCGAGCCGACCGGCCTGCTCGGCTTGCTGCAGTTCACCAAGGATGACGTCATGTACGTCATCGAACTCGGTGTCATGATGCTGCTCGGCCTCGTGGTGCTGTTCCTGGTGATCCGCCCGCTGGTCAAGCGAATCCTGGCCGCCGAAGTCGTTCCCGCTTTGGCCGAACCGACGCCAGCCTTGATCGAGGGCAGCGGGCCAAACGGAGAACTCGGACCCAATCAGGCCTTGATCGCCGGCACCAGCGGCGCCGCCCAGTTGATCGACGTCGCCCAGGTCCAGGGCCAGGTCCACGCCCAGGCCGTGCACCGGGTCGGCGAACTGGCCGAACGTAATCCGAACGAGACCGCCTCCATTGTTCGCCAATGGCTGAGCGAACCCGCCGAGAGCTGACATGGCCGCCGTACCGCAAACCTCGAACGCCAACGACATCACCACCGTCATCTCGGCGCTGGCGAGCCGTCAGAGCAACCGGCCCAAGGGCAAGCCCCTCAGCGGCCCGAAGCGCGCCGCCATCCTGATGCTGGCGCTGGGCGAGCAATATGGCGGCAAGGTGTGGTCGCTGCTCGACGACGACGAGGTGCGCGAACTGTCGATCCACATGTCGACGCTCGGCACCGTCGAGGCCGATGTCGTGGAAGACCTGCTGCTCGAATTCGTCTCGCGGATGTCGGCTTCGGGCGCGCTGATGGGCACCTTCGACGCCACCGAGCGGCTGTTGCAGCAATATCTGCCGTCGGAGCGCGTCAGCGGCATCATGGATGAAATTCGCGGCCCCGCCGGCCGCAACATGTGGGAGAAGCTGTCCAACGTGCAGGAAGAGGTGCTCGCCAACTACCTCAAGAACGAATACCCGCAGACCATTGCGGTGGTGCTGTCGAAATTGAAGCCGGAGCACGCCGCCCGCGTGCTGGCGATCCTGCCCGAGGACCTCGCGCTCGACGTCGTCGGCCGCATGCTGAAGATGGAAGCGGTGCAGAAGGAAGTCATCGAGCGCGTCGAGCAGACGCTGCGCACCGAATTCATGTCCAACCTGTCGCAGACCCGCCGCCGCGACGCCCACGAGGTGATGGCGGAAATCTTCAACAATTTCGACCGCCAGACCGAGACCCGCTTCATCACCTCGCTGGAAGAGGAAAACCGCGAATCCGCCGAGCGCATCAAGGCGCTGATGTTCACCTTCGACGACCTCATCAAGCTCGATTCCGCTTCTGCCCAGACGCTGATGCGCAATGTCGACAAGGACAAGCTCGGCATCGCGCTGAAGAGCGCCAACGAGGAGGTGCGCGCCTTCTTCCTCGGCAACATGTCCTCGCGCGCCGGCAAGATGCTGCTGGACGACATGGCCGCGATGGGACCGGTGCGTCTGCGCGACGTCGACGAGGCACAGGCGCTGCTCGTCAACCTCGCCAAGGACATGGCTGCGAGGGGCGAAATCACCCTGACCAAGAACCGCGCCGACGACGAATTGGTGTACTGATGGCCGCGCCCGCAAAATTCCTGTTCGACACCGACTTCGCGGCGCCCGACAAGGCGCGCGAGCGTGCCGCGACGGCCGCCGAGATCGCGCAGAAGGTCGCGGAGGCCGAGGCACGTGCCTACCGCGCCGGCTACGAGGCGGCGCAGCGCGAGGCCAAGGTCGAGAGCGACCGCCGCTCGGCGGTGGCGCTGGAAGAGATCGGCATCGCCATCAAGGGCATCGCCACGCGCTTCTCCGGCATCGAGGCCAGGATGGAAACCGAGGCTGTCGATGTCGCGGTGGCGGTGGCGCGCAAGCTGTGCACCGAGTTGATCGCCCGCGAGCCGCTCGGCGAAATCACGGCGCTGGTCAGCGATTGCTTCTCGCATCTGGTCGCCACCCCGCATCTCGTCGTCCGCATCAGCGACCAGCTCTACGAAGCCGCCCGCGAGAGGATCGAACGCCAGGCGGCCCAAAGCGGCTTCGAGGGCCGGCTGGTGATCCTGGCCGAGCCCGGCATCGTTACCGGCGACTGCCGGATCGAATGGGCCGACGGCGGCGTGGTGCTGGAGCGCGCGGCCATCGAAGCGAAGATCAGCGAACTCGTCGGGCGCTATCTGGCGTCCCGCGATCAGGCCGCAATGTGAAGGCCATAAGGACTGAACCATGAGTGACACCGACGCACAGGTACCGCTACCCGATCTCAACGCCGCGGACGCGCCGCCGGTCGACGACCTCGCCTACAACGAGGACGAACAGGCCTCGCGCATCGCAGCCGACCTCGAGGCCGTGTTCGACGTGCCCGTGCAGGTCTCGGCCGTGCTCGGCCGCTCCAAGATGGACGTCGGCGAGCTCTTGAAACTCGGCCCCGGCACGGTACTCGAACTCGACCGCCGCGTCGGCGAAGCCATCGACATCTACGTCAACAACCGCCTGGTGGCGCGTGGCGAGGTCGTGCTGGTGGAAGACAAGCTCGGCGTGACCATGACGGAAATCATCAAGGCAGAGCGCAGCTAACATTTTTGGCGATACGCGCCCTGAACGGCGCGAACAGACGGACAGGAGACAGATATGCGGCTTCTCATCGTTGGCACCTTGAAGGGCCAGCTCACGACCGCCACCAAGATCGCGATGGCAAACGGCGCTTCGGTGACCCATGCCGAAGCGACCGAACAGGCGATGGCGGTTTTGCGCGGCGGCAAGGGCGCCGACCTGCTGCTGGTCGACGTCGGTCTCGACATCCGCGACCTGGTGATGCGGCTGGAAGCCGAGCACATTCACGTGCCGATCGTGGCCTGCGGCATCTCGAACGACGCCCGCGCTGCGGTCGCCGCGATTCACGCCGGCGCCAAGGAATACATCCCGCTGCCGCCCGATCCCGAACTGATCGCTGCCGTGCTCGCCGCCGTCGCCAACGATTCACGCGACCTGGTCTATCGCGACGAAGCCATGGGCAAGGTGATCAAGCTGGCGCAGCAGATCGCGGGCTCCGACGCCTCCGTGATGATCACCGGTGAATCCGGAACGGGCAAGGAAGTGCTGGCGCGCTACGTCCACACCCGCTCGACTCGCGCCAAGCGGCCGTTCATCTCGATCAATTGCGCGGCGATTCCCGAGCACCTCCTGGAATCCGAACTGTTCGGCCACGAGAAGGGCGCCTTCACCGGCGCGGTCGCCCGCCGCATCGGCAAATTCGAGGAGGCCAGCGGCGGCACGCTGCTGCTCGACGAAATCTCGGAGATGGATGTTCGGCTGCAATCCAAGTTGCTTCGCGCCATCCAAGAGCGGGTGATCGACCGTGTCGGCGGCACCAAGCCGGTGCCGGTCGACATCCGCATCATCGCGACCTCGAACCGCAACCTGTCTGAGGCCGTGCGCGAAGGCACCTTCCGCGAGGATCTCTTGTTTCGCCTCAACGTCGTCAATCTGAAGATCCCGCCACTGCGGGACCGTCCGGCCGACATCCTCGAGCTGGCGCAACACTTTGCCAAGAAATACGCCGACGCCAACGGCGTGCCGCTGCGTCCCATTTCTGCCGATGCGCGGCGGGTGCTAACGTCAAACCGCTGGCAGGGCAACGTTCGCGAGCTGGAAAACACCATCCACCGTTCGGTGCTGATGGCGCAAGGGGACGAGATTGGGCCCGAGGCCATCCTGACCCCCGATGGCGACCGCCTCGACCTCGCCAAGACCGCACCCGCCGTGGCCCACGCCACCTTTGCCGCCGAACAGGTGACCCGCGCCCTCGTCGGCCGCACCGTTGCGGACGTGGAGCGCGACCTGATCCTGGAGACGCTGAAGCACTGCCTCGGTAATCGCACCCATGCCGCCAACATCCTCGGCATCTCGATCCGCACGCTGCGCAACAAGCTGAACGAATATGCCGACGGCGGGATACCGATCACGCCGGCGGGCGCGGGCGAGCACCAGCGGTTTGTGAGCGCGGGGTAGCACAGATCCCTCCGCCGTCATTGCGAGGAACGCAAGCGACGAAGCAATCCAGCTATCCGTTATGCCGCATCATGGATTGCTTCGCTACGCTCGCGATGACGTGGAAAGCGCGGAATAACTCGGCGCATCCGGATTGCGAAAAATGCGAATGGGATCGCCGGGCTGCAGGTCCCGCCCAGTAAACATCGCATAGGCATACAGCGCGAGATAGGCGATCGCGATCGTGCCGACGCCGTAAAACACCCAAGTCGCTAGCCGCTTCATCTTACAACTGCACCGCATTGAGCCACGGCATAGACTAACATACCGCGCAGTGCCGGCCCAGCCACTACCCCGCCGCCACTTTCTGCGCCGGCGCGACATTGATTGCGAGCTTGCCGTAGCGATCCGAAAACGCCTCGGTGTCGATTTCCTCGAGCTGGATCGCGCCGCTCAGCACGCCCTGCTTCCATTCCTCGTGTTCGAGATCATGCTGGAACTCCGGCATCACTTCTTTGGCAAACAGTTCCAGCGACTCGCAGATGTGCTCATGCGTATTCTTGCCCGCCTGATTGAGGAGGATCACCTGGTCGATGTGGGAGGTGCGGAAACGTCTGAGCTTCTTGCGGATGGTTTCCGGCGACCCGATCAGGCCGCCGCGCAGCGCCGCCTCCTGCGCTTCGGGATTCTCGCGCTTCCACTTGTTGTACTCGTCCCACATGTTGACGGTGCCGGGGTCGGGGCGCTGGCGGTTCTGCGAAGCGCCGTAATAGCGCAGCGCGAACTGGAAGAAGGTGGCGCCATCGGCGCGGGCACGAGCCTCCTCATCCGTCTCAGCGCACATGAAGAACGACACCAGCGCCATGTTGGGGTTGATCTCGTAGTCCGCGAGTTTCTTCAGCCGCTTGGTGATCGCATTGTAATAGGCATGCACCCAGGCATGCGCCGCTTCCGCGCTGACGAACTGGAAGCCGAGCGCGCCAAAGCCGTTCTGGCCGGCGCGCTCGATGGTCGGGAGCTGCGAGCACGCCATCCACAGCGGCGGATGCGGCTTCTGCACCGGCTTCGGCACCACATTGCGCAGGGGGATGTCGAAATATTTGCCGTGATGCTCGGTGCCGACCTTGCTGAACATCGGAAAGATCGCCTGAACCGCTTCCTCGAACACCTCGCGCTTCGTCTCCATGTCGCGGCCGAACGGCGTCAGTTCGGTGATCGACGCGCTTTCACCCATGCCGAATTCGCAGCGGCCATTGCTGAGCAAATCAAGCACCGCGACCCGTTCGGCAACGCGCGCAGGATGATTTGTCGTGAGCTGGAAGATGCCGTGGCCGAGACGAATGTTCCTGGTGCGCTGGCTCGCCGCGGCGAGGAAGGACTCCGGTGCGGGCGAGTGCGAATACTCTTCCAGGAAATGGTGTTCGACCACCCAGGCGTAGTCATAGCCGAGCCGGTCGGCGGTCTCGAGCTGCGTCAGCGCATTCTGATAGAGCCGCAGCTCGTCGCCCTCTTGCCAGGGGCGCGGCAGTTGCAGCTCGTAAAAGATGCCGAATTTCATGACGCCTCCCGAAACCCCTTGTTGTTTTCGGACAGTGTATCCTCCGCAAGTCGCAAGTCTAGCCTTGGTCGCGAAGGGCAATTCCGCGTCACGGAAGTTGTCTTGCATGGAACGCGCGAATGGTTAGCTTTACAGTCCGTTGAGTCGCGGCCTTCCGCCCGCTCTTCTCTCCATCTGGACCCCATGACTATTTTTACGCCGCATCAGGATTCCGCGCTGAAGGCCGTCGCCGACTGGCTGAAGGCCAAGCCGGGCCGCAACGGCACACCGCCGGTGTTCCGACTGTTCGGCTATGCCGGCACCGGCAAGACCACGCTGGCGCGGCACATCGCCGAGGGCGTCGATGGCGAGGTGAAATATGCCGCCTTCACCGGCAAGGCGGCGCTGGTGATGCGCAACAAGGGTTGCGACAACGCCTCCACCATCCACTCGCTGATCTATCGCGCCAGGGAATCCGGCGTCGAGCAGCCGAGCTTTGAATTGTGGGACGACGCGCCGGCTTCGAAGGCGAAGCTGATCGTGATCGACGAATGTTCGATGGTCGACGCCGAACTCGGCCGCGACCTGATGTCGTTCGATTGTCCACTGCTGGTGCTCGGCGATCCCGCGCAGTTGCCGCCGATCCAGGGCGGCGGCTTCTTCACCAATTGCGAGCCCGACGCGATGCTGACCGAGGTGCACCGACAGGCGCAGGACGACCCGATCGTGCGGATGTCGATGGATATCCGCGAGGGCCGCGAGCTCGAAATCGGCCGCCACGGCGAGAGTGAAGTGGTGCCGCGCAGCGAGCTCGATCCCGACCGCGTCATGAGCGCCGATCAGGTGCTGGTCGGCCGCAACAACACCCGCCGCGCCTACAACATGCGCGTGCGGCAGAAGCAGAACATCGAGGATCCCCTGCCGGTCGCGGGCGACAAGCTGGTCTGCCTGCGCAACAACCGCAAGAAGGGCCTGTTTAACGGCGGGCTGTGGCGTGTGAAGTCGCGCACCCAGCCGCGATCGAAATCGCAGATATTGAGCATGCGGCTGTCGCCCGACGAAGAGTTCGGCCACAAGGTGACCAAGGTCTCGGTGCGCCATGATTGCTTCCAGGGCGGGATCGAGGCAATCCCGTGGGAGCAGCGCAAGCCCTATGACGAGTTCGACTACGGCTACGTGCTCACCGTGCACAAGTCGCAGGGCTCGCAATGGGACGACGTGGTGCTGTTCGACGAGAGTTTTGCGTTCCAGGACAGCCGGGCAAGGTGGCTCTACACCGGCATCACGCGTGCGGCGAAACGGCTGAGCGTGGTAGTGTAGCCGCCGGCGTTCCCCGGATGGCATAAGCGCGTTCACGCGCGTCTTCGACGCGCTATGGTGATGCGCTGCTAAGCCGGGGTCCAACGAGCGAACGGCAATAAGTCCCGGCTCTGCGGAGCAGCGTTGCACGCTGCACCTCGATCCTCGGCTCCCTGACGACGCGCACGAGCACCGTGGCGAACGGGCTGTTGAGGGAATCGCCGTCAAGCGCGGTCTCGCCGTGCTTGGCGGCGTAGACCACCATGACGAACTCGTGCAGGGCGGCGAAGGCCCGCAACATCGGCGAAACGCTCCGGCGCATGGATTTTGGTCGCGGCGCGCCCCCGGTTCATTGTGGAAAGACAGGCCCGTTCCGGTCAGGCATCACCCGATCGTCGCCCCCTAAATGCCTGGGTAGATGGCCTTATTCACGAACTCGTGTGGCGCATGCCGTAACAATCGCGGGCAAGCGCCGTATCTTGGGCATCGGCGAGAATTGAGCCGATTGCGAAACGCCGGTCCCGCTCTAGACTGCCCCAACCATTGCCGAAAGAGGAAACCATGTCCCCTCGCCATTTCAGCCGCCTGTCGCTCGCCGCTGCCGCCCTCGGCGTGCTGGCCGTCGCAGCCTTCGCGGTCGGACCTTCGCGCGCTTCGGAGGAAGCCGTCGTCATTCCGGCCCCCGCCGCCGACGTTCAGGCGGCCGACGGCATCCAGACCGCCGTGATCGCCGGCGGCTGCTTCTGGGGCGTGCAGGGCGTGTACCAGCACACCGCCGGCGTGCTCAACGCGGTGTCCGGCTATTCCGGCGGCAGCAAGATGACCGCAAACTACACCATGATCGGCACCGGCACGACGGGCCACGCCGAGGCGGTTGAGATCAAGTACGATCCGAAGAAGATCAGCTACGGCAAGATCCTGCAGATCTTTTTCTCCGTCGTGCACGACCCGACGCAATTGAACCGCCAGGGTCCTGATGTCGGCACGCAGTATCGTTCGGCGATCTTTGCCGTGAACGACGAGCAGAAGAAGGTGGCGGAGGCCTATATCGCCCAGCTCAACGCCGCCAAGGTCTACAAGAAGCCGATCGTGACCAAGGTCGGCCCGCTGCAGGCGTTCTATCCGGCGGAAGACTATCACCAGGACTACCTGACGCTGCACCCGAACCAGCCCTATATTGTCTTCAATGACATCCCGAAGATCGAGAATCTGAAGAAGATCTTCGCGGAGAACTACATCGAGAAGCCGACGCTGGTGCGCAACGCGAAGGCTACAAATTAAGGAGGGCAAATGTCCGACACCAAAGCATCCGGCAAGGTTGTCAAGAGCGAGGCCGAGTGGCGCCGCGAATTGACACCGATGCAGTATGCCGTGCTGCGCGAGAAGGCGACCGAGCGGCCATTCTCGGGCGAATATGAGCACGAGCACCGCAGGGGGACCTACACCTGCGCCGGCTGCGGCCAGACGCTGTTCGAATCCGATGCCAAGTTCGATTCCGGCTGCGGCTGGCCGAGCTTCACCGCGCCTGCCGTGGACGGCCATGTCGACGAGGAGCGCGATTTCAGCCACGGCATGATCCGCACCGAGGTGTTGTGCTCCAAATGCAACGGCCATCTCGGCCACGTCTTCAACGACGGCCCCGGCCCGACCGGCCTGCGCTACTGCATCAATTCGGCGGCCTTGAAGCTGCAGCCGAAATAGTTGCAGTAACGCTCGAACTTGTTCCAACCCCCGTGCGACCAAGTGCAGGTCGCGCGGGGTTTTTTGTTTGGTGGGGACGTCCTTTCCGGCCTGCCCCGGGCGCGGAGTAAGGAAAATTTTCGACATGCATATTTCCAAACGTCTGCTGCTCGGTATCGGCGCAGCCACCCTCATCATGGAGAGCGTCGTGATCCTGCCTGCTTTCGCCGCCGACAAGGTCTCCCTGTTCAAGGTCATCACCACCAAGGACGAGATTGTGATCGGGATCAGCGAAGGCGATCTCGCCCGGATCGAAGGCCAGAACGCCGGCGGCGTCGCCAGGATGCTGGTCGCCAGGGGCTCGATGAGCGCCTGGCAATACGCGGTACGCAAGTCCTCGAGCGGCGATCTCGAACAGGTGCCGCTGCACAAGATCGGCCTGCTCGCCAGCGACAGTCTTCGCGTCGAGCCGTATGCGACGCCGTTGAAGGTGCTGCCGATCGACGAGACGAGGAAGTGACGACGTAGTCGTCATTCCGGGATGGTCCGAAGGACCAGACCTCAGGTGCGCAATTGCGCACCGGGGAATCTTGAGATGCTCACGCACCTGAATTCGATGCTGCGCATCGCCCCGGAATGACGGTGTCTCTCTAGCTTTCCGGCGGATCGGCCAAGGACTCGCGGCCCGGAATATGCTTTGATCGGGGCCGCGGGAGCGTGTCCCCGCGGGCCTTCGGGGAGCGCGCCATGTCGCTTGGGACGATACTCGTCATCATCCTGATCGTAGTCCTCCTGGGCGGCTTCTCCGGCCGCTTCCGCGGTTATGGCTACGGCTACGGCCATTCCGGCATGGGGCTTGTCGGGGTGATTTTGATCGTACTCCTGATCCTGCTGCTGCTCGACAAGATTTGACCCTATTAAGCCATTGAAATAACTTGATTAAATTTATGTTCCCCGCAGCCATGCGCGGATTCATCATCACCCCCGATGTCGGGCTTCAGGGGTCGCATTTTTGTCAAAGAAGCTTATATTAGGACCCGAAATGACGTGCACGGCGTGGCCCGCCACTGTGGCCCACCGTCATCCAATCCCCATTGCTCACACGAAGAGAGCCGAAAAAGATTGAGGTCACCGTCCATGCGTCCATTCAGCTACAACACCGCCGCCGAACTGTTTCCCGCCGCGATCCGCAAGAAGAAGCGGGCCGGGTTTGCCTATCGGCGTTTTGGCACCGCGGCGGAAGCGGTTCGCTTCGCGATCGAGGAGCTGCCGGCGGACTCGCTGAACGGCGCCTATCTCCAGGTCGAGGAAGCGCGCTTTGACCAGAGCGGCATCCGCTCGCTCTATGAAAGCGAGGCGTTCCCGCTGCCGCGCCGTCCGCGCCCGGCTGCCAGCACCGACGACAAGGCCGACGCTGCCTAAGCTTCCATATTTTCAAACAGCGCGCCCCTGAGATTCGGTCTTGGGGGCGTTTTTTCTTGATCCTTGTGCGTGACCTCGATCCGAAAACCGGTCGCCACTTTTCGGGGTCACGCGCGCGGCTGCTTGTCGAGCCAGCGCTTGAGCATGCGCACGTTGCGGACGTTGGCGCGGAACATGACGTCGAAGGCATCGCCCGCGACCGGCACCAGGCCAACCGCGCCGTCCACCGCGACATTGGCGAGCATCCGCGCCGTGATGTGCCAGGGGGCGCCAAGCGCGCGCGCCTCGCGCACCACCCACAGCGAAATCGCCGTCGTGATGATGTCGCCGACCACCGGGATCAGGCCGATCAGCCCGTCGATGCCGTAGCGGAAGTTGGTGCCGGGCACGATGAAGGCGACATCCAGCAATTTGGCGATGGCATCGAGCCGCGCGATCCGCTGCTCGCGCGTCAGCTCGCCGAACGGATTGGCGGCGGAATGACCGAAATCGAACCGCATCCCCTCGAACCGCGTATGCAGGTTCGCCTCGGGAAGTTCGCGCCCCTCCTGGTCGATGACGGGGCCGCGTCCGGGCGCGCGCGTCCGGGAAGACGGTCCGGAACGCGAACGGGGCGGCGTATAGATATCATCCTCTGGCATGGTCATCAGATGGTAACGCCAATGCGAGGCGCAAGTTGCGTCATGCGGTCGCTGCTTTAGACCAACGCCGTCATCCCCCGCGTAGTCGGCGTGGGATCCAGTACGCTGTGGCTTCTCGGTTCGATCACAGGCTGCCTCTGAAATACTGGATCACCCGCTGGAGCCTGTCATCGGGCGCGCATTCGCGCGACCCGTTGGCGGGTGACGACGGCTGAATATGCGTTAGCGATCTCGCGACGCATGCGCCCGAGTTTTGCTGTCAACTTCCCACCCTCTCAAACAGAGGGCATCGCAGCCGCGCATTTGAAAATTTCGCTTGGGCGCGAGGCAAATAAGCTTGCAGTCCGCAGGGTTGGCATGGCGCAGATGCGCCTTTGCTCGTGACGGGCTTTTCCTGACATCCCCGAACGAAGCAGGACTCTAATATGCCTTCGTTGCGCGCGACGCAGGTGGAATGCGCGCAGCGGGCCGACCCGCCATTGAGACGCCTTCGGACAAATCAACGGCACGAAGTGAAGACAGATGAAGAAATTCGTCCATCTCGCAACTTCTTTCTTTCTCGCACTGGGAAGTGCGGCGATCGTGGCCTACGCGATGGCGCACCTCGCGCACCATAGCCTGGGCTTTCCCCGATCAGTACTTCGAGAGCAGGCGCTGATCTGCGCGGCTATTCTCCTTAGCCTCGTCGCGATCGAGTTCCTTGCAAGCAGGGAGTGATAACGAGGTAGCCGACGATGAGGATCATAGACCTGGCTGTCGCCGTCATCTTCTTTATCGCGAGTGCCGGCGTGGCCGCACTCCTGATGGCCGTGTTCATTCACTACGGATTGGGCGTCTCTCCGGCGGCATTGAGGATGAATGCCCTCATCTCGGCCGGCGCCCTCAGCGTCGTGCTTCTGGTAGCGATGGCGGGGGCTCATGAGAGCGAAGACTAGTTCGCGGACAATCACGATGGGTGCTACGGGGAAAACGGGGGCTGGAATGTTCAGTGGCAGGACAATCGACGATCGACCTTTGGCGTATTGCGTTCCATGTTCGGAAAGGACGCCGCATCGTTACGAACGATGGGGCGTCAACGGACGTCTCACATCGAGAGCCATCTGCCTGGTCTGCAACAATGATTCGCGCAGCGGCGCGGGTCACGCGAGCGCCACCGAAATCGCATCCGCAAAACTAGGCACAGCGTGAGCATCATGGCCACTGACAGGTTTTTCCTGACGCGCCGGCGCAAGATTGCATTCTAGGATGGCGATCATTCGTGGGGTGGCGTGCGCAATGGGACGAGGAGTACGAAGGGTGGGTCGAACCAAACGCAAATTGATCAAGCTGTCTCGGGCCGAACTGCTGCATGAGCGGGCCGCCTTTTGCAAGCGTCTGGCGATTGGCGCGGGCGATCCGGGCTTTTCCGAGAAACTCCAGGCATTGGCCGACGAATATGAGGCCGAGGCCGCGCAGGCAGCGTTGCAAGCCGGCCCGCAGCCCGGATTCGGCGAGGCCAGCAACACCCGGCCGCAGCATCAGACGGGTTGACGCATTCAAGTACGTACGGCGTGGCGGCGGTGCCGCCATTCGAAGATTCCTTGATTCGGCGATTCGGGCATCCGGTGCCGATCGACACACATATCAGCCCACGGCATGGCAACGCGATACGTTCCCGACGACGTGCGGGACTTCATATTGAAGCACATCGCTTCGGTGGCACAGATCGAATCGCTGCTTCTGATCTGGTCCAGCCCGGAAGAGCGTTGGGGGCTGCGCCAGATTGCGGCGCGCATCTATGCCAGCGACCCGGAAACCGAAAAGGCGCTGGCCGGGCTTTGCGCCGACGGGCTGCTGGTTTGTAAGGGCGGAGTCTTCAGGTTGGGGACTTCAGCGGAAAATGCCGAGATGATCCGAAGGCTTCAGGAAGTCTACGCCCGCCACCTTGTTGCGGTAACCGACGTCATCCACAGCAAATCCCGCAACATACTCCCGGCCGCCGACACGTCCGGGCCTGGAAAGGAGCAATGAAGGTGGCAAGTGTTTCCTGCAAGATGGCAGGCTTGGGTGCGTTCCTGACGGCCTTGTTCATCGCCCAGCCGTGCGTAGCCCAGAAACTCCATTCTTACGAGCCGCTGATGATGGATCCATACTCCACTATCTACGTCGATGACGGCTCCTGTTCGGCTGGCAAGGTGCTGAAGGTGCAGGGCGCACCGAGGAATCATCGCCGGAAAAAGAGCTGCGTGCCACTGAGTGATCTGCAGATCGGCGTGCGCTCGGGATCGGCAAAATAGCCGACGACGAGACGAAGGCGTCGCCGCGACCTCGACCGCCGCGGGCCGCGACGACATCGTCCGCGGCCCGGGACCTTTCCGCTATGGGCAGGGATGTCGATTGCCGTCATATCCGAGATAGGTGCCGGATGCGGGATCATAGGAACGGTATCGTTGCGCGCAGTAGGCGACCGCCTCATTTGCCCGGGCCTGACTGTTGGCGATGGCGCCTCCGATGATAGCGCCGGCGGCCAGTCCGCCGAGCACCGCCGCGCCGGTGCCCTGGTGGCGTCGATGCCAGCCGTGGCGGTGGTGATACGGTCCACGATGCCAGCGCCGATACTGCACGGCCTCGACCGGTTGAGTCGATGCTGCCAGCCGCTCTGCCCCGGCGACCGCCATCATCGGAGACGCCGCGGCCGGCTGGAGCGGGATCAAGGGCGAAACTCCGAGCGCAATCGCTGCCGAGACAAGTTTCCATGATTTCATCTGATTGCTCCTGTTTCTGCGCTCTTGTCCAAGCTCGATCGACAACGCCTCCGTGGCGGGATCGTTCTGACAGGTTAATCCTGACGCTTGACGTGCACGGAGCAGGAACTGGTATTTCCGACAGCGCTTAATTGGGAGCAGCGAGCCAGCCCCGCCTGATGCCGTAGCGGACGATATCCGCGCGGCTGTGCAGGCTCTTCTTTTCGGATGCTCGCGCCTTGTAGGTCTCGACGCTCTTGACGCTCACCTCCAGCTCGCCGGCGATCTGCTTGTTGCTGAACCCTTGAGCGACCAGCTTGAGCACATCCTCTTCACGCCGGCTGAGTTCGCCGCCGGCATCGTCATCGGCCGACGTCAGTTCGGGAGCGTTCGTTGACGCCTTCTCGGCGATGGCCGGATCGAGATAGATGGCGCCCTCGTTGACGGCCCTGATCGCGCGAAGCAGTTCATCACCGGCGGATCGCTTCAGAAGATATCCCCGCGCGCCCGCTTCGAGAGCCGGATGAATATAAGCGCGGTCTTCGTGCACGGTCAGCGCAATGATCTTCACCGCCGGGCACCGCTTGCTCAGCCGGCGCGCCAGTTCCAGTCCGCTGATGTCAGGCAGCGAAAGATCGATCACCGCAATGTCCGGCGAGCATTCGCAAATGGCCTTCAGCCCCGTTACGCCCGTATTGGCCTCGCCAACGAGTTCGACCTCGGGCACGCCCTGCAACAGCGCGCGTATGCCGGCGAGCACGACCGGATGATCATCGACGAGCGCGACGCGAATGGGCGTCATGCGGCCGTTTCCTGCACTTCCATCTCCTGCAGTTCCAGCGGGATCTGGACAAAGATCGTGCTGCCTTTTCCCGGCGTGGATTCCACCGCAATCGTGCCGCCGAGCAGCGCGACCCGCTCCTTCATGCCGGAGAGCCCCAGTCCGGGCGGCTGACCGCGGCCAATCGCATTGCGGCCGACGCCTTCCGGATCGAAGCCAACGCCGTCATCCTCGAGAACAAGTGCCAGCCCGTCCGATTTCTTCTCGAGCACGACGCTGACCTTGCTGGCGCTGGCGTGCTTCAGGACGTTGGTCAATCCTTCCTGAACCAATCGATAGAGCACCGCCGCGACATCGGGAGGCAGCGAATCGTCCCGCCCGAACGTCTGGATATCGACACGAACGCCGTAACGCTCCTGCCACTCCGCCACGTAGGCTTCGATTGCCCTGAAAATTCCGAGGTCGTCGATTGCCGTCGGCCGCAGGTCCGATGCGGTGCGGTGAATGTCCCTGCCGATCTGCGCGGCAAGCTGTTCCAGCCATTGCACCTGCTCGGTCGCGGCTTGCACGTCGCAGCTTTTTGCCAATCCCTGTTCAAGCGCCTTCAGGCCGAGAGACAATCCCGTCACCGTCTGGCCGATCTGATCGTGCAGTTCCCGCGATATCCGGCGCTGCTCCTCTTCCTGGGCCGAGGCCAGGCGACGAAGCAAGTGGGAACGCTCGGCCTCCGCGCGCTTGAGGATATCGATGTCGGCGAGCACGCCGTGAATCACGTGACGCCGGTTGGGCGGACCTTCCGCCCTGCCTGCCGCACGCAACCAGTATTCGCCGCGATCGTCGGATTGAACCGGAAATTCGACGCTGCCTGATTTGCCGCTTTCGAGGCAAGCGCCGCCGAACGAGGCCAACGCCGCGCGGTGCGGCGGGTCGAGCAACGCAAAGATCCGGTCCGCGGACCACCTGGTTTCGCCCGATCGGGCGCTCGGCAAACCCAGCAACGCGCCAAAGCGATTGCAACCGCTGAACTCGTTTGCGGTCAGATCCCAGCGCCATGTACCGAGTTCGGCCGCATCGATTGCAAGGGCCCCGCGCTTTTCGCTGTCCAGCAGCGCTGCCGCCGACTGGAGCGCCTCCATGCGGCGTCGTTGCGCGATCTCGCGGGCGATCACCAGCCCAAGGGCGATGGCGAGCCCGACACTCGCCGCCGTCCCGCCGACCAGTAGCTGCAACGAGCGGGATACGGGAGCGTTCAGTTCAGCGACCGGGACGCCCACGTGGACCGACCACCCTTCGGTGCCCACAAGGCGGCGATGGACGGTTTCGACGTCCATTCCCTCCCGCGTCTGCGTGCGCGGCGAATTCGAGCCGCTGCGGGCAATGGCTTCCTGCACCGCGGGCGTTTTCGCGCTTGCACTGACGGCTCTGGCATCGGGCGTCCGCGCGACAATCTCGTCCTTGGCATCAATGACGGTGCCGACCCATCCCGCGGGCAGACCGCCCTGACCCAGAATGGTGCCGATCTGATCGGGTAACAGCCCGACGGTCAGCACGTAGCGAAGCTCACCTTCTCGAACAACCGGCACGCGCAGTGCAACCAGCCGCTTGCCGATGGAAGCCTGGTACGGACCCAGCCCGCCAAGGGCCGGCTTTCGCGTGCGCAGTACGGCGTCGAAGCTATCGGCGTCGGTCACCGGCCCGAGCGACGTGCCGAGCGGCCGCAATACGTTGAGGACCTGCTCCCGGTCCGGCTTGGTCAGGAACGCGGTCTCCCATAGCGGGCGGGCGGCGACTATTCGCTTCGCCTCGCGATAGAAGTCGGTCAAGTTGCCGTCGTCGAGCGCGGCCGAGCTCGCAAGCGTCTCCGCGACCTGTATTTCGTGGGAAATTTCGCCCTCGATCCGATGCGCCACTTGCGTCAGCGCCTCGGTGGCGGCTTTGCGGGCGTAGCTTCGTTCCTGGTCGGCGGTGATATAGGCCATCCATCCCCCGAGCAGCAGGACCGGAATGGCGGCCGTCAGAACCAGCGCGATGAAAAGCCAGACGGCTTCCTTGCTTCGCCCCGAACCGGAGGAGAGCCTGTTACTTAACTCCGCAATCATGGACGCGCGCATGTTCTTCCGCCGGCGAAAACTGACAACGCTATGGGCTCCTTTACGTTGCATTGCCCGATCGGACCAGCCTGACATTCGTCTGCCAAGCGTCAACTTGACGGCTGAGGTCAGGTAATTCCTGACGTTCGCCGCCGGCAATCCCGCTCCCCGACACGGTCATCTGTGCTTAGTTGGAAGCGTCGCCGTCAGGAGGCCGGCGTGACACTCCAATGTCAAGAGAGCGTGCTCCCTCCAATCATCCCGAACTGGTTGACCGGGACAGGCAGATCGAGGCTTCCACCGGTTCCGACCGAGCGGGCTCGTCCACGCCCTGCCGAACAACCGGACCGGAATCATCGCCGGCTGCATGCGCGGCGGAGCTTATTTGATGGTGAGGTTGCGCGTGCACAAGCAGATAGTTCGACCGGTGAAATATGTCGGCCTCTGGCTTATCTTGATCTTCGCACTCGCACTGGCAATTTCGCCTCTCTCCAAGCGGCTGATAGAACAATGGTCTCGAAGCGACGTCGAGAGCCGGTCCCGACTGGTTTACAACGCAATCCAGAATGCATTGGTTCGCGCGATGTCCGACGTCGAAGCGTTGCGCATCTCGTCGATCTTCGAGAATGTCGCCGCCGACGAACGAATTCTTGCGGTCGGCCTCTGCGACCGTGACAGCCGGTTGCTCAATCCGACCAAACTGATGCCGGCGACTTTCTCGTGCGGGAAGGTTGCCCGTTCCGACGGCGAAAGCTTCTCCACCATTGTGGACGACGGCCGCCGTGTGCTGGTTGGGGCGTTCCCTATCGGCGACAAGGCTCAAAGAGCCCACCTGATAATCCTCCACGATTTGAGTTTTGTGGACGCGCGTTCCGGACAGGCACAGGCCTTCCTGATCGCCACCCTTGGCGCTGCAGGAACCGCGATCGCCGGAGCGGCGGCGATATTCGTCATCGTGGTGCTGCGTGACTGGATGCGTTCCCTGCGGCGGGCAATCGACGAAATGAGGTCCGGATCAATCCCGACGGGGTCCCCATCCGGCTGGTATGCGATCCATCCGGAAATCAAGAAGCTGATTGGAGAACTCGAGGGCGGCCGGGACGCGATCTCGCCGCAGGTCGACTGGTCGCCGACCACTCTGCAGAAGCTGCTTCATGAAATATTGCCGGGTGCCGAGGTTCTGATCGTCTCGAATCGAGAGCCCTACATTCACAACAAGGAAGGCGGGCAGATCGCCATACAGACGCCGGCAAGCGGCCTCGTATCGGCGCTCGAGCCGGTCATCCGCGCCTGTGGTGGAACGTGGATAGCACATGGCAGCGGGACTGCGGATCGCGAGACCGCAAACCGCGAGGACAAGATCGACGTGCCGCCGGGGGCCCCCTCCTACGCGCTCCGGCGCATCTGGATATCGGACGAAGAGCAGGATGGTTACTACTATGGCCTGGCCAACGAAGGCTTGTGGCCATTGTGTCACATCGCTTTTGTGCGGCCACAGTTCCGGCAATCCGACTGGGAGCAGTATCGCAAGATCAACCGGCGTTTCGCCGACGCTGTGATTCATGAAGCCAAGACCGAAGATCCTGTCGTGCTCGTACAGGATTATCATTTTGCCCTGGTTCCGCGCATGATTCGCCAAAGCCTGCCAAGGGCCACGATCATCACCTTCTGGCACATTCCATGGCCGAATGCGGAAACCTTCAGCATCTGTCCGTGGAAGGAGGAAATCATAGACGGCCTGCTCGGCAGCACGATCCTCGGGCTCCATACCCAGTTCCACTGCAACAATTTCTTCGAAACCGTCGACCGCTTCGTCGAGAGCCGCATCGACCGGGAGCACGCCACGGTCACGTCGAAGGGACACGAAACAATGGTGCGCGCATATCCGATTTCGATCGAGTGGCCGCCGGCGGCGCTCGCCGGACAGCCCCCGGTCGAGCGTTGCCGAACCGAAGTGCGCCAGGCGATCGGGATCGCGCCCACGGCCAAGCTTGCGGTTGGCATCGAGCGGCTGGATTACACCAAGGGCATTCTCGACCGGATCAAGGCGGTCGACGACCTGCTGACCCGCGATCCCTCGTGGAAGGGCCGCTTCACGTTCCTGCAGGTGGCAGCTCCGTCGCGCGGCAAGCTGGCAAGTTACAGTTCGTTGAGGGAAGAGGCGCTGGCCCTGGCCCGGGACATCAATTCACGCCACGGCGACGCCGCATATCAGCCGGTTCGGCTGGTGATCCAACACCACGAGTCGGCCGAGGTCTTCAAGCTGTTCAGAGCCGCAGACGTTTGCATCGTAAGCAGCCTTCACGACGGGATGAACCTGGTTGCCAAGGAGTTCGTCGCTTCGCGCGACGATGAGCGAGGCGTACTGGTGCTGTCCAGTTTCACGGGGGCAGCCCGAGAACTCGCGGAAGCCCTCATCGTCAATCCCTACAATACGCAGGAAATGTCGTCGGCCCTGGCAGCGGCCCTTCGGATGCCGCCGAACGAACAGCAGGAGCGAATGCGGCTGATGCGGCAGCAGGTCCGGGAATGGAATGTCTATCGTTGGGCCGGACGAATGCTGATCGACGCCGCGGCGAGCCGGCAGCGGCAGCGAATACTGGCCATCGCCAGCGCGGCCGGATAGCCGATCGCGCGTTCGGGATCGAACAGTTTCGTTCTTTGCGGATCGTGCGCCGGCGACTGCATCACGCGCTTCACAGCGCGTTTATCAGCAGCGCCGAGCCGAAGGCCAGAAACACCAGCACGAGCGGAGGGTAGAGCACCAGGGCCGCATTGAACCGCAGGAAGCGGGGACTGCGCCCGTCCTTGTCGGGCCATCCGGCGTACAAGAGCACGGCGGCTACCGCCACCAGCGCTATTCCGATGCCGTAGTTCATCCTCTGTCCTCTCGACCTGCGCCTCAGCTCTTTCGGCTGCAGCGATCTGGCGGATCAAAGCGCCGATGGCGCTCCACGTGTTCGCCGCGAAAGCTACGCGCGGACGCGGCGCTCAGGTATCCAGACCAAGGGACGAGAAAAGACAGGGACTAAAGTCTAACGACCGGAGGGAACGAACATCGACGTGCGTGGTGAATTACGTCGAATGCACTGGCTGACGCTCGTCCGCGTATCGATGCGCAAGCCACGACGACAGGGCCGCAGGCACCATGCCGACGATGCCGTAGAGCAAAAACTGCAGCACGCCGGTATCCGGCCCGCGCGAGCCATAGATCAACTCGGATGCAGTGAAGCCGATCGCAGCCACGATCAACAGCCGCACCGCCGGAGAGATGCGCTTGACGTGACAGAGAATGTCGTCGATGGCGCCGATCATCAACGCCGGCACGATGCCGAACAAATAGCTGTATTGCAGCGTCTTGACGAATGCGCCGAGAAATTTTCGGATCTCCGGCCAGTTGGTGTCGATCCAGTAGCCCGAGGCCATCGTGGTTGCGAACAGCATCAGAAACCCGCCGACGAACGGGCCGACGGCCCCGAAGATCAGATAGCGTTTCATGGCACTGCCTCCTGCGATGCCTTTTCCATTACAGGAGCTCAAGTGCCAAGTAAATTTGTCCCGCACAACCCCCGATTGCCCGGCCGGGGCCGTTGTTTAGGCCATTGCTCGCGAGGCGCACGGCCGATGTAGGGAAAGGTTGGCTCGCGCGGCTGGAAACGCATTCGTCTTTACCGCCTACGAGATCGACTGGTGCTAGCGATATAAAGGCGCTGAGCTTCAATATTTGTATTTGTAAAAAATGGAACCCGCGCTCCCTTTCATTGCCGGGAGGTCGACGGACCAAGTGACGCGCGACTTAACCGCTGCCTGCTTGAGCAACAAAAGAGGGCCCTTCATTTGGAATGACAGGATTAAAAGCCATCCGAGCATTTAACTGACCCGGCTCGGTTCCTGGAACATCATGCTCTTTCGCCCGTTTTTGAACAGATAATAAAATGGAGGAGGACACCATGCCAGTATTGCTGCTTTGGGCCGTCCCCACCGTCATCGTGGTCGGTGGTCTCGGCTATTATTTTCTTCGCGTAGTCCACTAAAGAGATTGTGAAAAGCCCGCGCCGGCGTTGGGAAAAAGCGGCAAAACTTTCTCTCCGTTAGGAGAGAGCGGAGCGGCCCCGGTGACACCCCCTATTGCCCGGCCGGGGTCGTTTCGTTGCCTAACTAAACAGGGAGCAGCGCTATGCGGAAGCGGCGCCGTTTCAAACAAACTGATCCTCTCGACAAGCGCATCTCAGAGCAGGTGGAGCGACTGCATGAGAAGGCCCAAAGCGCACCGCCGGGTCCGGAGAAGGACAGGCTTATGCGCAGAGCCCAGTTTGCGGAAACCGCCTCTCATGTCAGCGAGTGGCTCAATTCGTCGGGCCTCCGGTCTCCCGATTGACCTACGTAGCCTGTCCACCGACAAACGGGCCGATAGCTCCGAAGATCAGATAGCGTTTCACGTAACGGCATCCTGGCGCTCGTTACTCCAGGACAGTAGCCCAAGGGCCAAGTAAATTTTCCGGTCCACCCTCCCATTTGCGCGAGAATTACCGACAGGACCAGCATTGCCGCTGAGCCAGATGAACGAACGTTCAGCAATATGAAAACGGCCGAACGTAAGACCGAAGCAACTTCCACGCGCTTTCGGAATTATTGCTGACGGGAAAAAGCGGCATGGCGTCAGGCCCGCGAAGGGCAGCCGTGGCGCGAACGTACCGAGATTTGGAACGTGAGGCGGCATTGCCGCGAATGCGATAACCGTGGAGGCGACCGTTTGATGTCCATGCTCACTTCTGCCGTTCAACGGTCCACCCTCGGGCTGCATACGCTCGAACAGTACGAGCCGCTCATCGGCGCTGCGGCGGTCGAGCGCATCGCGGCCAAGGCTGATCGGGTGCGCACGATGCGCATCGCCCATATCAGTTCGACGTTCTACGGCGGAGGCGTCACCGAACTGCTCACGCCGCTCACGCTGATGATGAACGCGACCGGCATCGAAACCGACTGGCACTTGATTCAGGGAACGCCGGGCTTCTTTGGCTGCACGAAGAAGCTGCACAATACGCTGCAGGGCACCAGCCTGGAGTTTTCCGACGCTGAAAAGACGATCTACGAACAGGTCGTCTTCGAAAATGCCACGCGGCTTCATCTCGACGATTGCGACGCCGTCATCGTGCATGATCCCCAGCCTCTACCGCTGATCACGCATTTTTCCGATCGGGAAATGCCGTGGCTCTGGCAATGTCACGTCGATCTGTCGTCGCCGCACGCTCCGGTATGGAGTTATCTGCGCAAGTTCATCGAGCAATATAGCGCGGCGATCTTCTCGCTACAGGAATACGGCCAGGATCTTCAGGTCGGCCAGCATTTCGTCACCCCGGCGATTGATCCGTTCTCGGCGAAGAACCGGGAAATGTCCGACCGCGAGAGACAGGAATTCCTGGGCAACTACAAAATTCCGACAGACCGTCCCCTGGTGACGCAGATTTCCAGGTTCGACCGATGGAAAGACCCTATGGGCGTGATTGAGGCGTTCCGCAAGGCGAGAGAGCAGGTCGACTGCACGCTCGTGCTCATCGGCAACAATGCCTCCGACGATCCCGAGGGCGGGAAGATCCTCGAAACAATCGAGAGCGCAGCCGATGAAGATATCATTGTTCTCAGCGTCGACGATCCAACCCTGGTGAACGCGCTGCAGCGCTCTGCCGCGGTCGTTCTGCAGAAGTCGACCCGCGAAGGCTTCGGTCTCACGGTCACTGAGGCAATGTGGAAGGGCGCCGCCGTCATCGGCGGCGACGTGGGAGGCATCCGGCACCAGATCAAGGACGGATGGAACGGATTTCTGGTGAGCACGCCCGATCAGGCGGCCGCAAGAATGGTCCGGCTCTTGAAGAATCCGAAGCTGCGGGAGGAGCTCGGTGCGCGTGCGAAAGAAAGCGTGCGGCAGAACTTTCTGATGAGCCGACTATTAGAGGATTGGCTCGACCTGCTATCCAAACACGAACGGCCGGTAGTCTAAAAGGCGCGGGTTCGACAAGCCCCGGCATCTCGATGGTGAAAACGCCGATGCGGATTGCCCAAATGGCGCCTCTGGCCGAAAGCGTTCCGCCCAAGCTTTACGGCGGCACGGAGCGCGTGGTGGCGTGGCTGATCGATGAGTTGGTGAGCCTGGGGCATGAGGTGACGCTGTTTGCCAGCGGGGACTCGGTTGTGTCAGCCCGGCTTCATGCCGTTTGGCCTCGGGCTCTTCGCCTCGGCCGGCCGCGGACCGACCCGATGGTTGCCCAGGCGGCGTTATTGGAAGCCGTCGCCCGCAACGCGACCGAGTTCGATGTCATTCACGCGCATATCGATTGGCTGCACCTGCCGCTTCTGAGCCGGCTTGGCGTCCCGTTTCTGACCACCTGCCATGGGCGGATGGACTTGCCCGGCTTTGCGGACGTGGTCCGTCACTTTCCCGACGCGCCGTTCGTTTCGATATCGGATAATCAGCGCACTCCCTTGCATGAGGCTAACTGGATCGGCACCATCTATCATGGCCTGCCGGCCGACCTGTTTCGGCCTTCGTTCGAGGCCGGCTCTTACCTTGCCTTCCTGGGCCGGCTGACGGCGGAGAAAGGACCGGAAGCCGCCATCCGGATCGCGCGCGCCGCCAAGATGCCGCTTCGTATCGCCGCGAAGGTGCCACGCGGAGATAGAAGTTACTTCAAGGAACAACTCGAGCCGCAGATCGATGGCGAGCAGGTCCAGCTCACCGGTGAGGTCAATGATGATGCCAAGCGGCAGTTTCTGGCGGGCGCTGCGGCGCTATTGTTTCCGATCGATTGGCCAGAACCCTTCGGGCTTGTCATGATCGAGGCGATGGCGTGCGGCACGCCCGTCATCGCGTTCAAATCAGGCTCGGTGCCCGAGGTCATCGACAACGGCATTACCGGCTTTGTCGTAGCGGATGAAGCAGAAGCGGTCGAAGCGATCGGAAGACTTTCCGAACTCGATCGAAGCCAGGTGCGCAGGCATTTCGAAAAGAGGTTTACGGCAAGGCGGATGGCGCAAGAATATCTTCGTCATTACACTGCACTGGCTAGCAACCGCGCCAATGAAGCCATCCCCGCATGAGCGGAGCCGTCGTGTGTAAGCTTCTTGGCTACCTTCTACCGGCAGCCGCTACAGCCGCCGGGGGCTCGCTCTTCTTCCCGAGAATCCGGTCGGAGCCGAACCGAATGGTCCACTGCGCTACCGACAGCAGGAGCGATTCATAGATCGCCACGCATTGCTCGAGTTCCCGGTCGGTGGATGGCGGACAGTTCGGACGGTTGCGGACGATCATAGTGGTCGTCGACCAGCTCAGCAGCGCCGCCTTGCACGCGACGATCAGGCCGTATACCCGGTCGGGCTCGAGCAGGGGTTCGATGGCCTCGATCTTGACGTCGGCCTTTAGCGCAAGCGCAGCGACGACGTGCGCGTATTCACCCCTCACCGCAAACCGGTTCACGATCGAATCGTTGAGCTTGCCCGTGCGATTGAGCGCAACGACTTCGCTTTGCGCCTTTGTATAGTCAATCGCCTTCCGGGCTGCGCCCTGTCCAGCGCTTGCCGCAACAGAACCTTTGGTTCTCTGCCGTGCAACGGGTCGCGAGGCCGTCAGGAACCGCGCGCGAACCACGTCGGCGACCTTGTCCAGCAGTTCCCGCAGCAGGCTGCCGGGAATGTCCAACCGAAGACCGAGCTTTTCCGCGAGGACTTCGTCACGCTCAGCCCGTCCCACCAGCGTCGCATAGCCGCATTCGGAGAAGCGCGCCGGCGTTGCGCGCAAGCGCATTGGAGACGTTGACGTCGCCAAATCGCATCAGCGCATCGGTCAGCGCCTCATTGAGGATCTTTCTGTCCGAGATCGCCAGCAGATGGTGCTGGCTGCGGCTCTTGACGATTTCAAGAAGGTCGGCATCCACCAGGCAGTTGGAGCATCTGAGAACCGGCGCCGCCAGCACGTGGTTTTCGTGAAATGCGAGCTTGCGAATGGTCTGACGCGGAGGCCGGTCGATGGTGGAAAGGGCTTCGCTGAGCTGGACCACGGTTTTCGCGTCCACCCGCTCGATCAGGTGGGCGAGCACGCCATCGACTGCAGCGATCTGCGAGTCTCCGAGCCGATCGACGTTGGACAGGAACAGGTCCGTCACCTCCCCGAAAATTCGGGCATCGTGCTCGGGTCCCTCCTTTTCGGCGCCGTTCAACTCCGCGCGCAGGCTCGACGATGCGGCTGGCATGGCTAGCTCAGCTCCATCCGGATCGTCCAGGGTCGCCGCAACGCCTCCGGCCGGGGCCAACCCATCGCGCGGATCGCCGGCATCTTCGTGAATCCATCGGCAGCGGAAGCAACGAGCATGTGAGTGCCACTCGAAAGGCTGGTTTCGGCAGCCCTTTCACTCCAACGAAAGCAATGAGGCGCGCGCGAGCAATAGCCACTGATCGTACCCGGTCTTCCCTAACGGGTGGTTGTTCCGGATCCGGAATTTTCCGCATTTGTACGGAGTTTGGTAGCGAAGGAAAGGTCATGCCCATGGGCCGACAGCCGGGCGAAATCGCCGTTCCGAAGACGGCCGCGCGGATATCCGCCCTGTTCCTTCTTCGAAACCCATGGACTACCCCAATGGACCAGGCAAAAGCGCAGCCGTCAAAACCGAGTTGTCTTGCATCTGCGCTTCGCCCGACGTGGCGCGCTCGCAACAGTCCAGGAAGTGTTGGCGCGAGCCATTGCAGCTTCGCAGCGTTGGCGCATAATTCACTTTGGACGGCGCAGCACTTTTGATTCGAACATCGGCAGAAATCGAGCAACCACACCGGGTGACTCCCGCGTGATGGATGACGCGTGCGGCAGCGCAAACCGCGTGCAGCGCCCCCAATGAACAGCGGCCAGCACCGCACGCAACCCTTCGCACGCAACCCTTGGGGAACGGCTCAATGACCATCCATCATACAAGCAAGATCGCACTTCTCTTCGCCCTCGCCGTCGCGGCGACCGCGCTTTCCGCACGCCCAAGCCTCGCCTTCTCGGAGGCGCAGCAGATGTGCACCGGCGACGCCATGCGGTTCTGCGGCCATGAAGTGCCCAACGTCCAGCGAATCACCGCCTGCATGGTCAGGCACCGCGCGCAGCTCAGTCCGGGCTGCCGCGCCGTGATGGAGCGCGAAGGCGCCGCCCGGAGGCGAGCCGCTGCCGCGCAGTAGACCGGTCGCCTCAGTTGACGCCGAATGCAAAACGGCCTCGGCGGGAGCAATGCTGAGGCCGTTTTCGTGTGTGGATTGTTTGGCGACGCCCGCGGCAATCGATGGATTGCTGCGGCGGATATCAGTTCGGGCTTGAGCGCGCATCGGCGGCGCTCGCCGTAGCTACTCTCCCCACAGCGCGAACGCGTCGTTGAACGCGCGTTCGCCCGGAGAGCCCTTTTCGATCGCGATGATGGCGCGGCGCTGGTTGACGTAGACCAGCGGCACGTCGAACCAGGAGCGCTCCTTCAGAAGCTGCAAATTGCGGGCGCGGTCGGAATCGACGTTGGAGAGGCCGACCAGGAAGAAGCCGTCGGTGACCTTCACGGCGAGGCCTGCGAGGGGCGTGCCGCGCGCCTGCTCGTTGGACTTCATCAGGATGCCCGGCACGTTGCCGACGCCGCCGCCGGAAAAATCCTGCGGCAGGATGAAGGTCAATTCCGCGGTGTGGCTCGCCGGCAGCGAGGTATCGGTGTTGCGGCGGAACGACATCGTCATCTTGAACTTGCGGTCGGGAATCTCGATGTCGGCGCGCACGGCAATGTCCGGCTTCTGGTTGCCGCTCGCCTTGATCGGTTCGGTGCGCCAGATCACCGAGCCGACATATTGCTTGCCCTTGGGATCGGACGGGTCCTCGTCATACAGCACGACGCGCTGCGCCACCGGCGCGACGTTTTCGCCCGGCGAGGGCTGGCCGACGCGATCCGGAATCTTCGGGCGCGACTGCGGCGCGGCCGGATCCTTTGGCGCTTCCACGACGGAGGAGGATTTGAACAGGCCGCTCACGGCTGTGACGACCGACTTGCCCCACAGGATGCCGGCGCCGACCAGAATGAGCACGATGCCGACGGCAATCGCGCTCTTGAACGGAAACGCGGCGCCCGTGCGGGTGCGCTTATTCGGAGGCTCGCGGTCGCGGTCCTGCGACAGCCGCGGGCGATCGCGCAGCGGCGGCGGCGCGTGGCGGTCGGCTTCCTCCGCCGACTCGTCATACGAATAGGGCACCTCGGGATCGGCGCCGCGGTCTTCCATGCTCGGCTCGAGCCGGTCGAATTCCGGCGAGGGCGACGGCACGTTGGCATAGGTTTTCCGCGCGTTGCGGTTGGCTTGCGCGGCGGCGCGGCCAAGATCGTCGGCATCGGCGGCGATGTCGCGGAAGCCGCGCATTCCCGGCGGCTGCGGCATCGGCGGCGGGCCGCCATTCTCTGGGCCGCGGCGGGGGCCGCGCTCGCGGGGCGGCGGTGGCGGCAGGCCGGCGTCCTGCGTCGGAATCTGCGGCGGCTGCGGGCGCGGCGCGCCGGGCGGCGACGCATCGGGACGCAGGTTGCGCGGCGGTCGCGGCTCGTCCTGACCAAGCGGCGGACGGCCGTCGCGCGAGGGGCCTTGCGAAGGCGGCCGCGGGCGCGGCGTACCCGGCGGCGTGGCAGCCGCTTCGGGCGGGCGGGCATTGGCGCGGCGGAAGGCATCCCCGCCGCGCGCGGCCCCGCCAGCGCCGGGCCGCGAAGCCTCGCGGGCGCGTTGGGCCGCTTCCGATTCGACCTTGCGCACGGCCTCTTCCAGCGACAGCCGCTCGCGAGTGATTTCGGATTCGGAAAGCGGCGGCTGCACGCTGCGCAACTGCGCGATCAGCGCGGTGCGCGCCCGCTCATAGAGCGCACGACGGCTCTCGCCTGGAGCATTGGGGTCCAGGCCGGCGATAGCGCGTGCGATCAGCGGGTAATAATCAGCCATTTCTCTTCAATACTGCAGACCCGGCGGTAACATCCCGTTAAGCCTCGAACGGGTTCTGTACCAGGATAGTATCCTCGCGTTCGGGGCTCGTGGAAAGCAATGCAATCGGACAACCCACGAGTTCCTCGACCCGGCGGACATATTTAATGGCCTGGGCCGGCAAGTCCGCCCAGGAGCGGGCATTGGCGGTCGGCTCTTTCCAGCCCTCGATGGTCTCGTAGACCGGAACCACCCGGGCCTGGGCGCCCTCGCCCGCTGGCAGATGGTCGATTTCCTTGCCGTCCAGCATATAACCCGTGCAGACCTCGATGGTGTCGAAGCCGTCGAGAATATCGAGTTTTGTCAGCGCCAGACCGGTGATGCCGCAGGTGCGGACGGTTTGCCGCACCAAGGCGGCATCGAACCAGCCGCAGCGCCGCGGGCGGCCGGTGTTGGTGCCGAACTCGCGGCCCCGCTCGCCGATCTTGCGGCCGATCTCGTTGTCCTGTTCGGTCGGGAACGGGCCCTGGCCAACCCGCGTCGTATAGGCCTTGCAGATGCCGAGCACATAGCCGACAGCGCTCGCGCCCATGCCGGTGCCGGTCGCGGCCTGTGCGGCCACCGTGTTGGACGAAGTGACGTAGGGATAGGTGCCGTGATCGACATCGAGCAGCGCGCCCTGCGCGCCCTCGAACAGGATGCGCTTGCCCTCACGGCGCTTGAGATCCAGCAGCCGCCACACCGTCTCCGCATAGGGCAAAAGCTTTGGCGCCAGCGCGGTAAGCTCTTTCAGAATGCCGTTGCCGTCGATCTCCTCGAGATTGAGGCCGCGCCGCAGCGCATTGTGGTGCGCCAGCAGGCGGTCGATCTTGTGCGGCAGCGTGTCGAGGTCGGCTAAGTCCATCAGGCGAATCGCGCGGCGGCCGACCTTGTCCTCATAGGCCGGGCCGATGCCGCGGCGCGTGGTCCCGATCGCGGTGGCCGTGTTGGCGGATTCGCGGAGCGCATCGAGCTCGCGGTGCATCGGCAGGATCAAGGTGACGTTTTCGGCAATGCGCAGGTTTTCCGGACCGACGGCGACGCCCTGGCCCTTCAGCCGCACCACCTCGTCGAGGAAGGCTTGCGGATCGAACACCACGCCATTGCCGATGACGGCAAGCTTCGACGGCCGCAGCACGCCGGACGGCAGCAGCGCGAGCTTGTAGGTCTCGCCGTTGATGACGAGCGTATGACCGGCATTATGGCCGCCCTGGAAGCGCACGACGATATCGGCCTGCTCCGACAACCAGTCGACGATCTTGCCCTTCCCTTCGTCACCCCACTGGGCGCCGACGACGACAACATTGGCCATTTTTAAGGTGTTCCCTGCAAATCTCTTGGTTCCAGCATGATTTCACCGGAGAACCGGTACTGACGTTTCCGGACCATGCTCTAGCTCGCCCAGCCAAAATCACGGCCGGGGCCGCTCGCGTGCAGGGCGCCCCACCGGATAAAGGAAGCAGGTGATCTAGGCAAGCAAGAAGGCGGCTTTAAGAGGGCCTTAGAGCGGCTCCAACCCATTGATATCCCCGTAAAATCCTGGCCATCCCGGCCTTGCGCGGGCGAGAATCGCATTAACATTCGGCAATGACGGAAAGGCCATGTCCAAAACCACCCGTGCAACGGTAGCGCTGGAAAAGCTCGGCGTGAAATTCGCCCTGCACGCTTACGACTACGACCCGGATGCAGCGAGCATTGGCTTACAGGCGGCGGAAGCCCTCGGCGTCGACGCGGCGCGCGTGCTGAAGACGCTGATGGCCGAAGTCGACGGCAGGCCGGTCTGTGCCGTGGTGCCGTCTGACTGCGAGGTCAGCATGAAAAAACTCGCGGCCGCCTTCAACGCCAAGGCGGCGAAGATGATGCGGCCGGCGGATGCCGAACGGCTGACCGGCTATCATGTCGGCGGCATCTCGCCGTTCGGACAGAAGAAGCGCGTGCCGGTCGCGATCGAAGAAGCCGCGCTCGGCCATACAAGCGTGTTCCTCAATGGCGGCCAGCGCGGCCTGCAGATCGAACTCGATCCCAACGACGCCGTGAAGGCTGCGGGCGCGATTGCGCGGGCGCTCGTGGCGTGAGCGGCCTTCGCCACGGCGGAGAGCCCTATTTGGTGAGTTTGGGCTGCGTCTGCGCCCATAGCATCGCTTCGATGATGGCCTCGCGCAGTTTTGGGCGCTGCTCTTCATCGCATTCGATGAACGCCAATATGGAATTGGCGCGAACGGCAAACTGGTGACGTGTTTCGGCTTCTTCGGCCGACATCGGCTTGTTCAAGGAATGATCCATCATCTGCAAAGTTCGATGTCACGGACAGGCCAAACTCTTAGGAGGCGAATCGCCTGCAGCCCGTGGTCCCTACGATCGAACGAACGCCCAATACTGAAAGTAGCCCCGAACAACTCACTGCATGTGCCCCGGAAAACAAACCAAGGTTGGGTCACATGAATCAATCGTCCTTTGATTGCATACTTGCCCTGCCGCTGGCAACCCCAAACGACTGACAAGGCGGGCTGCATGGTCGCGATGCATCTTGCACCATTGATGAGCGGCGCAAATCCGTGTCTGTGACAGGGGCCGGGCCACATTCCGGCCCGGCGTCGATCGCCGGGCGGGCCGCGGCGCCATGAACCGGTCCCAATCTTGGTTTGACGCGTTTTCTTTGCGCGAACCGGTGTCCACTTCGCTTGAAAACGCTATGGACCGCGAATGTCGGCTACCGAACAGACTTCACCCGCACGATCCGCGAATTGGCTCGCCAATCAACCTTATCTGCTGCTCAGCATCACCGCGCTGTGCTGGGCCGGCAATGCCATCGTCGGGCGGTTGGCCGCCGGCCACATTCCACCGGTGACGCTTTCATTCCTGCGTTGGTCGTTCGCGTTCCTGATCATCCTGCCGTTTGCCTGGAAGCATCTTGTAAAGGACTGGGCCGCGATCCGCAGCCGGCTCGGCATCATGATCGTGCTCTCCGTCACCGGCATCGGCGCCTTCAACACGCTGCAGTACTGGGCGCTGGAGCACACCCAGGCGCTGAACACGCTGTTGTTGCAGTCGGCAGGACCGCTGGTGGTCGCGGTGTGGTCGCTCGTGCTGCTCGGGGTGCGGCTGACGCTGGCGCAGGCCGCCGGCGTTCTGCTCTCGATGGCCGGCGTGCTCATCATTCTGATGCATGGCGACCTCACCAAGCTATCCGGCATCGACTTCAACATCGGCGACCTGATCTTCCTGGTGGCGCTGGCGATCTTCGGCATCTATTCGGTGCTGTCGCTGAAGCGACCCGCGATCCACGGCCTGTCGTTTGTCGCCTTCACCTTCGGCGCCGGCGCGGCCTGCCTGATCCCGCTGTTCATCTGGGAATTATTCGCGCGGCCGCTGATGCAGATCGACGCCGCGAATATGCTGACGCTCGCCTACGTCGCGCTGTTTCCCTCGACCATCGCCTATCTCTGCTTCAATCGCGGCGTGCAACTAATCGGCGCCAACCGCGCAGCCCCGTTCTTTCACGTGGTACCGGTGTTCGGCACCGTCATGTCGATCATCTTCCTCGGCGAGCATCCGCAGGCGTTCCACTTCATCGGCTTTGCGCTGGTGCTGACGGGGGTGTTTGTCGCGTCGCGGAAGCCTCAAACTGCTTAGAACCTGTACTCATATCGCCGATGTCTGATTTCTGAGCTCAAGCGGACACACCTTTGAGCACAGGTGGATGCCCGCAAATGACCCTGGCTGTGTGAAAAGCCACGAGTCAGGTACGATTCCTCCGTTTCCTGATGGGGGATACGGATGGGACGCTTCGTTGAAGGCGCGGACAGATCCCAGCTGACGCTCTTGCCGGAATGCCTGGAGGATTGGGTAAGCGAGGACAACGCGGTCCATGTGATCGATGTGTTCGTCGAGGCGCTCGACCTGCATGGACTGGGGTTTGAGCGTGTGATCGCCAAGGAGACGGGCCGGCCCTCCTATCATCCGGCAGTCCTTCTGAAGCTTTACATCTACGGTTATCTCAATCGGGTGCAATCCAGTCGGCGCCTGGAACGTGAGGCGTGCCGGAATGTCGAGGTGATGTGGCTGATCGGCCGCCTGGCTCCCGATCACAAGACGATCGCCGATTTCCGGAAGGACAATGGCGCGGCGATCCGGAAGGTTTGCGCGAAGTTCGTTGCGCTATGCCGGCAAATGGGCCTGTTGCAGACCCCGAGCGTCGCGATTGACGGCAGCAAGTTCAAGGCGGTGAACAACCGCGATCGCAACTTCACGCATACCAAGATGGCGAGGCGGATGGCGCAGATCGAGGAAAGCGTCGGTCGATATCTGCGTCAACTCGATAGCGCCGATCGGCAGGAGCCTTCGGAAGCGATCATCATCAAGACAACGAGGATCAAGGAAAAGATCGCTCGGCTGAAGCAGGAGATGGGCCGCCTGGAAGTGCTTGATGCGCAGATGCGTAACACGCCGGATCAACAGATATCGCTCACCGATCCGGATGCCCGTTCGATGGCCACCAGCGGACGCGGATCGGGCGTCGTCGGCTACAATGTCCAGGTCGCTGTGGACACCGAACACCATCTGATTGTTACGCACGAGGTCATAAACGTCGGCAACGACCGTGGGCAGCTTGCTCGGATGTCGAAACAAGCCAAAGAAGTGCTCGAAGTGGACAAACTCGAGGCCGTCGCCGACCGTGGCTACTTCGACGGAGAAGAGATATTAGCCTGCGAAGAGGCTGGCGTTGCAGTCACCTTGCCCAAGCCCATGACGTCGAACGCCAAGGCTGAGGGCCGGTTCGGCAAACAGGACTTCGCCTACCTGCCTGATGCGGACGTCTACCGCTGCCCATCCGGCCAGCTGCTGTCCTATCACTACACCAACATCGAGCATGGAATGACGCTGCGCCGGTACTGGTCGACAGCGGCGTGCCAGAGCTGCGCGATCAAGAGCCATTGTACGCCGTCCAAGGAGCGCCGCATCACGCGCTGGGAGCATGAGCATGTGGTCGAGGAGGTCCAGAGACGGCTCGATTCCAATCCCGACGCCATGCGGACGCGGCGCGAGACGGTCGAGCATCCCTTCGGCACGATCAAAGCCCGTATGGGTGCGAGCCACTTCCTGATGAAGCGCCTACGGAATGTCGCCGCTGAGATGGCGCTGCATGTTCTCGCCTATAACCTCACACGGGTGATGAACATCGTCGGCAAACCGAGCCTGATTGCAGCCATCCGCGCCACCTGAAGGTCGGAAAGTGCGTCGAAAAGCGTAATACCGCGTCGCGATACCCACTTTGGCCGTCATTGGACGATCCGACGCGAGAACATCGGCCGCCTGCCGACCACGGCCGCGTGCCGACTTATCGGTTTGCACACAACCAAGACCCAGACCGGACGTACCCCCCGGAAATCGAGGGTCGTCCTGGGCGCGATGGCCCCTCGGCGAATATCTTGAGCAATGGCCCTTGACTATGAGCTGCCGACCCTCCATGTGCCATCTGTACGGATGGTGCATGGATGGTGGAACTCATGTCGAACAATATCCGCGAACTCCGATTAAAGCCGGCTGATACCGAAAAAATCACGATCAATCTGGGTTACGTCGACCTTGGGCACGTCGACCTCATGGTCCAGGAAGGGTTCTACTCGAACCGTACCGATTTCATTCGCACAGCAATCCGCAACCAACTCCAACGTCATGCGGATGTGGTCAAACAGTCGACTGCTCGGAAGAGTCTGGACCTAGGCCTACGGAATTACAGCCGCGAGGATCTCGAAACGGTGCGACGAGCCGGCGAGATGCTGCACATCAATGTGCTAGGTCTTGCGACAATTGCCCAAGATGTCACGCCGGAGCTTGCTCGCGCCACGATTGCCTCGGTCTCTGTGCTTGGAGCCCTCCATGCCAGTTCGGCGGTGAAAGCCGCGCTCGCTGACAGGACGCGGTGACGGCGATGCTCAAGCAGGACATCATTCGCGAAGCTACACGTCTCACGCGCGCGGGCCGACTCGTCGAGGCCACGGCACTTCTCCAGCACATGCTTCGCGGTGAAAGGACGACGGACGCGACATTCCGCACCGATGCCATCGCCCTCCCAGGAGGTAAGCCGTCAATTGTAGACGCGAAAGCAAATTGGGTTAAGGAAGCGGGGAGCTCGCAGTTACCGCGGACCACATCCGCTCAACCGCGCAAGTTCAGCGCCCAGTCAAATCGCACGAACAATTACCCCGGGCTCCGATTGCGGGGCGCAACCAAGCGGGCTCCGCTGTCTACGCGCGATATCGTGCCGGAGGGTGCGAGATTTATCGACGGCAGCTACAGAAATCCTGCGGGAAGTCGTGCCTACCGGCTCTTCATCCCGAGCGGTTACCATGGGCAAGCTCTTCCATTGATCGTCATGCTCCACGGCTGCACCCAGTCGCCAGAAGATTTCGCCGCCGGCACGAGAATGAACTTTGTCGCAGAAGCGCAACCTTGCTTTGTGGTGTATCCCGCGCAGCGTAGCGAAGCAAATCAGGCGAAATGCTGGAACTGGTTTCGCACAACCGACCAGCAGCGTGACACAGGGGAACCCTCGCTTATCGCGGGGATCACGCGCCAAATCATGCGCGAGTACTCAGTTGATCCAAAGCGAGTCTACGTTGCTGGACTTTCGGCCGGAGCGGCCGCAGCCACCATCATGGGAGCAACGTATAACGATCTATACGCGGCCGTCGGTGTACATTCTGGACTCGCATGTGGTGCCGCCATCGACCTTCCCTCTGCGCTCCTCGCCATGCGACAAGGCGGCGGCTTCGATCATCAGGCAGCTTTAACCGACAGGCCAACTGTCCCGACCATTGTTTTTCACGGCGATCGCGACAGCACAGTGCACCCAAACAACGGCGATCAAGTTATTAAGCAGTCCATCAAAGCAACGAGCGTGGAAAGAAACGTGCATCGCGGGCAGGTGCCTGGAGGCCGCGCCTATACTCGCACCGTCCATAGCGACGCCAGTGGACGCCCCGTCTTAGAGCACTGGAGCATCCACGGAGCTGGACACGCATGGTCGGGGGGAAGCTCCGTGGGCTCCTATACCGACCCGCTGGGACCGGACGCCACAAGAGAAATGCTGCGTTTTTTCCTCGAGCATTCGCTTCCGTAGCAGTGACAGATCCGAGCTGGTCCGTTTCTGTGAATTTTCCGGACTTGCGGTGATGTCCGATTGACTCCGGAGTGCGCGCCTAAGCGGACGTCCGCCAACCAATCGAAATTTATGGGTTCACGCCTATAATCAGAATCTCGCCTCAGAACCTCCGCACCAGATCCGGCGTGATCTCGCTGAGCTTGCGAATACCAAGCAACGCAAGATCTCGGTCGATCTCGGACTTCAGAAGCGCGATCGCGCGCTGCACGCCGGCTTGGCCGCCGGCGATCGCGGCGTAGAGGAAGGGGCGGCCGACCCAGACGAAATGGGCGCCGAGCGCGAGCGCCTTGATCACGTCGGTGCCGCGGCGGATGCCGCCGTCGACCATCACCGTCATGCCTTCTTCGGCCGCGATCTCCGGCAGCGTGCGCAGGCCGGACATCGTGTAGTCGAGCTGGCGGCCGCCATGGTTGGACAGCATCACGCCGTCGACGCCGCTCTCGCGCGCGATTCTGGCGTCGGCCGGCGAGACCAGGCCCTTGACCACGAGCTTGCCCTTCCACTTCTTGCGGATCAGCTCGACATGCTTCCAGGCGAGCTGGTCGCGGGCACCGATGTTGCGCATCAGGTTCTTCGCCAGCACCGGCGGCCCGCGCTGCGCGTCCATATTCTCGAAATGCGGCATGCCGTGGTTCATCACGGTGCGCGCCCAGGTGCCGAACAGCCAGTGCGGATGCGTGACCGTGTCCCAGAACACGCGCGGCGTGATCGCAAGCGGCACCTGAAAGCCGTTGCGGATGTTGTTCTCGCGGTTGGGCGGCACCGGCACGTCGGCGGTGACGACGAAGGTGTCGTAGCCGGCCGCCGCTACGCGATCGACCAGCGGCTCGATCCGCTCCGGCAAGCCTGCGAGATAGGCCTGATACCACGCCGCCTGATTGGCGGCGCGCACATCCTCCAGCGTGATCAGCGAGGAGGCGCTCAAGATCATCGGCACGTTCTCGGACGTTGCCGCCTGCGTCAGCACGATGTCGCCGCGATAGGCGCACAGCGCCGAGGAGCCCATCGGCGGAATGCCGAACGGCGCGGCATACGTCTTGCCGAACAGCGTCGTCGTCTGGTCGCGGCCGGAGACGTCGTTGAGGACGCGCGGCACGAAACCGTATTCGTCGAAGGCTTTGCGGTTGTCGCGCATGGCGGCGTCCGTCTCGGCGCCACCGGAAATATAGCCGTAGAGAAACTTCGGAATCCGCCGCCGCGCCACGGGCTCGAAATCGTCGAGCGAAAGATATTTTTGCAGAGTCCGCGGCACCGCGCTCTCGGTGCGGGTCACGGTCGGAGGCGGTGCAGTCAAGCTTGCGGATTTGTCGAGCACGTCGGGCGTTCCATCTTTTTTTGGTTGTTATCGGAAAGGCAGGTTAGCGTCGGGGAGGTGGCCCGCCAAATTTTTGGCCCGCCTTGTTGACGGATTCGCTGACGTCGCCGAGCATTTTTCGCGTCTCGGCGATCACCCGCCCGGACTTCTTGTCGAAACTTTCGATCAGCTCGCGCAGCGAAATCACGGTTGGCAGCAATTCGCCGCCGTACTTGTCGCTGGCGAGGCTGCCGAGGAAATCCTTGGTCTTGTCCATGGCGCCGTCGACCGCGCCGATGCCGGATTCGGCGGTTGCGATGATGGACGTGATCCTCTCGCCACTGCCTGAGAGCGAGGCGGTGAACGTCTCGAAATTCCGCAAGGTATCCTTGATCGCCACCTCGTTGTCGGCGATCACGCGGTCGACGTTGCGCAGCGCCACGCGGATTTTTTCCTGGGTGTTGAGTGTGCCTTCGCGATCCGCGGTGAGCTCTGGAATGCCGTCAGCGCCCTTTGTCGGCGGCGGCGCCTCATCGGAGCCGCCGGTAAACGAGATCGCGGCGATTCCCGTCAGTCCCTGAAACTCGAGGCCGACCTGGGTGTCGCTCTTCACCGGCGTATTGCCGTCGATCATGGCGAGCGCGACCACGCGGCGCGGATGGTCGAGCTTCAGCGACACCACTTCGCCGACCCGGATGCCGGCGAAATTCACGCTGCCGCCCTTGCGCAGGCCCGACGCCGAGCCTTCGAAGATCACGCGGAACGGCACCTTCTGCTTGATCCCGGCGAGCTTCTGATAGCCGAGCCACGCACCAAGCGACCCGGCGATCAGGGCCAGGGTCAAGGTGCCGATCATCACATTGCTGGCGCGGACTTTCATCGAAATTCCCGTGAGAAGCAGGCCAAAGAGATAACGGTTTTATGACGGCAAGTCACCGCCGCGGCCGTACTGATGCAGGGGTACGATTCCGCCTTTCTCGGAAGCAGACATTGGCACAGCCTGCCGGCATGTCGGGCTTGGGCCAGATGTTATTTCGTGTGCTGCGACGCTCCGAATTCATGAGAGGATTCTGAGTATGTGAATGGCGTTCGGGAACGGTCATCGATCAGGTGACACTTAACAGGATCATTCCGGCAACCGTAACGATGCGTGCGAGGTCGGCCCAGCGGCGCTCGCCCTCATAGCGTGCAGCCGATCGCCAGACGCCAACCGTTGCGACGATATTGTAGGGCACTGAAAGTGCGTAACCGACGACAAAGGCCGGGACAATACGATCGGCCATGATCAGAGCCAGAAACAAAATTGACGTGAGCATGTTGACCGCAATTCCGCCGGCCACCGCCCAATTCCAGAACGCCTGCGGCAGCGGCAGGTCCCCTTTCCAAAGGCGAAAGGCGTTCATGTGGACCAACCCGGTATAGGACGGCAATGCCTCGAAACCGAAAACGGCATGACGGTGTGATCGGCTCGCGCAAGTGGTCTAGATGGAAGGTTAGCTTAGCATTCGTCTTTGCGCCAGCGTGAGTGACGAAGCGTGTCGATATGTGGTTGGCCAGAGTAGTCCGCTCAGGGTCTTGGTTGTGTGCAAACCGATAAGTCGGCACGCGGCCGTGGTCGGCAGGCGGCCGATGTTCTCGCGTCGGATCGTCCAATGACGGCCAAAGTGGGTATCGCGACGCGGTATTACGCTTTTCGACGCACTTTCCGACCTTCAGGTGGCGCGGATGGCTGCAATCAGGCTCGGTTTGCCGACGATGTTCATCACCCGTGTGAGGTTATAGGCGAGAACATGCAGCGCCATCTCAGCGGCGACATTCCGTAGGCGCTTCATCAGGAAGTGGCTCGCACCCATACGGGCTTTGATCGTGCCGAAGGGATGCTCGACCGTCTCGCGCCGCGTCCGCATGGCGTCGGGATTGGAATCGAGCCGTCTCTGGACCTCCTCGACCACATGCTCATGCTCCCAGCGCGTGATGCGGCGCTCCTTGGACGGCGTACAATGGCTCTTGATCGCGCAGCTCTGGCACGCCGCTGTCGACCAGTACCGGCGCAGCGTCATTCCATGCTCGATGTTGGTGTAGTGATAGGACAGCAGCTGGCCGGATGGGCAGCGGTAGACGTCCGCATCAGGCAGGTAGGCGAAGTCCTGTTTGCCGAACCGGCCCTCAGCCTTGGCGTTCGACGTCATGGGCTTGGGCAAGGTGACTGCAACGCCAGCCTCTTCGCAGGCTAATATCTCTTCTCCGTCGAAGTAGCCACGGTCGGCGACGGCCTCGAGTTTGTCCACTTCGAGCACTTCTTTGGCTTGTTTCGACATCCGAGCAAGCTGCCCACGGTCGTTGCCGACGTTTATGACCTCGTGCGTAACAATCAGATGGTGTTCGGTGTCCACAGCGACCTGGACATTGTAGCCGACGACGCCCGATCCGCGTCCGCTGGTGGCCATCGAACGGGCATCCGGATCGGTGAGCGATATCTGTTGATCCGGCGTGTTACGCATCTGCGCATCAAGCACTTCCAGGCGGCCCATCTCCTGCTTCAGCCGAGCGATCTTTTCCTTGATCCTCGTTGTCTTGATGATGATCGCTTCCGAAGGCTCCTGCCGATCGGCGCTATCGAGTTGACGCAGATATCGACCGACGCTTTCCTCGATCTGCGCCATCCGCCTCGCCATCTTGGCATGCGTGAAGTTGCGATCGCGGTTGTTCACCGCCTTGAACTTGCTGCCGTCAATCGCGACGCTCGGGGTCTGCAACAGGCCCATTTGCCGGCATAGCGCAACGAACTTCGCGCAAACCTTCCGGATCGCCGCGCCATTGTCCTTCCGGAAATCGGCGATCGTCTTGTGATCGGGAGCCAGGCGGCCGATCAGCCACATCACCTCGACATTCCGGCACGCCTCACGTTCCAGGCGCCGACTGGATTGCACCCGATTGAGATAACCGTAGATGTAAAGCTTCAGAAGGACTGCCGGATGATAGGAGGGCCGGCCCGTCTCCTTGGCGATCACACGCTCAAACCCCAGTCCATGCAGGTCGAGCGCCTCGACGAACACATCGATCACATGGACCGCGTTGTCCTCGCTTACCCAATCCTCCAGGCATTCCGGCAAGAGCGTCAGCTGGGATCTGTCCGCGCCTTCAACGAAGCGTCCCATCCGTATCCCCCATCAGGAAACGGAGGAATCGTACCTGACTCGTGGCTTTTCACACAGCCAGGGTCATTTGCGATTTTGCCGGCCCGCAGCATGTCCGGTCAGTGGGTAGTCTCGGAAGCTCCGGCTATCCGGCTTCATCGGTTGAAGACATCGGTGTGGGGCGAGAAAACACTGCGCTCACCGCTGCCCGTCGTGGACTGAAATCTGATCCACCGAGAGCCCGCCGATGCGCGCGTGGGTGCGGCCGCCGGTCGCCATCACCAGCCCGAACACGATCTCGTCGCGCCGCGGCGCGTCCCAGATCGTCATCTCGGCGGTGCCGAAATGACTGCGGACATAGGCCGCCTCGATATGGCCGAGCGGGACCATCAGCCTGGTGCCAATCGCGCCGACGGTCTTGGCCGCAGGTACGATCGCCTTGGCCTGCGCGATCACTTCGCGGATCGCAGCACCACCCGCCTCATGCCAGACCGCGCCATGCTCGAGTTCGCCGTCGCCGCCGACGATCGCGCCTTTGCCATAGGCTTCGATGGTGTGCTTGCCGCCCAGCCGCTCGCACAACGTCCGCGCCAGTTGCCGTCCGAGATCGCGCAAGCCGGCCTGAAACGGCATCAGATCCGGGTCGTAGCGGCCGGCATGGGGATTGCTGATCACGGCGAGCGCCGTGCCGATCAGAAGCGGCTGCGCCCGGCGCGGCCCGCGCTCGTGCCAGATTTCCTCGATCGAGACCTGCGTCTTCCTGATGTCGTAGGCCATCACTGCGCGGCCTCATCGATCACGGGATTGCGCAGCACGCCGATCTTTTCCACCTCGACTTCGACGACATCGCCGGGCACCAGGAACATCGGCGGCTTGCGCGTGAAGCCGACACCGGCCGGCGTGCCGGTGGCGATGACGTCGCCCGGCACAAGATCGAAGATCTCGGAGGCGTAGTTGATCAGCCGTGGAATCGAGAAGATCAGGAACGAGGTGTCCGACTTCTGCACGGTCTTGCCGTTGATGCGGGTCTCGAGCTTCAACCTGGTCGGATCCGGCAACTCGTCCGTCGTCACCATCCACGGCCCGAACGGCCCGGTGCCAACGAAATTCTTGCCGGCCGCGATCTGCTGCGCATGCATCTGGTAATCGCGCACGCTGACGTCATTGTAGATCGAATAGCCGGCGACATGGTCCATGGCGTCGGCTTCGGAAATGTAGCGGCCGGGCTTGCCGATGATGACGGCGAGTTCGCCTTCCCAATCGAGATGCGTCGACACTCTCGGCCGGACCACCGGCGCGTCATGCGCGACCTGCGAACGCCACACCCGCAGGAAGATCGGTGGGAACGCCGTAATCTCGCGCTTCATGCCATGGGCCACCGCCTCCTGGTGGTGGTCGAGATAGTTGCGCACGGCGCAGACGATCTTTTCGGGACGCGGGATCACCGGGAGGTATTTGATGTCTGACAGTTTCAGATCCGGCTTGTGGCCGGCCAAGATATGATCGCGCTTTTCGAAATCGGGGCTCGCGATGAAGTCCTGCAGCGTGGCGTGGGGCACCTTGCTGCCGAGGTCGACCACGCCGTCGCCGACGATCGCTCCCCAGGTCTCCTTGCCGTTGTTCAGAAATGAGAGCAGCCGCATGGGACGTATATCCTTCTCGGTTGGACGGGCTGATGGACTAGAATTTCGTTAGAAGCGACTATTTTCGAAAATTTTGCCGAACGCAACCGAAATCCACCGTCCCCAGCGGCCTCCATTGCGCACTTTTGTGAGGAAGGTCGGCCGCCGGCGATCAGCCGGCGCTGATCACGCCGGATGCGTATTTTGCGACGTTGTTTGAGGTGGTCTGGATGTGGCTACGGATCAGATCGCACGCCTGATCGGCATTGCGCCCGATCGCGGCCTGCATCAGCGCGCGATGCTCGCCGACCTTGTCGCGCGGGTGCGGCCGGAACATGGCCGACAGATTGCGGTAACGCTCGGCGCGATCGAACAGCGAGTTGCGCACGGCAAGCAGCGTCGGCGATCCCGATGCCGAAACCAGCGCCTCATGGAACTGGCGGTGCGCCGCCTTCCATTCAGTATTGCTTGCATAATCTTCCGGGGCCCGCTCCTCGATCCTGGCGAGCCGGTGAAGCGACGAAATAACCCTTATTTCCCAGTCGTCATCGCCCTTTTCGATCGAGCGGCGCATCAAATCGACCTCGATCAGGATGCGGGCATGCGTCAAGTCCTGCAGATCCTCCAGCGTCACCGGCGCCACCTTATAGCCACGCTGCTCTTCGGCGACGACGAGCCCCTCCGCCACCAGCAACGTCAAGGCTTCGCGCAGCGTCGTGAAGCTGGCGCCAAACGACAGGCGCAGCGCATCGAACTTCAGCGATTCATTCGGCTTGAGCTGGCAGGTGACAATCTCGTTTCGCAGCCGGTGGGCGATGTCGGAGGCGAGCGTCTTGCCGAATTCCTTGCGCGCCTTGAGGGCTGTCGTTGTCATTGATTTTTCTCGCGATCCGTGGCCCGCGATCCTAGCCAAAAAGAATCCCGTTGCAATAATTTTCGCAATGAGCAATATTTTCGAAAATACTCAATTGGGGGAGCCGCTCTTATGAAGGCTGTGCTGGTGCATCGCCCTGGAGGCCCGGAGGCGCTCGACTATGTCGAGGTGCCGATGCCGGCGCTGGGCGAGCAGGATGTTCTGATACGTGCCCAGGCCTTCGGTATCGGCCAGCCCGACAAGCTGATCCGCAGCGGCGTCTACAAATGGATGCCGCCGCTGCCGGCCAATCCAGGCAACGATGTCGCCGGCATCCTCGAAGCGGTCGGAGCGCGGGTGAATGGGCTTTCCGCAGGCCAGCGGGTGCTCTTGAGCGCGCGCGACCTCGCCCAACGCGGCGGCTGCTATGCCGAATATGTCGCCGCCCCGGCTGACGCCGTCCATGTGCTGCCGGACAACGTTGCATTCGAGGACGCGGTTTGCCTGCCGAACTACCAGGTAGCCTGGGCACTGCTGCACAATTGCGGCTCCGCTACGCCGCCCCACTCCGCCCTCGTCATCGGCGCGGCCGGCGGTGTCGGGACGTCGCTGGTGCAGCTCGCGAAAATCGCCGGGATGAAGGTGATCGGGACCATCTCCACACCGGAGAAGGCCGCCTTCGCCCGAAAGATGGGCGCAGATGAGATCATCTTTTATCGCGATGAGGACGTCGTCGCCCGGACTCGCGCCCTGACCGACGGACGCGGCGTCAGCCTGGTGCTCGATCACGTCTGCGGCCCGGAATTCTATTCCTATCTCGGCGCGCTCGACAAATGGGGCACCATCGTCTCCTACAACGCGTTTGCCGGACTGCCGACGGAAAACCTGATGGGCGAGATGCGGAAGTATCTCGACATCTGTCCGGCGATCCGCTGCTTTTCCTTTCACATTTACGATCGCGACCGCGAAGGCCGGCGCGAGATCATGCGCAAGGTGATTGGCTATCTCGCCGACGGCGCCATCTGTCCGTCGATCTTCAAGCGCTTCAGGCTCTCCGAAGTTCGCGCCGCGCATGAACTGCTCGATTCCGGCGCGGCGTTCGGCAAGATCGTGATGACCCCGGGTTGAGAGCCGCGCGATGCTTTCAATCCAAGCCATGCGAGTTCAAGAGGTCACGAGATGATTAGGGTCAAGCGGCTGCGACACGTCACCTTCACCAGCCCGGACATCGAGGCGCAGCTCGACTATTACCAGTCCATCATCGGGCTCGGCGTCATTGCGCGCAGCGCCGGCCGCATCCTGCTCGGCACCGAGTCCGACGAGCTGACGCTCGTTCTCGAGCGAGGCGCTGCCTCGCAACTGACCTCCATTGCCTACGAAGTGGCGCCCAACCTCGATCCGGCCGACCTGCAGAAGTCGCTGGCAAGCCTCGGCATCAAGTCGGAGATCAGGAGCGACACCGCGCCCGGAGTAGCGAAGGCGCTGATCTTCGACGATCCCGACGGACACCGGATCGAACTGTTCTCCAAATGGCAATTCTGCAAGGCCGTCGAACCGATCCGCGGCCTTGCCGTCGCCAAGCTCGGCCACGTCGCGCTCCACACGCCCGATCCTGAAAGCACCGCCAAATTCTTCGGCGACGTTCTCGGCTTCCGCGTCTCCGACCGCATCGAGGAAAATTTCGTCTTCATGCGCTGCGGCCCCGAACACCACGCGATGAACTTTGCCCGCGGCACCGACGGCCGTCTGCATCATCTCGCCTTCGAGCTGCGCGATGCCTCGCACATGCACCAGGCCTGCGACCTGCTCGGCCGCAACAGGTTTCAGATTCTCTGGGGACCGGTGCGGCATGGACCCGGCCACAACGTGGCGGTCTACCACCACAATCCCGATCGCCATCTGATCGAGCTCTATTACAGCATGGACCTGATGCTCGACGAAGAGCTCGGCTATTTCGAGCCCCGTCCCTGGCACCGCGACCGTCCGCAGCGGCCGAAGACCTGGGTGGGCCTGCCGCGCGACGTCTGGGGCGTCGGCCCGGCCAGGGAAGCCACCGAATTTTCTCCGGCGATGCGCGGCGTGAAGTAATCGCGCCGCCACCACCAGCCGGAGCTGATGTTCAAACAACAAAACACCAGGGATGAAAACAAATGGCTCGATCGTTGAACCTCCTGCGCGGACGGTTGCTTGCCCTGCGCTGCTGCATTGCTGCCGCAGCGCTCAGTCTGGCCTGTGTGGCGCCTTCCATCGCCGCCGCGCAAGCCTATCCCAACCGGCCGATCCGGCTGCTGCACGGCTTTGCGGCCGGCGGCGCTGCCGACACCATGGCGCGCATCGTCTCCGATGGACTTTCCAAGCGCCTCGGGCAGCCGGTGGTGGTGGAGGCCAAGCCGGGCGCCGGTGGCAATCTCGCTGCGGACGCCATCGCCAAATCGGCGCCGGACGGTTACACGATCGGCCTCGTCACGGGGGCGCACGCGATCTCGGGCGCGCTGTACAAGCAGCTCGCCTATAGCCCGATCGACAGTTTCGATATGCTGTCGACGATGGTCTACTACGCGCTGGTGATCGCGGTTCGCGCCGATCATCAGGCCAAAACGCTGCCGGACCTGATTGCGATGGCGAAAGCCAAGCCCGATGCCCTGAGCTACGGCTCGGTCGGTTTCGGCAGCACGCATCATCTTGCGGGCGAGCTGTTGAACGTCACCGCCGGCACCAAGATGGTGCACGTCCCCTATCGCGGTGACTCACTGACCGTCACCTCCCTGCTCGCCGGAGACGTTCCCGTGATCGTCGGAACAACCGTGCTGCTCGCAGGCCAGATCGAAAGCGGCGCCATTCGCGGCCTTGCCGTCACCTCGCCCGCGCGCACCAAGCTGCTGCCGAACGTGCCTTCCGTGCAGGAAGCCGGCATTGCAGGCTTCGACGTCCGCACCTGGGCGGGGCTGGTAGCTCCGAAGGGCACGCCGCCCGATATCGTCAAGCGCCTGCACGCGGAGATCCAGTCGATGCTGGCCGCCCCCGCGACGAAGGCGGCGCTGGAGACGGCGACCGGCGGCGAAGTCCGCGACAGCACGCCGGAGCAAATGCGCGCGCTGATCACGTCGGAAATCGGCAAGTGGTCGAAGGTGATCAACGACGCCGGCATCCCGCGCATTTGAGGGGTTGGGCCGGGATTGGTGGAAAGCTCTGAGGCACTGCGCTCTCAGCGACGAGAATGTCGCCACCCGCGAAAGCGATCCAGTAATCCAGAGGCCACAGATGGAGCCGAGACGCCGCGGCGTACTGGATGCCCCGCCGGAGCCTGTCATCGGGCGGCCGTTCGGCCGACCGGTGGCGGGGCATGACGGGAAGTTGGTCACGCGCACTCACGATCCTGTCTTGAACTTGCTGTATGCTTCGCGCGTCGCGATGATCACGTGCTCGGCGCAGCCGTTGGTGCGATGCGGGTCGCAGCGCTGCTCGTAGTCTTTCGACGTCATCATGTCGATGAAGGCGGCGACGCTCGGGTAAGACACCAGCGCCAGATAGTCCCAGGTATTGCCGGCTTCGAGTCCGAGCGCCACCATCTTGGCATTGCCGGTCCATAGCAGCGTGCCGCCGCGCGCCTTGATCATCGGCACGGTAAGCGCGCTGTAGCGCAGATAGGCGTCCCAGCCGGAGCCGTCGCCGTCGAGCGAACGCTCGCGGAAGCGCATCAGGTTCACCATCACGACCGGCGCCTGCTGGTCCAATTTCTCAAGACCCCTGACATTCAGAAACTCCACACCCATGGCCGGCACTCCGCGTCACAAGAACAAGCATACGACATTGTAGCATTGCGCGGGCAGGACTTGTCGCGCGGCGGAATTTTCGCCCTACTCGGACCTGCGACATGACCAAGCCCGCACCAGTGCCGCCTGCCTTCCATCCGGTCCGGTGGCTGACCAACCAGCCTTATCTGCTGCTGAGCCTGACCTCGCTGTTCTGGGCCGGCAACATCGTGCTGGCGCGCCATGTCGCCGGCCATGTGCCGCCCTTGACGCTGTCCTGCGTCCGCTGGATCGGCACCTTTCTGATCCTGCTGCCCTTTGCCTGGCCGCATCTGAAACAGGACTGGCCGGTGCTGCGCGCGCATCTGCCGATGATGCTGTTTCTGTCGCTGGTTGGGTTCGCCTACAACAATGCAATCTCCTATTGGGCCCTGCAATATACCGAGGCACTGAACGCGCTTCTGATCCAGTCGGCGGGTCCGCTGTTCGTCGCGCTGTGGTCGCTGGCGCTGTTCGGCGTCCGCCTGACGCCCGCGCAGCTCGCCGGCATCACCATCTCGCTTGCCGGCGTCCTGACCATCATCCTGCGCGGCGATTTCGGCGCGCTCGCCAGTATCAGCTTCAACCGCGGCGACCTGATGTTTGCGAGCTCCCTGGTGTCGTTCGGATTGTATTCGGCGCTGATCCCGCGCCGGCCGGTGACGCACGCACTGTCGCTGATCTCGTTCACCACCTGCTGCGGCGCGCTGATGCTGGTGCCGTTCTCGATCTGGGAATTTTCGACCGGCGCCACGCTGAAATTCGACATGGTCTCGATGGCGACGCTGGGCTATGCCGTGATCTTTCCCTCGACGCTGGCGTATCTGTTCTTCAACCGCGGGCTGGCGCTGATCGGCCCCAATCGCGCCGCGCCGTTCTTTCATCTGGTCCCCGTGTTCGGATCGGCGATGGCGATCCTGCTGCTCGGCGAGCAGTTGCGGTTATTCCATCTCGTGGGCTATGCGCTGGTGCTGGCCGGCGTCGTGATCGCGTCAAGGCGGGCTTCGGCGAAGACGTAAGCTCTCGTGTCCCGGACGCGGTGCAGCGCTTCAGCGCTGCTCCGCAGAACCGGGACCCAGCGACGGTGGGCCCCGGTTCAGCAGCGCACCACTTCGCGCTGCGCCGCGCCCGGGGCGGGGCATGCGGCGTGGCGTCTTGCCGGGCTTCCACTTTGTCCCCCGGCAGGCTAGCTTGCCGGCCGATTCAACATAAGAACAACAGAGGAAACGACTTTATGTTTGCGTTATTGAAGCGGTACCGGCACGTCGCTGCAACGGCCCCCCTGATGCTGGCGATGATCGCCACGGCTTCCGCGCAGGCCCCCTACCCGAACCGCAACATCACTTTGGTGCTGCCGTTCGCCGCCGGCAGCGGCACCGACACCACGACGCGCATCATCTCGAAGGAGCTCGGCACCGCGCTCGGCGTCGGCATCGTGATCGAAAACAAGCCGGGCGCCAACGGCTCGCTCGCGGCGAGCCAGGTCGCCCGCTCCGCGCCGGACGGCTACACGCTGATGGTATCGACGAACACGCCGCATTCGGCCAATCCGTATCTCATGAAGAACATGACCTACGACCCGGTCAAGGATTTCACCCCGGTCGCGCGCACCGGCGACCTGCCCTTCATGCTGGTGATCCATCCGGACATTCCAGCGAACTCGGTGGCCGACCTGATTGCGCTGGCGAAGAAGGAGCCGGGCAAATACTCCTATGCCAGCGGCAGCTCGGCTGCGATCGTCTCCGGCGCAACGTTTGCCAGCCTCGCCGGCATCGACCTCCTGCACGTACCCTACAAGAGCTCGCCGCCCGCCTTGACCGACCTGATCGCCGGCCGCGTCTCCATGATGTTCATCGACGTGCCGACCGGCCTGCCCCACGTCAACGCCAAGGCGCTGAAGGCGCTCGCGGTCACCACCAAGCAGCGCTCGGCATTGTTGCCCCATCTCCCGACCATGAACGACACAGTGAAGGGTTTCGACATCACCTCGTGGCAAGGCTACTTCGGCCCGGCCGGAATGCCGAAGGATATCGTCACCAGGCTGAACGCGGAAATCCGCAAGGTCGTCGAGCGGCCGGACATCAAGAGCGCGCTCGCCGAGCGCGGCATGGAAGCATTCTCCGGCACGCCCGAGGAGTTCGATGCGTTCGTGAAGGAGCAGCTCAAGGTGTGGGAGAAGCTGATTGCGGGTGCGGGGATCGAGAAGCAGTAGGGCCGCTGCTTCGCTGCGTAGGGTAGGCAAAGGCGCCTTGGCGCCGTGCCCACCATCTATCCGTTAGACCGTCTTTGTGAATGGTGGGAACGCGGAGCCTGTCATCGGGCGCGCATTCGCGCGACCCGGTGGCTTTGCCCACCCAACCAGCTCGCTTACGCCGCCCGCACCTTACCCAGAAATTCGTCCACCGCGCTGCGCAGCATGCCGGACTGGGTGTCGAGTTCGCGGGCGCTCGCCAGCACTTCGGATGCCGCCTTGCCGGTCGCGGCTGCCGCCGTGGTGACGCCGCCGATATGCGTGGAGATTTCGCTCGATCCAGCCGCCACCGACTGAATGTTGCGGGCGATTTCGCGGGTGGCGCCGCCCTGCTGCTCGACCGCGCTCGAGATCGAGACCGTGATCTCGCTCATCTGCGCGATGGTTTCGGTAATGCCGCCGATCGAAGCCACGGCTTCGCTGGTCGAAGCCTGCATGGCCGCCACCTGCGAGGAAATTTCCTCCGTTGCCTTCGCGGTCTGATTGGCCAGCGCCTTCACTTCCGATGCCACGACCGCAAAGCCGCGGCCGGAATCGCCGGCGCGTGCGGCTTCGATGGTGGCATTCAGCGCGAGCAGATTGGTTTGCGCCGCGATCGAGTGGATCAGCTTGACTACTTCGCCGATCTTCTCGGCGCCGGTCGAGAGCGCGCCGACGGTGGCGTTGGTGCGCTCGGCGTCGTTGACTGCCTTGGCGGCGATCTCGCTGGAGCGCGTCACCTGGCGGGAAATTTCGGTAACCGAACTGGAGAGCTCTTCGGCGGCGGATGCCACCGTGCCGACATTGTCGGACGAACGCTGCGATGCCGCGCCGACGGTTGCCGCCCGCGCGCTGGCGTCGCCGGCGGTCGTGGTCATGGATTGTGCCGTGCTCTGCATGCCGGCGGCCGCCGTCGAAACCGAGCGGACGATGCCGGTCACGCTGCGTTCGAAGTCGCTGGCGATGCTTTCCATCGCCGCCCGCCGTTCGGCTTCGGCGCGCGCCTGCACCTCGGCTTCCTTCTGTTCGAGCCCGCGGATGCGCACCGCGTTGTCCTTGAAGATCTGCACGGTCGCGGCCATCGCGCCGATCTCGTCGCCGCGGCCGATGCCGGGAATTTCACCGTCGAGCCGGCCCTCGGCCAAATCCTGCATGCGGGCGCCGAGCTGACCGAGCGGCTTCGAAATGCTGCGGCCGATCATCCAGGCGATACTGCCGGCAACCAGCGCGATGCCGAGAACGGCCAGCCCGAGCACCATCGCGATCGGCTTCATCTTGGCGTCGAGGTCGTCGAGATAGGCGCCAGTGCCGACGAACATGTTCCAGCCGGGGATCGGAACCGCGTAGGAGAATTTGCGGATCAGTTCCTCTTGTCCGGGTTTGCGGAATTCATAGCGCAGCATGATTTCGCCGTTGGCAGCGATTCCGTCGCGCAGCTCACGCACCAGCTTTCGACCACCAGTATCGATGTCCATGCGGTTCTGGCCGATCTGGCTGGGAACCGGGGCCAGCACCGCGACGCCGTCCATCGTGTAGGCGAACACGTAGCCATTGCCGTTATCGAAAGTCAGCGTATTGCCGCGCTTGCTGAACTCGGCGATCGCCGCCTCCTTGGTCATCTGGCCGGCGGCAACCTGCTTCTGCAGGCCGAGCGCCATGTTGCGCGCCATGTCGACGATCGCCTTGGTCTGCTCGATCCGCGCATTGAGCATCTCACGCTGCATCAAATAGCCCGCGAGCAAGCCGGCGGCGCAGAGGCCGAGCAGCGTCACGCCCACCAAAATGCCGAGCTTGGGGGTGATCTTGAGGTTGGTGAGCTTCACGGGGGGGTCTCCGGAAATAGGCGCGTTGCACGCGATTGGCCGATTGATTCGGCGCACAATATCGTGAGACCCTTTAGCGCTTTGTTACGAAGGCCAGCGGAAATCCGGTAGAAGGCGGTGCTGCTGATTTAAACAGCAACCGGCGATTGTAGCCGAAGCAGGTCGGGTCGCGTAAAAGACGAAGTCTCGTAAAAGAAAGGGCGGCGCTCGCCGCCTCAAACCAACACCGAAGAATAAAATCGGGAGCAGGAAATGCCGAAATTCAGGGTGGTGACGCCGAAGGGCGCGAGCTTCACGGTCGCCGGCGGCGGCTATGACTATGAGAAGGAAGCGCTCGATCCGATCGGGGCGGAAATCATCGAGGCGCCGGCCAACGAGGCGGAATTCATCGTCGCCGCACGGACCGCCGACGCGATCTACGCCAAGGGCATGCCGATCACCAAAGCGGTTATCGACGCGCTCGAAAACTGCAAGGTGATCACGCTCGGCAGCGTTGGCGTCGACAGTGTCGACGTCAAGGCCGCCACCGCCCGCGGCATTCCCGTCACCAACATCCCCGACACTTTTATCGAGGAAGTCGCCGATCACGCCATGATGCTGCTGCTGGCAGGCTTTCGGCGGCTGGTCGAGCAGGACAAGATGGTACGCACCGGCCGCTGGTCCGAGGGCCGGCCTGCGCTTCTGAAGATCCCGCGGCTGATGGGGCAGACGCTCGGCTTCATCTCGTTCGGCCGGGTGGCCCGCGCGGTCGCCAAGCGCGCGGCTCCCTTTGGCTTGCGCATGATGGCCTACGATCCCTTCATCCAGGAAACGCTGATGTACGACCACGGCGTGATCCCGGCGACGCTGTCGGAGGTGCTACAGCAGTCGGATTTCGTTTCGATGCATGCGCCGGCCCGGCCCGAGGTGCATCACATGCTGACCGAGAAGCATTTCCGCCAGATGAAAAATTCCGCCATCTTCATCAATACCGGCCGCGGCGCCACCGTGGACGAGGAAGCGCTGATCAAGGCGCTGCAGGAGGGCTGGATTGCGCATGCCGCCCTCGACGTGCTGGAAAAGGAGCCGCCGTCGCACAACAACCCAATGCTTTCGATGGAAAACGTCACCTTGACCGCCCATGTGGCGTCGGCATCGGCACGTTTTGACGAGGCGCGCAAGCGCCGCGTGGGCTACGAATTGTCACTGGTCCTGCAGGGCATGTGGCCGGTAAGCTGCGTCAATCCGTCGGTGCTGCAACACACCTCGCTCCGCCGCTGGCAACCCGTCAGCATGGATCGCGGCCCGAACAGCTAACACGGCGAAAGACGTTTCGAACGACAGGGTTCACCAGCGATTCAACGCCGGGAACCAATACAGGGAGAGCATCATGAGGAACGACATCACCCGTCGTGACGCCTTGGCTTTGGGCGCATCCGCCGCCGCGCTGGCCGTGACCGGCGCATCGGCGCAAACCGCGTCCACGATCAAGGCCGCCGACGTTCCGGCACCCAAGTTCGCAATCGAAAAAGGCGCATCCTTGCGCATGCTGCGCCCGGTGCGCTTCGTGCAGGCCGACGAGGACGTGTTTCGCGCCAATGCGGCCAAATTCACCAAGGAGACCGGCGTCGACGTCAAGGTCGACTTCGTCGGCTGGGAAGACATCAGCCAGCAGACCGCGGTGACCTCGAACTCCGGCGCCGGCCCCGACATGATCATCGGCTTCTCCGACGCGCCGCACATCTATATCGACAAGCTGGTCGAGCTGACCGACGTGGCCGACTATCTCGGCAAGCGCTACGGCGGCTGGCAGCCGCTGGCGCAAAAATACGGCACGCGCAACAAGAGCAACGCCTGGATCGGATTGCCGTTCGGTGCCACTGCCGGCCCGCTGATCTACCGCAAATCGGTGCTGCAATCGGTCGGCTTCGACAAGGTGCCGGAAGACCATGCCGGAATTCTCGACCTGTGCCGCAAGCTGCAAAAGGCCGGCAAGCCGGCCGGCTTCGCGCTCGGCAACGCCAAGGGCGACGGCAACGGGTTTGCCAACTGGGCGCTGTGGTCGCACAACGCCTCCCTGCTCGACGAAGAGGGCAACGTCGTCATCAACAGCAAGGAGACCATCGCCGCGCTGAACTGGGTCAAGGAGCTGTATCCGACCTTCATCGCCGGCACGTCGTCGTGGAACGACGTCAGCAACAACCGCGCCTACTCCTCGCAGGAAATCTCGCTGACCGCCAACGGCGTCTCGCTGTATTTCTCGCTGAAGAACGATCCGGCGACGCGCGCGATCGCCGAGGACAGCGAGCATCAATTGCTGCCGAAGGGCCAGGCCAAGATTTCACCGATGGCGGGGCTGACGCTGAACGCGATGCTGTTCAAGCACAGCCAGTATCCCAACGCCGCAAAGGCATTCCTGCAATTCATGCTGGAAAAGGAACAATACGAGCCGTGGCTCAACGCCAACTCGGGCTACTGGTCGCAGCCGCTTGCCGCCTATGCCGACGCCGCGGTGTGGTCCAGCGATCCCAAGGTCGCGATCTTCAAGAACACCATGAACAGCTCCTATTACGACGGCTACAAGGGCCCGATCTCGACGGCGACCGGTGCGGTCAGCGCCGACTACGTGCTGATCCAGATGTGCGCAGCAGTTGCGACCGGCGCCTCGACGCCGGAAACCGCGGCCGCGGAAGCGGAGCAGCGCGCGAAGCGGTATTTCCGGCGGCAGGGGCGGTGACGGCTACCGTCGAACGGCACATCTGGATCAAACCGTCATTGCGAACGAAGCGAAACAATCCATAACGCCACAAAGGAGGAATGGATTGCTTCGTCGCTTCGCTCCCTTGCACAAACGCTTCGCGTTTGTTGCAGGCAATGACGACGATGGACGAGTATTCAATGTCTGTAACCACTCTCCCCTCGCGCGGCATGGCGCTCCGGCAACCAGGCTGGATCGCGCGCCTGTTCGACTACAAGCCGTTCCTGATCGTGATGTGCCTGGCGCCGGCGATCGGGCTGTTGACGGTGTTCCTCACCTACCCGCTCGGCCTCGGCGTCTGGCTCGCCTTCACCGACACCACGATCGGCCAGCGCGGCATCTTCATTGGCCTGGAGAACTTCCAGTATCTGTGGACCGATCCCTTGTGGTGGGGCGCGGTGTTCTACAGCGTGTTCTACACGGCGATCGCGACCTTCGGGAAATTCGCGCTCGGCTTCTGGCTGGCGCTGCTGCTCAACAACCACTTCCCGCTCAAGAGCCTGCTCCGCGCCATCGTGCTGTTGCCGTGGATCGTGCCGACGGTGCTGTCGGCGCTGGCGTTCTGGTGGATCTACGATCCGCAGTTCTCGATCATCTCCTATCTGCTGGTCGACGTCTTGCATATCCGCTCGACCAACATCGACTTCCTCGGCACGCCATGGCCGGCGAGGTTTTCGCTGATCGCAGCCAACATCTGGCGCGGGATTCCCTTTGTGGCGATCTCGCTTTTGGCCGGCCTGCAGACCATCTCGCCCTCGCTCTATGAAGCCGCGATGCTGGACGGCGCCACCGCCTGGCAGCGCTTCCGCTACATTACGCTGCCGATGATGATGCCGATCCTGGCGATCGTCATGACGTTCTCGATCATCTTCACCTTTACCGACTTCCAGCTCGTCTATGCCATCACCCGCGGCGGTCCGGTCAATTCCACGCATCTGCTCGCAACGCTCGCCTTCCAGCGCGGCATCGCCGGCGGCGAGCTCGGCGAGGGTGCAGCGATCGCGGTCTCGATGATCCCGTTCCTGGTGTTCGCGACGTTGTTCAGCTACTTCGGCCTCGCGCGCCGCAAATGGCAGCAGGGAGAAGCCAATGACTGACGTAGCCGCTCAACCGGGCAACAGCAATGTCGCCAGCGCCACGCCCGACACCATGGCGTGGGATTCCCGCGCGCGGCGGGTGATGATGATCTACCTGCCGCTGGCCTGCTTCGTGCTGATCCTGCTGTTCCCGTTCTACTGGATGGCGATCACCTCGTTCAAACCGAACGCGGAGCTTCTGAACTACAAGCAGCACAACCCGTTCTGGATTTCCTCGCCGACGCTGGCGCATATCAAGCACCTGCTGTTCGACACCGCCTACCCGACCTGGCTGAAGACCACGATGTTCGTGGCGATCGGCTCCACGTTCCTGTCGCTGTTCGCTTCGACGCTCGCAGCCTACGCGATCGAGCGGCTGCGCTTCCGCGGCAGCCCCTATGTGGGCCTCGGCATCTATCTCGCCTACCTGGTGCCGCCCTCGATCCTGTTCATCCCGCTGGCCACCGTGATCGTGCAGTTCGGACTGTTCGACTCGCCGCTGGCGCTGATCCTGGTGTATCCGACCTTCCTGGTGCCGTTCTGCACCTGGCTCCTGATCGGCTATTTCAAGTCGATCCCCTATGAGCTCGAGGAATGCGCACTGGTCGATGGCGCCACACGGCTGCAAATCCTGCGCCGGATCACGCTGCCGCTCGCGGTGCCCGGCCTGATCTCGGCCGGCATCTTCTCCTTCACGCTGTCGTGGAACGAATTCATCTACGCGCTCGCCTTCATCCAGAGCGGCGCCAATAAGACGGTGCCGGTCGCGATCCTGACCGAACTCGTCACCGGCGACGTCTACCAGTGGGGCGCGCTGATGGCAGGCTCCCTGCTCGGCTCGCTGCCGGTCGCGCTGTTTTACTCGCTGTTCGTGGATTATTACGTGTCGTCCCTGACGGGCGCGGTGAAGGAGTAAGGAGAGCCGCCGTGTGCGGCCCATCCTAGTTGGGCCTGAACTCCACCGGAACGTTAATGGGCATTGTCGCGTAAGTGATCTCGGGTGGAAATGCAGGGAATGGCTGAGCTTGGCGAACCAATGCCATGGCCAGTGCATCGAACGCAGGAACTCCCGAAGAGCCGCCGACGCGGCTCGACAATACCTGACCGCCGCGGCCCAGCGTGAAGGACAACCTGACGACGCCGCGCTGGCCGTTGCCGCCGGATGGATATTTATGGAAGCGTAACAAATGCGCGCGGACCCGCTGAGTGTAGGTCGCCATCGCTGAGGCAGAGGCACCCGCGCTGATCGCCGATGCGGCAGGCGCCTGGCGCTCGGCGCGCGGCGGCGCGCTGGTACGCGGAGCCGGCGGCGCCTCCGACGGCTTCTTGGCATCCGGCCGGACGATTTTCGGCTTCACCGGTACCGGCTTCTGCTCGGGGACGATCTTCGCTGGCTCGGGCTTTTCTGGTGTCGGCTGCTGCTTCTGCTCCGGCGGCGCAACGACTTCCGGCTTCTCCTGCGGCGGGGTCGGCGCGATCTGCTCGGGCACGGCGTCTGCGGCCGCGGGCTCGGGCGGCGACGCGTCCGCCTCCTGTATCTCTGGTCCCGGCATCATGTCCATTGTTGCTGCCTCTGGCGACGACGTGATGGGCGCTAGATCGACCATGATGGCGGGCATCGCCACGCCGGGCGCCGGCTGCTGGGTGTACCAGTTCATCGCCAATGCGATTAGTGCGGCATGCGCGGCAACGATCGCCGTCGCCGAAGCTCCCCAACGCCGGACGACGGCCTGATCGGAGACGTCATGCAGGGCGAACGCGTTCATGTCAGTCAAGTGCGGCCGTCGAGGCCGACCAACGCGATCTTGAGATAGCCGGCATTACGCAACAGGTTCATCACCTCCATCAGGTCGCCGTAGCTGACGGCCTTGTCGGCGCGCAAATAGATACGCTCGTTCTTGTCGCCCTTCGTGGCGGCATCGATGGTGGCCGTCAGCGTATCGCGTGCGATCACATCCTCGCCGACTGCCACGGAAAGGTCCGGCTTCACCGTGACGAACACCGGCTTGTCCGGGCGCGGCGATGGCTCGACGGCACTGGCGGGAAGATTGACGCCGAGATCGACGGTTGCGAGCGGCGCGGCGACCATGAAGATGATCAGAAGCACCAGCATCACGTCGATGAACGGCGTGACGTTGATTTCGTGCGCCTCGACAAGATCCTCGCCGCCGCCACGCCGTCCGCCAACTGCTTGCCCGAGCTTCGCGCCCATCGCTTCACTCCGCAGCGCGAGCGAGGCGGAACGCGCCGCGGTCGCCCTCGCGGCTGATCAGGAGCAGCACCAGCGCCGAAGCATCGCCCAGCAACGCCCGATGGACTGAGATCGTGCGGGTGAGATGGTTGTAGATCACGACCGCGGGGATCGCCGCGACGAGACCGAGTGCGGTCGCGAGCAACGCCTCCGCAATGCCGGGCGCGACCACGGCAAGGTTGGTGGTCTTGGCTTCGGAAATGCCGATGAAGGAGTTCATGATGCCCCAGACCGTTCCGAACAGGCCGACGAACGGCGCGGTGGCGCCGATGGTCGCGAGCACGCCGGTACCGCGCGCGATCTGCCTGGACATCGCCGCCTCGACCCGCTCCAGCCGCAGCGCGACCCGTTCCTTGAGGCCATCGTCGAAATGACCGCCGGAGAGACTGGCCTCGCGGGCGGCGGACTGGATGATCTGCGCCACGGCATCGTTGCCGCCGCGGCTTTCCTGTTCGGCCTTGGCGAGCACGGTGTCGGTTTCCAGCATGCTCAAGCGCCGTTTGGCCATCGCGGTCTTGCGGCGGATTTCGACCGTCTTGGCCAGCCAGATCGTCCACGTCGCCAGCGAGGCGAAGGCCAAGCCCACCATGACCGCCTGCACCACGACGTCCGCATTCACGAACATGTTCCAAGGGGACAGATTGCGCGGCAGCAGCGCAACATCAGTGGCGGCGAGCGCCGCCCCCGGCATTCCAGCCACGCCGGCAACGCCGCACCAACGGATCATAACGTTCAGCATTGTTCGCTGCATGATCGTCTCCCGGCTGACAATGCGGATCGGTTACGCCGCGCGGGCGGGCGCGATCCTTTCCGCCAACGCATGAAAGCGCTGCAACTGGTCGCCGCGCAGCGCGCGCTGCTCGTCGCGGCCGACAAACACCTTGAACATGATGCCGCCGTCCACATTGATGAACGCGATGAAGGCCGACGATTTGCCCATGAAGGGCCGCTCGACGAAGGCGATGGCTCCGCAGCGTTCGTGCCGGAGGTGACCGTGCAGTCCCTTCGGCTGCATCAGGTTGAAGTAACCGCGGCCTACTTCGCCTCTCGGGATGCTGCCGGTGAACTCGAAGATCGCGTCGTCGGTATGGACGATCATCGTCACCTCGCCCCACTGCGCGACGTCGTTCATCGCAGCGGCGAATTCACTGCCGGGGCCGAGGCGCACCATCGTGTCCGGCAATGCCTCGAGCACGGCGCGCGGCGCGACCTTGCGCTCCCGCGCCACGTCCTCGATCACCGCACCCGGATTCTCGGCCATATGGGCCTTGAGGTCGGCAAGGTCCGTGCTCAACATGGCGCCCTCTCCGTCACGCAGCAGCGCTGGACTTGCGCTCGCTCAGGATCACCTCGAATCCCTCGAACTTCGGATGGCCGAGGTAAAGGCTTTCACCGGTCTTGTTGTCGGCGCGGGCATGCGCGCGGCGGAACTCTTCCGATTTGGTCCAGGCTTCGAATGCGGCCTTGTCGACCCAGACCGTATGCGACGAATACAGCGTGTGATCCTCGGCAACGGGCCCCTTGAGCAGGTGAAACTCGACGAAGCCGGCCATGTTGCTGAGATAGGACTCGCGCGTGCGCCACACGGTCTCGAAGGCCGCTTCAGAGCCAATCTTCACCTGGAACCGGTTCATCGCGATAAACATTTGAAATCTCCTCGGCTTAGTTGCTGGGGTGCGCCTGGCGTACCGTTTGAGTTGGTTGAAAACATGGATGCACCGAAGCCGCGCTGGAGCATCAGCGCGGCCCGGTGCAACTTTAGTGGTTTGTCAGCTCGTCGAACTACACTCCGCCAAAGTGAATCTTCAATCCGGCCTTGTAGACCCTGCCCGGTCCGGGGCTGGACCAAAGCACATCGTTTTGGTTGGTGCCGTCAGTCGAATTGCCGGGGATCGCATAGGGCCGATAGTACTGGTTCAAGAGATTGTCGATCGATGCCGTGAACATAATGTCCTTGGTCGCGTGCCAGGTCAGGTACAGATTGACCAGCTCATAGCCGGTCGCGGGCAGGTAGCCGGCGGGCACGTCGTTGTTGGGACCGAATGAGGACCATTGCGCCGCCAGGATCAGCCTGCGGTCAAGCAGACGCACGCCGCCGGTCGTCGTGATCTTGCGCGGGGTGATAGTCGAGAGCCCAACATTGGTAGCGACGTTCTTGCCCTGCATCAGGTGACCTGAGAAACCGACATACCACAGGCCGGTGTCATACGCAGTTTCCCACTCGAAGCCTTCGATCCGGGCGTGCGCGATGTTCTGATACTGATAGAACTGGCTAAACAGGCCGGGGACCGGGACCAGGATGGCTGGTCGCGGGGCCGACGCAACGAGGTCGATATAACCATCCACGTCATTGCGGAAGACATTGAACTTGCCGCGGAAGCTGTCGCCGGCCGCGAACACGTCGTTGTACTTGAGATTAACGCCGACTTCCTTGTTCTTGCCGACCTCCGGCCTCAGGTTCGGATTGGACAGGAAGCAGAACAGGCCGGCAGTGCCGCCCGGGCACGGGAAGAGAGCGGGACCACCGCCGGTGGCATGTGCGCCGGCGATCAAAGTCTCGGTAATCGCGGGCGCGCGGTAGCCTTCGGCATAGCTGGCATACGGCGTGAAGCCAGGCACCGGCGTCACGCCGACCGTGAACTTCGGCGAGAAGCGGTCGCCGCCGCCGCCGGTCGCCACTGTCGGCGAATGCAGATCGTAGCGATCGTAGCGGATTGCGCTGACGGCCTCAAACCAGGTCGAATAGTTCTGCTTCAACTGCGCGAACCCGCCGGACACGGTCCGCAGGCCGCTCGGCGTGGTGATGTTGGAATTGCCACGACTATCGAAGGTTTTCACGTCATCCTGAAACGCATCGAGGCCGAGTGTAACCGCGTTGCGCCAATCGCCGACATTGAACCTCGTCGTGTTGTTGACGTCGATCCCGAGCGTATCGAGCACATAGCCGCGCCTGTCGCCGACGCAGCCCGAGATGTTGTTGCCAACGTTGCCGGGGCCGCAAAAAGCCGCGCCGCTTGCGCTGTTATGATGTGTCTTCGTCTGGTCGTTGTCGGTGCGGTTGCCGTACAGCGACATATTCCAATCCCAGAGATTGTCGTCCGGCCTGGCGTACTTCCAGGTGAGCGTTCCCGTGTAGTTCTTGACGTCGGACGCGTAGACTGACGAACCCTGGAAGAGCGCGCGTTGTGCCGCCGTCAGTACCGGCCCGCGATTGAACTGGCCGATGCTGTATTGGTAATCCTGGAAAATGCCGCCGAGTTTGACCTCGTGCCCCTCGGCCGGTCGTACCGTGAGCTTCATCAGGCCGGCCGCGATCTCGTTGCCGCTATTGCCGATCTCGGTGCCGTTGCCGTCCTTGTAATTGCCCTGCGTGCGATAGACTGCGCCGCCGAACACGTCGACGTTGGGATCGGCACGGACGCCGCCGAAGATCGAGCCAAGGCCGCGCGCGTTGTTGGTGCCGCCGGAGCCGGTCATGTCGACGCCCCAGCGTTCGCCCGGGCGCACCACGTCATCGATGTCCTTGGTGCGAAACGAGACCACGCCGCCGATCGCGCCGGAGCCGTAGATGTTGGCGGTTGGGCCGCGCACGACGTCGACGCCACCAACCAGCTCGGGATCGAGGAAGAACGAGCCGTTGGCATTGTGGCCGGTACGTTGGTAGTTCTGCCGCGCGCCATCGACGACGACGGCGACGCGGCCGAAATCCTGCAGACCGCGGATGTTGATGACGGTCGAAGGATCGTCGCCGCGCTCCTGAAACGAGACGCCGGGCACGTTGTAGAAAATGTCGGAAAGCCGGTTCGGCTGCAGGCCCTGAATCTGGTCGAGCGTCACGGAGCTGACCGGCGCCAGCGCGTCGATCGCGCGCTCCTCGGTCTTGGTCGCGACTGCCGTAATCGTATCAAGCGACTGCACCGGCGCGGCTCCAATCTGCGCCCGCGCATTCATCGCCGGCGCTGTTGCCTGCTGATCCTGCGGCGGCTTCGCCGGCTTGCGCCGCGACTGCTTCTGCCGCTCGGAAGAGCCGCTCGCAGCCTGCGTACCCGCCGTCTGCGCGTTGCCGGCTTCCCCGACCAGCAATGCAATTGAAAACACCGACGCGCCCAACAAGAGGGCGCGCGAAATCCTAGCCCCGTCAGCCATACAACCCCAGCCCCGATATCTGTTCTTTATGGGTCTGGCTGGCGGGCGCTGCGCGTAACCTGCGAGCTGCTTGCTGGCTGCCACATTCAGGATGCAGGCATTGTGCCAGCATCGCATCATGCTTGGTTACGTGGCGGTTCCCGGGCGGTCAAGAACCGCCTTAGGCACTTTATATCAATTGTAAATTGCCGCGGTTGGATTGCGGCCCACCGCAACGGTACAAGCATGGCATCGACAGACTTTCGGGGCGCCACAAACGATATGTCCGCAGCAACAGGAGACAAGCTCGGAGCCGCCCGGACGCAAGCCGGCAATCCCGCTTCCGCAGCCAGATCGCTTGCCATCAGCGGCAACCGGATCGACAGCCGCGAACTGTTCGCCACCGAGCGCGAGATCATCATCGCGCATGGCGAGGAGCACTATCGCCTGCGGCTGACGTCGCAGAACAAGCTGATCCTGACCAAGTGACGGACCTGGTGCACCGGAAATGACAATTCGTCGCACGCTCGCAATGTCGGCCGCCGCGGGCTGCTTCCTGCTCGGCGGCGTCGCGCTCGCTGCGGGCATTACCGTGCATGATGCCCGCAACCGCGACGTCACGATCGCAGATCCCGCGCGGATCGTCTCGATCGGCGGCGCGATCACGGAAATTCTCTATGCGCTCGGTTTCGAGGATCGCCTCGTCGGCGTCGACTCGACCAGCCTCTATCCGCCTGCGGCGCTGCGCGACAAACCGAACGTCGGCTACATGCGCCAGCTTTCGGCCGAGGGCGTGCTCGGGCTCAACCCCTCCCTGGTGCTGGCGGCGCAAGGGTCCGGGCCGAAGGAAACCATGGACGTGCTGGAAGCCGCCAAGGTGCCGCTGGTGCTGGTGCCCGAAACCTTTTCGGAAGCAGGCCTGCTCGACAAGATCAAGCTGGTCGGCCACGCCATGGACGCGGACAAGAGGGCCGAATGCCTGACCGCAGCGGTGTCGGACGATTTGGCGCAACTGCGCGAGCTGCGCGCCAGGGTGACGAAGCCGGTGCGCGTGATGTTCGTGATGTCGCTGTTGAACGGCCGGGCGATGGCCGCCGGAAAGAACACCGCGGCGAACGAGATCATCGCACTCGCCGGCGGCGTCAACGCCATCGACGGCTACGACGGCTACAAGATCATCAACGACGAGGCGATCGTGGCGGCGAAGCCCGACGTGGTGCTCTCGATCCAGCGCGGCAAGGATTCGGTGGTCGCCGAGACAGTGTATCTTCATCCGGCCTTCGCGCTGACCCCGGTCGCGGCCAACAAGACCTTCATCTCGATGGAAGGCCTCTACCTGCTCGGCTTCGGACCGCGCACGGCGGCCGCCGCCCGCGATCTCTCGATCAAGCTCTATCCGGCGCTGGCGCCGCAGGCCGAGAAATTCAAGCCTGTGGCACTCACCGCCGATTGCCGGAAATGACCGTTCTGACCGAGGGTGGCGCCAAGCGGCGCAGCGGATACGCGTTGCGCCCTCCGGCCTCACTGACCCTCATCTGCCTGTTCGCCGCGCTGGCCGGCGCAGCGCTGATCGCGCTGACGGTAGGCGCTGCCGGAATACCGCTGGCGCGGCTGCCGGCCGCGCTCGGCCTGTGGGGTGACGCCGCGGCTGGTCCAAGCCTCGCGCGCGACCAGCTCGTGCTGTGGTCGATCCGGATTCCACGGATCGGCGCGGCCGCGATGATCGGCGCGTTGCTCGCGGCATCGGGCGCCATCATGCAGGGGCTGTTTCGCAACCCCCTCGCCGACCCCGCGCTGGTCGGCGTTTCCTCCGGCGGCGCGCTGGCAGCAGCCGCCGCGATCGTCTTCACCGATAGCCAGATCGGTCAGAACTTCCGCTTCATGCAGCATCAGTTACTGCCGATCGCCGCCTTCGCCGGTTCGCTCGCGACCACCGTCATCCTTTATTCGATTGCAAGCCGCTCGGGACGGACCTCGATCGCGATTTTTCTGCTGGCAGGCATTGCAATCGCCGCCATCGCCAATGCCGGTATCGGACTCCTCGTGTTCATCGCGGACGATCGCCAGTTGCGCGACATCACGTTCTGGCTATTGGGCTCGCTGAGCGGCGCGACCTGGCCCAAGCTCGCCACGCTTGCGCCGGTGCTGGGGTGCGCCGCGATCGCCTGCCTCTCGATCGCGCGTGGACTCGATGTGCTGGTGCTCGGCGAGGCCGAGGCGTTCCATAGCGGCGTCGACGTCGAACGGCTGAAGCGGATTTCGATCGTGCTGGTGTCGGCGATGACGGGCGTGGCGGTCTCGGTCTGTGGCATCGTCGGATTCATCGGCATCGTGGTGCCGCATCTGTTGCGGCTGGTGATCGGGCCGGCGCACCGGTTGCTGCTGCCCGCTTCCATGTTGCTGGGCGCGGTGCTGCTGGTGGGGGCGGATACGCTGGCCCGCACCATCGTCGCGCCCGCGGAAATGCCGATCGGCATCCTGACGGCGGCAATCGGCGCACCGTTCTTTTTAGGGATGCTGCTCCGCCAGCGCGGGCTGGTTTCGCTATGACCGCCATTCTTGAAGCGCAGTCGGTTTCGATGGTCATTGGCGGCGCCACGCTGGTCGATGGCATTGATCTTTGTGTCGCGCCCGGTGAGATGGTCGCGATCGTCGGCCCCAACGGCGCCGGCAAATCGACGCTGCTGCGGATGCTATCAGGCGATCTCCGCCCGACGCGCGGCCAGATCAGGCTGAAGCAGCGCGACATCCACCTCTATGCGCCGCGGCTCCTCGCGCATCACCGCGCGATGCTGTCGCAGCATGTCAACGTCACCTTCCCGTTCACGGTCGAGGAGATCGTCCATATGGGTGCGGGCGATGCCGGCCGCGCCGCCGCGCAGCGGCTGGTCGATGCGGCGCTCACTGAGGTCGATCTGGCGCATTTCAGCCAGCGGCAATTGCCGACGCTTTCCGGCGGCGAACAGCAGCGCGCGCATTTCGCCCGCGTGCTGGTGCAGCTCGCCCGCGGCGAGGCGCAGCATGGACCCGGCCTTCTGCTGCTGGACGAGCCGACCTCGAGCCTCGACATGCGCCACCAGATCGACCTGGTGGAAACGGCGAAGCGGCGCGCGCAGAACGGCACCGCTGTCATCGCCGTGCTGCACGACCTCAATCTCGCCATGCGCTTCGCCGACCGCATCGTGCTCTTGCATCGCGGCCGGCTTGCCGTCGACGGCGGCCGCACAGACGCGATCACTACGGAAACCATCCGCCGGATCTTTGAGGTCGACGTCAGAATCGACTACACCGAGCAGGGCGTGCCGTTCCTGCTGCCGCAAACCATGCGGCCCGCCGGCGCGCCGGCATAACGCCGCAGCCGCTTATCCAACGGCGTTACAGGTTCTTCACGGAACTGTCAGTCAACTGTAACAGCCGCTACGCAAGACAGGCGCATCGTCATCATATGGAGATCCGCCATGCGCGTGTCGTTGCTCTGCTCTATCGCGTCAGTCTTTCTGGCCGGCGCCGCCTTCGCCCAGGGTGAAGGCGAGTTTCCCGCCACGCTGAAGGGCCACGCCGTGCTGCCGGCGCAGACCTTTATCGACGCGCCCACTGACGCGCCTGCCGATCTCAAGACATCAGGCAAATACACCACCGGCCGCCGCATGGATGCTGTCGGCACCGTGATGGGCAAGTCCTACGAACGCCCGACCGGCGTGTCGCTACCGTTCAAGGGCCAGCCGTTGCAGGGTCATTCCGGCATCAAGGTGATGCCGGACGGCTCGTTCTGGGTGCTCACCGACAACGGCATGGGCTCGCGCTACAACTCGGCCGACTCGATGCTCTATCTCAACCGGCACAAGATCGACTGGTCGACCGGCAAGATCGAACGACAGGAAACCGTCTTCCTGCACGATCCCGACAAGAAGGTGCCGTTCCGCATCCTGCATGAGGACACCGCCAAGCGCTATCTTAGCGGCGCCGACTTCGATACTGAGGGCTTTCAGATCATCGGCGACACCTTCTGGATCGGCGACGAGTTCGGGCCCTATGTGCTGAAGGCCGACAAGACCGGCAAGGTCCTCGCGGTGTTCGAAACCACCGCCGACGGCAAGCCGGTGCGCTCGCCCGATCACTGGTCGGTGCAGTCGCCGGCAGCGCCAGGCGCGAGCTACACCACCGTCAACCTCCGCCGTTCCAAGGGCTATGAAGGTTTTGCCGGCTCGAAGGACGGCAAGTTCCTCTACGGCCTGCTCGAGGGCCCGCTGTGGGATGCCGAGAAGAAGGGCTTTGAAAAAGTCGACGGCAAGGAAGCCGCGCGGATCCTCGAATTCGACGTAGCAGCCGAAAAATTCACCGGCCGCTACTGGCACTACGTGTTCGAGCAGAACGGCCACGCCATCGGCGATTTCAACATGATCGACGCTTCAAACGGCCTGATCATCGAGCGTGACAATGGCGAAGGCACCGCCGACAAGGCCTGCCCGGCCGGCCAGCGCGGCGAGAACTGTTTTGCGGACCTCGCCAAATTCAAGCGCGTCTACAAGGTCGAGCTCTCCGACGCCAATGTCGGCAAGCCGGTGCGCAAGATCGCCTATATCGACCTGATGAAGATCAGGGATCCCGACAAGAAGGCGCGCAAGGCGCTCAATGACGGCGTGCTGACCTTTCCGTTCTTCACCATAGAGAATGTCGATCGCGTCGACGAGGCACACATCATCGTCGGCAACGACAACAATCTGCCATTCTCGTCGAGCCGCGATCCCAACAAGGCGGACGACAACGAGTTCGTGTTGCTGGAAGTGGGCGAGTTCTTGAAGGCGAAGTGAGCGCCGAAGTTCTTGATTGCGGACGAACTCTGGCAATCCCTTCCCGCCCGCGGGGGAGGGATTGCTCGCGTATTTGCTAGCGTCTCTTTATCCCAATCGCGCAGTCCCCATATTTGATGCTTCCAGACATCACAGGGGACGTCGGTTTGACCGAGCAGCTCGCATTTTTTTCCCGGGTAACCGGCTCGCCGGCGGGCCTGCAATACGTTGCCGAATTCATCCAGCCCGCGCTTGAGCGCGAGCTGATTGACCACGTCTCGGCGCTTCCATTGCAGCCGTTCCAATTTGGCGCCTACGAGGGCAAGCGCCGGGTAGCATCGTTCGGGTTCCGATATGATTATACGCTGCGGCGGCTGCAGCCGGCCGAGCCGATCCCTGGCTGGCTCGGTCCGCTGATCGGGCAGATCGAGGCCTATGGCGAGCCCTCGACCAAGATCGCGCAGGTTCTCTGCACCGAATACGATACCGGCGTCGGCATTGGCTGGCACCGCGACAAGCCGCATTTCGGCAGGATCTTTGGCCTGTCGCTCGGATCGTCCTGCAAATTCCGGTTTCGCCGGGCGGCGGGCGAAAAATGGCAGCGCTACACGCTCGAGGCCGAGCCGCGCTCGCTTTATATGATGTCCGGCGAGGCCCGCGAGGTCTGGGAACACAGCATTCCTGCCGTCGAGGCGAAGCGCTATTCGATCACGTTCCGCACGATGGCTGACCGAAAGACCTGACGGCTCGGCTGCCCGGTCTGATAAGCTGGCCGCCGATTCAGATACCGCAGGAAGCGATGGCAAGACGTACCGGCAGCGCCGATCTACCTCTGCATGGCGGGCGCGTACCCGCTTGGCTCGGGGTACGCATGTCCTCGCTCGGCGCGATCATCACTCAGGCGATCGTGCACCATTACGGCCGCGACGAATTCTTAAGTCGGCTGTCGCACCCGTTCTGGTTTCAGTCGTTCGGCGCTGTAATGGGCATGGACTGGCATTCATCCGGCATCACGACCAGCGTCATCGGCGCGCTAAAGCGCGGGCTCAAGCCGCTGGAGCGTGAGCTTGGGATTCATGTCTGCGGCGGCCGTGGCCAGCACTCTCGAAAGACGCCCGACGAGCTTCGCTTGCTCGGCGAACGCACCGGCTTCGACGCGCCCCGGTTGGTTCGCGCCAGTCGTCTCGTCGCCAAGGTCGACAGCGCCGCCGTGCAAGACGGCTTCGACCTCTATCTTCACGGCTTCTTCGTTACCGACGATGGCAAATGGACGGTCGTGCAGCAGGGCATGAACGGCGACAAGCGGCAGGCGCGGCGTTACCATTGGCATTCCGAGCAGCTCGAAAGCTTCGTCGACCAACCACATAGCGCGATCGACGGTCCGGCACAGGGCGAGATCGTCAATCTCACCGACCGGCGGGCGGCGTCATCGCGCTCGGCGCAGCTCGAGTTGCTGAGCGAGATGGGGCCGGATCGCATCGTCAATGAACTGGCGGTTATCGAACGCAAGGAGCCGGCCCAAGCCTTGCTGCCGCATCTGGTGATGCCGGCACATCACGATGTCAGGTCAAGCGACGTGTTCAGCCGGCGGCTGCACGGCACGCTTGCCGCCGCCGCCGAGCGCGGGCCGGTTGATTTTCCGGAATTGCTGCTAACGCCGGGCGTCGGCCTGCGCACCGTGCGCTCACTGGCGATGGTCGCGGAGGTCGTCCATGGCGCACCCTATCGCTTCACCGATCCCGCGCGCTTCTCGCTGGCACATGGCGGCAAGGACCGCCATCCCTATCCCGTCCCGATCAAGGTCTATGACGAAACCATTCGCGTCCTGAAGTCGGCGGTGCAGAACGCGAAACTCGGCCGCGACGAGGAAATGCAGGCGTTGAAGCGCCTGGACGACCAGTCGCGCCGGCTCGAACGTTCTGCGGCCGGGCCGTCGCTCGACGCGTTCATCGCCGGTGAACGCGCGGCGTCGCCGCAGCTCGGCGGACGTTCGGTGTTTGGATGGGAAGCGGAGTTGAAGGCGGTCAAGGGCAAATGAGCACGGGTGCCAAGTCCCTCCCTCTCCCCGCCCTTCGCGGGGAGAGGGTCGGGGTGAGGGGCCATCTCCACAATCACTGCTGTTCGAGTTTACTGAACGATCCTCTCACCCCTGCCCTCTCCCCGTGAAGAACGGCGAGAGGAGAGCTGCAGCCTTACCCCGCCGGCACCATCACCACGCCCTTGTCCTTGGGCCAGCGTATCCGCCACGCAAAGTTGATATCCCTCACCTCGCCAGCCTTGGCCTCGAACGCCCATTCCAGCACGCCGCGTTTGTCGCGGATGTTGCTCGTGGTCGGCGGCGTCGTGGACGACAGCGTTTCGACCTGGATTTCCTCGTTCTCGCTGACCGGCAACTGATCCTCGATCGCGATGCGGATCGGGAAATCATGGCCGTTGCGCACCGTCGTCTTGAACGCGCGCTCGTCGGTCTTCGAGGTCGTCACGATCAGGCCGGCCGATCCCTCGTTGCGCTTGAGAACCGCGCGTTCGATCTTGATCTTGTCGTCGGCGCCGAAGCCGAGCCGCACGGTCTCGTCCTTGGCCGCAGCGGCCATCTGACCGCGGCCGACGAACACACCGTCGCGGTAGATCGAGACTCGCCCAGGCAATAGCGGAGCGTCCTCGTTCTGCTTGAAGCTCGCTTCGAGGAACGCGGTCGGGTCCTTCACCGGCGCGGCGCGCACCGCGAGATCGGGCGCGATGGTCGCGCCGGAGACACGCAGGCTCTTGGCGCCTTCGCTGGCGCCGAGGCTGACGCGGCCGGGAATTTTGAACACCACCTGGAAGCCGCTGACATCCGCCGTGGCCTGCTGCTCCTCGGCCTTCCCGCCCAGCGCCTCCGCCACCTTGGGCGCCGGCGCCGAGCGGAGCCGATTGTCCATCGCGCCGCTGACGGACGCTTGAGGCCGCGGCGGTGGCGGGTACTGCACGATCAGCGAATTGAGTTCGGGCGCGCTGCCGCCGCGCGCGGTGCGCACGGTCGAGACGCTGAGCGCGACGTTCGACCAATCCTCGCCGGTTGCCTGCGAGATTTCGGCGCGGCGCACCAGTTCGAGCGCGGGCTTGCGGTCTTTGGCGCCGGTGTCGAGACGAGCGTCGTAAAGTGGCGTCCAGCGCGCGCTGCGCACCGCATAAGTCACACGCAGCGTCGCCCTGGTCGCGGCCGCCGCCGCGAGCTCGATCCGCACCTCCAGCTTGCTCGGCGGCTTCTGCGCCTTGTCTTGTTCGAGGCGCGCGATTTCGCGGTCGAGTTCGCGCTGCTTGCGCTCGGCCTCGCGGATAGCAGTGTCGGCGCTGGCGATTTCCTCGCCAACCGCAGCAAAGGCCGCGCGCCATTCGGCGATCGGCCGCGCCTCGCCCTTGTCGCCGATCCCGGCCGGAGACGTATCGGCAAATCGCTCGGCGAATTTGCGCCGCGCGGTCGCCGCATCGATCGCGCCCTGCAGATCGACCCGCGCGTCCTTTAACGCTTCGATGCGCTTGTCGAGTTCGGGCAAATTGACCGGCGGCGCTGCGCGCGGCGGTTTTGCGTCGATCGCGCCGATCGTGAGCTTTGCGCCGGCTTCGCCTTCGACCCGCAGCGACGACGGATCCAGCGTCAGCGGAAAATCCTTGAGAACAGCCGAATTCTCGCCGGCCGGCAGATCGAGCGTGACGAGGCGCGTGACGCTGGCGCCATCGGGATAGACGGTGACGGCATCTACCGCTGAGCTGGCGGCGATGTCGGCAGCCCGCGCCGGCACGGCGGCCACCGCCGTCAGAACGACGAGGCTCGCCGTCAAATAGCTGTTCGCATTCAATCGCATGGAATTTCTCCTGAACCGCGCTTGATGGCAGCGCGCGAAAAGCCCACCACCCCGATGATGAGACGTAGCGAGTGAGAAACAGGTTCGATTAGGATTTGCGGCAAGACTACGGCAGACGACGCCTCAGCGAATCCCGATCCAACCGCTAGACCCCGGAGTTATCGAACAAGCCGAACAGCCACTCGACGCCGGCATCCAGCATCGCAACCTTCGGGGCGATGGCGCGGAGTTGAAAGCTCCGCATCGGCAACGGTGGATCCATGCCGACCAGACCGAAGCGGGCGCCATGGGCATCAATAAGGCCCTTCGGCAACGCGGCGATCAGATCGGTCTCGGCAACAACCGCCAGCATGAGCATGAAACTCGGAACGGTCATCGCGACACGGCGGGACAAGCCTTTGCTTGCGAGTACGTCATCGACATAGGCACGCGTATCGCCGGCAGGCGACACGATGACATGTTGCATCTCGCAATAGCGCTTCAGCGTCGGTTCGTCCGCGAATGGATGCCCTTGTCGTGCAACAATCTGGAATCTGTCTTCGAACACGACCTTGGACACGAAACGGGCAGGAACTTCATCGATGGGTACGACGGCGACATCGATCGCACGCGCATCCAGCTCGGCGAACGCCATGTCGCGCAACACATATCGCAAAGCCATATCGATCAACGGCGCGTCCCGCTGAACGAGCTTGAGCAATTGCGGCATCATCACCGCGGCGATCGCGTCCGGCGCGCCGATCGTGAAGCGACGTTTCGAGCGGGCGGGATCGAACGGCTCCCCCATTCCGATCACACGCCGCGCCCGCGCGAGGACGTCGGCGATGGAGTCGGCAAGCTCGAGTGCGCGCTCAGTCGGCACCACGCCCTTCGGCGCCTTGAGGAATAGCGGGTCGTTGAACTGGTGCCTGAGACGGTTGAGCCCGTGGCTCACCGCCGACGGCGTCACATGCAGCCGCGCCGCCGCCCGCGCGACGTTGCCCTCGGAAAGCACGGCTTCGAAGACCGGAAGCAAATTCAGGTCGACTCGAGCTAACTGAATATCCTTCATCATATTACTGAAATTATATACGGAAACTAATTTTGGAACAATGGCGACCAAGGATCATGCGGCGATCAACAAACCCGCTGCACACGGAAAGCAATGTTTTTTCAAACCCTTATGGAGAAATGCCATGTTTACATCTGCCAACCATCTCACCTCTCGGCTCCTGCAGAGTGCAGCGGCCTCGATCCTCCTGTTAATGGCCGCCAGTAGCGGCGCTCATGCCCGCGCGAACGGCACGATCGCCGGCAACGGCTTCAGCTCTACCATCCTGAAGGTCGTTTCCGAGAATGGAACGTCGTGGACCAAGATCGAGGGCAGCACCATCAGCCTGCCCGTCAAGGTCCACATCACAACGCCGTTGTATCCCATCGTGAACTACAAGGTGCGCCAGCTCGGCCACCCCGAAGGCATGTACTTCGTCAACGTCTCCCCCGATAAAAAGCACGACGATGAGGTGAGCTTCTCGACCACCTATGAAGGCTCGACCGACTTCATGACGGCTGCGGAAAAGCAGGCCATCATTGCGGCCTGCAACAAGAAGCTCGGCGAAGGAAAGGGCATTCGCGAAAGCCACAACACGTTCGGCTCGGTCGGCGTCGAGCTTATCGCCTCGTTCCTGAACCCGGGCAATGATGTCGGTCCGCTTCCTTCGGGCGGACTGGGAGCGCCGCACAAGCATACCGGCAACGTGGTGGTGCCGGTGGAATGCGAAGGCAAGCATGGCAAGGCCGATGACGTCGTCGCCAAGGAGCCGAACTTCAGCGTCAAGGACATCCACCTGCGCTTCATGACCTCTGCCGGCCATGTGACGAGTCCCAACGCCGGGGCGAAATGCCAGATGACCCACGCCCGCGTCCGCGTCGGCACTAGCAAGCCCGGTGGGGTCAAGTTCAAGCTCTGGACCAAGGTCGGTAACGAGCCGATGCAGAGTCAGTTCGTCGAAGCCTGGTCGTCGTTCGTTTCGCCGGGCAAGTACGAGGCGGTCTTCACCAAGAAGATCTCGGTGTCGAAGACGACGAGCGTGCAGGCGATGGCCGAAGACAAGACCAACCCGATCGGTCAGTCGACCGGATGGAAGCAGGTCTCGCTCGACTGCACGGGCGCAGGCGGCGGCGGTTTTGCAAGCACGCCCAACAACGCCAATCCCGACAACAGGACGCACGCGCTGCCGCCGCGGCCGGGCCGCATCCTGGGTGGCGAAGCAAAGCCGCTGCCCGGTGCCCCGCTGTTCCGCCCACGGCTCGGCGAAGCCAAGTTTGCGCCGAAGCCGCAGGCTAACGCAACCGGAGCGAAGGATCGGTTTTACCCATCCAAACCGCACGTCAACTAAAGCATGATCCGGGAAAGTGGACACCGGTTTTCCGAAAAGATCATGCTCGAAAAGTCCGGCCAGGACCGTTGACTTCTGACGCTCCCGAGCGAACCTCGATCCCATCCGTCGAGGTTCGCTCAGCGTTTTGAAGCGGGGTGGCTAGAACGCCAGCGCCTTGGCCTGCTTCACCTGGGGCAGCGCCTGCACCTTGGCAAGCACGTCAGCCGGCACGGGACCGTCGATCTCGACGAGTGCGATGGCGTCGCCGCCCTGCTTGACACGGCCGAGATGGAAGGTGGCGATGTTGATCTTGGCGTCGCCGAGCAGGCTGGCGAAGCTGCCGATGAAGCCGGGCTTGTCCTCGTTGGTGACATAGATCATCGACTTGCCGAACTCGGCGTCGACCCGGATGCCCTTGATGTCGACCAGCCGCGGCTTGCCATCATGATAGACGGTGCCGGACACCGAGCGCTCCTGCCGTTCGGTGGTGACGGTCACGGTGATCAGGCTTTCATAATCGCTCTGCGCCGCGCGCACGATCTCGTCCACCACCATGCCGCGCTCCTTCGCAACGACCGGCGCCGAGACCACGTTGACCTCACCCAGCATCGGCCGCAGCAGGCCGGACAGCACCGCCGAGGTGATCGCCTTGATCTTCATCTCGGCGACATGGCCCTCATAGGTGATCTGGGTCTTGAGGATGCCGCTCTCGGTGAGCTGGCCGGCGAACGAGCCGAGCTTTTCGGCGAGCTCGATGAACGGCTTCAGCTTCGGCGCTTCCTCCGCCGTGATCGAGGGGAAGTTGACCGCATTCGAGATCGCGCCGGTGAGGAGATAGTCGGACATCTGCTCTGCGACCTGGAGCGCGACGTTCTCCTGCGCTTCGGTTGTGGAGGCGCCCAGATGCGGCGTGCAGATCACGTTGGGATGGCCGAACAGCACGTTCCTGGTGGCGGGCTCCTCGACGAACACATCGAAGGCGGCGCCAGCAACATGCTTGGAATTCAGTGCGTCCAGCAACGCCTGCTCGTCGACCAGGCCGCCGCGGGCGCAATTGACGATGCGAACGCCCTTCTTCATTTTCGCGAGCGCCGCCGCGTCGATGATGTTCCTGGTCTTCTCGGTCAGCGGCGTATGCAACGTGATGAAATCGGCGCGCTTCAACAATTCGTCGAGCTCGACCTTCTCGACGCCGATATCCTTGGCGCGCTCCGGCGACAGGAACGGATCGAACGCAACCACCTTCATCTTCAGGCCGAGCGCGCGGTCGGCGGCGATCGAGCCGATATTGCCGCAGCCGATCACGCCAAGCGTCTTGCCGGTGATCTCGACGCCCATGAAGCGGTTCTTCTCCCACTTGCCGGCCTGCGTCGAGGCGTCGGCCTGCGGAATTTCACGCGCCAGCGCCAGCATCAAGGTGATCGCGTGCTCGGCAGTCGTGATCGAATTGCCGAACGGCGTGTTCATCACGATGATGCCCTTGGCGGTCGCCGCGGGAATTTCGACGTTGTCGACGCCGATGCCGGCGCGGCCGATCACCTTGAGCTTCTTGGCCTTGTCGATGATCTTCGCCGTCGCTTTCGTCGCGGAGCGGATCGCCAGGCCATCGTAATTGCCGATGATCTCGGCGAGCTTTTCCTTGTCCTTGCCGAGATTGGGCTCGAAGTCGACCTCGACGCCTCGATCCCTGAAGATCTGCACGGCAGCGGGAGACAGCGCATCGGAAATGAGAACTTTGGGTTTGGTCATCTGAACGTTTCCTTCACCCTCCCCTGGAGGGGGAGGGTCGGCGCGCAGCGCCGGGGTGGGGTGAAACTGTCGATTTGAAATTCGCTGTGCGTCGGATGCGGAGAGATCACCCACCCCGACGCACCTACAGTGCGTCGACCCTCCCCCTCCAGGGGAGGGTCAGGCTTCAAGCCGCCTTCGGCAGCGCAGCCTTGGCTTCGGCGAACGCCCAGTCGATCCACTGCGTCAGCAGCGCGACGTCGGAGGCTTCTACCGTTGCGCCGCACCAGATCCGCAGGCCCGCGGGCGCATCGCGGTAATAGGCGAAGTCGTAACCGGCGGCTTCCTTCTCCACCAACGCAACCAGCTTCTTGGAGAATTCGGCCTGCGCGTCCGCGGTCAGCGAGGTGATCGCGGGATCGACGAACTTCAGGCACACCGAAGTGTTGGAGCGGATCGCGGGATCGGTGGCCAGGAAGTTGATCCACGGCGTCTTCGCCTTCCAGTCCGACAGCACCTTGGTGTTGGCGTCGGCGCGCGCGATCAGAGCCTTCAGGCCGCCGATCGATTTCGCCCAGTTCAAGGCATCGAGATAATCCTCGACGCACAGCATCGACGGCGTGTTGATGGTCTCGCCCTCGAAGATGCCCTGGTTGAGCTTGCCGCCCTTGGTGAGGCGGAAAATCTTCGGCAGCGGCCAGGCCGGCTTGTAGGTCTCGAGCCGCTCCACCGCGCGCGGCGAGAGGATCAGCATGCCATGCGCGGCCTCGCCGCCCAGCGCCTTCTGCCAGGAGAACGTCACCACATCGAGTTTTGCAAAGTCGAGTGCTTGCGCAAACGCAGCCGACGTCGCGTCGCAGATCGTGAGGCCTTCGCGGGTCGAACTGATCCAGTCGGCGTCCGGCACGCGCACGCCTGAAGTCGTGCCGTTCCAGGTGAAGACGATGTCGGAGGCCGGATCGGCCTTGCTCAAATCAGGAAGATCGCCATAGCCGGCGTGCAGCTTGGTGACGTCCTTGAGCTTCAATTCCTTGACGATGTCGCTGACCCATCCCTCGCCGAAGGATTCCCAGGCGATCGTGGTGACGGGGCGAGCGCCGAGCAGCGACCACAGCGCCATTTCGACCGCGCCGGTATCGGACGCCGGCACGATGCCGATCTTGTAGTCGGCGGGAACTTCAAGCACCTCGCGGGTCAGTTCGATCGCGAGCTTGAGCTTGTTCTTGCCGATCTTCGCGCGGTGCGAACGGCCGAGGGCTGCGTCCTTGAGATTTTCGGGATTCCAGCCGGGGCGCTTGGCACAGGGGCCGGAGGAAAAATGCGGCACGTTCGGCCGCGAAGCGGGCTTCGCTACGGTCATGATCTATCCTTCCAGATAGTAAGCCTCCCGTTGGGGGGAGGTGTCCCGCCGCGGTCATTAGGGGAATCGGGCACGATCGTCAAGAAGCTTCGGGTGCTTCACGCTCGATTGATGGGTCCTCGTCCGCGCAAGGAGCCGGCTCCTGCTGCAGAAGTTCGGCGGCATCGGTGACCAGCTTGGCAGCCTCTCGCCGGCTCGAGACCTTCAAAATGCTGGTCTTCCCGGCCTGCACGACATATTCGTCTCCGATCCGGACTATCGAATATTTTTTCATTGGAAATCCCCAAGCTGCCCAAAGCCCCATGGGAGACGCCGGCATAGCGGAGACTTTCCGGTCCGTAAAATCACGGACGCCTGCGTAGTTTATCGGCTGTTAACCGGATCGCGTAGTGAAGACTACCTCAGACATTCGTCGCAAGCGCGCTTCAACCGCGGTTGGCTGACCTTTATTCTGACGCGTTTTCTTTACGCGAACCGGATTCCACCCCCGGATCAAGTCCGGGGGCATGCTTCGCTCGAAAACGCTATGGCTATCAAAATCGCAGCGTCATGCCGACATGGCTGCGCGCGAAGCCGAGCCGCTCGTAAAATCGTTGCGCGTCGACGCGGGTCTGATGCGTCAGCAGTTCGACCAGCTTGCAGCCCCGCGCGCGTGCCTCTGCAACGGCCCACTGCACCATTTGCTCGCCGATGCCGCGGCTGCGGCAGTGGCTGGCGACGCGAACGTCCTCGACCAGGCCGCGTGAGGCACCCTGCGAGCTCAACCCCGGCAGAATGCAGAGTTGCAAACAACCGACCACGGCGCCCTCGCCGTCTGCGGCGACGACGAGAAGGATGTTCGGGTCGCGGTCGACCGTCTCAAAGGCTGTGAAATAGCATTGCGGCAACGGATCTCCGATCCGCTCGCGCGGCCCGCCGAGCGGATCATCCGCCAGCATGGCGACGATGGCACCGACGTCCTCGCGACGCGCGCGACGGATGGTGACGTTCGAGATGGCAGACATGACGATTTCCGGTGAAGTCAGCGCGCCGGCGGGAGGCCGAGGAATTTTTCGGTCTCGCCGATCCAGCGGCGCACCGCGGCGTAGCCGTCGAGATGAAAGCCGCCTTCATGCGCCACGCGGGTATAGGCCAATAGCGATATGTCGGCGAGCGTGACGGCGTCGCCGACCAGGAACGGCGTCAGCGCAAGCTGGTGCTCCATCCGCGCCAGCGCCGCATAGCCGCGCGTGACCTTTTCAGGGTCGAGATCAGAGGCCGGCTTCTTCAGGTAGAACATCTGGAAGCGGCAGACGGCGATGTAGGGCTCGTGGCTGTATTGCTCCCAGAACAGCCACTCGTCCATCTTGGCTGCCGCGAATGCATCCTGCGGAATGAGACGAGAACCGCGGGCGAGATAACGGATGATGGCGTTGGATTGCGCCAGCGTGCGGCCGTCGTCGAGTTCGATTGCTGGCACCTGGCCGGCGCTGTTGAGCTTGAGGAAGTCCGCCGTCCGCGTCCCGCCCTGGAGGGTGTCGACCGCGACCCAGGTGTAGGGCAGCGCGAGATGGTCGCAGACCCATTTCACCTTCAGGCAATTGCCGGAATTGGTATCGCCGTAGATTTTCATGTGCCGCCCCTCGTTAGGGCGACACTGCAACAGGCGGCGGCAATTCTGTCAACGGCGCCGTGGCGGGATCAGAATTTGTAGCCGAGGCCGGCGCGGACCGTGTTGACGCTGGTGTCCACCGAAGAGGTAAAGCGTACGTATTCCCATTCCGCGCGCATGAACAGATTCGATATCAGCATTATCTCGGTGCCGAGACCGAACGAATAGCCGTAGATCAAATGGCTGTACTGGCCATCGCTTGCGCTGATATCGAACGGCACGTTGTCGAAAGGCGGCGGAGCGGCCGGATTGACCTGAGTTCCGTAAACACGGGCGGTGCGAATGATATCGGCCTGCCCTAGCGCTATGCCGGCAAACATATAAGGGAGAAACGAACCGTAGGCGTAGCCGCCGCGGACCCGAAGCGTTCCCATGTCGGAAATATTCATCCGCGCAGTCCCTTCATAGGTGGCGCCGACCGTGTACCCGGAAGGAAGCGTGAAGATCCGCGACATGCTGCCAGTCTGCGAGCCGCCGAACTTGCCGTGCGTGTAATTCAATTCAACGCCTATGACGACGTCGGTCCACTGGAAGTTGTAACCGACGAATCCGCCGAACCCCTCTCCGTGAGCCGAAACTTTTCCCATGATCGGCCACTCAGATATTCGCTGGATCTGCTCCATCTCCGTGCCGTCCAAGAGGCGCGCTGCGATGGTCCTCGTCGAATTCGCAAAATTCATGTTGGAGGTGCCATAGGCGGCATGTCCGCCGATGTAGCCGCCTTGCCAGTTCACTGTGCTGGTGCTCGGCCCATCGGTGAAGCTGCCGCGGAGAAACGGCAGGTCCGGCATATCGGCCGCCCGGGCGACGCTCGCCGCTCCGCACAGCACAGCCACAAGCAACAATCGACGCATTGCAACGCTCCATCAGACACCCTGAACTTGCGTTGATCATCGCCTGTTAACCTTAACCAATCGTTGTCGCGTGCACCGATTGGGCGCAATCTTGCCGGAAAGCCGACAAACATTTTCGCGTGGTCGCAGCTCCTGCATCGCGATGCGCCAAAAGCGAACGGCGCGGGAGAGGCCCGCGCCGTTCGACAATCGTTAACGAAGGAAGGTCGCGATTAACCTTTGCGGATCAGCGGCGGCGGCGCGTAGACCTGCGGGCTGGTCAGATCCCAGCGCACGCCGAGCTTCAGGTCATGCGAGGTGATGTTCTTGAAGGTCGTCGGATTGTTGATGGCGTTGGTGCCGTCAAACGTGCGGAGATCGCCGGTCAGGCCGTCGCCCATGTCGAGGTAGCGATACGCGAGTTCGACGGTGAAGTTCGGGGTGACCTTGTAGGCGATACCGGCATGCGCGGCCCAGGCGAAATTCCACTTCGCGACGTTGTCGCCGAAAGCGAGACTGGGCGATGTGACGCCGCCAATATTTGTGATGCCCTGGTCGGTGAAGTTCGCGATCGAAACCCGTGCTCCGCCGACACCGGCGCCGATGAAAGGGGTGATGCACCACCACGTGCCGAGATCGACATAGGCGTTACCAAGCACCACCCATTCCGACTTGGTGGCGTGATAGGTATCGGTGCCGAAGCCACCCGGAAAGGTGATGACATCTTTGCCGAAGAACTGCGAATTGCCGCGATACTCACCGGTCACGTCAGCACGGAACCAATTGTTGACCTTGTAACCGACGCCGAGGCCGAAAATGCCAGCGGTGCCGAAGCTGTTCGTCTGCACCGACGAAGTAGTGGTGGCATCGAGCGCATTGTTCAGACGATCGACGCGCTGATTGCTGAAGCCGATATCGCCGCGCAGATACCAGCCGCCGAAATCCTCGACCACCGGAGGAGCATAAGGGGGCGGCGCAATCGCCATGTCGGCAGCAAACGTCGCCTGGGACAACAAAGTGGCCGCACCGGCGGCAATGAAAGACTTAACGCTACGCATGGGCTTCGTCCTTTGTCCGGTGAGGCTGACTGCAAAAGGCCCCACTTCAAAAACTCACGGAAGGACGATGCCATTAAATGCTTAAGCGGCGCTTAACCCTAATTTTTAAGGTTGACAATCTCTGACTTTTTTCGCGGCGCTATTTTTCAACGCGAGTCCCGATGCATTTTGCAACACGACAGATGAGGCGCAACGCGCCACACGTCCTAACGAAGTATTGAGAAGCCCGCAGCTGCGCCGTTAAGAATTTATTGATGCGGCGAGTATGCGCTCGCCCTCGCGCGAACTCATCAGTGCGCGTGCTTCGGCATCTTCGGCAGGAACACCGCGAGCAATCCGAGCGCGGGCAGGAATGCGCAGAGATGATAGACGAAGGCGATGCCGGTGTTATCGGCAAGCTTGCCGAGCACCGCCGCGCCAAGCCCGCCGATGCCGAAGGCGACGCCGAAGAACACGCCGGAGATCATCCCGAAGCGATGCGGCATCAGCTCCTGCGCGAACACGATGATCGACGACGTCGCCGACGAAATGATCAGCCCGATGAACACCGTCAGCACCGCGCTCGCGTAGAGGCCGGCATAAGGCAGCGCCAGCGTGAACGGCAGCGCGCCGAGGATCGAGAACCAGATGACGTATTTGCGCCCGAAGCGATCGCCGAGCGGCCCACCGAAGAACGCGCCCGCAGCGTTGGAAGCAAGAAACAGGAAAAGATAGAGCTGGGCCGCCTGCGTCGAGACCTGAAACTTTTCGATCAGATAGAAGATGTAGTAGCTCGACAGGCTCGACACGTAGAGCTGCTTCGAGAACAACAGCGCGACCAGCACCGCGAGCGCGATCTTTACGCGCCGCGAATCCGGCAGATCGGGATGACGCTCGACCGCAGCCGATTTCTTCGTCGTGATCTGCGGCTTGTACCAGGCGCCGATCCGCCACAGGATCACGATCGCCAGAAAGGCGATCGACGAAAACCAGGCAATCGAGGGCTGGCCGAACGGCACCACGATCAGCGCTGCCAGCACCGGTCCCATCGACGTGCCGAAACTGCCGCCGAGTTGAAACACCGATTGCGCCATGCCGTAGCGCCCGCCGGAAGCCAGGCGCGCGATCCGCGCCGACTCCGGATGAAACACCGCAGAGCCAAGCCCGACCAGCGCCGCCGCTATCAGGATGATCGGATAAAGATGCGCGACGCTGAGCAGCAGCAAGCCGAAAAACGTAAAGCCCATGCCGATCGCGAGCGAGAACGGCTGCGCCTTCTTGTCGGTGAAATGCCCGACCACGGGCTGCAGCAGCGACGCAGTGAACTGGAACGCCAGCGTGATCATGCCGATCTGCGCATAGTCGAGCGCGTAGGCATCCTTCAGGATCGGATAGACCGAGGCAATCAACGACTGCATGGTGTCGTTGAGGAAATGCGAGAAGCTGATACCGGCCAGCACGACGTAGGCCGGTCCTGCCACCGCCGCTTTCGCAGCGAGGACCGGCGCCGCGTCCGACACGACCACCGGCGCGGTCGCGGTTTCCTCCGTTACGATGACGGGCTTGTTCAACGGCGCATTCCCAAAAGGATTCGCTGACGCAATGCTGCCTTTTACGTCGCACGCCAGGTTGCGACCAGCAGCAATAGCCGATAGCTGCGATGCGCTGCCGCGCACCGCCGATCAGCGATCACGCATCCTTCGGATAAAACGCGCTTATGCTGCCGCGGCGTGGCCCAGCGCATTGACGATCTGGTCGACGACGTCCTCGACCAGGACACGATCGTCGCCCTCGCCCATTACACGGATGACGGGCTCGGTGCCGGACGAGCGGACCAGCAAACGGCCGTGGCCGTTGAGGCGATTCTCGCCGTCTGTGATCGCCGATTTCACTTCGGCATTGTCGAGCGGCTTGCCGGAGCGATAACGCACGTTCTTCAGGATCTGCGGCAATGGATCGAAGCGGTGGCAGACTTCCGACACCGGTCGGCGAAGCTTTTGCACCACGGCCAGCACCTGCAGCGCGGCGACGAAGCCGTCGCCGGTCGTGGCGTAGTCGGAGAGAATGATATGGCCCGAGGGCTCGCCGCCGAGATTGTAGCCCTGCGCGAGCATCTGCTCGAGCACGTAGCGGTCGCCGACCGGCGTACGCACCATGCCGAGCCCCTGCCCTTCGAGGAAGCGCTCGAGTCCGAGATTCGACATCACCGTGGTGACGATGCCCGGCTTGGCGAGACGGCCCTCTTCGTTCCAGCTCTGTGCGATCACCGCCAGCAACTGGTCGCCGTCGACGACATGGCCGCGCTCGTCGACCAGGATGACGCGATCGGCATCGCCGTCGAGCGCGATGCCGATGTCGGCGCGCATCTCGCGCACCTTCTTGGCAAGCGCTTCCGGCGAGGTCGAGCCGCATTCCTTGTTGATGTTGAAGCCGTCGGGATCGACGCCGATCGCGACGACGTCGGCGCCCAATTCCCACAGCGCCTCCGGCACCACCTTGTAGGCCGCGCCGTGCGCGCAATCGATCACGACGCGCAGGCCGTCGAGCGATAGCTCGCGCGGCAGCGTGCGCTTGGCGAATTCGATGTAGCGGTCGTGGACGCCGTCGATACGACGGGCGCGCCCTAAGCTGGCGCTCTGCGCGAGTCGGCGATCGATCGGCTCGTCGAGCAACTGCTCGATCTGCTTCTCGACATCGTCGGACAATTTGAAGCCCTGCGGACCGAACAGCTTGATGCCGTTGTCCTCGAACAGATTGTGTGAGGCCGAAATCATCACGCCGAGATCGGCGCGCATCGACTTGGTCAGCATCGCGACCGCAGGCGTCGGCATCGGGCCGAGCAGCAGCACGTCCATGCCGACCGAGGTAAAGCCGGCGACCATGGCGTATTCGATCATGTAGCCGGAGAGGCGCGTATCCTTGCCGATGACGACGCGGTGGCGGTGATCGCCACGCTGAAATACCAGGCCGGCCGCCTGCCCCACCTTGAGCGCGAGCTCCGGCGTGATCAGACCATTGGCGCGGCCCCGAATTCCGTCGGTACCGAAATATTTGCGGCTCATGTGACCCCCAGCCAATTCAGGTCTTCTTGAGGCCATCACGGCCACGAATCCCGAACGCCTCCATCGTAGCGTGCTGGGGGTTATAATCCTTCGCCCGCTAAAATGGCTTCAAAAAATATGATGAATCATTACGGCCATTAGTGGTACCACTAACGCATAACCCGTTGTTACAGCATGATATTCTTGTAGAACCACAGCACCGGGTCAAGGCGCTAGCCGCCCCGCTTGACGTGGTGGTCGCCCTTCGAGGGAGGCGGCTGGATGACATTGACCGGGTCGGACGCCGGAAAGGTCTCCTCCAGCCCTTCCTCCAAGGCGTCGTCGAGCCGGCGCTTTTCCTCGCGATCGGCTGGGCCGGTGTCGGTTCGGGTGGAAGTGCGTGGTCCGGCCATGGGATGTCCTCCCGGGAATGGCGCCGCGAGATGCGATTTGGCTGGCCATCCAGCCATGATAGATGACAACACAGCCAAGGAATTCAAGAAGGGGCCGGGACGTCCATGAAGCATATCACCTGCATTGAGGATCTGCGCCAGTTGCACAAGCGCCGGGTTCCCAAGGCGTTTTTCGACTACGCCGACCGCGGCTCCTACACCGAGGACACGCTGCGCGCCAATTCCGAGGATCTGCAGCAGATCAAGTTCCGCCAGCGCATCCTGGTCGATGTCTCCAAGCGCGATCTCTCCGCCACGATCCTCGGGGAACCTGCCGCGATGCCTTTGATCCTGGCTCCGGTCGGCCTGCTCGGCATGCAGCATGGCGATGGCGAAATCCACGCCTGCCGCGCCGCGCAAGCCGCCGGCATTCCCTTCACCCAAAGCACGATGTCGATCTGCTCGATCGAGGATATCGCAGCTAGCGTCGACAAGCCGTTCTGGTTCCAGCTCTACGTGATGAAGGACCGCGGCTTCATTAAATCGCTGATCGAACGCGCGATTGCGGCAAAATGCTCGGCGCTGGTGCTGACCGTCGATTTGCAGGTGATCGGCCAGCGCCATCAGGACATCAAGAACGGCATGTCGGTGCCGCCGGAATGGTCGCTGTCGAAGCTGATCGATTTTGCCAGCAAGCCTTCCTGGGTCGCGGGCGTGCTGCGCGGCAAGCGCCGCACCTTCGGCAACATCGTCGGCCACGTCAAAGGCACCGAGGATCTCACCAAGCTCTCGGAATGGACGGCGTCGCAGTTCGATACCTCGCTGAGCTGGAAGGACCTCGACTGGATCCGCTCGATCTGGCCGGGCAAGCTGGTCCTCAAAGGCATTCTCGACGTCGAGGACGCCGAGGAAGCCGCCAAGACCGGCGCGCAGGCAATCGTGGTCTCCAACCATGGCGGGCGTCAGCTCGACGGCGCCCCCTCGTCGATCGAGGTGCTGCCCGAAATCGTCGATACCGTCGGCTCGAAGATGGAGATCATGTTCGACGGCGGCATCCGCTCCGGCCAGGACGTGGTGCGCGCGCTCGCGCTCGGCGCCAAATCCTGCATGATCGGCCGCGCCTATGCCTATGGCTTGGGGGCCGCCGGCCAGGCCGGCGTCGCCAAGGCGCTCGATATCATCGCCAAGGAAATGCTCACGACGATGGGGCTGTGCGGCGTCAACACGATTGCCGAAATCGACGATCGCGTGCTGGCGGTTTAGGTTGCGCGCTCTTTTGGCCCCGCTCCGGCAGAGAGGGTTGGGTGAGGAGCTTACTATCTTACGCAAGGACCCTTTTCGCTGCCGGACCATAATTTTAGAGGCGCGTGTAACCTGCTCTCTTCCGTCAGCGAACCTTCCCGTGGACTTTTCCATGCCGCCGGCGTCTGCCGAGCGACATATGGTCTTGTGTCAGCAAAATTCTTCGTGGCCGCAACGACTTGGCGCCATCAGGAATTCGGAACGAACTGGAATTGGCCCGGTTGTTCTACTGAATGGACAATAAGATCCATTCGGAATTGATGGAGGACCCTCTCTCGGGAGGATCTGAGAAGGCGCAGCGCTCCCGGGGCGAACGCACATTCGCACAGGAGGAACCGCATGCAGGTACACAATTTAAGCCCCAGCGATTGGGGCAAAGCTGCCGGTGTCGGACTGGCGGTCGCCATTCTCACCGCGGCGTTCATGTTCACAGGCTTCAAAACCGGCATCTCACCACTTCCCGAATCGCTCGGCCTGGCATTTTCCGAGACGCTGCTTGGAAGGGAGTTGCCGCTGCCCGTCGGGCTTCTGTTTCATACAGCATGGGTCACACTGTTTTCAGTGATCTATGTCGTGCTGTTCCGCGATTCGCTGACATTCATGCGGGCCTTCTGGCTCGCGTTCGCGCTGTGGATATTGGTCCTTGTGTTCTTCTTTCCGTTCGTCGGATGGGGGTTCCTGGGTCTGAACATCTCGCCGAAGCTGATCGTAGGCTCCGCCGTGCCGCACCTGCTCTTCGCGGTGCTTCTTTGGGGCTTGTGCAAAATGATTTTCAATGCGCCGCGCGAACAGCCCGCGCATGACGTGCAGCACCGTTATCAGCATCGGTGATGCGAACGGCAAGTCTCGGGGCGCGGACGATACGCGGATATTGCGGGCCTCACATCGGCGGCGTGATGCCGTCGCGGCCGACATTGACGCGCGCGGCTTCGAGCGTGCCGTCGTCCTTCTTCACCGCGCCGAAGATGATGATCTTCGCGCCCGGCTTCAGCTCGGACTTGTCGCCGGCGACGAAGGTAACGATTGGCGTATCCGGCGGCACCACGACTTTCTTTTCGCCGTCCTTGTATCTGACCAAAATATTCTGTCCATCGGTGCCCTTCACCGTCTGGGCGACGGTGGCGTTCGTCATGGTCGAGTTCGGGCGCTGATCCCACGGCCGAAAGCCTTCGGCCGCGCCGCGCTGGTTCTCCGGGAAGATATGCACCGCAACCGCCTTTTGGGTGCCGTCCGGCTCCGGCATGCCGGTGACGCCGATGTAGGAGCCTTCCTTGATCTCGGACAGCGCGGTCTTGGCCACGCCGAACACGGCGACATTGTCGGTGAGACGGACCTTCATGTCGGCGCCCTCGCGCGACTTGATCGACAGCATGGACCCGTCGACCGCCTCGATGGTGCCGCGAATGCGCACCGTCGGTGGCTGCTGCGCCGAGGCCACTGATCCGAGCAGGATGACGCAGGTCAGCGAGGCCGCGAGCGCGCGCGGCCATGAAGAACATTTCGGCATGGTAGTCCTCCCAAAGTTGGATCGGCGCCCAATCCAACGCCAACAGCGGGAGGAAATGCCTATTCCACGACTGGCGCCCGCCTACCGATCATCAAGGCGTGATCGGGTTTAGGCGCGCCAGGGCCGATCATGTATTGGTGAGATCGGCTTCGATGAGCGCGCGAAGCTCCGGCGTCACCTCGGGGCGCCGACCGAACCACAATTCGAAGCCGCGCACCGCCTGATGCAGAAGCATGCCGAGCCCATCGGCGGTCTTCAGGCCGCGGGCGCGTGACGCCGTCAGCAATGGCGTGTCGAGCGGCACGTAAACGAGATCGGCGACGACGGCCTGCGACGGCAACAACCCGATGTCGATTTCGAGCGGCGGCTGGCCTTTCATGCCGAGCGAGGTCGTATTCACCAGAAGCCCGGCGCGCGGCAGGAGATCGCCGAGCGCATCCCACGTCACGGGCAACACGCTCGCGCCGAACTGATCCGCCAATGCGCTCGCGCGCGCCATGGTGCGATTGACGAGATGAATGCGCTTGATGCCGCGTTCGCGCAGGCCAAACACGACGGCGCGCGACGAACCGCCGGCGCCCAGAACCAGCGCATCCTCGCACTTGTCCCAGCCGCTGGCGCAGGCGTCGAGATTGTTGATAAAGCCTTCGACGTCGGTATTGGTCGAGCACAATTCGCCGCCTGCGAACCACAGCGTGTTGGCGGCGCCGACCGCGCGGGCGCGCTCGTCCGGCTTTGACAGCGCAAGCGCGCGCTCCTTGTGAGGAATGGTGACATTGGCGCCGACGAAGCCGCGCAGCGACAGCCGGAAGATGAAATCCTTGAACTCGTCGGGCGGCACCGCCTCGATGACGTAGCCGCCCTCGATGCCCAGCGTCCTCAGCCAGTAATGATGGATCAACGGCGAACGCGAATGCGCAGCCGGCCATCCGATCAGGCAGGCGGCGCGCGGCTTAGGCACGGTCGGTCTCGGTGGAGCGGGCAGGCATGGTTTCCTTCCAAAATTCTTGGAAGGCGATCCATTTCGTGTCCCGCCAGCCGTGTCAAGCACGCGGCCGGTGTTCTCTCCCCGTCCTTCACGGGGAGAGAGAGAGACCAAAGCTACGCCGCGACGCGATGCGCGGCGATGATCTGGTCGGCGGCGCGGCCGGTGACCTCGGCCATGCGGTCGAACTGGCGGGTGAACCCGCCGGCGCCGGCGGTGGCCGAGCGCAACTCCACGATCAGGTCGCCGATCTCCGCCTCCGGCATGGTGGCGCGGACGCAGTCCCATCCCGGCCAGCCCTCGCGGGTATCGAAGCCGAGAATCTGGCCGCGCCGCGCCGACAGGATGGCGTTGATCTTCGCCGTCGCTTCCGTCGGGCAGACGATCTCCACCATGTGGATCGGCTCCAGAAGCACCGGCTGGCACTGCGGCAGCGCCTCGCTCATGCCGATCCGGGCTGCCGTACGGAAGGCGAGATCGGAGGAGTCGACGCTGTGATAGGAGCCGTCGATGAGCGTGACATCAACGTCGATGACGGGAAAACCGAGCGGGCCCTTGGCGAGGCCGTCGACTACGCCCTCTTCCACCGCGCCGATATAATTTTTCGGCACAGCGCCGCCGACCACCTTTTCGTGGAACTCGAAGCCCGAGCCGCGCGGCATCGGCTTGATTTCCAGCACCACGTCGCCGAACTGGCCGTGGCCGCCGGATTGCTTCTTGTGCCGGCCGCGCTGGGTGATCGATTTGCGGATGGTCTCCTGGTAGCCGATCGCCGGCGGCTGCGATTTGACGTTGACGCCGAAGCGGTCGCGCAGGCGTTCGAGCGCGACGCGCAGATGCATCTCGCCCTGCCCCCACAACACGATGTCGTGGGTGCGCTGATTCTGGATCATCGTCAGCGACGGATCTTCCTCGTTCAGCCGCAACAGCGCCTGGCCGAGCTTGACGTCGTCCTTGCGATCGGCAGCCGACAGCGACATCGCCAGTACCGGCGGTGTCGGCGCGATCTGCACCAGCGCCGCCGGCGCGGTCTTGCCGCCGGACAGCGTGTCGCCGGTCTTGATCGCGTCGAGCTTGCCGAGCGCGATCGTCTCGCCGGCGTCCGCCGCGGCGCGCTTGGTATCGTGCCCGCCGTTGACGGCGAGAATGCCGGACACCCGCCCGGCCTCGCCGGAGGAGGATTGCAGCGTCGCGCCGTCGTCGAGATGACCGGCGAGCAGCCGCACCATTGACAGCTTGCCGCCGTGCTGCAGATGTAGCGTCTTGAATACATAGGCCAGCGCTTCCTTTTGCGACGGCACACCGAGGCGCTTCGCGGTTTCGGCCACGCCGGGCGATTCATGCCGCAGCGCCTTCATCAGCCGCAGCACGCCGTTTTCGCGGCTCGCAGCGCCCAGCAGCACCGGACAGATCAAGCCTTCGCGCAGTTCGCGGGCGAGATCGTCGAACACCGCGTCGCGTGGCGGCTGAATGTCCTCCAGCAACTGCTCCATCAGCGCGTCGTCATGATCGGCGAGCTTTTCCAGCATCGAGAAGCGCGCCTCCTTCTCGCGGTCGAGATCGCCGCCTTCCAGCGCGATCACTTCGGAAGGCTTGTGTTCGCGATAAACAAAGGCCCGCTCCAGCGCGAGATCGACAAAGCCTTCGATCAGATCGCCGTTCCAGATCGGAATCTGGCGCAGCACCAGCGGCACGCGCGAGGCCGGCTGCAACGTCGCCAACGTTTCGCGGATGCGCTTGTTGGCGCGATCGATCTTGTTCAAAAACAGGAAACGCGGAATGCCGAGATCTTCCAGCTCGCGCAGGATGATCTGCAGTTGCGGCAGCTTCTTTTCGTCCGCCTCGCAGACCACGACCGCGGCATCGACCGCGGGCAACGCGGCGCGCATGTCATGCGTGAACTCGACCGAGCCTGGACAATCGACAAAGGTGTAACTATCGCCCATGAAGGTGGTGGTGGCGGCGCTCAAGCCCACGCCCATCTTGTGATGGCGCGCTTCGGGGCTGGCATCGCCTACGGAAGTTCCGGCATCGACGCTGCCGGCATTTTTAATGGCGCCCGTTCGCGCCAATATTGCCTCTAACAGTGTGGTTTTACCGCTTTGGAAAGGGCCCACCAGTGCAATGCACCGTGGACCTTGGGGACTTCTGACGTCTTGTCCCATTGCCGCCTCCTTACTTTTGGAGCTCGGCCCGTGATTGGGTCGGCGACCTCTGATGCTCCGCCTGTCGCAACGATTTGGCAAGCGGGAAAACGCGCTGCGGTGCGAGGCGGTACGAGGAGGAGGCGCAGCAGCGTGATCCGGTTTCAGACCGAGCCGTGCGGGAAGTTCCGCCCGGTCTGGAGGCGCTGCTGCGTCCATCCGCATCCCGCCCCCGACGTTCGCCACGACGACCATCGCCCGTCTGAGGGACCGCTGCGCCACCGTCACCGTGGGCGGTCTTAGAACGAAAGTAATGTTGACCCGGTCGCTCTTTGCGCCAGCGCAAAGAGCACCGGATCGTGCGCATCCAGGTTGTGGGCGATCAAGACAGCCCGATTGCCATCCAGATCAACCTCAAAAGTCAGGAGCTGCCCAGGGTGTCGCTTCGGTGACGGCCTGGGCAGACGTGACGATATTCGCGTGGGCAGAGGAATTGTTCGTGACCGAGAGAAGAGTGTGGATTTCGACGGCACCGCCGTGCCTTGTGCCTTCGTGCGGGACACGAGGAACGAAATTGTTGTCGCGGACAGCGTCGGCATTGTTGCTGTCGACTGCTGCCAGCCAGGTCTGCCTCGCGCAATCGGCCAGTCCGTGCTCGGCGGTGCGCTCAATTTCGTCTCGCCGACCGGCTCGACGCAGCCGGGCGCTCAGGTGACGGTGAGCGGCGGAAGCTTCGGTCAGATCGGGAGCACCGGCCAGGCCGGCTTCAAGAAGGACAACGTCGATGGCCTCATTCAATTCGATGCGAGCCGTCGCGACGGCTTTCGCGACTACAATAGCTTCGAGCGCGTCAGCATAAGCGGCAATGTGGGAGTCAAGCACTCGGATAATGTGACCACGCGGTTCTTCGCCGGTTATACCGATCTTGGCTTCGACGTGGCGGGACCGCTGACGAAGAGCGCGATGTATGCCGATCCGCGTCAGGTCCATGGTGGACCGAGCGTCGTCGGCGGCGTCGCCATCAACCCTGGCCCCAACGTGCTGCGCGACAAGCCCCGGCGCGAAGCAAGCCAGTTCCTCGTCGGGTCGAGAACCACGGCGATTTTCGATGCCCACCTGGTCGACGTCGCAGTTGGATACACCCATACCGATGACATGTTCCGGTTTCCGATCTCATCGGGCGTCCGGACGACGGAGGGCGGCGATCTCACCGGGGTGGTGCGGTACGCCTATAGTCCCGGCGCTGCCGTTCTGCCACTGCTGGAGACTACGGCACAATTCTCCGCGGGCTCGGCAGACCGCGAGAATTACATCAACCAGGCCGGATCGACCGGTGCGAAGTTCGGACAAAGCGAGCTCGATGCCACCACGCTTGCGCTCTACTCCGGACTCAACATTCCGATCTGGCCAGCCTTCACGCTTTCACCGGCCATCTCCTATGCCCATGCAACGCGCGACAACGACGATACCTACAGGCTCGCGACACGCCCGACGATCGCCTACAATCCAGCCAATCCCACGATGCTGTTGCCGAACGGCGCGGTGCCGACGCAAAGCACGAGCTACTCGCGCGCTTATGAAGGGTGGAGTCCAAGTCTCGCGCTGTCATACCGGCCCGACAACATCAGCACGGTCTTTGCCGCCGTGAGCGGCAGTTTCGAGCCGCCGACCCATGACGATCTTCTCGCCACCGTGAATGGCCCGCCTAACTCGAGTCCGGGTCGGCCGATGCCGGGCAATCCATTACTGGCGGCGGCGGCCTTCAGGACTATGTCTTGAGCGGCTGCCTCTGGTCGTTCGCGTTCGCGATCTGGCTCGTTGGCTTCGTGCCGCTGCTGCGATACCCGATTGACGAAACGGCACGTCAGGCTTGACGCATTCGCTGTCGACGAGGATTTCCCAAGCCGCCTCGCCGCCACCGCTCCAGCAATGACGGCAGACAGCCTGACTACCGCCCCGGCCGCAGTTCCAGGCTTTCCAGTCCGGCGGCGATACTGACGCCGACCTGGCCCTGCAAGCTGAGCGGCTGCAGCGCGATCGAATTTGCGGAGCCGCCGACCAGCACGTTGCCGCCGACACCGACGCCGAGCGTGGCGCTGCCTTGCGCGCCGACATAATCGCCGGAAAGGCCGCCCGGTCCGAGCCGCACCACCGGCGCGTAGACGACCCACGCGAGCGCCGACTCCTGGGTGATGCCGAGATCGAGCCCCACCTTCCGGATGGTGGCGACATAGCGATCCTCCGGCACGCCTTCGGCGCGCAGCACGCAGCCGAGATGAGTGACGGAACCGACGACGAAACCGACGCTCGCGCCGCCGCGGCACTCCAGCACGCCGACCTGCACACGCTGCTGCTGCGCATTGGCGCCGCCGGATGCAGCCAGCGTGGCGAAAGCGGCAGCGGCAAGGATGAGAGAACGACGCATGAAGTAATCTCCGGAAAAATCGTGAGGCGAGCAAGAATCAAGAACAACGCCATGCCCAGGGCACTCGCCGTTCTATGCCACATCGTCACTGGGCGTGCCACATTGGTTGGAGCTGAAGCAAGCCGTCTCCATTCGCTCGACATTCCGGGACGATGCGAAGCGACGAACTATGGTGCGCAATTGCGCACCTGAGAATCTCGGGATTCTCCGATGCGCAATTGCGCATCGTAGTTCGATGCTGCGCATCGCCCCGGAATGGCATCAACAAAAAGGCCCGCTTGCGCGGGCCTTTTCCTTAACGTGTCATCCTCAGCCGCGGCGGTGATGGCGGCGGACGTGCCGGCGCGGACCGTTGCCGTAGAAGGGCTGCAGCTCAAGGCCGGCGATGCCGGCGGTGACGTTCAATCCGGTCTGCCCCTGCAGGCTGATCGGCTGCAGCGCGTAGGCATTGGCGGGACCGCCCACCAGGAAGTTGCCGCCACCGCCAACGCCGATCGATGCGTTGGCGCCGACGCCCCCATAGCTGCCGGCGAGTTCGCCGCGCCCGAGCCGGCTGTTCGGCGCACTCACGGCCCAGGACAACTGGGTCTGTTCAGTGACACCGAGATCGAGGCCGATGCGCTGCACCCTGGCGATGTAGGGTTCAGGCCGGCGGCCTTCGCTGCGGAACACGCATTCGAGGCTGGTCACCGAGCCGACCACGAAGCCGACATTCTGGCCGCCCTGGCATTGCAGGATGCCGGCGCGCACCGGCGGCGCCGCGTCAGCGCTTGCAATCGGCGCGATCAGTGCCGCCGTGGCGAGTGTCAATGTCAGAAGGCGCATGTGTCCCAGTCTCCGCATGTTGATGAACAAATTCAGCGGAGCGGACAGGATGGAAGCGCCGTGTCGAAAACATGGCGCTTCTTCGAGAAGCCGTCAAAACATTGCGCAGTCGTTCACGCGCGATGTGATTTGACGGCCGTCCTTTTGACGCGATTGTTCGTTGCGAACCGCAACCCGTCCCGCATCAACTGCGGAACGGGCTTGTGCCGCGAAAACGCTTCCTATCGCAAATTGCCGCAAAAGCGCTGGATGCGCTTGCAGGCGTCTTCGAGGTCGGAGGTTTTGGTCGCGTAGGAAATGCGGAACGCCGGGCCGAGACCGAACGCGGAACCCTGCACGACGGCGACGCCTTCGCTCTCCAGAAGCTCCGTGACGAAGTCTTCGTCATTGGCGATCACCTTGCCCGAGGGCGAGGTCTTGCCGATGGTGCCGGCGCAGGACGGATAGACGTAGAACGCGCCTTCCGGCCGCGGGCATTCGATGCCCTTGGCCTGGTTCAGCATCGACACCACGAGGTCGCGGCGTTCCTTGAACACCTTGTTGTGCACGGGGATGAAGTCCTGCGGACCGTTGAGCGCCTCCACGGACGCCCACTGCGCGATCGACGACGGGTTCGAGGTCGACTGCGACTGGATCGTCGCCATCGCCTTGATCAGGTCGGCAGGGCCGCCGGCATAGCCGATGCGCCAGCCGGTCATGCAATAGGCCTTCGAGACGCCGTTCACCGTCAGCGTGCGCTCGTAGAGTTTCGGCTCGACCTGCGCGGGCGTTGCGAACTGGAAGTCGTCGTAGACCAGGTGCTCGTACATGTCGTCGGTCATCACCCAGACATGCGGATGCTTCACCAATACGTCGGTGATCGCCTTGAGTTCGGCGCGCGTGTATGCAGCACCGGTCGGGTTCGACGGCGAGCACAGGATGATCCATTTGGTCTTCGGCGTGATCGCCTTTTCGAGATCCTCAGGCCGCAGCTTGAAACCGCTCGACGCCGGGCACACGACGGGGACCGACTCGCCACCGGCGAGCGCCACCATTTCCGGATAGCTGACCCAGTACGGTGCCGGGATGATGACTTCGTCGCCGGGGTTGAGGGTTGCCATCAGCGCGTTGTAGAGCACCTGCTTGCCGCCGGTGCCGACGATGACCTGGTTCGGCTTGTAGGAGAGCCCGTTCTCGCGCTGGAATTTGGCGATGATGGCTTCCTTCAGCTCCGGAATGCCGCCGACGTCGGTGTACTTGGTCTTGCCCGCCTCGATGGCGCGGATCGCCGCCAGCTTGATGTTGGCGGGCGTGTCGAAGTCCGGCTCGCCGGCGCCGAGGCCGATGACGTTGCGCCCGGCCGCTTTCAGCGCGCGCGCTTTATCCGTGACCGCGATCGTCGCGGACGGCTTCACACGGGCGAGCGAGGCAGACAGGAAGGGCATCATCATCTCCTGGCAAACGTCGTGACCTCAAGAATTCACGACTCTTTTTGATGGGAACGCCGCACCCTAAAGTGCTGCGCGCTGCCCCGCAAGAAGCTTGGCCGGATCAAGGCCAAACTTTAGGGAACGTTAAAGCGGGCTCGGTACGGTCGGAACAATACGGCGCAATATTCGTAAAAATCCAGCGGTGAAATGACTCATATCTGGCAAAGGTTGCGAACCGGCGATTGGCTGACGGCGGCGCGCATGCGCGGTTACAGCCTGCTGCTGCTCGCCCTCTTCGTCCTGGTATTTGCCGGATGGATCGCGGTTTCCGATGGCCTGATCGACCGCAACGGCAAGCCGATCGGCACCGATTTTTCCAGCTTTTACGCGGCCGGTTCGCTCGTCCTCGATGGCCGGCCCGGTGACGTCTATAATATGGCCGCCCATTACGCCCGTGAGCAGCGGATCTTCGGCGCGGCCACACCCAACTACGGCTGGCTGTATCCGCCGATCTTCCTGTTGGTGGCGACCCCACTTGCGTTGATGCCCTACATCATGGCGCTGGCGGTCTGGCAAATCAGCACCTTCGCACTGTATTTGTCCGTGATCGGCGCCATCCTGCGGCGAATACCGGGCAACGTGATCGGCCCTATATGGCTGCCGATCGCCGCCGGATTTCCCGCGGTCTTCATCAATCTGGGACACGGCCAAAACGGGCTTCTCACAGCGGGACTGTTTGGCGCTGCCTTGCTCGCGTTGCCCGCCAGGCCGGTCCTGTCCGGCATCTTGTTTGGTGCGCTCGCCTACAAACCCCAATTCGCGCTGGTGGCACCCTTCGCGTTGCTCGCCGCAGGTCAGTGGCGCACCGTCGTTGCCGCCGGCATCACCGTGGTGGCGCTGATGGCCATAACAAGTCTGATATTTGGCGCCGATCTCTGGCTTGCTTTCGCCGCCTCTACCGAGACGTCGCGCAGGCTGCTGATTGAGCAGGGCAGTGTCGGATTCGAAAAACTGCAAAGCGTTTACGCAGCGGTGCGAATGTGGGGTGCTAGCGTCCCGGTCGCCTACGCCGCCCAGGGCGCAGTGTCAGCCGCGGTCGTGTGCTGCACCGTGTGGGCATGGCGTTCGGCTTGTAACCCCGACGTCAAAGCCGCACTCCTCGTCATCGCGACATTGCTGGCTTCACCGCACGTTCTGGATTACGACCTCGTGATTCTCGCTTTGGCGATCGCATTCGCGGTCAGAGCCGGCTTTGCCGGTGGCTTTCGCGACTACGAGATCAGCCTGCTTGCCGCGGCCTGGATCGCGCCGCTGTTGTCGCGCAGCATCGCCGGCGCCACTTACATACCCCTCGGTCTGCTCGCGGTGCTGGCCTTCTATGCTTTCGTCCTCCGGCGCGCGACCCTCGATCGCGGACAACTCCGGGTCGGCGCGCCAGGCGTCGCGCAAGCGTGATCTCAATTGTTCCGATGTGCAGATAGAATCATTCTGCGCGCGTGCAGTGCAGTAAAGGTTTTCGACTTTTTCCATTCCTCGGGTCTTGCGACGCATTCGTATCGGCATCATTGTTTAGCCGCGTTGCGGCGCGAAGGCTTTCCGCAATTCGCTTCTGTGCGCCTCTCGACCCTGTGAACCCAACGACGATGTACAAGCTCTATTCGATGCAGCGCTCCGGCAACAGCTACAAGGTCCGCCTTGCGCTGGCGCTGCTCAACGCGCCCTATGAGGCGATCGAAGTCGACATTCTCCGCGGCGAAAGCCGCACGCCGGAGTTTCTGGAGAAGAATCCCAGCGGACAGGTGCCGCTCCTGGAAGTCGCCGAAGGACGCTACCTCGCCGAGTCGAATGCCATTCTCTGGTATGTCTGCGGCGGCACCTCGCTGGCGCCGGAGTCGCGGGTCGAGCGCGCCGAAGCGCTGCAATGGATGTTCTTCGAGCAGCACGCGCTGGAGCCCAATATCGGCGCCGCCTATTTCTGGCTGTCGCTGGTCAAGGGTGGCCGCGACCTACAGACGCATGCGCTGGAAGACTGGATGGAGCGCGGCTATGCCGCTCTTCAGGTGATGGAAAACCATCTCAAGACCCGCGCCTATTTCGCGGCTGGACAACTCACGGTCGCCGATATCGCACTGTACGGCTACACCCACGTCGCCGACCGCTGCGACTACGACCTCACGACCTTCCCCGCCATCCGCGCCTGGCTGCGGCGGGTCGAACAGACGCCTGGTTTCGTCACCATGGACTGGCGGCCTCAGGCCGAGGTCGACGACCAGGCCGGCATGGCCGCCGGCGCATAACCGCCCTCGCCTTCTCACTTTCGCGCGAGCACGCCGGCAAAGGTTAATAATAGCGGGCATAACGTTAACCTTTGCCGTGATTCCGCCATTTTCAGCCCCAGATCGCCAAAATGTTGCCGGTGATCGTTGCAAGATTTTCCTGACGTCGTGAGTCGCGGGTGATTCGGCCCGCGTTACAAGGATTTACTCCATGATGCGGTTACCCGGCGCGGTCGGCTTCGAGAGCAGCCGCACGCCCGTCGCTTCTTCCCGATTGCTTGGTGCCATCGCTACCTCGCTTGCGATCGGCACACTATCGCTTTGCCTCGTGGTCACCCTGACGGTGCTGTCGATCAAGGCTACCGTCGCGATGCCCATTCCGTGACAGGTCCAGCCTTTTTGTTTGCATCATTGGACTAGCGAACGCGCGATGATCGGCATCGCGATTGGACTCGGATGAAGACACCCGTCGCCCTTGTGACCGTCGCCTTGACGGTAGCGATCCTGCTCGCCGTCTCGTTCCTGATCGCCACCAGCACGCGCGGCGAACAGCCGGCGTTCGACTCGTCGGCAGGCGAACTCGAGGTTCGGACCATTGCAAGGGGCCTCGCCAATCCCTGGGCGCTGGCATTCCTGCCCGATGGAAAGATGCTGGTGACCGAGCGTGCCGGCCGCATGCGCCTCGTCAACACGGAGGGCCAGGTCTCGCCGCCGCTCAAGGGCGTGCCTGACGTGTGGGCCTCAGGTCAGGGCGGCCTGCACGATGTCGTCACCGACAAATCCTTTGCGCAGAACCGGACCATCTATTTCTGTTACGCCGAACGCACCGAGGGTGGCGGCCGCACCACGGCCGCGCGCGCGAAACTGAGCGACGACAATGGCCGGCTCAACGAGGTCAAGATCATCTTCCGCCAGCAGGGACCGCTGTCGTCGGGCAATCATTATGGCTGCCGCATCGCGCAGGCCGAGGACGGCAATCTGTTCGTGGGGCTGGGCGATCACTTCACCTATCGCGACCAGGCGCAAAATCTCGGCAATCATCTCGGCAAGCTGATCCGGATCGCGCCCGACGGATCGGTGCCCGCAGGCAACCCGTTCGCCGGCCGCACTGATGCCAAGCCGGAAATCTGGAGTTACGGCCACCGCAACGTGCAGGCGCTAGCGATCAATCCGGCGAGCGGCGAGCCCTGGGAGATCGAACACGGCCCGCGCGGCGGCGACGAGGTCAATGTCGTCGGCAAGGGCAAGAATTACGGCTGGCCGGTGATCGGCTACGGCATCGATTATTCCGGCGCGAAAATCCACCAGAGCACGGCCAAGGACGGCATGGAGCAGCCGCTCAAATACTGGGTGCCGTCGATCGCACCCTCAGGCATGACCTTCTATACCGGCAAGCTGTTTCCGAAATGGAACGGCAGCCTGTTCACCGGCGCGCTGCGCGGCGCCATGCTGGTGCGGCTGACGCTGAACGGCAACGCGGTGACATCGGAGGAACGCCTGCTGCAGAACCTGCACGAGCGTATCCGCGATGTACGCCAGGGACCCGACGGCGCGCTGTGGCTTTTGACCGACAGTACGAACGGACGGGTGTTGCGGGTAGCGCCGGCCGTGAAATGACGATGATCTGAACAAAAGCGCTCACCATTTGTGAAAGATCAGAAACGCGCCGATGGCGATGAAGAGAAAGCCGAGCGCGTGATTCCACCCCAGCGGCTCCTTCAGATAGAGTACCGAGAAGCAGGCGAATACCACCAGCGTGATCACCTCCTGGATGGTCTTGAGTTGCGCCGCCGAATACACCGCACTGCCCCAGCGGTTGGCCGGCACCGCCAGCCAGTATTCGACGAAGGCGATCCCCCAGCTCGCCAGCACGACTACCGGCAATGCGCTTTCCTTGAATTTCAGATGGCCGTACCAGGCAAAGGTCATGAAGACGTTGGAGGCAAACAGCATCAGGATCGGCAGTAGCGTCGGCGAAACGGTGGGCATCGATGTCCTCTTGCAAATGTCGAGCAGTTCAATGGTCGGGTGCGATCCGGCGTTCCTTAACTCGATATCATTTGATTTCAAAAACGCGAAAGCTTTACGGATCCGCGCAACGCTCTCTTAGGACTGGCGGCAGAAAGGCGTGCACAATCGCAACAATCAGGCATGCTTGCGTCTTATTCCCGGCAAGTGGCGAGAACGGGCATGCAGTTAGACTGGCGCGCAATCTCCGGTCCGGCTCTTACGACAGCGACGGCGTTGATCGCCTTCGTGGTCGACCGACATTTCGTTGCAGTCCCCAATCCCGCGCCGCTATTCGTCTGCATCGTCGCGTTTGCCGCTTCCATCAGCGGCATCACCTCCGGCATGATCAGCGCCGTGATTGCGGTGGCATCTTCGGCGGTGTTCTTCCTCAACCACCGCGCTACGCCGGGTTACGACATGTCGGATTTGGCGCGCATGCTGCTGCTGGCGGCAACCGCCGGCGGCACCGCGCTGATCACGGGCCTGTTGCGGCAGAAATGGGTCGATGCGTTCGCGTGGGAAAAGAAGCATCATGCCACCGCGGACCGATTGTCGGCCGCGCTCGACCAGGTCGACATCGGTATCGTTCTGCTCGATTCCGACACCCGCGCCGAATTCATCAACCGCGCCTTTCGCGATTATTTCAAGCTGTCCGACGAGCAGGCCGACAGCAAGCCGCCCTTCATTGCGCTGATGTATCACGGCCGCGACACCGGCGCCTGGCAACTGCCGGAGGACGAGTTGAGCGCCTTCATCGCCAAGCGCACCGAGATGATACGAGCAGGCGATTCCACGCCGATCAACCTCGATCTCGCGGATGGCGAGGTGCTGCGCTTCACCTGCACGGCGCTGCCCGATGGCGGACGCATGCTGAGCTATGCGCCGGTCACCGACCTCGTCCGCCACAGCGACGATCCCGGCAGCGCCAACTATTATCGCGCGCTGCGCGGCAGCCATCGCAGCCTCGCGAGGCATCTCGGCGCCGCGGAGTAGCGAAGCGCGCGACGACGAGCGGTCGCTCTTCAACCTCGCCCCGCCTGCAGGAGAGGTCGGATCGCGAAGCAATCCGGGTAAGGGGGTACAGGTCTCACCACGATCACGACTCGCGGAAGCAGCCCTCACCCCAACCCTCTCCCCGTGAAGAACGGGGAGAGGGAGTAGAGCCCTTCTGCAAAGTTGATCGCACCCGAATGCGTCTGTAATAGGAGTCTTCCCCAGCGTGTTCGCGACGCTGCTCCCTCTTATCAACGCGGAATCGCGCATGTCCGGCGACCTCACCATCCGCTTCGTCACCCGCCAGGACTACGCGCAATGGCTGCCGCTGTGGGATGGCTATAACGCCTTCTACGGCCGCGCCGGCGCGACCGCGCTGGCGGGCGAGATCACGGCGATGACCTGGGCGCGCTTCTTCGACGCTTACGAGCCGGTACACGCGCTGGTCGCCGAGAGCGGCGGCGAGTTGCTCGGGCTGACGCATTACCTGTTTCACCGCTCTACGACCATGATCGAGCCGAACTGTTATCTGCAGGATCTCTTCACCAGCGCCGCCGCACGCGGCAAGGGGGTCGGCCGTGCCCTGATCAACGGCGTGTACGAACAGGCGAAGCTCGCCGGATGCTCCCGCGTCTACTGGCAGACGCACGAGACCAACCACACCGCGATGCTGCTCTACGACAAGGTGGCGGAGCGTTCGGGTTTCGTGGTGTACCGCAAGATGCTCTGAGGAACCGCTGTAAGTTCGCGCCCCGCCATCGTTGTCACGCAGACGTAACAAAGCCCGGGTAGCCTGCCCCTGCGTCTGATCAGGCCCCCCGTCTCATGATCACGCGCCCCCAGCGGTCCCCGTCAGTCGCCGCGTCTGACCGGGGCCGCATCTTTTTGTGCCGCATGGCTGCCAAGCGCGGGCGCTGGTCCCCTGTTCTTGCGGGTCGAAGCCGTGCGCGCCACAATGCGCCTCCCCGCTCTTCCCACAGGATCGATCCATGCAAATTCGCAACCTCGGCGGCTCCGGCCTGCGTGTTTCCGCCGTCGGCCTCGGCTGCAATAACTTTGGCCAGCGCACCGACCTGGAGACCTCGCGCAAGGTCATCCACAAGGCGATCGATCTCGGCATCACCCTGTTCGACACCGCCGACATCTATGCGGGCATGGGCGGCTCCGAGACCGTGCTCGGCACCGTCCTCGGCGACCGCCGCAAGGACATCGTGCTGGCGACGAAGTATGCGAAGCCGATGGCGACCGACGGCACCAGGCAGGGCGCCTCGCGCCGCTACATCATGTCCGCGGTCGAGGCCAGCCTGAAGCGGCTGAAGACCGACTACATCGATCTCTACCAGCAGCATGAATACGACGCCCTGACGCCGATGGAAGAGACGCTGCGCGCGCTCGACGATCTCGTCCGCCAGGGCAAAGTCCGCTACATCGGCAATTCGAACTTTCCGGCGTGGCGCATTGCGGAAGCCGAAATGCTGGCGCGGCAGATGAACGTTGGCCGCTTCGTCTCGTGTCAGGACGAATACAGCCTCGTGGTGCGTGGCATCGAGAAAGATCTGTTGCCCGCCGCGCAGGAATACAAGCTCGGCCTGCTACCGTTCTTCCCGCTGGCGAGCGGGCTTCTCACCGGCAAATACAAGCGCGGCACTGATGCCCCCGCCGACACCCGCTTTGCCAAGGCGCCGGCGCTGAAGGATCGCTACGCCACGGCGCGCAACGAGGACATCGTCGAGAAACTCCAGGCATTCGCGCAAGAGCGCGGCCACACCATGCTCGAACTCGCCTTCTCCTGGCTCGCCCAGCGCCCGCAAGTCGCAAGCGTCATCGCCGGCGCCACCCGCGTCGAACAGGTCGAGCAGAACGTGAAGGCGGTCGGCTGGACGCTGAGCGCAGAGGAACTGGCAGAGGTGGATCGGAGTACGAAGTAATTGAGACGGCGGTCTCGCCCTCCCTCTCCCCGTCCTTCACGGGGAGAGGGTCGGGGTGAGGGGCTGCTTCCGCGAGCTCTGAACGCCGTGAGACCTGTACCCCCTCACCCGGATCGCAAGAGCGATCCGACCTCTCCCCGCAAGCGGGGCGAGGTTAAGAGAGCAGCGCGGTTCTACTTCAAGAGCTCGGCTTGTATCGAGAGTAGGACGCCTTCGGTATTTCCGAGAACGTCGTTGTTCCAGAATCGTAGCACCCTGTAGCCGGCTTCGATTAAACGCCGATCACGGACTGCGTCGGCGGCTGATTCATTGTGCTGTCCACCATCCACTTCAATGATCAGCCGCCGCTCGCGGCAGACGAAATCGCAGACATAGCCAATGATCGGCTGCTGCCGGACGAACTTGTGCCCGTCGATCTGCCGGTTGCGAATGCGATTCCAGAGGATAGTTTCCGCATCTGTTTGATTGACCCTCAATCGCCTCGCGATTCGGATAGACTTTTCATTGCGGCCGCGCATTGCCATGCCCCTCACCCGGATTGCTTCGCAATCCGACCTCTCCCCGCAGAAGAGCGGGGAGAGGTTAAGATACCAGCCCCTGCATCGGCTTCACTGCCGCACTGTCCGGAAACACGCTCTCCGCCAGCACCCGTTCCGCCAGCCCGAACTGGTCCTTCAGCATGCCTTTCATCACCGCGCGCAGATCGGTGGTCGGCGCGAGGTCGCGGCCCTGGTAGAGGCTCGTCGCCTTCAGCCCCGGCCAGTCCGCGATCACGCGCCCGCCGTTCACCGCGCCGCCGGCTAGCAGCGCGACCGTGCCGGTGCCGTGATCCGTGCCCTGCGTGCCGTTGATGCGTGCGGTGCGGCCGAATTCGGTGGCGACCACGATCACGGTGTCGCGCCAGCGCGGGCCCAGGCCGCGCTCGAATTCGGCCAGCGCGCCGTCGAGGCCGCTGAGCAATTGCGCCAGCCGGCCGACCGCGCCGCCTTCATTGGCATGCGTGTCCCAGCCGTCGAAGGCGAGCGCACCGATCCGCGGTCCGTCGTCGGCCGCCATCAATTTCGCGGCGCCGCGCGCCACCAGCCGCATCGCGGCCACGCCGCCGGCGCCCGGCTTCGGCTTCATGTCGTCGCCTCGCGCGGCCTTGTCGAGCGCCAGTCCCTGCTTCAAAGCCGATGCCAGTGCGGCGTCGCGATGTTGATAGAGCTCGAGCAGCCGCATCGCGGTATCCTCGGCAGCCTGCGGCAACGCCACTGGCGCCCAACCGACCGTCGGCGCCGTGCCGCGCAGCACCAGCGGCGTGGTCGGACCGACCGCGAGCGCGCTCGTCACCCGCTCGCCTCTGGGCAAGCCTTCCAGCGCGCGGTTGAGCCAGCCGGACTGGACCCGGCCGGGGCCGGCAAAGCCGCTTTCGAGCACGTCCTGCCCGTCGAAATGCGAGCGGTCGCGATAGGGCGTCGCCACCGCATGGATCACCGCGGCTTTCTTCTCGCGATACATCCGCGAAAATTCCGACATCACCGGATGCAGCGAAAAGAAATTGTCGAGCGGCAGCGCCGCGTTCGGTCCGCTCGACGACAACGCGATCGAACCGTGCAGGCCGGCATAGTCGGGGTCACCGATCGGCGCGACGGTGGCAAGCCCGTCCAGTGCGCCGCGCAGGATCACGATGACCAACCGCGGGTCGCGGCCGTCGGCCCCGCGCGCAAATTTCGGCAGGTAGGCCCATGCCGCAAAGGAGGCGCCGCCGAGCAACACGGCACGCCGCGACGTCACCAATGATCGCATGTCGTCGCAGCAATCCATTGTCGTCTCCATTGGCATCATCTCCTCTGGAATTCCGGCGACATCAACAACAGCGCGAGCGCCTGCTGCCGCGATTCCGCGCGCTCGATGGTTCGCCGCGTCTCGGGCGAAGCCGCATCTGCGGCGACGAGTTCGAGCAGGTCGCGCGGATCGATGCCCTCGGCGAGCCTTGACGCAATCTGCGCGGAGATGTCGAGCCGCAGCTTCATCCCTTCCGGCGACGCCCATGCCGCGTTGCCGTCGGGAAAACCGTTCGGTCCGGCCGGCGACCATAGCGGTTGACCCAGCACGTTGAGCCCGCCGAGATAGCGGCCGGGATCGTTCGGGATCTGCACCAGCAGCCGGCCGGCCGCGATCAGGAATTCGTAGGGCGAGCGCATCTTGGAAAGCGGCGCCTTCCAGGCCTCGTCGGAATCCACCAGCGCCACCGCCAATGCCTTGAGATCGCCGTCGGTCCTTGTGAAGACATCCGCCAGCCGCGCCACCAGCGCGGGCGGCGGATCGTCGGCCACGAAGTGGCGCGCGAATTTTGCCGCGATGAACTTTGCGGTCGACGGATGGCGCGCGATGTCCGCCAGCACCGCCTCGCCCTGCGCGACGCCGGGCGCGTCGTAGATCTTTCCCATCACCCGCTGCGCGCCGGGTTGGTGGGCGTTGGCGTTGAACACGAAGCTGCCGGGCGCGCCCAACCGGCCCAGCCTTCCCGCATAGGTCCACCCGGTGATGATATTCGCGAGCGCCGTGACGTCGTCCTGCGAATAGCCGCCGCCGACGCCGAGCGTATGCAGTTCGAGAATCTCGCGGGCGAGATTTTCGTTCAATCCGCGGTTGCGGTTTTTCCCCGCGCGCGAATCCGGGCCCAGCGATTGCTGGTTGTCGAGGAAGAACAGCATCGCCGGATGCTGCTCGACCGCCCTCAGCATGTCGCCGAAACGTCCAAGCACGTGCGGCCGGATCGCCTCGCGCTCGAACGAGCCCGCCCACATCCGCGCCGGCCCGCCCTTGCTGGCGGAGATGCAGAAATGATTGGACCAGAACACCACCAACCGCTCGGCAAATCCGCCATCGGTGATGACGGCGCGCTGCAACCGCGCCAGCGCCTCGGCGCGAAACGTCTTCTGGATGATGTTGAGCGGAGGCGGCGACAGCTTTGGCACATTCGGCTGCATCGTCTCGGCGGATGCCATCGCGCCGGAATTTTCGGCGGGCCTTGCCTGCGGCTCCTTTGGCGCCATCTCCATGGCGATGCCGTTGAGTGACGGGTTTCGCCGCTGGCCCTTGGCCTCCGGCCGCGGCGATGTGCCTTCGCCTGCCGCCGGCGGCGCGGCCGATTTGGCGGCGGCGTCGCGCGCCTGCTGGATTTCGAACTGATAGTCGAACACCGCCTTGCCGAGCGCGGGCGTCGACTGCAACCCGGGCACTTCGAGCAGCACGCCGTTGGAACGGCCGAGTTCCGCCTTGACGAAGCCGCGCGGATCGGACGCGGCATTGAGAAAATCGCCGGACGCCCCGCCGCGCGCGCCGAAGCCGAAGCGATTGAGCGCAACGAGGGCCGCTTGCGAATCGCGGGCCATCGGATTTCCTTCGAGTTTTTCCGGGCGTATAGTGCCGAAGTATAACGCGCTTCGGCGTGAACCCGGGATTAATTCCTCGTCAGGATTCAGCCTCGTTGATGACAAATCGTTTGGAAAATGCGCGCTCGCGCCGCCTCGCCTGCGCAGGCTGCGGCGACGATTTCGGCTGCAACCCGTCTGGCCCCTGCTGGTGCAACGACGAGGCGTTCCGCCTGCCGATGCCGGTGGACGGCAGCGATTGTCTATGCCCGGACTGCCTGCGCAAACTCGCTGGCCAGCGCACCGGCGCGGGTGCGGCGTGAGCGGCAAATGGGACGTCGGCGCCGTCCTGCTCGACATGGACGGCACGCTGCTCGACACCGAGCGGGTCTATTTCGACAGCCTGGTCGCGGCACTCACCACGCATGGCTACACCGACGACGCCGTGACGCTGTGCCAGGCGATGGTCGGCCTGCCCGGCCCGGAGTGCGAGGCCCTGCTGCATGCGCGCTACGGGGCAGACTTTCCGCTTGCGGAGGTCAGCCGTGCCTTCGTCAGCAACCGCGATGAAATTCTCGGCGCAGGCCTGCCGCTGAAGAGCGGCGCGATCGAACTCTTGGATGCGCTGCGGGCGGCCGAATGTCCGATGGCGATCGTCACCTCCTCGTCGCTGCGCACGGCGGATGCGCATCTAAAGCTCGCGGGTATCCGCCACCGTTTCGAAACGCTGCTGACCTGCGACGACGTCGCCCGCGGCAAGCCGAGCCCCGATCTCTATCTGCTTGCGGCATCGCGGTTCGGCCTGAAGCCGGAGGTTTGCGTCGCGGTGGAGGATTCCAACCACGGCGTGGCCGCCGCGCACGCCGCGGGCGCGATTACCATCATGGTGCCCGACATGGCGACGCCGACGGAGGAGTCCCGCGCACGATGCGCGGCTGTGGTGCCGAACCTCGTTGCGGTACTCGAGATACTGCGCGAGCGTGGGACCTTAACGCGAAACCGCCAGCAACCGTCATTGCGAGCGAAGCGAAGCAATCCATAGCGCGCCACGGAGGCATGGATTGCTTCGTCGCTATCGCTCCTCGCAATGACGGAGAGTTACGTGCCCGCCGCGCTGGGCGAACGCATCGATGCGTGGCTCGAACGCCGGCCGCCGCTCCATCACGGCGACTAGCGCCAGGCCAGGATCCTGCTACCGGCTCCGTCCCGGCCGGCTAAGCGGCGTCCTTGGTCGCAACCATCGTCCGGATGTCGCCGGCCAGTTCGCGGTAGTGCAAGCCGAGGCGCAGGTATAGCTCGCGCTTTGCCCCATCCGACGTCAACTTGCTGATCAATTCGCATTCGGCAGCGAGAGTCTCAAACCGCTCCAATTTGGCCTCAAGATCGGTCATGACGCGTCTCCCCTAACGGCCACCAGGGGAATCAGCTTACGCCTCGATTTTACGTCATGGCTAACATCGTTATCGGATAGAACTAATTTACAGCCTCGGCGATAGCGCGGACAGGCGCGCAATCATTGCTGCCTGTTTTAGGCCAACGAAGCTCATGACGCGCAGCGCCGACGTCAGGCGTGATAGCTCGGCGACTTCCGCGCGGTGCCGTCGAACGCGTCGAGCAACCGCTCGCGCCAGGCATAGACCGGATCGTCTTCCATCAGCAGCTTGAACGGGCTGACCACGCGTGCCCATTGGAACGCGCCGAACACGATGTAGTCCGCATAGTTCGCTGCCGCGCCGCCGAGGAAAGGCTGGGTCCGCAATGTCAGCCGCAGCGGATCGAGGCTCTTGCGAAAGCCGTCGACCGCCTGGTCGCGGCTTGCCATGATCTCTTCCAGCTTCTTGCCGAAGCGCGCCTCGCGCGTCTTGCGGAAGTAGGCAGCGTCCTCCGGCTTCAGGTTGAGCGGGATGTCGGCGATGATGAGCGGAAACATGCCGCCGATCACCCCGTCGCCCCACCAGTTCAGCATCCGCCCCATGGCACGACCGCCCTCGCCGCCGAACAGCGAGGGCCGGTCCGGATATCTGTCTTCGAGATAATTGGCGATGGTCCAGGAATCGACCACCGCGCTGCCGCCGTCGAGCAGCACCGGCACCTTCTCCGAGCCATGCGGCGCGATGGCGCCCTTCTCGGTGAAGCACCAGGGAATGGTTTCCGCTGATAACCCCTTATGCGCCAGCGCCATCCGCGTGCGCCAGCAGAACGGGCTGAACGGACGGGATGGATCGGTGCCGACGAGTTCGTAGAGTTTGAGTGGCATGCTGGACCGTTCCAAGATGATTACCAGCCTAGCCGTCAATGCGAGGAGCGCAAGCGACAAAGCAATCCCTCTGTCACCGTCGTGCGAACGCAGGGACCGATAACCACAGATGTCCGGGATGTCATCTGAACTCGGCTGCGCTTCGCCGATATTGCCTATGTGTCTTTCGGATGGATATCCGGGATGTGGGTAGAATCCCAGCCGATCGCGCCGGGAAGATGGACACGGGGGCTTCGGCGCCCCGCGTGCCCATGGGTGCGTACGCCGCGGACCCTGCCCTACCGCACCACCGCCGCGGTTTGGCCGAACAGGATTTTGCGTTCCTCCTCGGTGCGGTTCACCGGCTGGCCGAAATTCGGGTTGACCTCTTTCGCCTTGGCATAGGCGCGCTCGGTCGCCGGCCGCGCGCGGATGGTTTCCAGCCAGCGCTTCAGATGCGGGAAATCGTCGATGTTCTGGCTCTGGTTCTTGTAAGGCACCACCCAGGGATAGCTCGCCATGTCGGCGATCGAATAGTCGCCGGCGATGAATTCGCGGTCCGCCAGGCGCTTGTTGAGCACGCCGTAGAGGCGGTTGGTCTCGTTCACGTAGCGGTCGATGGCGTATTTGATCTTCTCCTGGGCGTAGTTGGAGAAGTGATGGTTCTGTCCGGCCATCGGCCCGAGATTGCCCATCTGCCAGAACGTCCACTGGATCGCGTCATAACGGCCGTAGAGATCGGCGGGCAGAAACTTTCCGGTCTTCTCGGCGAGATAGAGCAGCATCGCGCCGGATTCGAAGATCGAAATCGGCTTGCCGCCGCCCTTCGGCGCGTGATCGACCAGCGCCGGGATCCGGTTGTTCGGCGCAATCGCCAGAAACTCCGGCTTGAACTGCTCGCCCTTGCCGATGTTGACCGGGAAGATCTTGTAAGCCAGCCCGGTCTCCTCGAGGAACATTGTGATCTTGTGGCCGTTCGGCGTGGTCCAGTAATGGAGGTCGATCATGGGGCGATCCTTGCAGTGCGTTGATTTCTTGTTTTTCGCAAGAAAGATGCGATTGCATGAATTTGATCGGGCCGGTGCCCCAAGTCAATGCAGGCCGACGGCGTAGCGCGGAAATGTGATGACGCGGGACTAGCGTTGCAGCGGGCCGATGCGGCCGTGTTCCCGCAGCAACTTTTCGCCTGATGCGGTGACGGTCACCATCAATCCGGTTCCGGCGATGGTTTCGCGCACGACGTAGCCGCGATCGGACGCGTCTTCCCAGATTGTCAGGCGCGGACACGAGGTCCGCCAGGTCGCAACCACTTCCGCATAATTCCGCGGCTCGTGGGCGATCCATTCGACGAAGTCGAGCACCAGGGGATCTGCAGCATCCGGCATCCGCCCTCTCCCTTCAGAAGGAAGCAACCGAGCCGCGAACCAGCAGCAGCCAGCTTCCGTAGAGGATGTAATAGCCGGCCACCGTCGTGATCAGCCGGTTCGCCCAGGTGCGAAACTGCGCGTCGCTCATCGCTTCCAGGATGCGCCGCGCCAGCGTGGTGCCGAGCATCGAGGCCGCGACCGCAACCGCAGCCAGCACCGGATCAAGCGTCGCCGCCTGATCGACGATGCCGCCGAAATAAATGAGCTTTGTGAGGTGGCTCGCGACCTGACAGGTTGCCTTCGTTGCCACCACCTCGCGGCGGCCGAAATTGCCGCCGAGAAAGAACGTATCCATCAGCGGGCCGGAGACGCCGGTCATCAGCATCAGGCCCATGCAGATGAAGCCGTAGAACGAGCCCTGCCAGATGCTGTCCGGATTGGGCTTGAGGTTCTTCGGCATCAGCCGCGCCATGAACGGCGTGGCCCCGAGCAACAGCAAAGCAATCGGCTTGTCCGGCACGTAGCGGGTCAGCGACCAGACGCCGAGCGCGAGCGCGCAGCCGATCAGATAGACGAACACGGGCCGCCAGCGGATATGCGCCCGCCACAGAAAGGCGCGCCAGCCGTTGGAGGCCATCTGCGTGATCGCGTGCAGCACCATGGCGGTGGGCAGCGGCATCAGCATCAACAGTACGCCGATCAGGATCATCCCGCCGGCCATGCCGAACAGCCCCGACAGGAAGGCTGTCGCGACCATCAACGCACCGAGGGCTGCGATCATCAGCGGCGTCATTGGGAAACCTCCTTCTTCCCTTGTGCCTCGCTTGTCGCGCCTGCGCAAACTGAGTTATCTTGCACTGGCATCAGTTTTCCTGAGGGTTAAGTGCGGCGGCTGCTCTTTCTCAACGGCATCAAGGCGTTCGAAGCCGCGGCGCGCACCGGCAGCTTTGCGGCGGCCGGCGCCGAGCTCAACGTATCGGCGGCTGCCGTCAGCCGGATGGTGCATCTGTTGGAAGAGCGGCTGGGGGTTGCGCTGTTCGAGCGCAAGGCCAACCGCCTCGTCACCACCGCCGCCGGGCGCGCCTACCAGAACGGGCTGACACCGATCTTCGATGCGCTGGCGAGCCTGACCGCACAGGTGACCGCACCCTCGAGCGTGCGCGTGCTGACCATCGGCGTCGGGCCGACCTTTGCGATGAAGTGGCTGATCCCGCGGCTGGCGGACTTCCGCAAGGAAGACCCCGACATCGACGTCCGCATCACCACCGGCGGCGCTGCGGTGCCGTTCGGCGAGGACTGGAGCTGCGGCATCAAGCTCGGCGGCGGCGAATGGTCCGGCCTGATCGCCGAGCCGTTATTTGCCGCGGATCTGCTTCCGGTTTGCGCGCCGCGCCTTGCCAACGCGCTCAAACGTCCCGGCGACCTGAAGGGCCCGGCGCTGCTGCGCGTGGCGCATTCGCCCGACGACTGGCCGTCATGGCTCGAAGCGGCCGGCACCGCCCGCATCAGCGCCCGCGGGCCGGAGTTCGAATTTTACGGCCAGGCGCTGCAGGCCGCGGTTGACGGCCTCGGCATCGCCATGGGCATCCGGCCCTATATCGACGACGACCTCGCCGCCGGCCGGCTGGTCGCGCCGTTTGCGTTAAGTGTGCCGAAAGGCATGCGCTGGTATCTGGTCTATCGCGGCTTCAGCACCGCCCAGCGCGATTTCGCCGCGTTCCGGCGCTGGATCATTCGCGCGGCAGCCGAGCCCGCCGCGCGCCGCAGGGGCCATAGACATGCCGGATGAGAAGATCGAAACGCTGGTGATCGGCGGCGGCCAGGCCGGCCTCGTGATGAGCCACCGCCTCAAGCAGCGCGGACTGTCGCATCTGGTGCTCGAGCGCCACCGGATCGCCGAGCGCTGGCGCAGTGAACGCTGGGACGGATTGAAATTCCAGTTTCCGAACTGGTCGGTGCGGCTGCCGGAGTTTCCGTTTCCGCACAGCGATCCCGATGGGTTTTCGGACACGTCCACCATCATCAAATTCATCGAGGCCTATGCGGATTTCGTCGCGCCGCCGATCCGCTGCGGCGTCGCGGTGACGCGGCTGGCGCAGCGCGACGGCGGACGCTTCATCGCCGAGACCACGGACGGCACGATCGAAGCCGACAATGTCGTGGTCGCCACCGGCCCCTATCAGCGCAACGTCATCCCGGACCTGTTGCGTGATCACCCGGTATTTCAGGTGTGTGCCGCCGACTACAAGAATCCCGAACAGCTTCCGCCCGGTGCGGTGCTGGTGGCCGGCGCCGGTGCGTCCGGCGCGCAGATCGCCGAGGAATTAATTGAGGGCGGCCGACGCGTCTATCTCTCGGTCGGACGGCATCGCCGGCTGCCGCGCCGCTACCGCAGCCGCGACCTGATCTGGTGGCTGGCCGAGATGCAGTTCGACCAGATCACGCCGGAGGAGCGGGGGCCCGCGCGGCTCGGCCCGGTGATCTCGGGTGCCTATGGCGGCCGCAACATCGATTTCCGCGACTTCGCCGCCCGCGGCGTGATCTTGCTCGGACGTCTCGACGGCGCACATGACGGCGTGCTCGACATCGCGCCGGGCCTTGACAAAAGCCTTGGCGACGGCGACATCGCCTTCACCACCTTCCTCGATACCGTCGATGAATATGTGAAACGGCGCCGCCTGGACTTGCCGGAAGAACCCGGCGCGCGCGCCACGCTTCCCGACCCTCCTTGCGTCACCGCGCCGCTCACGCGCCTCGACCTCGCCATGGAAGGCATCTCCTCGATCGTCTGGGCCACCGGCTACGGCGTCGATTTCGGCTGGATCGATATCCCGGTCCTCGACGCCCGCGGCGAAGCGGTTCACCGCAACGGCATCTCAGCCGTATCGGGCCTGTACTTCCTCGGCCTGCAATGGCTGTCGAAGATGAACTCTTCGTTTCTGTCCGGCGTCGGCGACGATGCCGTGGTGCTCGCGGATCATATTGCTTCCCGACGCTGAGCACTCGTGTCGCGGACGCGGTGCAGCGTGAAACGCTGCTCCACGGAGCCGGGACCCACGACTCTCGCCCGAACCGATGGACCCCGGAACAGCAGCGCATCACGCCGCAAGGCATAGCGCGTCGAAGACGCGCGTGAACGCGCTGTTGGCGCTGCGCAGCATCCGGGGAACGCCGACCGGGACGACGCCACCGAAAAACTCCGCGACATGTGAACCCCTTCACATCTGCCTCCGCTGCGCCGTGCTCTGCTCGCGCCATGCGCAATTCCGGGGGACGCGCCATGATCTACGGCGGCTTTGAAATTCAGTCGTTCGAAGCAGGGAGAGGGCTATGGCACGCCAGGATTCAACGGGCCGACCAGGAGCCGGTGGTGATCGATGGCATGGCGTTTCCGACGCTCGAGGTCGGCTTCGCCTGGTCGGATCCGGAAGCGGCGATCGCGGATGCGAAAGCCCATATCGATCGCTTCATGCCGCGGTTCACGAATCGGTAAGCGTGCCGGCCGGCCGAATCTCGATACCCGTTCCCGAACAGACCCTGCAGGCGACGCCGGTGTTGTCCACCTGCCCGGATTGCTCGGCCGCGCTGGCGGTCTTGCGTATCATCCCCGGCCGCGCCGGTGCCGAGTACTGGACCATGCGCTGCACGCGCTGCGGCGGGATTCATCTGGATATCGTCAAGGCGACGCCGGCCAGAGCGGATAATGGCGATCTTCACGTCTGAGGCGCACGACGGTTCCCAATTGCGGTCTTGCTGACATCTGCTGACAGGCGGAAGCGCGCGCTTTCGCGCGGCCATTTGCCCTTTTCTCACCGGCTGACTCGTCCCATATTCGCCGCATGGCGAAGAAACCGGACGCTCCCAAAAAATCAGGCAAAACCCCGAGATCCAAGGCGCACCGGCCCGAAGTGCAACCAATCGGACCGGCGCTGGCGGAACTGCTCAATCCCGCCATCAACCGCGGCGATGCCGGCACGGGTTCAGGCACTGGCCTGCAGCCTCCGCCCGACAATTCCTGGGATCGCCGCGCCGGCGGCGAGGCGGCGGCGCATCGCGCTCGCGCTTCGACAAAGGGGACGGGCGATGACCTCGCAACACGCGATGCCGGACGCGGCCTCGACGAAGCCCCCCAAGCCAACTACGGCACCGCGGCCACCATCCCCACGCTCGACCCCGAACTCGCGCGCCAACTCGGCCTGCCGACCGCCGAAGACGACGAGGATGCCCTCGCTCGCCCGCCGCGCAACAAGATGGAAGCGCTCGGCGTCAAAGCGACTGCCGATGCGCTGGAAAGCTTGATCCGCGACGGCCGCCCCGAATTTCGCGGCGATAACGGCCAGCTCAAAGTCTGGACGCCGCACCGGCCGCCGCGCCCGGAGAAATCCGAAGGCGGCGTGCGCTTCGAGATCAAGTCCGAATACCAGCCGAAGGGCGACCAGCCGACCGCGATCGCCGAACTGGTCGAAGGCGTCAACCGCAACGACCGCACCCAGGTGCTGCTCGGCGTCACCGGCTCCGGAAAAACCTACACCATGGCCAAGGTGATCGAGGCGACGCAGCGCCCGGCCCTGATCCTTGCGCCGAACAAGACGCTCGCCGCCCAGCTCTATGGCGAGTTCAAGAACTTCTTCCCCGACAATGCGGTGGAGTATTTCGTCTCCTACTACGACTACTACCAGCCTGAGGCCTACGTCCCGCGCACCGACACCTACATCGAAAAGGATTCTTCCATCAACGAGCAGATCGACCGCATGCGCCACTCGGCGACGCGCGCGCTCTTGGAGCGCGACGACGTCATCATCGTGGCCTCCGTGTCCTGCATCTACGGTATCGGTTCGGTCGAGACCTACACCGCGATGACCTTTGCGCTGAAGAAGGGCGAACGCATCGACCAGCGGCAGTTGATCGCCGACCTCGTGGCGCTGCAGTACAAGCGCACGCAGGCCGATTTCACCCGCGGCACGTTTCGCGTCCGCGGCGACGTCATCGACATTTTCCCGGCGCACTATGAGGACCGCGCCTGGCGCGTGAACCTGTTCGGCGACACCGTGGAAAACATCGAGGAGTTCGATCCGCTCACCGGCCACAAGCAGGACGATCTCGAATTCATCAAGATCTACGCCAACTCGCACTATGTGACGCCGCGGCCGACGCTGGTGCAGGCGATCAAGTCGATCAAGTCCGAGCTGAAGCTGCGGCTCGACGAACTCAACAACCAGGGCCGCCTGTTGGAAGCGCAGCGGCTGGAGCAGCGCACCACCTTCGACCTCGAAATGATGGAGGCGACGGGAAGCTGCGCCGGCATCGAAAACTATTCGCGCTACCTCACCGGACGCCGCCCCGGCGAGCCGCCGCCGACGCTGTTCGAATACGTGCCCGACAACGCGCTTGTTTTCGCCGACGAAAGCCACGTCACCGTGCCGCAGATCGGCGGCATGTTCCGCGGCGATTTTCGGCGCAAGGCGACCTTGGCCGAGTATGGCTTCCGCCTGCCCTCCTGCATGGACAACCGCCCGCTGCGGTTCGAGGAGTGGGACATGATGCGCCCGCAATCGGTCGCGGTGTCGGCGACGCCCGGCGGCTGGGAGCTGAACGAAAGCGGCGGTGTGTTCGTCGAGCAGGTGATCCGCCCGACCGGCCTGATCGATCCGCCGGTCCACATTCGCCCCGCGCGCACCCAGGTCGACGATCTCGTAGGCGAGGTCCGCGCGACCGCTGCCGCGGGCTATCGCTCGCTGATCACGGTACTGACGAAGCGCATGGCGGAAGACCTCACCGAATATTTGCACGAGCAGGGCATTCGCGTCCGCTACATGCACTCGGATATCGACACCATCGAACGCATCGAGATCATCCGGGATCTTCGCCTCGGCGCGTTCGACGCGCTGGTCGGCATCAACCTCTTGCGCGAGGGCCTCGACATTCCCGAATGCGCGCTGGTCGCGATCCTCGACGCCGACAAGGAAGGCTTTCTGCGCAGCGAGACCTCGCTGATCCAGACCATCGGCCGCGCCGCGCGCAACGTCGACGGCAAGGTGATCCTCTACGCCGACCAGATGACCGGCTCGATGGAGCGCGCGATTGCGGAGACCAACCGCCGCCGCGAAAAGCAGGTCGAATACAACACGGCCAACGGCATCACGCCGGAGAGCGTGAAGAAATCGATCGGCGACATCCTCAACTCCGTCTACGAGCGCGACCACGTGCTGGTCGAGATCGGCGACGGCGGCATGGCCGACGACGTCATCTCGATCGGCCACAATTTCGAGGCCGTGCTCAACGACCTCGAAACAAGGATGCGCGAAGCCGCCGCCGATCTGAACTTCGAGGAAGCCGCCAGACTCCGCGACGAAGTCAAACGCCTCCGCGCCACGGAGATGGCGGTGGTCGATGATCCCACCGCCAAACAACGCGCCGTGCAAGGCAAGGCCGGCGCGTATGCCGGCACCAAGAAATACGGCGAGGCGGCCAACTTGCCGACATCCGCGATGAAGAAGCGCCGCGCCTCTTCACCCTCCCCTGGAGGGGGAGGGTCGACCGCCGCAGGCGGTCGGGGCGGGGTGAGCCGCAGCGGCGGTCCCTCCACCTCCAAAGTCCACAAACCCCACCTCGACGAAATGCACGGCCCCGAATCCCTGCCCTACCGCCCCGGCGGCGCCAAACCGCGCAAGCCCGCGATCGGCAGCGGCAGCAAAATCTTCCAGCCGACCGACTCGCGACAATCAGGGCCGGAGTTCGGGCCGGCGCCGCGATCGAGCGGCGGCGCGCCGGGGCATCGGGGCGGGTGGAAGAAGAGGTAGGATTCGCCGTGCCAGCTCTTGGATGAGCCTGCTGCAACTAACCGTCATTGCGAGCCTAGCGAAGCGATCCAGCTTCTTGGCTCTGGATTGCTTCGTCGCGGAGCCAGCCATCGGGCGCGCATTCGCGCCTGCAAAGAGGAATTCGAACTCAAGAGCCAGAAAGGCAGGTTCGGAACGCGAGTCGTCGACGGCGCGTTCAAGACCAAGTGCGAACGTCTTGCCGCCAGCAATAATCCGAATCTGCTTCTGATGAATTACGACCTCAAATCGCTTGCGGTCGTGAACCTGCTCATCGTGCCAAAGCACTTCTTCGTTCGTGAGATCATCGAGGAACGTAAGCCGTTGGCTTCCACCGCGCGACGGGCCGGCTGGATCGGCTCCAACATCCTGCTCAGCCGAATTCCAGAGTCCGGAAAAATACACATCGTCCAGAACAGCGTCGTTCGCGCGAAAGAACTCGTTCTCGCCGATTGGCAGAAGACACTCTTCCTCAGAAATGAATCTCCGGAAACCCGCGGCTGGTTGCTGGACGTGATGAACTGCGTGGAATCGCTCGGCAAGCGAGACTTCACGCTTGACGAGGTCTACGCGTTCGAACGGCACCTCGGCGATCTCTATCCCGGCAACCAGAATGTCAGACCGAAGATTCGGCAACAGCTTCAATATTTGCGGGATCGCGGGTTTATTGAATTCGTTTCGCGCGGGAATTATCGTCTGCGGCAGTAGGGAGGCTGGCCATGGCGTGGCTTCTAAATCACTACAAATGCGACCGTTGCAGACGCCGATGGGCTGATGAATGGTCCTGCATGTGCGACGACACCTGCCCGCATTGCGGCGCGCGAGATATGACGCCTTATGAAAGCGAGGAACTGACCACGCTGATTGAAGAAGAGGGCAAAGAGTTCGTCGTGTTGTGGTCGCCCGAAACGGCCGAGCACGACCCTGACTATCGTGAACTGGGCCGCTTTCCTACCCGTGAGAAGGCATTGGAGTTTCTGGCTGCCGACCAATGATGCTTTGTCATTCCGGGATGGTCCGAAGGACCAGACCCCAGATGCGCAACGCGCATCGGGGAATCTCGAGATTCCGGGTTCGAGCTTTGCTCGCCCCGGAATGACACGCGGAAACCTACCGCCCGCTCGCCACCGCCAGCACCGACAGCATCATCACATTCGTCACCAGTTGCAGCGACACCGTCGGCTGCGCGCGCCATTGCGCGAGTTTGTCGGAAAACGACAGGCTGGCATCGAAGAACAGCGGCTCGTAGCTGTTCCTGAAAAACTTCGGAAATTTTGGCGCGAGCCAGGGCGTCAACAGGCCGTGGAAGATCGAGGCGGCGACTACGAACAGCACCGCGCCGCCGGCGATCGGATGATGCGAGAGCTTCAGCAGCAGCGCGGCGGCGGCGAAGGTCGGAAAGCCCTGGAAGATGGCGGTGAGCGCAAAGCCTTCGACGCGGTTCTGGAGGGATGATTTCGGGGCGGCGATGGCGATCATGGCGGCGGCTCCGGAGAAAGTCCTCGGCGAGGACGGTCATGAGCGCCAGCCTGCCCAAACACGGGCGGGATTGCCGTGACATGTGTCACGCTGAAGCGCTGGAGCGCGTGGCGAGGGCCCTCACCCGGCGCTTCGCGCCGACCTCCAAGAGCGAGCTTCGCTCGTTTCGACCTCGCAAGAGGCGGGGTGAGGTGACTTTCGGTGCGCTTCGCGCGCTCGCGAACGGGTGTTCCGGCGCACCTGCAGTCCGCCGTGTGCATTTTTGCGCACGACTGCGGTGTTTGGGCACCCGGCTTTCCCTCGGCTTTCCCTGCGCCCTCTTCGATTTCGAGGGCGAGCGAAACTGCAAATCTCGGGCGGATGGCGCTGCGGGAGGTTTGGTGCTGTTTGAAATGCAGAGCGAGCGTGAGGCGCATTCGGTGTCGTCCCTGCGTTCGCACTGCGTTCGCAGGGACGACACCGAGAATGCCGCAGCACCGCTCCCCTCACCCCGACCGCCGGTGGCTGGTGTTCTGCGTCAGATTGCCGTGCCCGGCCTGTTCGCGGATGTTGTTCTTCTCGTCGTCGCGATGGCCCTTGGTGGTGTCGAGGGGCACGCGGGGCGCGCTACCGGGGCCCTTGGGGCTCTGATTGTCCCGGGGAATCGGAGGCGCGGTCTTTGTCATTATAGTCTCCGTCATCAACGGAAAGGACAACACTGGCCTTGGCGAAATCGTTCCGCTGATAACGGCGGCATGCATTGTCGCCGGCCGCAAAAGCCGGTGCCATGACAAGGCAAGGTTCGTGATCGACATGCAGACCAGCAACGCGGTGCCGGAAGCGGAGTGCGGAGAGCGTCAGGCCCCGGCGCGCATCGCGGCGTCGCCGCACCGCGGACGGCAATGAACCTTTTGGAAACCACCGCGTCAGATACTGTAGGTCCTTATGCTGTTGATCCCGCCGCCGCTCCCTTCATAACGAATCGGGCCGTGCGGGTCGAACACAGGCGGGGAGCGACGAATGACCGACGGATCAAATCGTCAGCGCGTGCTGGATTTTCTCGAGGTCCTGTATTCCGGCGACGTCGAAGGCGCGCTGGAGCGCTGCACCGACGACATCGAATCCCTCGCCAACGCCCCGATCGACATCCTGCCGCATATGGGCCATCGCCGCGGCAAGGCCGAAATGCGCGAGATGTGGAACGCGGTGCGCGCCCGCTATTCCGAACTACGCTGCGAGGTGCCGATCCTGGTCGTCGAGGGCGACAAGGCCGCCGCCTTCATCCGCGTGTTCTTCCGCAAGAGCATCAACCAGCGCATGGTGCAGTTCGACATCGCCGGCTTCTACACGCTGCGCGACGGCAAGATCAGCCAAATCAGGGAAATCATCGACACCTTCGATCTGGTCCAGCAACTGCTCGAACGCGACGTCGCTGCGATCCTGACCGGTAGAAGGCCGTAGCCGATTTAGCGATTAGCCATCGGCGTCATTCCGGGGCGATGCAAATCATCGAACTACGATGCGCAATTGCGCACCGTAGTTCGCACTTCGTGCGCCCCGGAAGGACACCCCAATTTCCCCGCGCCATTGAACCTCACCGCGCTGTCCGCGACACATCACAAGGATTTTTGCGGACAAGAACACCCCATGAAGATCGCGTTACTGGCTTTGCTTGGTTTGGCGTTGGGGGCGCTGGGAGGCGCGGCACTGGGCATCGGGGCGGGTCTCGCCTGGGTGGAAATCTTCAAAACCACGAGTTTTGAAGGCTATAGCGGCATGCTGGTGTTCTTCACCTTCATGCCGCTGGGGGCCGCGATCGGTGGCATCGGCTGTGCCCTGCTGTTCGCCATCCTCGCCATTCGCGACGCCGAGATCGCCATCGAGCGCAAGCCGGTGCACGGTCGCGACCGATAATTCGGCCAAAACAGTCGCATTTGTGCATTGCAAAAACGACAATTGTATTCTGGCGAAACTGCTCTATTTCTGGCTGCAACAGTGAAGTTCGGCATTTCGGCCCGGCGTCGATGAAGACGCCCGATTGGGCGCGATTGCCGTTTTTTGAAATCCAGTTTCAGGGACCTAATCGAAATGACAGAGCATAGTCTCTGGCGTTTTTCGCGCGCGTTGCATCGTGCGATCAATGAACGCCAGCCCGCCGATCTCGAAGCCCTGCTCGACGAGGAAGTCGACTGGGCGATCTATGGACCGATCGACATGTATCCGTTCTTCGGCTCGCGCCGCGGCAAGGCGGCCGTGATGGAAGTGATCAGGCAGATCGCGGACAATTTCCGCGTCCATCGCTTCGACCGCGAATCGATCATGCTTGGAGTGGATTCAGCCGCCTCGATGATGCGCTATTCGCTGACCGCGCTGGATTCGAACAAGCCGATCAGCCTGCGGATCGCCCATTTCGCCCAGTTCAAGGCGGGGCGCCTGACCAATCTGCGCGTGCTGGTCGACACCTTCGATCTGGTCGAGCAGACCGTGGGCTACCCGATTCACCTGCCGCGGATGGCGGTGTAGCTCACAGATGCCGTGACGAGAACCCGGTCATAATTTCGCACTAAAACAAACGCATTCTTGGCGCGACTTGGAATGCGGGCGGGCAATGATTCCGAAAATGCGATTTGGCTGGGCGCGGCTGCCAATGCTGGTGGCCGGCGCAAGTTTGGCTTCGATATTGGCTGTGGCGGCGCAAACGCCGCCGGCCGACGACGAGCCGGAGATGCAGGAGGCTGAAGAAGCCGAGGTCGCTCCCAGCGTCAACGATGCCGACATCATGAAGGACATCGACGTCGAAAAGCTCGACTGGAGCCAGCTCAATGTCGATGCATCGACGCTGACCGGCCCGGCGCCGAAGGGAAGCAACGCGTCGAAAGGCGCTACCAGCGCGGACGCCTCATGGTCCGCCAATGAGAGGCCGAACGGCACCTCCGCGGTGTCGGTCAAGCAATCCATCTCACCGTTCTGGGATACGCGGATCGGCGCCGACATGACGGTCGCACGACAAGGCATCGCGACGACATCCGAGCTGCTCTCCGAAAGACTCGCCAATGGCGGCAGCCTGCCGCAATCGTCCGGTACTGCGTGGGCTGCGATCACGGCCCCCGGCGTTGCCTCGATCTGGGACACGACCGCGGTCGAGGCCCGGGTCGATCCCGGATCCGAGCAGAGCAAGTTCGGCACCTCCTTGAGCAAATCGCTGCCGATCAGCGAGCAATATTCGCTGACCCTGAAGAACGACTACAACCTGATCCAGCAAGGCATCGTGCCGGTGCCCGGCATCGTCAGCCATCCAGCACGCAGCTACGAGACCGACCAGTCGGCAAGACTCAGCATTGCCGAGACCGGCACCAGCTTGATCGCCGGCCAGACGCTATCGACATCCGACGACAAGTGGCTGCGCAAGGTCGGCGCCGAGCAGAAGCTGTTCGATGGCGTCACCATCTCCGGCTCGATCGGCGAAATGCCCTCGGGCGGCGCCAACACGAGCCTCAACGCGGGCTTCAGGCGTAGCTGGTGAGGGCCGAAGTCGTCCCAATTTGACGCGCTTTCCGGCCTCGAGCGCACCGCCCGCGAGAATGAACGACCATTGCCGCAGATTGGCCAAGATGCGGCCAAAATCGGCAGGACAGATGGGACCGCTCCACTTCGTCGTGCGGGGGACTGTCCGCGCTCGCCTGAAAGCGAAACAGAGGAATAGCCGATGAACGCCATCAATCGTTCCGAAGAAGTTGATTCCACCCCGGAAGTCGACGGCGATCTCGCCGCCGTATCCGAAGTCGAGGCCGGAATCCGCGATTTCGTTCGCAACGATATCGCCTATCTGCGCCGGCCCGCGGTGGCCCCGGATACCGCGCCGCTCGATGCCAATGCCGAAGCGACCGTCAACAACGTCAACTCGCTGATCCAGCGCGTCGCCGGTACCTCGCTGGCGGAAATCGAGAAGCTGATTTCCGAACTCGAAAGCCTCCGCGACCTCCTGCATGCCGAAGGCCAGCGCGTCCAGCGCGAGATCTCCGGCTATGCCCAGCTCAGCCAGGCGGCGATGAAGTCGACGCGCATGATCGCCGACAACGTCACGCAGTGGAAGCGCGCCGCCGACGGCCTGCGCAACGCCTGATCCCGATCGTTGCAAAAATCTGACACTCCGCCGCGTTCCGTACAGGAGCGCGGCGGTTTTGTTTGGCTGTGTTCGATCTGAACTTTATAAGCACGGTCGCGTCCAACGACGGATGTCGTCACGTGGCGGCAGGCACCTTTTGGGGACACACCGGCGATGCAAAACGTTCAGCCAGACAACATGGATTCAATGCCGTTGCGGCAATCGCCGCATAGCATGCGCACGCTCGTGATCCGATTCGTCGGACTGCTGACGCTTGCGGTCGTGGCGATGACGCTGATCTGGAGCCGCTGAACTGCTTCAGCGCTGATTGCTGCCCGATCCGCAACTACTGGCGGACGAACGCGGTATCTTCGATCGTGTAGACACCGTCGGCATAGGATTTCACCACCATGGTGGCGGTCAGCATCACCGCCAGCGTGACGGTTGCGAAGACAAAGCCGACGAATTTCAGGCTGCTGCGATCTGCCATGTTCATCCCCTCGGTACTTCCCCTGAGACGCATTTGGCAGGCAGAAAGTTCAAAATGCGTTAGCAAAAAAACGGTTTCGTGGAGTCGTGGATTACGAAGCACTAACGAAACAATTGGCTAACCATGTTTCGCCGGACGGGCGCGCGTAACCCGGATGGAGCGCGTGGCCCGGATGAGCAATCGGGCGCGCCTTCGCGTGACCCGTTGGCTCATCCGGCTACAATTAACCCGCATTCCGCCGCGGCACGAACGCGGTGGCGAGGAACGAGAACACGACTTCGCCGCGCTGATTGGTGCCGGTATTGCGGGCCTGCAGGATGCCCCATTCGGGACGCTTCTCCGAGGTCCGCTTGGTTTCGACCTGGTTGGAAAAGCTGACGGTGTCGCCCACCAAAACCGGCCTGATCCAGCGCAGTTCACGAAAACCCGGCGACGGCCCCCACACCGCGACCTTCTCACCGCGTGCGGCGGCCTCGGCTGTCAATCGCTTGCCGTCGGCGACCAGGAGCTTCATGCACACCGCCGCGACGTGCCAGCCCGACGCGGCCAGCCCCCCGAACAGTGATTTGCGCCCCTCTTCCTCATCGAGGTGAAAGCGCTGCGGATCGAACTGCGCGGCAAACCTCTTGATGTCTTCGGCGGTGAATGTAAACGAGCCGAACTCGCGCCGCGCGCCGATCTCGATGTCCTCGAAGAAACGCATCGCTACTCCGCTCCCGCTTCAAGGCGCCGCCGCACGATGATCGGGGACTCCATCTCGCACAGCACGACCCCGGCCGCGTTGCGGATCGTGCCCTTGAAGGTCACGATGCCGGTCTCGGGCCGGCTCTTCGAAATCCTGGCCTCCGCGACGCTGACATCCAGCGTCAGATCGTCGCCCGGGCGCAGCGGCGCCAGCCAGCGCATTTCGTTAACACCGGGCGAGCCGAGCGAGGCGGTGCGGCCAATAAAGCCGTCGAACAGCATTCGCATCATGAGTGAGCCGAGATGCCAGCCCGAACCGGACAGCCCCTTCAGCATCGACGCGTTGGCAGCAGCTTCGTCCAGATGCATCGGTTGCGGGTCGTATTCGGCGGCAAACGCCAAAATTTCCTCGCGCGTGACGTGGCGCGGGCCGAACGTGCCGAAATGGCCGGGCGTGAAGTCTTCGAAGGTCAGCGTGGTCATCGATTGAGAATTTGGATTGAGGATTGTAGCGGGGAAGCCCGATTGTGGCCGTTATTTGCAGCAATCTCAACCCGCCCACCCGCATGGCTCGTTCGCCGGTGGCGAGTACCGTCCGCGGCGCTCGCCCTGACTTGCCCGAAGCAATTTTCGGGGATAGCCCTGTACCATCTGGGACCAGTTTTTTGACTCGCCGGAGAACCATCGATGTTCGATTTCCAGGATCTGTTTCAGTGGGACCGCTTCATCACGCCCACGATCATCAAGACTTTCTACTGGCTGGTCATCGGCTTGATCGTGCTGTTCGGCCTGTCCGGAATTTTTTCGGCGCTTGCCGCCATGGCGATCAGCCCGTTCGGCGGATTCATCCTGCTGTTGTCCTCGATCGCCGGCGTCGTGGTCGGCGTGGTGTTTTCGCGCATCGCCGCGGAGTTCATTCTGATCGTCTTCCGCATCAACGAGCATCTCGGCGCGATCCGCGATCAGGGCGGGATGCGGTAGTCGGCGCGGGAATTGTAGAATTATAGGGTGGGCAAAGCGTAGCGTGCCTATCATTCACTCGCACTGATGGAAGGATGGTGGGCACGGCGCGATGCGCCTTCGCCCACCCTACGGGATCCACATCCGCGGCACCCAATTTCTCACGTATTAAACCTGAAATGCATCACGTCGCCATCAGCGACGACGTATTCCTTGCCTTCCAGCCTGAGCTTGCCGGCATCGCGGGCGCCGGCTTCGCCGTCCAGCGCGACGTAATCGGCATAGGCGATGGTCTCGGCCCGAATAAAGCCCTTTTCGAAATCGGTATGGATCACGCCGGCCGCAGCCGGCGCCTTGGTGCCGCGGTGGATGGTCCAGGCGCGGGCTTCCTTCGGACCGACGGTGAAATAGGTGATGAGGTCGAGCAACTGGTAGCCGGCGCGGATCAGGCGATCGAGGCCGGCCTCTTCCAGCCCCAGCGTCTCGAGGAATTCGGCGCGCTCCTCGCGTGACAGGGTCGCGATCTCGGATTCGATCTTGGCCGAGATCACCACCGCGACCGCGCCTTCTTTCTTGGCGTGCTCGAACACTTGTTTTGAGAAGCTGTTGCCGTCCTTGGCCGAACCTTCCTCGACGTTGCAGACATAGAGCACCGGCTTCGACGTCAGAAGGCCGAGCATGCCGAACGCGCGCTCTTCCTCCGGTTTGCGCTCTAGTGCCCGCGCCGGCTTGCCTTCGCGCAGCAGCACCAATGCGCGATTGACGAGGTCGAGCGCTTCCTTGGCGTCCTTGTCGTTGCCCTTGGCTTTCTTGGCGAGGTTATCGACCCGCTTCTCGAGACTGTCGAGATCGGCGAGCATCAGTTCGGTCTCGATGGTCTCGATATCGGCCAGGGGGGCGATCTTGCCTTCGACATGGGTGATGTCGGAATCTTCGAAACACCGCACCACGTGCGCCACCGCATCGACCTCGCGGATGGTGGCGAGGAACTGGTTGCCGAGGCCTTCGCCCTTCGAAGCGCCGCGCACCAGCCCTGCGATATCGACGAAGGTCAGTCGCGTCGGGATGATCTGCGCCGAGTCTGCGATCGCCGACAGCTTGTCGAGCCTGGGATCAGGCACGGCGACTTCGCCGACATTGGGCTCGATGGTGCAGAACGGATAATTCGCCGCCTGCGCCGCTGCCGTCTCGGTCAGCGCGTTGAACAGCGTCGACTTGCCGACATTGGGCAGGCCAACGATACCGCATTTGAATCCCATTGCGTGTCCTGAAGTTCGTTGCTGACGGTCGACAACGCGTTACGTCGCGCCATCATCACCCTTGTCGAAAAATCCCTTAGCCTGCAGCGCCAGATGCACCTTGTTCGCGAACGAGGAATCATGCCCTGCGGCCAGCAGACCGGCGTTGTCGGCAACCGCCGCGCACAGGGCTTCCACCCAGGCGCGGTCGCTCTTGGCGAAATCCGAGAGCACGTGGCTGTGCACCAGCTCCTTGACGCCGGGATGACCGATCCCGAGCCGCACCCGGCGATATTCGTTGCCGATATGCGAGGTGATCGAGCGCAGCCCGTTATGGCCGGCGATACCGCCGCCGACCTTGACGCGGACTTTCGCCGGCGGCAGTTCGAGTTCGTCCTGGAACACGGTGACGTCGGAGGCACCGAGCTTGAAGAAGTTTGCGGCTTCCTGAACCGCGCGCCCGGACTCGTTCATGTAAGTGGTCGGCCGCAGCAGGACGACCTTCTCGCGATCGAGCGTGCCCTCGGATGTCTCGCCCTGAAAACGGCGGCGCCACGGTGCGAAACCGTGACGCCGCGCAATTTCATCGACGGCCATGAACCCGATGTTGTGCCGGTTGTTCGCGTATTTCGAACCGGGGTTACCGAGACCGACAAACAGGCGCATGACGCGGCATCCTGCCGCTGCTTACTTCTTCTTGTCGCCGCCCGCCGGCGCCTTAGCGGCCGCCGCCGGAGCTGCAGCACCTGCCGCAGGTGCGGCAGCAGCCGGAGCCGCAGCACCCGCCGCCGGAGCAGCGGTGCCTGCAGCCGCAGCAGCCGCGGCAGCCTTCTGCTCTTCAGCGTAGCCGGACGGCGGCACGATGGTCACAAGCGTCGCGTCTTCGCGCGACAGCGACCTCACGCCCTTCGGCAGCTTGATGTCGGACAGATGCAGCGAGTAGCTGATTTCCAGTGCGCCGGCATCGGCCTCGATGTACTGCGGAATATTGTCGACCGAGCATTCGAGCTCGATGGTGTGGGTGACGATGTTGATGGTGCCGCCGCGCTTGACGCCGGGCGCGGTTTCGCCGTTCACGACGTGCAGCGGGACACTGACGCGGATGGTCGCGCCTTCGCCGAGCCGCAGGAAGTCGACGTGGAGCGGGAAGTCCTTCACCGAATCGAGGTGAAAGTCGCGCGGAATCACGCGGTGCTTCTTACCTTCGAGATCGATATCGAACAGCGTGGTCAGGAAGCGGCCGGCCAGGATGCGCTGGCGCAGTTCCTTGTCGTCGACCGAGATGGTCACGGGGGGCTGGTTGTTGCCGTAGATCACTCCGGGCACTCTCCCGGCGCGACGCTCTGCCCGGGCGGCCCCCTTGCCGCTCTTCGGACGCGCGGTCGCCTTCAATTCCTTGACGGTCGCCATCGTGTTAAGTCCTTGTTTTCAAAAAGTTAAAGGCCGCATCGCGGCCCGTTGGCGTCCGACAGCAAGCCTCCAGGGGTGCGGGGGCTGCGGACGTGGCGGGCTTTTAGCCCCAAAGGGGCGAAATGACAAGGAAATGAAGGGATTTTTCTGCGGTTATTACCCTCCCCTGGAGGGGTCCGGACGAGCGAAGCTCGCTCGGGGGTCGACGCGAAGCGGCGGGGTGGGGTGACGGTCCATCCCTCGATCCGTGCCCGAGTGGAGAGATCACCCCACCCCGTCTCACAGTTCGCTGCGCTCCATGTGAGCCGACCCTCCCCCTCCAGGGGAGGGTTGGCAAATCCTCTACCCGTCTGCCAAACTGCCGGCGGCCGGCGCAATTCCGAGCTTGGCTTCCAGGACAGCAATCCGGCTCTTGAGCGCCTCGTTCTCCTCGCGCGCCAGGCGAGCCATGTCCTTGACCACGTCGAACTCCTCGCGCTTGACGACATCAAGATCGCGCAGGATGCGCTCGGCCTGATTGCGCATGACCGTGTCGACCTCGCGCTTGACGCCCTGAGCGGCGCCGGCGGCGTCGTTCATCAAACGGCCGATCTCGTCGAAAAACCGATTGCTGGTCTGGGTCATCTGAAACGCTCCGGTCGCTGCAAATTGATTGTCACGACAAGACAATGGCAATCCCAAGGGAAACGTTCAAGAGCGCGGTTCAACGCCAACGTGACGGCCGTTCGCCTTGTCATGCTGCGGTTTCCTTGCAATCGTATCGAACACCCAGCCAGGCACCAGAATCACAAGCAAAAAGAAGCGCCCATGATCGACCAGCAGATCGATATTGCGACCAAGGACGGCAAGATGACAACCTTCATCACCCACCCCGAGCGCGGCGGTCCCTTTCCCGTCATCATCTTTTACATGGACGCGCCGGCCATTCGCGAGGAGCTGCGCGACATGGCGCGGCGGCTCGGCACGTCGGGCTATTACGTGATGCTGCCCAACATGTACTACCGTTCCGGCGTCATGGAGCTGGGGCCGATCCCACCCGATCCGGAAGCGCCCGAGCGCAAGCGGATGTTCGGCTTCATGAACTCCATCAATATTCCCATGGTGATGGAGGACACCAAGGCCCTGCTCGCTTATGCAGAGACGCAGAGCGCAGCGAATACGAAGATCGTCGGCACGGTTGGCTACTGCATGAGTGGCCGCTACGCCGTCAACGCGGCGACGCATTTTCCGGACCGTGTGAAGGCAGCGGCTTCCATCTACGGCACCCATCTTGCGACCGACCAGGCTGACAGCCCGCATCTGGCTGCATCGAAGACCAAGGCTGAACTCTATTTCGCCTGCGCCGAGACCGACATCTACGCGCCGCAGGAGATCATCGACAAGGTGAAGCAGGCAATGGAAGGCACGAAGAACGAGGTCGAGATCTACCCGGGCACCCATCACGGCTTCGCCTTCCCGAAGCGGCCGGTCTATCATCGCGATGCTGCCGAGCGGCACTGGGAGCGTCTGCTGGCGCTCTATCGCCGCAACCTCACGCAATAGACCTTCCGCCCGATGCCCGTTCTCACCATCGCTTTTCCGGTATTCGACCCGGTCGCCTTCTCGATCGGGCCTATTGCGATCCGCTGGTATGCGCTGGCTTATATTGGCGGCATCGTGCTCGGATGGATTTACGCGCGCTCGCTGCTCAAGAACGAAAGACGATGGGGCGGGCCAGCGCCGATCACGCTGGTGCAGCTCGACGACTTCATTCTATGGGTCACGATCGGCATCATCCTCGGCGGCCGCACCGGTTACGTGCTGTTCTACAATCCCATCTTCTTCATCCAGCATCCGGCCGAGATCTTCCAATTGTGGAATGGCGGCATGTCGTTTCACGGCGGCTTCCTCGGCTGTGTCGCTGCGGTGATGCTGTTCGCCCGCCTGAACAACATCCCGATCCTGTCGCTTGGCGACATCACGACTGCGGTTGCGCCGATCGGGCTGTTCCTCGGGCGGCTGGCCAACTTCATCAATAGTGAACTCTGGGGCCGGGAGACGGATTCCAGCGTGCCCTGGGCGATGGTGTTCCCCAACGGAGGGCCGGAGCCGCGCCACCCCAGCCAACTCTACGAGGCCGGCTTGGAGGGCATCCTGCTGTTTGCGGTGCTGGCGGTCATGGTCCGGATGGGCGCGCTGAAGCGGCCGGGCCTGATCCTCGGCAGCTTCATCGCCATCTACGCCCTTGCCCGCATTACCAGCGAATTCTTCCGCGAACCCGATCCCCAGCTCGGATTTTTGTGGGGCGGGCTGACCATGGGTATGTTGTTGTCAGTACCAATGATCATTGCCGGGGCCATCCTGATCATGATGGCATGGCGCCGCGAGACGCAGCATATAGAGAAGTCGATTTAAGGCAGGCCGTGACCGAATTTTCGCCGTTAGAGTCGGAGATCCACAAGCTGATCAGATCGTCAGGACCGATGCCGGTCTGGCGGTACATGGAACTGTGCCTGATGCATCCCGAGCACGGCTACTACGTGTCGCGCGATCCATTGGGCCGCGAGGGCGATTTCACCACCGCGCCCGAGGTCAGCCAGATGTTCGGCGAACTGCTTGGTCTATGGACGGCCTCGGTGTGGAAGGCGATCGGTTCGCCGCCAATGCTGCGGCTGGTCGAACTCGGCCCGGGCCGCGGCACCATGATGGCGGACGCGCTTCGCGCGGTCCGGGTGCTGCCGCCGCTCTATCAATCGCTCCAGATCCATCTCGTCGAGATCAATCCGGTGCTGCGCGAGAAGCAGCAGGCGACGCTATCGGGCGCGCGCAACATCACCTGGCATGACAGCATCGACGACGTGCCTGAGGGCCCCGCGGTCATTCTCGCCAACGAATATTTCGACGTGCTGCCGATCCATCAGGTGGTCAAGCGCGAAACCGGCTGGCACGAGCGCGTCGTCAAGCTCGACGATGATGGCAAGCTGGTATTCGCCGCCGCGGACGAGCCGATGCCGCGCTTCGAAGTTCTGCTCCCGCCGCTGGTGCGCGCCGCTCCCCTCGGCGCCGTGTTCGAATGGCGGCCGGATACCGAGATGATGAAGATTGCGGCGCGGGTGCGCGACCAGGACGGCGCGGCACTGATCGTCGATTACGGCCATCTGCGCAGCGACGCCGGCGATACCTTCCAGGCGATCGCTCGCCACAGCTTCGCTGATCCCCTGAAAAATCCGGGACAGGCCGACGTCACCGCCCATGTCGATTTCCAGGCGCTGGCGCGCGCGGCGGAAGACGTCGGCGCGCGCGTTCATGGCCCGGTAACGCAGGGCGAGTTCCTCAAGCGGCTCGGCATCGAGACCCGGGCTGTTACGTTGATGGCAAAAACCACGCCGGAAGTGTCCGCCGATATTTCCGCCGCGCTCAAGCGTCTGACCGACAGCGGCCGCGGCGGCATGGGATCGATGTTCAAGGTGCTTGCGGTTACCGAGCCCAATCTTACCTCGGTCGCAGGCCTCAACGACGAACCGCCGGCGCCGGGAGACGAAGCAGCATGACCTTCGGATCGTCGTTGCTCGCAGCCATTCCCGGGCTGCGCCACGCGTTCTTCACCCGCGCGGGCGGGGTATCGGGTGGAATTTACGAAGGCCTCAATGGCGGCCTCGGCTCCAACGACGATCCGGCCTGCGTCGCGGAAAATCGCCGCCGGATGGCGGAGCAAATGGGCGTTGCGCCCGAGCACCTTCTCAGCGTTCACCAGATCCATTCGCCCGATGCCGTGGTGGCGAGCGGACCTTGGCAAGGCGACAAACCGCGCGCCGACGCGCTCGTCACCCGCACGGAAGGTATTGCCATCGGCGTCACCGCCGCGGATTGCGGCCCCATCCTGTTCGCCGATCCGACCGCCCGCGTGATCGGCGCGGCACACGCCGGCTGGAAGGGCGCGCTGACCGGCGTGCTGGAATCCACCATCGACGCGATGGAGAAACTCGGCGCCGAGCGCAGTGGCATCGTCGTCGCGATCGGCCCGCTGATCCGCCAGCACTCCTACGAAGTCGGCAGCGAATTCGTGGAGCGCTTCCTGGATGCCGACGCGGAGAATGGCATGTTCTTCATCCCCTCGGTTCGATCAGGACATTCGATGTTCGATCTCGCCGGCTTCATCCGCATGCGGCTGGAGAATGCCGGGATCCTGATGATCGACGATCTCGGCGTCGACACCTATTCCGACAAGCGTTTTTATAGCTACCGCCGCTCGGTGCACCGGAAGGAGCCGGACTACGGCCGTCATGTTCATGCGATTGCGTTGGCGAGCGAGTAATTCCTACTTCACCCGCAGTACCACCTTTCCCCGCGCCCGGCCGGCTTCCAGGTAGGTGAGCGCCGCCGGCAACTGCTCGAAGGCAAATTCGCGATCGATCACCGGCTTGATCGCGCCGCGATCGACGAGCTCGGCGATCTCGCGCAACTGATCGCCACTCGGCTCGGTGAAAAACCAGCAATAACTCGCACCGGCCTCGGCGCTCGCGGCATAGACCTTGCGGCTCATGAACCAGACCGCCGCACGGACCAGCCAGCCGGCGCCCTCGCGCCGGGCGAAATCGCGATCGGGTGGCCCGCTCAAGGAAATCACGGCGCCGCCCCGCTTCACGATCTTGAAGGCATCGACCGTGAATGCACCGCCGAGCGTGTCGTAGACGATGTCGTAACCGCCGCCCGCTTCGAGATAGTTCTCGCGGTCATAGGCGATCACCCTGTCGGCGCCTAGCGACTTGACGAAATCGACGTTCTTCGAACTCGTGGTCGTGGTGACGTGAAGGCCGAGATGCCTGGCATACTGGATCGCGAACGTGCCGATCCCGCCGGCGCCGGCGTGGATCAGAATGCGCTGGCCGGCGCGCGCCTTGACGCGTGCAAATCCCTGCAGGGTCGTTAATCCCACCAGCGGCAGCGCCGCGGCTTCCGTATACGAGATGGCGGCCGGCTTGGGCGCCACCAATTTCTCCGGCAGCGCGATCTTTTCGGCGAACGTGCCGATGGTCTCGCGCGAGGCACGCACGTAGACCGCATCGCCCGGTTTGAACCTGATAGCGCGCGCACCCGTGGACAGCACGATACCGCTGGCATCGAAGCCGAACGGGCGTGGGAGTCGGTATTTCGAGACGCGCTTCAGGTCGCCATGCACGATCTTGAAGTCGATCGGATTGAGGCTGGCGGCATGGATTTCGATCAGGACGTCCTCGAGACCCGGGGCCGGATCGGCGATTTCGGCAAGGCGGACATGGTCGGCGGTCGCGCCATAGCCGTCGAGAACAAAGGCTCGCATTGAGCGTCCTGTGGCGTTGAAGAATTCTGGCAACAACAAGGAGAAACGGGCCGAGCCGGACGCGATCTTTTTGGCGAGCCTATCCACCGGCTGCCCTAGACCTTAACACATTTTAACGATATCGCAGGGAGCAATGAGGAACACCTTGATTGCTTCGTGCCTGCGAGCTCCGCGCGCCATGATCGCCGCGGTGCTGCTTGTCGTTTCTTGCGCGCTCGGTGGCTGTGCCGGTGGCGGCGCGGCCAGCGGCTCGTATGCGATGGCACCGAGCGCAGGCGGCGGTCCCACCGTGGCGTTCGAATCGATCGACGGTCCGCCGCCGCAGGTGTTCGACCGGATGGTCAGCGTGCTCGACAGCGAATCGAAGCTCCGAAACCTGTCGATCGTCTCGCGCGAGGGCGGAGCATCCTACCGCGTACGCAGCTATCTGTCGGCGCAGGTGGTTCGCGGCAAGACCGTGATTGCCTGGGTCTGGGACGTCTATGACAACAACCAGCAGCGCGCGCTGCGGCTTTCCGGCGAAGAACCCGCCGGCAAGGCTGGCCGCGACGCCTGGGCGGCGGCCGACGACCTCGTGTTGCGGAAAATCGCGCAGGCCGGCCTCAGCGGTCTGTCCGGCATGGTCAACGGAAGTCCGGATGCAGCGCCTGCGCCGGCCCCGGAGCGCCGCGGTCCCGCCGTCGCGAGTGCGGAAGAAACAGTACCCGCCCAGGATGCGGCCGGCGTCACGACGCTCAGTTTCAGCGCCCAATAAACAGCCCTGTTAAAGTCCCGTATCGGCCGATTTTTGACCGGGAAAACGACATCAACGGGTTGCCAGCCGAGCCACCCGCCTGATATCTCCTCGCTCACAAAACGCGCCGGTTCCCGAGGACTTCTCGATATGCTGAACGTCGTATCCAGCAAGGCGCGAGGAGAAGCGTTGATGGCGGCCAAGAACGGCTCGATCAAGCTGGTCGCTGGCAATTCCAACCCCGCGCTGGCCCAGGAAATCGCGAACTGGCTGCATCTGCCGCTGACCAAGGCGGTGGTCCGGCGCTTTGCGGACATGGAAATCTTCGTCGAAATCCAGGAAAACGTCCGCGGTTCGGACGTCTACATCATCCAGTCGACGTCGTTTCCGGCCAACGACCACCTGATGGAACTTCTGATCATCACCGACGCGCTGCGCCGGGCTTCCGCGCGCCGCATCACCGCCGTCATCCCCTATTTCGGCTACGCCCGCCAGGACCGCAAGGTCGGCTCGCGCGCACCGATTTCCGCCAAGCTGGTCGCCAACCTGATTACGCACGCCGGCGTCGACCGCGTCATGACGCTCGATCTTCACGCCGCCCAGATCCAGGGCTTCTTCGATATTCCGGTCGACAATCTCTTCGCCTCGCCGGTGATGGTGCGGGACATCAAGGAGCGCTTCGACCTCGGCAATGTGATGGTGGTGTCGCCCGACGTCGGCGGCGTGGTGCGAGCCCGTGGATTGGCCAAGCGCATCAACACGCCGCTCGCCATCATCGACAAGCGCCGCGAGCGCGCCGGTGAATCCGAGGTTATGAACGTGATCGGCGACTGCGCCGGCTACACCTGCATCCTGATCGACGACATCGTCGATTCCGGCGGCACGCTGGTGAACGCGGCCGACGCCCTGATCGCCAACGGCGCCAAGGAAGTCTACGCCTATATCAGCCACGGCGTGCTCTCGGGCGGCGCAGCCGCGCGCATCGCCTCGTCGAAAATGAAAGAGCTCGTGATCACCGACTCGATCCTGCCGACGGAGGCGGTCAACAAGGCCGCCAACATCCGCACGCTGTCGATCGCGCCCCTGATCGCGGAGGCGATCAGCCGCACCGCCTCGGAAGAATCGGTGTCGAGCCTGTTCGACTAAGATGTAGCTTGTAGGGTGGGCAAAGCGCAGCATGCCCACCATTTGATAGCGCTGGGATAGATGGTGGGCACGGCGCAAGAGCGCCTTTGCCCACCCTACCGCTCCCTCATTCAAATCCCGGTCGCGGCACCAGATTCATCAGCATATTGGCGTAGCCGCCATCGACCATGATCTCCTCGCCGTTGACATAGGACGCGCGGTCGCTGGCGAGAAACAGGATCGCGTCGGCCATGTCCTGCGGCATGCCGACCCGCCGCAACGGTACGACTGCGGCGCGGCGTTCGGTGACGCCGGGCGTATCGTAGAACGCCTGACTCATCGGCGTGATCACCATGCCGGGGCTGACGACATTGCTGCGGATGCCGTGCGGCCCCCATTCATTGGCGAGCTGCCGCGACAGCATGATCACGCCGGCCTTGCTGACGCTGTAGGCGCCGCTCTGCCCCTGCGCGTTGCTGCCGGCGATCGAGGCGACGTGAACCAGGCTGCCGCGGCCGAGCGAACGCATCTGCCGGCCGAACACCTGCGCGCAGAGGAAGTAGCCGGTCAGGTTGACGGACAAAACGGCGTTCCATTCGGCAAGCAACAAGGTGTCGAGCGCCCCGGGACGCAGCACGGCCGCGGTGTTGACCAGCACTTCGTACTGCCCCAGCGATTTCTCGATCTTCGCGGCCGCGGCGGTGACGCTCTCGACGTCAGTCGTATCGCAGCGCGCGATGACATGCTGAGCGCCGAGCTTGCCGAGCTAGGCGTTCGTTATCTCAAGGCCACGTTCATCGAGATCGATCGCGGCCACGCGAGCGCCGGCCTGGGCAAAACTGAGGGCAACGGCGCGGCCGATTCCGCCTCCCCCGCCCGTCACCACGCAGACGCGGCCTGACAGGCCGAGCCAATCGGAAGATTCTCTTTCGGCTGTGACCATCGATGACTCCAATCCTGCATCCATTCGTCATTGCGAGGAGGTAGCGACGAAGCAATCCATTCTTCTTTTCGTGACGAGATGGATTGCTTCGCTTCGCTCGCAATGACGGGACTTGCTACCCCACGATCCCCGCCGCCACCTGGCCGCGCAGCCGCTCCAGGCTGTGCAGCGTGTTGGCGCAGGCTTCGGCTACCTCGATGCCCTTGATGACAAAATGCTTGCGGAAGAATTCGTGGTGCACGGCGCTGTCGTGGAATTGCTGTGGCGTCAGCACCGCGGAGAATACCGGCACCTCGGTCCTGAGCTGCACGTCCATCAGCGCCTTGATCACGGTGTCGGCGACGAATTCGTGGCGATAGATGCCGCCGTCGACCACGAGCCCTGCCGCCACGATTGCGGTGTAGCGCCGCGTCTTGGCGAGCAGTTGCGCGTGCAACGGAATCTCGAACGAGCCCGGCACCTCGAACAGATCGACCTGCGCGCGCGTGATATGGCGCGCCTCGATCTCTTCGAGGAAGGCAATGCGGCATTCCTCGACCACGTCGCGGTGCCACGACGACTGCACGAAGGCGATGCGCTGCGGCTTGACGAAACGCGGATGCACCGGCGCCGGCGGACGCTCGGGCACGTCAGGAACGTGATGGGCTTCGGCTGCTTGGGATTGGACTTCAGGCTCTTGCAACATCTGATTCATGGCTTTCCTCTTTCAGGACCAGAATCAGGGCATACGGAACGACGCCAGCCCACGCGCAAAGGTGCGAGGCCGCCGCAAACCGTTCTCTTTCATCCGGACTGTAACCGTCGGCTTCGGAATCGCACCGAATCTGCTGACCCTCCTGCTCAAGCGAGAAGAAGGCGCTCGCGGGCTTGGGCTACGTCACCCTTACCGCCGGTGGGGATTTTCACCCCGCCCTGAGAACATCGGCCGCCCGGAATGGACGACCTGCCTTCAGGATATGACCAACTTTGGGGCGGCAGCAAGCGTCTTTGGCATGGGGAAACGGCATGTCCCCATGCCGCCGAAACAGGGGTGCAGCACGCCAGCGAACAGGCGTTAACGCGCGATTTGCGAACGGTCTGGGAGGTAGCGATGCAGGGGCGAAACATTCACGAATCCTTAAAGCCGGCGTCCTAGAGGTGTCTATCGTGCCCAACTCCAGATCGCCCGGCCGAACGCACATGGAACAAGCGTGACACACGCCGCTGACGTTACCGGCACGGATGCAGCAAGGCCCGCGGACCGGGCCTGGCGAACGCCGATCCTTCAAACCAACATCCTGGTGCCGATGGCCATCGCGCTCGGCTCATTGCTGGCCGGCGCTATCTACACCTGGTTTGCCGGCGAGGACGTCAACTGGGATTGGCGGAATTACCACGAGTACAACGTCTGGGCCGTCATCAACGGCCGCTACGGCATCGATGCCTTGCCCGCCGGCTTTCAGACCTATTTCAATCCAACCGTCTATTTCCCGGTCTACTATCTGCGTCACCTGCTGCCGCTGCCCTACGGCCTGATGATCATCGGCGCGGTGCACGGCCTCAATCTGCTGCTGATCTATTTTCTCGTCCGCGTCCTGCTGCGGGAAGCGGCGACGGCAAGCGCGATCGGGGCAGCGGTCCTGATTGCCGCCGTCGGGCCGATGACGCTTTCTGAAGTGGGCACGAGCTTCTCCGACATTCTCACCGCACTTCCGATTGTTGCAGGCTGCATCCTGATTCTGTCGTCCAATGGATCGCATCACGGGCGCTACGTCCTCGCCGGGCTGTTGATCGGCGCGGCCGTCGGGCTGAAGTTGACCAACGTCGTCTATGCGCTCGGCGCGGCTGCCGCCGTGCTGGTTGCGGCCCGGCCGCTGCTGGCAACGCTCTGTCTCGGAGTTGGCGGACTGATCGGCGCGTTGGCGACCGGCGGCGCGTGGGGGCTGATGCTCTGGCGCGAGATGGGTAATCCGATTTTCCCGCTCTTCAATGCCGTGTTCCAGTCCAAAGAACTGATCCCGATGAACATCATGGACTGGCAGTTCATGCCGCGAGGCATTCTGGATGCGCTGGCTTATCCGTTCTACTGGTTGGTCGGCGACAACAGGAGCTCTGAACATCCGTTTCGTGACGCGCGCTTTGCGGTCGCGATGCTGCTTCTTGTATTCGGCATCTGCAGGTCTCTCGCCACCCGCGTTACGATCTTCACGCAGCGCGATATCCAGTTTCTGCTGTTCTTCATTGTCTCGTATGCGACATGGCTCGCGGTCTTTTCGATTCAGCGCTACGCGATCGTGTTGGAGCTCTTGTGCGCGCCGCTGATCGTCCTGATGATTTCCCGGGCTTTGGCTGGGCCGCCCGGAGCGGTCACGGAGGGCACATCGTCGCTGCGCGTCAATTCGGTTATCGTCACGACAGCCCTGTTGATCGCATTATGGTCGCAGCCTGGAGACTGGTTCCGCCGCCCATGGTCCAATCCATTCAACCCGGCCATTCCCCAGCAGCTTCGCCAGCCTGCAGACTATTTTGTTCTCGACAAGCCGATCGCCTATATCGCCCCGCTGCTGCCGCCGCAGTCGCGGTTCTATCAGATCGCCGACATTGCCTTGCCGATCATGCCTGATGGCAGGTTCGACCGCCGCATTCGTGCCGGGCTCCAATCCCCGTTGCCGGGCGGCACATGGGAATTGCACATGCGGGGCAAACCGATCCGCGAACAGTTGCTGGAGCGATTTGGTCTGCGCGTGGATCCTTCCAGGCCCTGCGTCGAAATCGAGGGCGCGCAGCTCGGGACCGCGATTGAGGCGTGTCCATTGGCTGCGCGCGAGTAGGCCGTGTCTTCTTGGAGCACCGGCGAACGCGAAGAGGCCTTCTTAACCGTCCGTTAACCATTGTGGCGGCAAGACTCCTTAGTTCCGGAATCCGATTCCGGTTTGTTCTCAAATTTGCATTCGTAGCCCCGAACACCTGTGGACGACGTCGCTTTGGCCTGTGGACGGACTCAGGGGTGAGTTGCGCGGATTCCGCAAATCACATCACTTGAGCTCGGCAGGCCCCGGGATGATCCGCGAACGGGGGATTGCAGTCGGCGCCGCCGCATCGGTTCAGCGCGCGCCGTGCTCCGCGTGCGTATCAGAAGAATTCAAGAAACAGGGTCGAGACGGCATGTCCCTCCTCGAAAGCATTATTGATTCCCGGAACAACCCGCTCGCGGCCGTCGAGGACATCGCCGCCGAAAACAATTGGGCGTTCGAGCGCTCCGGCGAAGACGAAGTCACGATCGTCTCCAAGGGGAACTGGACCGACTACCAGCTTTCCTTCACCTGGATGGCAGAGATCGAGGCGCTGCACCTGGCCTCCGCCTTCGACATGAAGATTCCCCCCACACGTCGCGCCGAAGTGCAGCGGCTGATCGCGGCGATCAACGAACAATTATGGGTCGGCCACTTCGACATCTGGACCCACACCGGCATGATCATGTACCGGCAGGCGCTGGTGCTGCCGGGCGGGCTGACCGCCTCGACCGCGCAATGCGAGGTCATGCTGGCCGGCGCCATCCACGCCTGCGAGCGCTATTACCCTGCGTTCCAGTTCGTGGTCTGGGCAGGAAAGAGCGCCGCGGAAGCCATGAGCGCGGCGATGTTCGACACCGAGGGCGAGGCGTAGGCCCCCCGTTGCTTCCAAACACTCAGGTCGTCCCTGCGAACGCGGGACCCATACTCCGTCACTTCTCGGCTCGAGCAAACTGCTTGTGGCTCCTGCCGAGCTCTACTAAAACCGCCGGTGGCTATGGGTCCCTGCGTTCGCAGGGACGACGGCACAATCCATGGTGACACCGTGAACACCAACACACTCCAAAACCTACACGGCACCATTGCGCTGGCCGGCGCCGGCAAGATGGGCGGCGCGATGCTGACTGGATGGCTGGCGGGCGGCCTCGATGCCAAGCGTGTTGTGGTGATCGAACCGCAGCCATCCGCCGAGATCGGCGCGCTGGCGGCGCAAGGCATCCGCCTCAATCCGAAAGACGCCGGCACGGTCGATACGCTGGTGATCGCGGTAAAGCCGCAGACGTTCCCCGAAGCGGGGCCGGCGCTGAAGTCTTTCGTCGGAGCAAGCACGCTCGTCGTCTCGATCATGGCGGGCACGACGATTGCGGCACTTGAAAAAGTCTGCGGCGGCGCGGCGGTTCGCGCGATGCCGAACACGCCGGCCGCGATCGGCCGCGGCATCACGGTTGCGGTCGCGGCGAAAAAAGTCAGCGCCGCGCAACGCGCCACGGCCGATGCGCTGCTGCGCGCCACCGGCTCGGTCGAATGGGTCGAGGACGAAAGCCTGATGGATGCGGTGACCGCCGTATCCGGCTCCGGCCCGGCCTATGTGTTCCTGCTCGCCGAAGAACTCGCGCGCGCCGGCGTCGAGGCCGGCCTGCCGGCAGAGCTTGCGACAAAGCTCGCGCGCCAAACCGTCGCCGGCTCCGGCGAATTGCTGCATCGCTCGGAACTTGCCTCGGCCACGCTGCGCCAGAACGTCACCTCGCCCGGCGGCACCACCGCGGCCGCACTGGAAGTGCTGATGGCCAAGGATGGCCTGCAGCCGCTGATGATCCGCGCGATCGCCGCGGCAACGAAGCGCTCGAAGGAATTGGCGAAGTAGTTCGTAGTCGCCGCTACTTCCCTGCAAGCCTCTTCGTGAACGTCTCGACATTGACGAGACCGCGCGCGTGGCGGCCGTCGCCTATCTTCCGCTCGCCCTCGAAGGCTTCGACTTCGAAGCGGATCACGCGGCGCTCGACGGCTACGACCTTTCCCGTGACGCGCACCGTCGCGCCGACCAACGAGGCGCCGAGATGGCGGATATCGACCTCGGTGCCAACCGTGATCCAGCCCGGCTGAAGATGACTGCGGATGGCATCGCTCGAGACCATCTCCATTTCCAGGATCATCATCGGCGTCGCATAGACCATCGGCATGTTAGGCACGAAATGCCCGACCGTGCGCTCGGGCGGCACGACCAGCGTCCGCTCGGCGCTCATGCCGATCTTGATGAAGTCGCGTGCGTCCATGGATTGTTTCCGCAAAACCGGCGTCGTCGCGGCCCTTATGCGCAATTGCGCATCAGGAGCCGGGCCCCATAACCACAAACAGCCATTGTTGCAGCAGGCTGGAGCTCCAGCTTCGCCCAACAACTAATATTGCTGGTTATGGGTCCCTGCGTTCGCAGAGACGACGGGAAAGCTACTTCTGCATCGCCTTGCGCTCGACGAAGGTCTTGCCGCCCTTCATCTTGTGGGTAAGCGGCGCCTCGTTGATCTGGATCACGACGGCTTCCGCGTCGACGCCGAGATTCTTCACCAGCGCCTGGGTGATGTCGCGCATCATGCCGACTTTCTGTTCCTCGGTACGGCCGGCGGCCATGCTGATGGTAATCTCAGGCATCTTGGTGCTCCCTCGTTGTTTTTGTCGCGGCCGGACTCGTTCCGGCCATCCACGACCTTTCCATCAAACAAGACGTGGATGCCCGGGACAAGCCCGGGCATGACGCCAGGAATGAATGGCTATCCCCAGTTCACGTCATGGCGCGCGAGCACCTCGCGCACTTTTGCGACGATCTCGCCCTCAGCGCAGGAAAACTGCGCCGGGCGGGTCTCGCGCCATTCCTGGTTGGAGGCGATGGCGGCAGCCGCCTTCGCGCCCTCGATCAGGTCCTTGATCTGGATTTCGCCGCGCGCCTTTTCGTCCGAGCCCTGGATGATCACGCAAGGCGAGTTGCGACGGTCGGCATATTTGAGCTGGTTGCCCATGTTCTTCGGGTTGCCGAGATAGAGCTCGGCGCGGATGTTCGCGTTGCGAAGCTCGGCGACCATTTTCTGGTAGTCGGCGACACGATCGCGGTCGAACACGGTGACCACGACGGGGCCGAAGTCCGGCCGCGTGTCGAGCTTGCCGAGCATCGTCAGCGCAGCCTGCAGGCGCGACACGCCGATGGAAAATCCCGTCGCCGGCACCGGCTCGCCGCGGAAGCGCGAGACGAGGCCGTCGTAGCGGCCACCGCCACCGACGGAGCCGAAGCGCACGGGACGGCCTTTTTCGTCTTTGGTTTCGAGCGTGAGTTCGACCTCGTAGACCGGACCGGTGTAATATTCGAGACCGCGCACAACAGAAGGATCGATCACGATACGATCCGCTCCATAGCCCGACGCCGTCACCAGCTTGCTGATCGCATCGAGTTCGTCGCGACCTTCCTGTCCGACCTTGCTGTCGCGCAGCCGCGCATCGATCTGCCCGCCCTGCTCGATCGCACCGACGACCAAGGCAATGTCATCAGGCTTCAGGCCGGCGCCTTTGGTGAAGTCACCTGACTCATCCTTGCGGCCCTCGCCCAACAATTGCTGCACGCCGGAAATGCCGAGCCGATCGAGCTTGTCGATCGCACGCATTACCGTCAGCCATTGCCCGTCATCGGCAATGCCAAGCGCGTCTCTCACCCCATCAAGCACCTTGCGGTTATTCACCTTCACCACATAGCTGCCGCGCGGAATACCGAGCGCTTCCATCGTGTCCGCCGCCATCATGCACATCTCGGCGTCCGCCGCAGGCGAAGCCGAGCCCACCGTGTCGGCGTCGAACTGCATGAACTGGCGGAAGCGGCCTGGGCCCGGCTTCTCGTTACGATAGACGTAGCCGGCGCGGTAGCTGCGATACGGCTTCGGCAGCGCGTCGAAATTTTCCGCGACATAGCGTGCCAGCGGTGCGGTCAGGTCGTAACGCAGCGATATCCACTGCTCGTCGTCGTCCTGGAACGAGAACACGCCCTCGTTCGGCCGGTCCTGGTCAGGCAGGAATTTGCCCAGCGCGTCGGTGTACTCCATCGCCGGAGTTTCCACCGGTTCAAAACCGTAACGCTCGTAGACCTCGCGGATTTTCTCGACCATCTGGCGCGTAGCCGCAATCGCGGCCGGGCCACGATCTTCCAGCCCGCGCGGCAGCCGCGCCTTCAGTTTCTGGGGTTTTTTGGGTTTTTCAGCCATGGCGGGTAGGTATCAGCCGAGGCGCGGCAGGGCAACCCGGGCCAATGTACCCTCTCCCCTTATGGGCCCCACAAGGGGAGAGGGAAGAATCATGCGGCCACGGCCTTGCCCTTCGGCTGCACCTCGACGCTGTAGTCTGCCATCAATTGCTCGGAGATCTTTCCCGGCGTGAACGTCCAGTTCGCGATCTCGGACACTGGCGTCACTTCGGCGGCGGTGCCGGTGATGAAGCACTCGGTGAAGCCATCGAGTTCTTCCGGCATGATACGGCGCTCGATCACCTCGATGCCGCGGCGTCTGGCGAGGTCGATCGCGGTGGCGCGGGTGATGCCGGCGAGGAAGCAGTCGGCGATCGGCGTGTGGATCTTGCCGTCCTTGATGAAGAAGATGTTGGCGCCGGTGCATTCGGCCACCCGGCCCTGCCAGTCCAGCATGATGGCATCGGCATAGCCTTGGCGTTCCGCCTTGTGCTTGCTGATGGTGCAGATCATGTAGAGGCCCGAGGCCTTCGCCATCGCCGGGATGGTCGCCGGATCGGGCCGCCGGTATTCGGCCATGCACATACGAATGCCCTTCAGCTTCTCCGCCGGATCGAAATAGCTCGGCCAGTCCCAGGCGGCGATGGCGAGATGGATGGTGTTGGCCGGCGCCGAGACGCCCATCATCTCCGAACCGCGCCAGGCGATCGGGCGCAGATAGGCGTCGGGCAGATTGTTGTTGTCGATCACGAGCTGCTTGGCGGCGTCGATTTCGGTGACCGAATAGGGAATCTCGAAATCGAGAATGTTGGCCGAATTCTTCAGCCGCTCGGAATGCTCGGTGCTCTTGAAGACCTTGCCGCCATAGGCGCGCTCGCCCTCGAACACGCAGCTCGCATAGTGGAGGCCATGGGTCAGGATGTGAACATTCGCATCAGCCCACGGCACCAGCCTGCCATCGTACCAGATGACACCATCGATCTTGTCGAACGAAACTCCCATTGGCTCCCTCCCGGTTTGGCGCTGTTTCAATGAGCCAAGCGTCAGCCTCGCGCGACTCGACGAGACGCGCGCTACCGGGCGCTTGAAGTGATCTATCGGCTTAAGCGGCGGAATAATTCCGCCGCCGGTCACAGGACCTTTCTGATCCAGTCGTGCGGATCCGCCGCGCGACCGTACTGAATATCCACGAGCTTCTTGCGCAGGCCCATGGCGACAGGCCCGGCCACGCCGCCGCTGATCTGAAAATCGCCGCTCGCCGAACACACCTTGCCGATCGGCGAGATGACGGCCGCCGTGCCGCAGGCGAACGCCTCTTTCAGCTTGCCGCTGGCGGCATCGGCGCGCCACTGCTCGATCGTGTAGGTCTCCTCGCGCACGCGCGTGCCGGAATCCTTGGCGAGCGCAATGATCGAATCGCGGGTGATGCCCGGCAGGATGGTGCCGAGCGGCGGCGTTGAGAGCGAGCCGTCGTCGAACACGAAGAAGACGTTCATGCCGCCGAGCTCCTCGATGTAGCGGCGTTCGATCGCGTCGAGGAAAACGACCTGGTCGCAGCCGTGCTCGATGGCCTCGGCCTGCGCGCGCAGGCTCGCGGCGTAGTTACCGCCGCACTTGACGGCGCCGGTGCCGCCGACCGCGGCGCGCGTGTAATTCTCCGACACCCAGATCGACACCGGCGCAGGTCCGCCCTTGAAATAGGAGCCGACCGGCGAGGCGATGACGGCGAAGATGTATTCCGCTGATGGCTTCACGCCGAGGAAGATCTCGCTCGCGATCATGAAGGGCCGCAAATAGAGACTGCCCTCGCCGCCCGGGATCCAGGCGCTGTCGATGCGCACGAGCTGTTCGACCGCTTCGAGGAAGATAGCCTCGGGCAGCGGCGCCATGGCCATGCGCTCGGCCGAACTGTTAAAGCGCCTCGCGTTGGCGTCGGGGCGGAACAGGTTGACGCCGTTGTCGCGCTTGTAGGCCTTGAGACCTTCGAAAATCTCCTGGGCGTAGTGCAGGACGGCTGTGGCCGGATCGAGCGGAAAATTCGCGCGCGATTCGACCCGCGCGTCATGCCAGCCGTTCGCCTGGTTGTAGCGGACGATGGCCATGTGATCGGTAAAGATCCGGCCGAAGCCCGGGTCCACGAGCTTGGCCGCGCGCTCCTTTTCGGCAGTTGGATTTGCCGTAGGCCGGATTTCGAATTTCAAACTCATTCCCTTGTTTCCCGCCCTTGCTTCCCGCTATCGGAATCGACGCCAAATCGGCGATGGCACGCTTCTTTCCGGGCCTGCCGGCTCAACAGTCTGGACTTCACAGGTCTGGACTTCACCATCACCGGCCTTGCGGCCGGCTTCCGTCGCCGTCATGTCGGTGGAGGACATGCTTTTGCGGGATGCCGAACTCCAGTATGTTTGCCGAAATGCCGCTCGACAATCGCACGGTAGTCCATTTGCGGCCGTTGCCGCCATCGCTGGCTTTTTCCGGCTGCCTGACACGTCACCAGGTTCGAAACGACCTAAAGTTTCGTCGTGGCTGGCAGTTTTGTAACATTGAACCCAAGATATGTCAACATGGCTGACATAAATTTCTCAAAGGGCCCCGCAACCTCCGATTCGCAGGGGACCGCCGGTCCTGCCCCGCGGGCCGGCGAATTTCGCTGGGACATTATCGAACTGCTGTTCTTCGCCTATCGCGACTTCGTCGGCGATGCCGATCATGAACTCGAGGCTTTCGGGTTCGGCCGCGCCCATCACCGCGTGATGCATTTCGTCTACCGCTACCCCGGCCTCAAGGTCGCCGACCTCCTGGACGTGTTGCGGATCACCAAGCAGTCGCTTGGCCGGGTGCTCAAGCAGTTGCTCGACGAGGGCTACATCATCCAGAAGACCGGCAATAACGACCGCCGGCAGCGCCTTCTTTACGCCACCCCGAAGGGCGAAGCGTTGGTGGCAAAGCTCGCAGGGCTGCAGACCGATCGCATCACCCGCGCGCTCCGGGACATCAATCCCGAAGGCGCCGCGGCGATCAGCCAGTTCCTGCGCGCAATGATCGATCGTGACGACCCCGACAAGGTGTTAGAGGCGATCTTCGGGATCGGCAGCAAGAAGCCAAGGGAGTGATCGTGCCGCAAGGAGCAACCATCGCTGCAGCCACCACGCGCGCGCCGCGGCAACTGGCCGATGACGCCCCGCATCTGCTCCTGGTCGACGACGACCGCCGTATCCGCGATCTGCTGTCGCGGTTTCTGACCGGCGAGGGTTATCGCGTCACGACCGCCTCGAGCGCTACCGACGCGCGCGCAAAACTGCTCGGCCTGCATTTCGACCTCCTGATCCTCGACGTCATGATGCCCGGCGAAACCGGGTTCGAGCTGGCGCGGTTCATTCGTACCTCCTCCTCGGTGCCGATCATCATGCTGACCGCGCGCCACGAGGCGGAGGCGCGGATCGAGGGCCTGCAGATCGGCGCCGATGATTATGTGGCGAAACCGTTCGAGCCGCGCGAGCTGATCTTGAGAATCGGCAATATCCTCAAGCGCTCTGCGCCGCCGCCGGTGGAGGCGCTGGAGCAGATCGCGTTCGGCCCTTACGTTTTCCATCTCGATCGTGGCGAACTGCGCCAGGGCGAGGAGATCATTCACCTGACCGACCGCGAGCGCGAAATGCTGCGCATCCTGGCTGCCAGTCCCGGCGAAACGGTACCGCGCGCCGCACTGACCGGCGGCGGCACGGTGAACGAGCGCGCGGTCGACGTTCAGATCAACCGCCTGCGGCGCAAGATCGAGCGCGATCCCGCCAATCCGCTGTTCCTGCAGGCGGCGCGCGGCATCGGCTATCGCCTGGTCGCGTCGCCCTGAGCCAGCTCATGAGCACGCTCGACACCGGCCTGACGTTCATCCGCAACGCGTCGCAACGCGTCTCCAGGGCCAATGGCTGGATGGGCAACGCGTTCAAGAGCTGGATGCCGACCGGCCTCTATGCCCGCGCGCTCCTGATCATGATCGTTCCGATGGTGATCCTGCAGACGGTCGTGGCGTTCGTGTTCATGGAGCGGCACTGGAACACGGTGACGCGGCGCCTGTCGGCAGCCGTCGTGCAGGACATCGCCAGCCTGATCGACGTCTACAAGGCGTTTCCGCAGGACAAGGACCGCACGCAGTTGCGCCGCATCGGGCAGCGGCTGCAACTGGTCGTCGATTTTCTTCCCGTGGGCGATATGCCGCAACCCGGGCCAAAGCCGTTCTTCTCGCTGCTCGACCAGACGCTGTCGGTACAGCTCAGTCGGCAGATCGGCCGCCCGTTCTGGATCGACACCGTCGGCAAATCCAATCTGGTCGAAATCCGCATCCAGCTCGACGATGCCGTGATGCGCGTGTTCGCGCAGCGCAGCGCCGCCTATGCCTCCAACTCGGAGATCTTCATCTTCTGGATGCTCGGCACATCCTCGATCCTGCTGATCGTCGCGGTGCTGTTCCTGCGCAACCAGATCAGGCCGATCCTGCGGCTGGCGGACGCCGCCGAAAGTTTTGGCAAAGGCCGCGAAGTGCCGCATTTCCGTCCCCGCGGCGCGCGTGAGGTGCGGCAAGCGGCACAGGCGTTCCTGGAGATGAAGGCACGCGTCGAACGCTCGATCGATCAGCGTACCGCGATGCTGGCCGGCGTCAGCCACGATTTGCGCACCATCCTGACCCGCTTCAAGCTCGAGCTGGCGCTGATCGGCGACAGTCCCGAAGTCGACGGCATGCGCAAGGATGTCGACGAAATGTCAGGCATGCTGGAGGCCTATCTCGCCTTCGCGCGCGGCGACAGCGGCGAGATCGCGCAGCCGACCGACATGGCGATGGCGCTGGAGGAATTGCGCAGCGACGCCGAACGCCACGGCCATGCCGCAACGGTGACGTTCCACGGGCTGCCGGTGGTGACGGTGAAGCCGGCCTCGTTCAAGCGCTGCATCGCCAACCTGGTTTCCAATGCGGCGCGCCACGCCAACACGGTCGCCATCACCGGCCACCGCGATCACCGCTATCTGACGGTGACGGTCGACGACGACGGGCCGGGCATCCCCGTCAACATGCGCGAGGAAGTGTTCAAGCCGTTCCTGCGGCTCGACGATGCCCGTAACCAGGACGAGGGCGGCACGGGCCTCGGCCTCGCCATCGCCCGCGACATCGCCCGCTCGCACGGCGGCGACATCACGCTCGGCGACAGCCCCATGGGCGGATTGCGGGCGGCGGTAAGGGTGCCGGTGTAAATCGGGGCTACGCCCTACTTCTTCGGGATCAGCGCCTTCAGCTTTTCCATGTCCTTGATGTTCATCTTCATGCCGCCGGGCATGATGATGTCGCCAGGCTTCTGATCCGCCTTGCAGGCGCCGAGCCATTTGGCCTCGATCGTCGAGCTGTTGTCGCGCGCGGCGCCGGCCATGCCGCCCTCACTCTGCGAGGTCGATTTCACGGTGTACGCGGAATTGAAGTCGCCGGTGATCTCGGCACGGGATTTGACCGTAATCCCTGCGACGCCGCAGACGGAATCAGTGACATAACCAGTTGCGGTCTTCTGGATATCCTGCTTGGAGCAGATCTCCTTGGCCAACGGCGACATTGCGGTGCTCATGCCCTTGTCGGTGGTCTCGTCGGTGCATTGCTGCATCGTCATCTCGGATGACGGCGAGCCTGTGCTCACCACCTTCATCTCCCACAGCCCGGCCTTGCGCACTGGCAACTCCACGGCGACGGCGCCGCTTGCCGACAACAGAGCAAGCGCACCAACGGCCAAACAAGATACAAGAAGCAGTCGTCTCATGCGTGGCTCCCGCTGAACTCTTCCAGAGATCGTCATCGCGAAGTGAACACACGCTCGGCGTGGCGAAAACATGTCCAGCGGGAAAACAGGAGCGCCAGCGCTCAGTAAAGCGTGCGTAGCGGTCGCTCGGCGGCGCCATAGGGCACCCAGCGGCAGGCAAAGGAAACGTAGCCGCCGTAATTCGGCTGCACGCCGAGGAATTTCACCACCTTGCCGTAGCGGGCGCAGTGATCCACGGCGAGCTGACGGGCATCGGCCTGCATCGCGAGCGGATAGGCGATGATGCCGCCGGTGTCGTTGCCCTTGAACGGCGGCACCGTGTCGATGTCCCACCAATGCGCCGGCGCCGGCGCCGCCGCCAGCATTCCGCCCATGGCAATCAGGCTCGCGGCCACAATTCTTCGCATCGCAGACTCCATTTCGCTCGAAGCCCACCATAGTGTGCGCCGGTGGCCGTGAAAAGAATGCTTGCGGCACGAGGCGGACTTGGCTGTCAGGTGTTGCCGCGCTGCACTTGACCTCGTCAGGGCTTCGCGGCACCGTCCCGTGCGTTGGCTTACCGGCGGATTCCCCATGCGCAATTTGTTCAAATCCTTGAGAGCACTCGGTCCGATGACGGCGGTGCTCGCCCTGCTGGTCTCCGGCCATGCCGCCCAGGCCGCCAATCCCCTGGAATTGAATTTCTGGCTGTCAGGCCCACGCTATGACGGCCGCGTCGCCGAATGCGAGCGGGCGCTGTCGACCATCGCGTACCAATTCCGGGAAAAGGAGGGCAAGTTCTGGAATTCGGCGCTGACGATCACCGGCTTTGGCCGGATCCATGAAACCGCGTTTCGGCCCTGGCAGTCCGACAACATTCCGCGCCGTTATTGCAGCGGCGATGTGATGCTGAGCGACGGCAAGATGCGCAGCGTGCACTACTCGATCATCGAGGATGGCGGCTTTGCCGGCTTCGGCCAGGGCGTCGAATGGTGCGTGACCGGGCTCGACCGCAACTGGGCCTATAGCCCGGGCTGCAGGGCCGCGCGGCCCTGATCGCCTCGCTTCTGTCGCTCGAACCAGGCCAGCCGACGGCTGGCTTCGGGATCTATTGAATTTTGTTCTTGAAATGTTCTGGCCCCCTGCTAGGCTCCCGGTAGTCGGGTAGAGGGGCGTTCGATGCACCGGTCCATCATTATTTCGCGGCTTCTGATTTCGCTGGCTCTTATTATCGTCCTGGCCGGGACGGCGTCCGCACAGGACCGCCGGCAGAACGCCCCGGGCGAGTTCGATTTTTACGTCCTTGCTCTTTCCTGGTCGCCCTCCTTCTGCGAGGCGGCGGCCGAACGCGGCAATAGCGGGCGCTCACAGGCCCAGTGCAGCCGTCCCTATTCCTTCGTGGTTCACGGCCTGTGGCCGCAATATGAGCGCGGCTTTCCCGAATATTGCCAGCGGCCCTCGCCGCGGCTCGATCGCAACATCATGACCTCGATGCTGGACCTGATGCCGGCGCCCGGCCTGATCTTCAACGAGTGGGACAAGCACGGCACCTGTTCGGGCCTAAGCGCGCGAGCCTATTTCGAGACCACCCGGAAAGCGCGCGCGGCGGTAAAGATTCCCGAGGAACTCCTGCAATTGTCGGAGCAGAAGATCATCGCCCCCGCCGATCTCGAAGAGGCCTTTATCAAGATCAACCCGGGCTTGAGCAGTTCGGCGATTTCGGTGACCTGCTCCAGCCGCCGCCTGAGCGAGGTGCGGGTCTGCCTGAGCAAGGACATGCAATTCCGCGCCTGCGACGAAATCGACCGCCGCGCCTGCCGGCGTGACGAAGTGGTGATGCCGCCGGTACGGGGCGGCTGAAGACCCGCTTACCGTCATGCCAGAGCATGGCGGCCTCATGCGCAGACCGCTCGAAGTTGTCTGCGTTCCCGGTCATCCACGGCTTATCGTCATCTGCAAGACACGTGGATGGCCGGGACCTATCTGTAGCAAACGTCGTCGGCATTTCGGCCGCGATGCTGAGGCGTTTGCGAGCAGGACCCGTCTTCGCCAAGGCTTCGCCGGGTTTTCAGCCCTGGTCCTCCGAAGCGTTTCGCGAAGGAGGACAAGCCCGGCCCTGACGCGTAGAAGACACTTTCGTCTTCTCCAATTGGTCGGCCGATTGCCATGAACTACCGACACGCCTTTCACGCCGGCGGCTTTGCCGATGTCATCAAGCACATCGTGTTGGTACGCATGCTGACCTATCTGCAGGAAAAGCAGGCCCCGTTTCGCGTCATCGACACCCATGCCGGCGCCGGGCGCTATGACCTCACGGCTGAGGAAGCGCGCCGCGGCGGCGAATGGCTGACCGGCATTGCGCGGGTTATGCAGGCGCGGTTCTCGGAAAGCGCGCTGCCGCTGGTGACCCCCTACCTCGATATCGTCAGGGCATTCAACGCCCCGGGCCGGCTCGAGGCCTATCCCGGATCGCCCCTGATCGCCCGCGCGCTGCTGCGGCCGCAGGACCGCCTCACGGCCTGTGAAATCGAGCCCAATGCCCGCAGGCAACTGATCGATGCGCTGCGCCGCGACAGCCAGGCGCGGGTGGTCGATCTCGACGGCTGGACGGCGTTGCCGGCCTTCGTGCCGCCCAACGAGCGGCGCGGCCTGGTGCTGATCGATCCCGCGTTCGAGCAAAAGGACGAATTCGAGAGGCTGGCTGGCGGATTTGCCGAGGCGTACGCCAAATGGCCGACCGGGAGCTATCTGATCTGGTATCCGGTGAAGAGCCGGCGCGCCGCCGACACGCTGGCACGGCACGTCGCTGGCGCCGCCGCGGCCAGTAAGCCAGCCGGGAAATGTCTAAGGCTCGAATTCAGCGTTGCGCCGCAGGCGCCGGGCGGTCCCCTCGCCTCGACCGGCCTCCTCATTGTCAATCCGCCGTGGACGCTGGCGGGTGAGTTGAAGACAATTCTACCCGAACTCGAGAAGCCGCTCGGCCAGGGCGGCGCTGGCCGGTTCAAACTGGAGACGCCCAAGCCGTGAGGCTCGGCGCGAGCCGGTGAAGCGTGCGAATCCCGTAGTCAATATACGCGAAACCGTATTATGCTCAGGCCATTGGGACTGGCTTTACGTTCCGCTACCGCGAATGGTTGCGGCGGAGTGATCAAGGCCGAATAAAATCCGGGTCGGTCGGCGACGTGAATGCGATCGGCTCAGGTGGCCAAGCTTCCGGCAGCGAATGTCCGGTCAGCCGTTTCGCGACGTATGCGTGGCGGCGGAGCAATACGGGGGAGGAGTTTCCCGATGGCCATGACTGGAACAGTCAAGTTCTTCAATGGAGAACGCGGCTACGGCTTCATCAAGCCCGACGACGGCGGGCGCGATGTGTTCGTGCACATCACCGCTGTCGAGCGGGCCGGATTGAAGGATTTGACTGAAGGGCAGCGCATTACGTTCGAGGTCGAACCGGACAAGAAGGGCAAAGGCCCCAAGGCGGTCAACCTGGTGATTTCATCGTGAGCTGACGCTCGCGTTGAACGCGGACTGAATTCTTGCTGCGAAGATTGCGCTGGGCATGGCGTCGCCGTCCACAGCGTTGAGATTTGCAATGCCCGTGGCCTGAAGAAAAAAATCCCGGCGACCACTGCCGCCGGGAGATGGTAGCTGCCAGTTTCTTTTTTCTTAGAAGTGCCAGTTCACGCCGGCCCGTATCAGACCGAACCGGTAACCGTTCGAGGCGCCCGTAATAACGAAGTTGCTGTTGGCCAGATCGACATAGAGATATTCGATCTTGGCGCTCCAGTTCGGGGCAAGGCCTACCTCGGCGCCGGCGCCTAGCGTCCAGCCCGCATTGGTATGGGATTCCGTCAGGCCAAAGGTGGTGGCGCGCAGCTCGCCGAAGGCGAGACCGCCGGTGCCGAAGAACAAGATGTTGTTGAACGCGTAGCCGGCGCGGCCGCGAACCGTGCCAAACCAGGGATTGGAAAATTTCCATGGGGCGAAGGTTTCTTCGGCACCGGTCGCCTGGATGTCGCCTTCGAGACCGAACACCCACGGTCCGTTCCGCCAATTGTAGCCGGCCTGAACACCGCCGACGAAACCGGACGGCTTGGTCGGATTGTGTGCGACCGATCCCCAGGCGTAGCCGAGATTGCCGCCGAGATACGGACCGGCCCAACTATCGGGACGAAGCAGCGTGTGATTGACTGTCAAGGGCGCGCGCGATCCGTAGAGGTCTGCTGCCTGAGCCGACATGGTCCAGCCCGCAGCGATCAGCGCCAGCGCGCCCGATACGACCCTACTCATCACGCAACTCCACGCAACTGCCGCGACCATGCCGGGCGAGAAACCGGCCTGGTTACGGAACTCCACCTTTTTCGCTAAGATTTATCGAGAGTTTTAAGTTAAAGGGTTGTTAAGCTGGGTTAGCCGCCCACTCATCAGTCTTAAGGAAGCGTTACCGGCGTCTCTTGGGGAGCGCGTTGCGAGCGCTGGCGATGCCGCCCTGCAGCGCTTAAATTTCGGCCCATGGATCACGATTCTACCGACCATCCGAAGCCTCCGCGCAGGGCGCGGCGGGGTTCCCAGCCGGATTTGCCGTCACCGGACCTGATCGCTGCCGATGTCGATCCCGCGACCTCCGCTGCCGAGGAGGACGACGAGGCTCGCCTGCCGGAAGCGCCCGAGGAACCTGCCGAAGCGATTGCCGAAGGCCCGCTGGCGATCGGCCACGCGGCCATCGAAAACGCGGTGCGCCTGGCGCCGACCTCTGCCGGCGTCTACCGCATGCTCAATGCTGCGAGCGACGTGCTCTACGTCGGCAAGGCGAAAAACGTCCGCAAGCGGCTTACGTCCTACGCTCGCGTCAACGCGCCCTTGCCCGCGCGCATCCTGCGCATGATTGCCGCGACGGTGACCGTCGAGATCGTCTCCACCACGACCGAGACCGAAGCGCTGCTGCTGGAAGCCAACCTGATCAAGCAGTTGCGGCCGCGCTTCAACGTGCAACTGCGCGACGACAAGTCGTTTCCCTATATCCTGATCACCGGCGACCATTGGGCGCCGCAGATCCTCAAGCATCGCGGCGCCCAAACCCGGCCCGGACGGTATTTCGGGCCGTTCGCATCCGCCGGCGCCGTCAACCGCACCATCACGGCACTGCAGCGCGCGTTCCTGATCCGCTCCTGCACCGACGGCTTTTTCGAGAGCCGCACGCGGCCCTGCCTGCTGTATCAGATCCGCCGCTGCTCCGGGCCCTGCACCCGCGAAATCGACTTCCCCGGCTATTCCGAACTGGTGCGAGAAGCGACCGATTTCCTGTCCGGCCGTAGCCATGCCGTGAAGGAGTTGCTCGCCGCCGAGATGGAGAAGGCGTCGAACGAACTCGAATTCGAGACCGCGGCGCTCTATCGCGACCGCCTCGCGGCGCTGTCCGCAATCCAGTCCCAGCAGGGCATCAATCCGCGCACCGTGGAAGAGGCCGACGTGTTCGCCATCTATCAGGAAGGCGGCTATTCCTGCGTCGAAGTGTTCTTCTTCCGCACCGGCCAGAACTGGGGCAACCGCGCCTATTTTCCGCGCGCGGAGAAGTCGTTCACGCCGGAGGAAGTGCTGGCCTCGTTCCTCGCACAGTTCTACGACGACAAGCCGCCGCCGAAACTCATCCTGCTGTCGCATGACATCGAGGAATGCGCGCTGCTGGCCGACGCCCTTTGCGTGAAGGTCGGCTACAAAGTCGAAATCTCCGTGCCGAAGCGCGGCGAGAAAAAGGAACTGGTCACGCATGCGCTGACCAATGCGCGCGAAGCGCTTGGCCGCAAGCTCGCCGATACCGCGACGCAGAGCCGGCTCTTGGAAGCGATGGCCGGCACGCTCGGACTGCCGCAGGTGCCGAAGCGCATCGAGGTCTACGACAACAGCCATATCCAGGGCACCAACGCGGTCGGCGCGATGATCGTGGCGGGACCGGATGGCTTCATCAAAAATCAGTACCGCAAGTTCAACATCAAATCCGAGGGACTGACGCCGGGCGACGACTACGCGATGATGCGCGAAGTGCTGGAGCGGCGCTTCAAGCGTCTGTTGAAGCCGCCGGAGGGCGACGCGGCCAAAGCCAAGGCTGACGATGACTCGTTTCCGCAATGGCCCGACCTCGTCATCATCGACGGCGGCCGGGGGCAACTCAACGCGGTCAGGGAGATTTTCGAAGGTCTGGGACTTACCCAGGTCTCGCTCATGGCCGTGGCAAAAGGCCCGGACCGCGATGCCGGGCGCGAGACCCTGTTCATGCCGGACCGCGAAGCCATCAAGCTCGAACCACGCGATCCCGTGCTGTATTTCATCCAGCGGCTGCGCGACGAGGCGCATCGTTTCGTGATCGGCTCACACCGCAAACTGCGGAAAAAGGACATCCGGGAAGCCGGCTTACAGGAGATCCCTGGCATCGGCCCGTCACGCAAACGTGCCTTGCTGCATCACTTCGGAACGCTGAAGGAGATCGAGCGGGCCTCGATCGCGGACCTTGGCAAGGTTCCGGGCGTTAGTGCCGAAAGCGCCCGCAAGATCTTCGAATTTTTCCATGCACAAGCGGGTTAAGGGGACTTCGCGTCGAAAGGTATGTCATTGGGACGTCGCCTGCGGCAGATGATCTGGTTCCGCACGGTTGACCTTCACGCTCCAGCGGTATTGGTAAGACGGATGAACATCGCAACAGCCAAGGGGCAGGCCAAGACCCTGTCCCTGCCGAATATTCTGACCTACGCCCGCATTGCCGCCATTCCGGTGGTGGTCGGCTGCGTTTTTGCCCAATCCATCCAGGACGGCCCGCTGTGGCTGCGCTGGGTAGCGCTGGCGGTCTTCATCGCCGCCGCCGTGACCGATTACCTCGATGGCTACTATGCACGAATTTGGGACCAGCAGTCCGCCTTTGGCCGGATGCTCGACCCGATCGCCGACAAGCTGCTGGTAGCGTCCTGCCTCTTGATGCTGGCAGCCGACAGCAGCATCCATGGTTGGACCCTATGGGCCGCCATCGTGATCCTGTGCCGTGAGATTCTGGTCTCGGGCTTGAGGGAATATCTCGCTGCGTTGCGGGTCAGCGTGCCCGTGACCAAGCTGGCGAAATGGAAGACCACCATCCAACTGGTCGCGATCGGCTTCCTGATCGCGGGCGAGGCCGGCGAGCAGATATTCCCTGCGACCACCCTGATCGGGATCATCTTGTTGTGGATGTCGGCGCTCTTCACGATCTATACCGGCTGGGACTATTTCCGCGCCGGGATCCATCACCTCACCAAGGAGGATGAGGGATGAGGGTCAAATATTTCGCCTGGGTGCGTGAGCGGGTCGGCGTGGCGGAAGAAACCGTCGAGCCGCCGGCCGACGTTCGCACCGTGAGCGACCTGATCGGCTGGCTTTCCAGCCGTGGCGAGACTTACGCCCATGCCTTCGAGAAGCCCAAGGTGATCCGCGCCGCGATCGACCAAGCCCATGTCAAGCCGGATGCCGTAATCGCTGGCGCGCGCGAGATCGCGTTCTTCCCGCCGATGACCGGCGGCTGACCTACTATGTCCGTCACCGCGACCATTCGCATCCAGGAAGCGGATTTCGACGCTGCGCAGGAAATCGCGGCGCTTACCCGTGGCCGGACCGATATCGGCGCCGTCGTCACCTTCAGCGGCATCTGCCGCGGCAGCGAGAACGGCGAGCCGATCGCCGCGCTAACGCTCGAGCATTATCCCGGCATGGCCGAAGCCGAGATCGGGCGCCATGCCGACGAGGCGCTGTCGCGCTGGCCGTTGCAGGGCCTCACCGTCATTCACCGGTTCGGCCGCATCGCGCCGGGCGAGAACATCGTGCTCGTGGTAACCGCCTCGCCGCACCGGCAGGCAGCCTTTGAAGCGGCGGAATTCCTGATGGATTATCTAAAGACCAACGCGCCGTTCTGGAAGCGCGAGGAAAGCGAAAAAGGCACGAGCTGGATCGAAGCGCGCGATCATGACGACGCCGCAGCCGCGCGCTGGACCAAGTCCTGATGGCCAGGCGCACGAAGCCGGCGGCGAAGCGCGGCCAGACCACATCAAAACTTCCCAAGGTCGGCGCGGGAGAATTGCTGACGCTGCTCGATTTCGTCCGCTATGCCGTCAGCCGCTTCGTCGAGGCCAAACTTGTATTTGCGCACGGCACCACCGATCCGGTTGCCGAAGCCGCATTCCTGGTCTGCGAGGCGCTGCACCTCCACCCCGACCAGTTCGAGACCTTCGCGACCGCGCGCGTCACCGCGGCCGAAGGCAAGAATATCCTCGATCTGATCGCGCGCCGCGTCACGACGCGAAAGCCTGCCGCCTATCTCGTCAACAAGATCTACATGCGCGGCCTGCCATTCTATGTCGACGAGCGCACCATCGTGCCGCGTTCCTTCATCGGCGAATTGCTGGACCAGCATTTCGGCCGCGACGGCGACGACGAGGCGGGCTCGCTGATCTCGGACCCCGACACGGTGGAAAGCGTGCTCGATCTCTGCACCGGCTCGGGCTGTCTTGCCATCCTGGCCAGCCGGAATTTTCCGAATGCCGCGGTAGACGCGGTCGATATCTCCAAGGATGCCCTCGAAGTCGCCGCACGTAATGTCGGCAACTATGGGCTTCAGGACAGGCTCACACTGTACCGCGGCGATCTGTTCAAGCCGCTGGGGGATAAGCGCTACGACCTCATCATTTCCAATCCGCCCTATGTCGATGCGGAAGGCATGGCCGGCCTGCCGCGCGAATGCCGCGCCGAGCCGAAACTCGCCTTCGATGGCGGCTTCGATGGGCTCGACATTGTCAGGCGCATCCTCGACGAGGCGGCCGCGCACCTGACGCCGCAGGGCGGGCTGTTATGCGAGATCGGCCGCTGCCGCCCGCAACTGGACGCCGCCTATCCGCAACTGCCGCTGCTCTGGCTCGACACCGAGGATTCCGAGGGCGAAGTATTCTGGATCGCCGCGACCGACCTCTGAACTGTCCGATTGCGCGAAAATATCACGTCGTGGTGGCGTTCCCGTGTCGCGACGAAACTGATAGGTTTGCAGCCAGCCGCTCACAACTCAGAAGAGGCCTTCCATGCTGGACAAGAGCCCTCGCCCCACTCCCGTCAACGTTCCGAACGATCTCGCCGCGCACTGGATGCCGTTCACCGCGAACCGGGCGTTCAAGAAGAATCCGCGGCTGCTCGCCGGTGCCAAGGACATGCACTACTTCACCGTCGACGGCCGCAAGATCATCGACGCCGCCTCGGGCATGTGGTGCACCAATGCCGGACACGGCCGCACCGAGATTTCGTCGGCGATCGCCAAGCAGGCCGAGGCGCTGGACTATGCGCCGCCATTCCAGTTCGGTATCCCGCAGGCGTTCGAACTTGCGAGCCGCATCGCCGAGCTGGCACCCGACGGCCTCGACCATGTATTCTTCTGCAACTCCGGCTCGGAGGCGGCCGACACCGCGCTCAAGATCGCTCTCGCCTATCACCAGATCAACGGCCAGGGCAGCCGTATCCGCCTGATCGGCCGCGAGCGCGGCTATCATGGCGTCGGCTTCGGCGGCACCTCCGTCGGCGGCATCGTCGGTAACCGAAAGCTGTTCGGCTCGCTGCTGACCGGCGTCGACCATCTGCCGGCGACCTACGACCGCGAGAAGCAGGCGTTCAGCAAGGGCGAGCCGGAATATGGCGCGCATTTCGCCGACGAGCTGGAGCGCCTCGTCAACCTGCACGGCGCCAACACCATCGCCGCCGTGATCGTCGAGCCGATGGCCGGATCGACCGGCGTGCTGCCGGCGCCGAAGGGCTATCTCAAGCGCTTGCGCGAGATCACCCAGAAGCACGGCATCCTTCTGATCTTCGACGAGGTCATCACCGGCTTTGGTCGGCTCGGCTTCGCCTTTGCCGCCGAACGCTATGGCGTCACGCCCGACATGCTGACCTTCGCCAAGGGCGTCACCAATGGCGCGGCGCCGATGGGTGGCGTGCTGGTGCGCGACACGATCCACGACGCCTTCATGAACGGCCCGGAATATGCCGTGGAACTGACCCATGGCTACACCTATTCCGCGCACCCGCTGGCCTGCGCCGCGGCTCTTGCTACGCTCGACATTTACCGCGACGAGAAGCTGTTCGACCGCGCGCGTGAGTTCGAGCCGAAATTTGCCGACGCCGTGATGTCGCTGCGCAACGAGCCGGGCGTCGTGGATATCCGCACCATCGGCCTGACCGCCGGCATCGATCTCGCGCCGCAGGCCGACGCGCCGGGCAAGCGCGGCTTTGCCGGGCTCAATAGCGCCTTCCACGACCATGATCTGATGCTCCGGGTGGCCGGCGATACGCTGGCGCTGACCCCGCCCCTGATCGTCACCGAAGACCAGATCGGCGAGATCATCGACAAGGTCGCCAAGGTGATCCGCGCCACGGCGTAGGCGGCCGCGCCCGGGTCCCGGCTCTGCGACGCAGCGTTACACGCTGCGCCGCGTCCGGAACACACAACCGACCGGCACTGCATTTTCCAGTTCCGACCGTGTCCAAAGAATCACTAGCCTTGCGAATCAACATTGATGCTAAGGTTGTGTGGCGCTTGGGGGAGCGCAAACCGGAACGTGCCTGAAACTTCCGTGTTTTCCCGGGTGAAGACAGTTCGGACCTGAGGGCGTAGCGCGCGACATGATTCGCATTTCGACGATTTTCATCGCCATCTGCATGGTGCTGGTCGCAGCCTCCCTTGGCCTCGTCCTGCATGCGGTGGCGGGCTTCAATGGCACCGAATCCGCGATCGTGGCGCTCACCGCGCTGACGTTCCTGATTCTCTACAACGCCGTGTCGATGCGGCTGCGCGACCGCTCCGACGTCGGCGGCCAGATCGCCGACCTTTCCCGCGGCACCGCCGACCTCGCCCGTCAGGTTGCCGAATTCGGCCGCCGGCTCGCCGCCGTCGAGGGCCGCCTGGTGTCGTCGAACTCCGCAAGCTCCGATCGCATCCAGGCGGTGGTCGGCGAAATCAACGAACTTGGCGTCCTGGTCAAGCAACTGGCCGTCTCGGTGGCCGGCCATGAGGATCTCTTGGCGCAGGGTGCGGCGGCCGCAGCCCCCGCCCCGGCGAGCCGGCCGGATCCGGAACCTCCGAGCGAACCGGCGATCGCCGCGGAGCAAACCGCGCCGATCGTCGCCAGGCCCGCACCGGCTGTTGTCGCAAAGCCGGCAGCGGCTGCAATTGCCGGGGAAGCCGCTTCGCCCTCGCGCAACCAGCCGCAACTGCTTGCCGCAGTGAAGAACGCCATCGAGGAAAGCCGGCTCGACATCTACCTGCAGCCGATGGTCACGCTGCCGCAGCGCAAGGTGCGCTTCTACGAGGCGGTGACACGGCTGCGCGACGACAAGGACCAGATTCTCGCCGCCGACGATTTCATTCCCACTGCCGAAGCCGGCGGGCTGATCGGCAAGATCGATCACATGGTGATGCTGCGCTGTGTGCAGGTGCTGCGCCGCCTGATGGTGCGCAACAAGGACGTCGGCGTGTTCTGCAACGTCTCGGCGGCGACGCTCGGCAATGCCGCCAATTTCGCGCAATGCCTCGACTTCCTCGAGGCCAATCGGGCGCTGGCGCCGTCCTTCGTGCTCGAATTCAAGCAGGCGGCGTTCCGCCACCTCCGTCCGACCGAGATCGAGAATCTCGCCGCGCTGTCGCAGCGTGGTTACCGCTTCTCGATCGATCATGTCACCGACCTCAGGATCGAGCCGCGCGACCTCGCCGATCGCGGCGTCCGTTTTATCAAGGTCCCGGCGGCGTTGTTGCTCGATCCCAAGCAGAGCTCGACCTCGGACATTCACCCTTCCGATCTTTCCGACCTGCTAGGCCGTTTCGGCATCGACCTGATCGCCGAGAAGATCGAGGGCGAGCGCGCGGTGGTGGACCTGCTCGACTATGACGTGCGGTTTGGCCAGGGTTTCCTGTTTGCGCCGCCGCGGCCGTTGCGGCCCGAGGGGGCATCTGCTACCGGCGGGGCGACAGCGAACAAGGAATCCGGAAGCCCCAATGGCTCCAGCAACACCATTCCCATGGCCAGCCAGACCGCAGAGCCTCCGATGCGGGCGACCGGCAATGCCGCTCTGGCGCGCCGCGCCGCGGGACCAGGCTAACAGGCTTCCAACATCATGACCTCATTGCGCTTCGTCGAGCGGCTGCGCGACCTCGTGGACGGCGTCGAGGTCATTCTCTCCGATATCTGGGGCGTGGTGCATAACGGGCTCGAGGCCTTTCCGGAAGCCTGCGAGGCGCTCCACACCTATCGCCAGCGCGGCGGCATCGTCATCCTGATCACCAACGCGCCGCGGCCGGCCGATTCCGTGCAGCGGCAATTGCGCAAGCTCGGCGTCGCCGACGAAACCTACGACGCCATCGTCAGTTCCGGCGACCTGACCCGGCACTTCGTCGCCGATCACCCCGGCAAGAAGATATTCTGGGTCGGTCCGGAACGAGATTCTTCGATCCACCGCGGGCTCGATGCCGTGCTGGGGCCGCTGGAGCAAGCCGACTACATCATCTGTACAGGCCTGTTCGATGACGAAACCGAATCGGCCGAAGACTATCGCGCGATACTGCTGCAGGCGCGCGAGCGCAAACTGCCGCTGGTCTGCGCCAACCCCGACATCGTGGTCGAACGTGGCGACCGGCTGATCTATTGCGCGGGCGCCATTGCCGAACTCTATCGCGAGCTCGGCGGCGAGGTGGTTTTCTACGGCAAGCCGCACCGGCCGATCTATGAACGCGCCATGGTGCTCGCCGCCGAGCGCCGCGGCCGACCGACCTCACTCGACCGCGTGCTGGCGATCGGGGATTCAGTGCGCACTGACCTCACGGGCGCGCTCGGCTTCGGGATCGACTGCCTGTTCGTGACTCGCGGCATTCATTCCGAGGAATTCGAAGGCATCGAGCAGCTCGACCCGGCCTCGGTGAAAGAGCTGTTCGGCCACCCGCCCCGCGCACTGATGCGGGAGCTGCGCTGGTAGGTGCATCGCTGCACCGGACTCAAAATTGCGAAAACAACCCCATGCAAAGTAGGAATGGGCCTTACATCATCCGACAACGCAAGACCTGGCAGGCCGTGGACTCATGAGAGCGCAGCATGCCCGGGACTGGGCCGGGCATCGCGAGAATTGGAGCGAGTTGGAGACCAGGCGCCTTACGCCGTCGCCATGTCCGGGAAGACCGCCTCGATCTTGGTCTTCAGCGTTGCCGCGTTGAACGGCTTGACGATGTAATTGTTCACGCCGGCCTTCTTGGCGGCGATCACGTTCTCGGTCTTGGATTCCGCCGTGATCATGATGAAGGGGGTGGTGGCGAGGTTGGGATCGGCGCGGACTTCCTTGAGCAGGTCGTAGCCAGTCATCGGCTCCATGTTCCAGTCCGAGATCACCAGTCCGTACTTCTTGCTGCGCATCTTGTTCAGCGCGGCCGAGCCGTCGCTGGCGTCGTCGATGTTGTCGAAGCCGAGCTGCTTCAAAAGATTTCGGATGATGCGGATCATGGTGCTGTAGTCATCAACCACCAGAACCGGCATGGACAAATCAACCGCCATCTTTTCCCCCGCTCAACGCTCTACGCGACAAAATATCGACAGGCCTGCGCGATCCGCAGTCCTCCTCCAACGTCTAGCAGCAGCCGTTAAACAGCCCGTTAACCGGGCGACACCGGATTGCACTCGTTTTGGCCCGACCCGCCCGGCTTGACTTCGGCGGCGACGCCGCGTCACCGTCCGGCCGCCTTCACCGAGACCAAGAATCCTTGAAATGACAACTGGTTTTACCGTTATCCGAGACACCACCCCTGCCGCCGACATCCCCCGCGGGGCGGTGGTCGCCATGGGCAATTTCGACGGCGTCCACCTGGGCCACCGGGCCGTGATCGACGCGGCTTTGCGGATGGGCCGCGCCCACGGCAAGCCGGCCTTTGCCGTCACCTTCGAGCCGCATCCGCGCAGCTTTTTCAGCCCGAACAGCCCCCAGTTCCGCCTCTCCGACGAGACCAGCAAGCTGCGGCTGCTGGCCGGAACGGGGCTAGACGGCGCGGTCGTGATGACCTTCGACAAGACCCGCGCCGGAACCTCGGCGCAAGATTTCATTCACCATGACCTGATCGGGCGGCTCGGCGTCAGCGGCATTGCGGTCGGCTACGACTTTCATTTCGGCAAGGGCCGGGCCGGCTCGCCGAGCCTCTTGGTCAGCGAGGGGCCGCGGCTCGGCATCGAGGTCGACGTCCAGGCCCATGTCGATATCGAGGAACGGCCGGTGTCCTCCAGCGCGATCCGTATGGCCTTGGCGGAGGGCCAGATCGACGAAGCCACCGCCATGCTGGGCGGACCGTGGTTCGTCAGCGGCGCGGTGATTCATGGCGAGAAGCGCGGCCGCGATCTTGGCTATCCCACCGCCAACATCCGCCTCGACAAGAATTGCAGCCTCAAGCATGGCATCTATGCGGTGCGGGTTGGCCGCGGGACTGATCGCTTCGACGCCGTCGCAAGCTTCGGCCGCCGCCCGACCTTCGACAATGGCGCGCCGCTTCTGGAAGTATTCCTGTTCGACTTCAAGGGCGAGCTCTATGGCACGGTGCTCGACGTCGCCTTCATCGGCTTCATCCGCGACGAACTTAAATTCGACTCGATCGACGCGTTGATCCGGCAGATGGACGACGACAGCACGCGCGCCCGCGCGCGGCTGGCCGCCGCGCCTGATGCGTTTCCGAAGCTCGGAGTGATCGGTTGAGCAAGACCGAAAAAGAAAAGATGCTGGCCGGCGAGCTCTATCGCCCCGGCGATCCGGAACTGCAGGCGGATGCCGCCGCCAACAAGGCCTGGCTCGCGCGCTACAACGCGGCGATGGCTGCGCCTGTGTCCGAGCGGCATGCGCTGCTGTCGGCCCATTTCGGCCGTGTCGGGACTGGTGCGGTGATCCGTCCGCCGTTCTTTTGCGACTACGGCTACAATATCCGGCTCGGCGACGAGGTGTTTCTCAACTTCAATTGCGTCATCCTCGACGTGGTCGAAGTGACGATCGGCGACCGCACCCAGATCGGGCCGGCGACGCAAATCTATGCCGCCGACCACCCGCGCGACGCCGAGACGCGGCGAACCGGCCTCGAATTCGGTCGCCCGGTGCGGATCGGCAGCGACGTCTGGATCGGCGGCGGCGCCATCATCCTCCCCGGCATCACGATCGGTAATGGCGCCGTAATCGGCGCCGGCAGCGTGGTGACGCGGGACGTCGGCCCTGGCGTCACGGTCGCCGGAAACCCGGCGCGGCCGCGGTTGACATCAACAGCTTGACGGCCTTCCTCGGACCGCGACGCCAGCTCAGGCAAAGATTCCATGATCGATCTGTTCGAGCAGTTCGCGAACAACAACCGTGCCGAGGTCATCCTTCAGGAGGTCGCCGGGCTTTTGGCCTGACAACGAGCCGTTGGGTCGCTGGAGCCAAGCCTCGGCTTTCTCCTCATCGCCAAAGATCTGATTGGCGAACGACCGTATCTCAAGAATTCTGACCAAATTCACCGCATTATCCGAAGCGCTGGATGCTTCATTTATCTCCGATTATCAATAAATTAGTGCCTCAGGAAACATCCGCAACACAACAAGCAAACCCAATAAGCTGCCCGGCAGGCAGACCTTTGCGATTTTCCCGGCCCCCTGCTATGGAAAGCCCCATGTTTGCGCGGCGCACCATCAGCATTAGCGGCCCGGCTTCCGCCTGAGCTTTGGCTCGGCGCAAGACCGGGATTTCCCTGTTCACCCCGCGATATCCGCTTTTCAGCGCCGTCTTCGAGCCAACCAGAGCGTTCATGTCCCAACAGCCGCAAAAGTCCGACGTATCAGACTATTCGAAAACCCTGTTCCTGCCGCAGACGGAATTCCCGATGCGCGCCGGCCTGCCGCAGCGCGAGCCGGAGATCCTCAAATACTGGAACGAGATCGACCTCTACGGAAAGCTGCGCGAGAGCGCGCAGGGCCGCGCCAAATTCGTGCTGCACGACGGGCCGCCCTACGCCAACGGCAACATCCATATCGGCCACGCGCTGAACAAGATCCTCAAGGACGTCGTCACCAAGAGCCAGCAGATGCTCGGCTTCGATTCCAACTACGTGCCGGGCTGGGATTGCCACGGCCTGCCGATCGAATGGAAGATCGAAGAGGAGAACTACCGCTCCAAGGGCAAGCCGAAGCCGGACTTCCGCGATTCCACCGCGATGGTGGCGTTCCGGAAAGAGTGCCGCGCCTACGCGACGCACTGGCTCAACGTACAGCGTGAGGAGTTCAAGCGGCTCGGCATCATCGGCGACTGGGACCACCCCTACGCGACCATGAGCTATCCGGCGGAAGCCCAGATCGCGCGCGAATTGATGAAGTTCGCCGCCAACGGCACGCTCTATCGCGGCTCGAAGCCCGTGATGTGGAGCGTGGTAGAGAAGACCGCGCTGGCCGAAGCCGAGGTCGAGTACGAGGACTATACCTCGGACATGGTGTGGGTGAAATTTCCGGTCACCTCGCCGGCGCATGGCGCGCTGGCCGAGGCCTCCGTGGTGATCTGGACCACCACGCCGTGGACGCTGCCCGGCAATCGCGCCATCTCTTTCTCGCCGAAAATCGCCTATGGCCTCTACAAGGTCACCGATGCGCCCGCCGACAATTGGGCCAAGACCGGCGATCATCTGATCCTCGCCGATGCGCTCGCGGCAGAAGTATTCAAGCAGGCGCGCGTCACCGCCTATGAAAAGGTGCGCGACCTGCCCGGCGACACGCTCGACGCGGTGGAATGCGCCCATCCGTTGAAGGGCTTTAGCGGTGGCTACGAGTTCACGGTGGCGCTGTTGCCCGGCGACCACGTCACCGACGACACCGGCACCGGCTTCGTCCATACCGCACCGGGCCACGGCCGCGAAGATTTCGACGTCTGGACGGCAAATGCGCGTGAGCTCGATCAACGCGGCATCAACACCGCCATCCCCTACACCGTCGACGAGAACGGTGCTTTCACCGATCACGCTCCTGGCTTCACCGGCAGGCGCGTGATCAACGACAAGGGCGAAAAAGGCGACGCCAACGAGGCCGTCATCAAGGCGCTGGTCGAGGCCGGCAAGCTCCTGGCCCGCGGCCGGCTCAAGCATCAATATCCGCATTCCTGGCGCTCGAAGAAGCCGGTGATCTTCCGCAACACGCCGCAATGGTTCATCGCGATGGACAAGGACATTGCGATGGACGGCAAGACCAAGCCTGGCGATACGCTGCGCGCGCGCGCGCTGCACGCGATCTCGGTAACGCAATGGGTGCCGCCCGCCGGCCAGAACCGCATCAACGGCATGATCTCGGGCCGCCCCGACTGGGTGATCTCGCGCCAGCGCGCCTGGGGCGTGCCGATCGCCGTGTTCGTGCGCGAGAAGGGCGACGGCTCGGCCGAAATCCTGCAGGACGACATCGTCAACCAGCGCATCGTCGAAGCCTTCATGGAAGAAGGCGCCGACGCCTGGTACATGGACGGCGCACGTGAACGTTTCCTGGGCGAGCGCGCCGGCGAGGATTGGCAGAAGGTCGACGACATCCTGGACGTCTGGTTCGACTCCGGCTCGACGCACGCCTTCGTGCTGGAGGACCGCCAGAATTTTCCGAGCCTCGGCAACATCGTCCGCAAGGTCGATGGCGGTGCCGATACCGTTATGTATCTCGAAGGCAGCGACCAGCATCGCGGCTGGTTCCATTCCTCGCTGCTGGAGAGCTCCGGCACCCGCGGCCGCGCGCCCTATGACGTGGTGCTCACCCACGGCTTCACGCTGGACGAGAACGGTCGCAAGATGTCGAAATCGCTCGGCAACACCGTCGAGCCGCAAAAGGTGATGAAGGATTCCGGCGCGGATATCCTGCGGCTGTGGGTCTGCGCCACCGACTATGCCGACGACCAGCGCATCGGCCCCGAAATCCTCAAGAACACGATCGAGACCTACCGCAAACTGCGCAACTCGATCCGCTGGATGCTCGGCACGCTGCATCATTTCAACCCGGCCGACACGGTCGCCCATGGCGACATGCCTGAGCTGGAGCGCTTGATGCTGCACGAACTGGCAAAGCGCGCGACGACCGTGCGCCAGGCCTATGCCGAGTTCGACTACAAGACGGTGGTCGCGACGCTCGCGGCTTTCATGAACAGCGAATTGTCGGCGTTCTACTTCGACATCCGCAAGGACACGCTCTATTGCGATCCGCCGTCCTCGGTGGCGCGCAAGGCGGCGCTGACCGCGATCGACATCATCTGCGATGCGATCCTGCGCTGGCTGGCGCCGGTGCTCAGCTTCACGACCGAAGAAGCGTGGCGGATGTACAAGCCGGACGCGGAAGCCTCGGTGCACCTGACGCTGTTCCCGGAAGGTTTTGACCAGTTCCGCGATGAGAAGCTCGCCGCCAAGTGGGAGACCATTCGCGACGTCCGCCGTGTCGTCACCGGCGCGCTCGAAGTCGAACGCGCGGCCAAGAACATCGGCTCCTCGCTGGAAGCCTCGCCGCTGGTCTATGTGTCGGACAAGAACATCTTCAACACGCTGTTCGACGTCGATCTGGCCGAGGTCTGCATCACCTCGAACGCGATGGTGACCCATGACGATGCGCCGGCCAGCGCATTCAGCCTCGCCGACGTGCCAGGCGTCGCCGTCGTGGTCGAAAAGGCCATGGGCACCAAATGCGCGCGGTCGTGGAAGATCTTGCCGACCGTCGGCGAAGATACCGAGTATCCCGACGTCTCCCCGCGCGATGCGCAGGCCTTGCGGGAATGGGAGGCGCTTGCCGAAGGCCGTAAGCCGGTCGACGCGGTTGAACATGCCAAGCCTGTCGCGTTGGTCGAGCAGCCAGCCGTAGAACAACCGCAACAAGCGGAGGAGGCGCTGGAGCAGGCCGATTCAGGAAAGGCAACGGCGGACACGACTGCGAAGAAGGTCAGAGCCAAGAAGACTTTGCAAACCGCGGAGGCCGAGCAAGCCAAGAGCGAGGCGAAAGCCAAGAGCGCCCCCGAACTCAAGGCCGAAGTCAAGAAAGCAGAACCCAAGAAGGCTGCAGCCAAGACGGCCACAACCAAGAAAGCCAAGGCCAAGAAAGCCAAGGCCAACAAAACCACGGCCAAGAAAGCCAAAGCCAAGAAAGCCAAGGTCAGGAAAGCCGCCAAATCCAAAAAAGCAGCTTCGGCAACGAAGGCGGCCAAGAAGGGAGCCAAGAAGAAAGCGGTAAAGAAGGCGAACAAGAAAAAGGCCGCCAAGAAGACCGGAAGAACGTCGTCTGCGACCGCGTCGAAAAAGAAGAAAAAGAAGAAAGCGAGATAAGTGTCTGGCCTCGAACGCTCGACAACCCCTCACCTTCGCGCCGGCGTCATGGCCGCGGTCGCGACGCTGGCGTTCGACCAGGCCTCGAAGCTATGGCTGCTCTACGTGTTCGACCTCGCCAATCGCGGCGCGGTCAGGGTCACGCCGTTCTTCGACCTGGTGCTCGCCTGGAATCTCGGGATCAGCTTTGGCTGGTTCCAGAGCGATAACCAGCTCGCCCAGCTCGCGCTGATGGCGATCAAGGCGATTGCGGTGATCGTGCTGGGAATCTGGATGGCGCGCTCCAGTACCCTCCTGGCGACGCTGGCCCTCGGCCTGATCATCGGCGGCGCGGTCGGCAACGGCATCGACCGATTCGTGCACGGCGCGGTGGTCGATTTTGCCCTGTTCCACATCGAGATCGGGGGAAAAACCTTCAATTGGTACGTGTTTAACCTTGCGGACGTGGCCATTGTTGCCGGGGTAGCGGGCCTATTGTATGACTCGTTCCTGGGGGTACCCGCCGCAAAAGCGCCCTGATCCCGGCCGATACGAACCCCTGCGGTATGGAGCCGTTAGGCCCCTTAAGCGCGGCCCCCGCGTGTTGCAGAAATTGTGAATGGGAACAGCGCGATGCGCGAGACCGAAGCCCGCTTCTGGATGGTGCAGGATAGCTCGCTGAGCCGGGCGCTGCGGTTCGCCGCGATTGCGCTGGGCATCGGCCTCGTGATGGCCGCTGGCCCGGTCCGTGCGGCTGACGACGAGGACGAAGACGACAAGACCTTCGAGGAAAAGATCATCGAAGGCATCATGCGCGGCATCGGCGGCACCAACATGGAAAACCGCGGCATCGAATACCGCGAGCGCTCCCCGTTGGTCGTTCCACCCAAACTGGATTTGCCGCCGCCGGCCGCGGCCGCGGCCGACGCGAACGCGCCGAACTGGCCCAAGGATCCCGACGAGCAGCGGCGCAAGGCGGCGATTGCGGCCCGCAAGAAAGAGAACAAGGATCCGCGCGAAGCGGCCCGCATCCTGACGCCGGCCGAACTCGCGGTGGGCAAGACCGCGGCGCCTGCGCGCAAGGACAACGATCCGGTGCAGCCCGGCACCTCGAACAACAACCCAATCCTGAGCCCGTCGCAGCTCGGCTATAGCGGCGGTTTCAGCGGCCTGTTCGGAGGCAACAAGTCCGAGACGGCCCAATTCAAGGGCGAGCCGACGCGGGACTCGCTGACCCAGCCCCCGCCCGGCTACCAGACGCCGTCGCCGAACTATGCCTACGGCACCGGGCCGAAGGAATCGCTGAACAAGGAATACAATCCCTCCAAGGGCAAGTATGGCGATTAGTTAAGCTGATCTCTCGCCATCGTGACGATAGTTGATACCGGCGCGGTGTACGATGCCGCGGCTTTGATCCCGAACGGTTTTGTCGGGTTACTTCTAACATTTGCGCGGATTGGTTTCGCAGGGCCGGTAACCAGCTTTGCGGAATTTTAGCGCCAGATAGGTCATGATGTCCTCACACCGTCTTGCCGTTTCTCTCGCTATAGCCCTCATCTCGACGTTTGCTTTCTCCGCCGGCAGCGCACTCGCCCAGACCACGGTCACGTCGGAACGTCCGGCCAGCTTCACCCTCGACAACGGCCTGCAAGTCGTCGTGATCCCGGATCACCGCACACCCGTCGTCACGCAGATGATCTGGTACAAGGTCGGCTCCGCCGACGAGACGCCGGGCAAATCGGGACTGGCGCACTTCCTCGAACACCTGATGTTCAAGGGAACGGCCAAACATCCCGCCGGTGAATTTTCGCAGACCGTGCTGCGGATCGGCGGCAATGAGAACGCCTTCACCTCGCTCGATTACACCGGCTATTTCCAGCGCGTGCCGCGCGAGCAGCTTGCGAAAATGATGGAGTTCGAAGCCGACCGCATGACCGGCCTTATCCTCAAGGATGAGAACGTACTTCCCGAGCGCGATGTCGTGCTCGAGGAATTCAACATGCGGGTCGCCAACAATCCGGACGCCCGGCTCACCGAACAGATCATGGCGGCGCTGTATCTCAACCATCCCTATGGCCGTCCGGTGATCGGCTGGCGCCAGGAAATCGAGAAGCTCGACCGCGAGGATGCGCTGGCGTTCTACAAGCGCTTCTACGCGCCGAACAACGCGATCCTGGTGATCGCGGGCGACGTCGATACCAAGGAAGTCCGGGCGATGGTGGAGAAGGCCTATGGCGGCATCCCGGCGCAGCCGGCCATTCCCGCGCGACGAATCCGTCCGCAGGAGCCGGTGCCGGCGGCGCCGCGCACGGTGACGCTGTCCGACCCGCGCGTCGAGCAGACCAGCCTGCGGCGCTATTATCTCGTCCCCTCTTCCACGACCGCTGCGGCCGGAGAAGGCCCCGCGCTCGACGTGCTCGCACAACTGATGGGCGGCGGCTCCAACTCCTATCTCTATCGCGCACTGGTAATCGACCGTCAGCTCGCGACCAGCGCCGGCGCCGGTTACCAGGGCACCGCGCTGGATCCCTCGCAGTTCTCGATCTCGGTTTCGCCAAAACCCGGCGTGGAGTTTTCGCAGATCGAGCAGGCGATCGACGGCGTGATCGCGGAGGTCATCCAGAATCCCGCCCGCGCCGAGGATCTCGAGCGGGTCAAGACCCAGTTGATTGCGGAAGCGATCTACGCCCAGGACAACCAGGCCACGCTGGCACGCTGGTATGGCGGCGCGCTGACCACGGGACTGTCCATCGACGACATCAGGAGCTGGCCGGACCGGATTCGCGCCGTGACCGCCGAGCAGGTCCGTGACGCCGCGCAGAAATGGCTCGACAAGAAACGTTCCGTGACCGGCTATCTCATCAAGGATACGACGGCAAAACGCGAGGAGAAGCGCTCGTGATCCGTTTTTCGATTCCCGCGCAGCGCCTCGCATCCGCCCTGATCGCCGGCGCCGTATTGCTGTTGCTGGCGGCGAGCCCGTCGCACGCCGCAGCAAAGATCCAGCGGCTGGTCTCGCCAGGCGGCATCGAGGCCTGGTTCGTGCAGGACGCCACCGTGCCGCTGATAGCGATGGAATATGCCTTTGCCGGCGGGGCCGCCCAGGATCCGGCCGGCAAGTCCGGCGTCGGCAACATGGTCGCCAGCCTGCTCGACGAGGGCTCCGGAGGTCTCGATTCCAAAACCTTCCACGAGCGCCTCGAGCGCCGCGCCATCGAGTTGAGCTTTTCGTCGACCCGGGATTATTTCCGCGGCTCGCTCCGCATGCTCAAGGACAACAAGGACGAGGCTTTCGGCCTGCTCCACCTGGCGCTGACCTCGCCGCATTTCGACGCCGCCGATGTCGAGCGCATTCGCGCGCAGGTACTCTCCAGGCTGCGCCGCGACTCCACCAACCCGACTTCGCTGGCGAGCCGCAATTTTCTGGAACTGGCCTTTGGCGATCATCCGTATGGCCGACAGGCCAACGGCACGCTGGACAGCGTGCCGAAGATCGATGTCGCCGACATGAAGGATTACGTCGGCCGCGTGATTGCGAAGGATAGCTTGCGGATCGCCGTGGTCGGCGATGTCGATGCCGACACGCTCGGCAAGCTCCTGGACAAGACGTTCGGCGGCCTGCCGGCCAAGGCCAGCCTGACGCCGGTAACCGAGGTCGAGGCCACCAAGCCGCCGCGGCGCGCGTTCGTGCCGCTCGACGTGCCGCAGACCGTGGTGATGTTCGGCGGCCCCGGCATTCGCCGCCACGATCCGAATTTCATGGCCGCCTATGTCGTGAACCACATCCTCGGCGGCGGCGGCTTGTCGTCGCGGCTTTACAGGGAAGTCCGCGAAAAGCGCGGCCTCGCCTATTCCGTTTATGAATCCCTGCTCTGGATGGATCGCTCCGCGCTGTTCATCGGCAATACCGGCACCCGTGCCGACCGGGCCGGCGAGACGGTGGACGCGATCGAGAAGGAAATCCGCCGCATCGCCGAGGACGGCCCGACCCAAAAGGAGCTGGACGAGGCCAAGTCGTATCTGAAGGGCTCGCAGATGCTGGCGCTCGATACGTCCTCGAAGCTGGCGCAGGCGCTGCTGCAGTACCAGCTCGACAAGCTGCCGATCGACTACATCGAGAAGCGCAATGCCCTCGTCGACGCCGTGACGCTCGACGACGCCAAGAAAGCCGCGCAGAAGCTGTGGGGCCAGGGCCTGCTCACCGTGATCGTCGGCCGCGCCCCGCAGGCCGCCGTGCAGCCCGCTGCGGCGCCGCCGAAGGCGAACTGACGGGTATTTCTCCGCCATCGCCGGGCATAGCCGTCCGAAGGACGGCGTCGCTTCCGCTCGCCTGTGCCCGGCCATCCACGTTTTCTTTTTTTGATACGCTGGTAAGACGTGGATGCCCGGGACAAGCCCGGGCATGACGATTTCCGGTGAACGCCATGCGGGTTTCCCGCGACCTCACGATCGACGAAAACGACATCGAGATCGGCTTCGTCCGCGCCTCCGGCCCGGGCGGGCAGAACGTCAACAAGCTCGCGACCGCAGCCCAGCTCCGCTTCGACACGCGCAAGATCACGCTGCCGGAAGATGCGGCCGCGCGGCTCGTCCGGCTCGCCGGTCAGCGCATGACGAAGGAGGGCGTGATCGTGATCCACGCCCAACGCTTCCGCACCCAGGAGCGCAACCGGGCCGACGCAATCGACCGCCTGCTCGAATTGTTGCGCGAGGCCCTGATCCGCCCGACGCCGCGGCGGCCGACCAAGCCAACCTTCGGATCGAAGCAGCGGCGGCTGGAAGGCAAGAAGCGCCGCAGCGACATCAAGGCCAAGCGCACTTCCCGCTTTGACGATTGAACCTCCGATCACGACGTCTTAATCGCGGATCAGATATTCCCGGATCATCAATCGCGCGCGGTGAATGCGCGCCTTGACGCTTTCGCGCGTCAAGGCAAGAACGCCTGCGATCTCGTCGATCGATAGTTCCTCGATGTCGCGCAACAGGATCACCTCGCGATAGTGGTCGGGCAGCGACTGGATGGCGCGCGAAAGGTCGATGCGAATGTCCTCCGGCGCAAGTTGCGCCAGGCGTATTTCCGCATCGCCGGCCGGCGCCTCCGCGCCCCCTGCTGCGCGACGCAGCAAGCGAAGGCAGGCGCGACGCGCGACCGCGAACAGCCACGCCGAAAACGACGTCACCGCGCGCAACGTGCCGACCCGCCGGTACAGCAGCAACAGCGTTTCCTGAACCGCGTCGTCGATGTCGGCCGCGCGGCAATTGCGTGCGGCATAGCGGCGGATGTCGGGTTGCGCCGCTGCGATCAGCGACACCAGCGCCTCGGTGTCGCCGCCGCGGGCGGCCTCGATCAGCGAGGGGCTGCAACCCCTCGCCCGGACCAACGCGCTCATGACGAGGAGAGCCTGCGGCCAGCCATGGCGCACATCGGACAAAAGCCGAAAAATCCGGTCAGAATCGCGACAGCTCCGGTGGCCGCGATCAGGTAGCCGACCGTTGTACCGGGCATGCCGAAAAGCCCATAGGCGATCATCACAACGCCCAGAATCGTCCGCATCGCCCGCTCCCAGCCCGGCAAGTTCTTGCGATAAAACATAACAGCTCCTTTCAGTGAGAGAACCCTCGTTCTCATCTGATAGAGCCGTCCAGCCGGGCTTTCGGTTCGCGGATCGCAGGCCGAGACACAAAAAAAACTCCGGCCGCCGATCGCGGCCGGAGTTCTGTTTGGAGAACAACCCGATGGAGGAGCCGGGTTTCCTCCAGGCACTTAGCGGCTAGTCGCCGGAGGGGTCGCCGCTCCGCCCGTGGCCTTGGGCGGCGCTGCACTACCGCCCGCTCCGACGGTGCCTTTCATACCCGGCTTGGCGCCTGCCCTCTGGCCCGTGGCACCCGCGGGCGCGTCTTCGTCCATGCTGCCCGACGCGCCGCCCTGCATCTGGGTCGTGCCCTTTGCTCCGCCGCGGATATGGGTGTCGGATGAGGCGCCTTGCGCCAGTACCGGACCGGCAAGCAGAGCCGAGATTGCAACCGCGATCGCCGAGGTTTTCACTAGCTTCATCCATTTCTCCGAAGTTTGTCGACGACGAACAGTTCGGCTTCTTCAGGCACCGTTCGCAACCCGAACATGGTCATCGCCGGATCAGTCATTATCCGCGAACGGCGCAGGCGCCATGCAAGCCGCGCGATGTGGTAATCGTGCAGGGATTTCGAGGTCATTTTGCGAATCCTTGGCCACGGCCCGACCGCATATGCGACGCTTCCGCAGCTCCGGAAAAGTTCCGTAAAAATATTTTGACACATGCATTTGATGCGCTAGCCGCCTAAAATCACCCACCAGCCTCGAATCGATCCGAGACCTCATGCCCGTCCGCCAACTCCCCGAACAGGTCGTCAATCGCATCGCCGCCGGCGAAGTGGTCGAACGCCCCGCGAGCGTGGTCAAGGAACTCGTCGAAAACGCCATCGACGCCGGCGCCAGCCGTGTCGACATTTTCACCGATGGCGGCGGCAGGCGCCGCATTGGCATCACCGATGACGGCAGCGGCATGACGTCAGCCGATCTCGCGCTTGCCGTCGACCGTCACGCCACCTCCAAGCTCGACGACGAGGATCTCTTGCGCATTCGCACGCTGGGCTTTCGCGGCGAGGCCCTGCCCTCGATCGGCGCCGTGGCGAAGCTCGGTATCACCACGCGCCACGCCAGCGAGCCGCACGCCTGGTCGCTGTCGGTCGAAGGCGGCCTGAAATCGCAGGTCATGCCGGCCGCGCTGTCGCAAGGCACCCGCGTCGAGGTCAGCGATCTCTTTTATGCAACGCCCGCCCGGCTGAAATTCCTCAAGACCGACCGCACCGAGGCCGAGGCGATCCGCGAAGTGGTGCGGCGACTGGCGATGGCGCGGCCTGATATCGCGTTCACGCTGGCCGGCGAGGAGCGCGCGCCGGTGACCTGGGCCGCGGCGCTGCCGGGTGCTGCGGGCCGGCTGACGCGGCTCGGCGATATTCTGGGTAGCGATTTTCGCTCGTCCGCCATCGAAGTGCGCGCCGAGCGCGAAGGCGTCGTGGTGGAGGGTTTTGCCGCCGCACCGTCACTGACGCGCGCCAACGCGCTCGGACAGTATTTGTTCGTCAACGGCCGCCCGGTGCGCGACAAGCTCATCCTCGGCGCGGTGCGTGCGGCCTATTCCGATTATCTTCCGCGCGACCGCCATCCGGTCGTCGCGCTGTTCGTGACGCTGGCGCCGCAGGAGGTCGACGCCAACGTGCATCCGGCCAAGACCGAGGTGCGGTTTCGCAATGCGGGCCTAGTCCGCGCGCTGATCGTGCATGCGCTCAAAGACGGCCTCGCCCGCGAGGGCCGGCGCACTGCGGCGAATACTGACGGTGCGGCGCTGTCCGCGTTCCGCCCCTCCTTTGCGCCGCGCCCGACCAACTGGGACTGGCGGAGTTCGCCGGCCTATCCGGTCAGGCCCGCGTTCGAAAGCGCGGCGGCGACAGCGCTCGCCGAATCCGGGCAAGCCGCATTCGACGTCGGCGCGCCGATCGCCGACGTGCGCTTCGAGGCGCAGCCCTCTGCCGACCTGCTCGATCGACCGCTCGGCGCGGCGCGGACGCAAATCCACGAGACCTATATCGTCTCGCAAACCCGCGACGGCCTCATCGTCGTGGATCAGCACGCCGCGCATGAGCGCATCGTCTACGAGAGGCTGAAGGCGTCGCTGGCGAAGCACGGCGTGCAGCGGCAGATTCTTCTGATCCCCGAGATCGTCGAACTCGATGAGGCGACCGTCGAGAATCTGCTGGCGCGCGCCGAGGAACTCGCCTCCTTCGGCCTTGCGATCGAATCCTTCGGCCCCGGCGCTGTGGCGGTGCGTGAGACGCCGTCGCTGCTCGGCAAGACCGACGCCGCAGCGCTCTTGCGCGATCTCGCCGAGCACATGGCCGAATGGGACGAGGCGCTGCCGCTGGAGCGCCGCCTGATGCATGTCGCCGCCACCATGGCCTGTCACGGCTCGGTCCGCGCGGGGAGACGCCTCAAGCCGGAAGAGATGAACGCGCTGCTGCGCGAGATGGAAGACACGCCGAATTCCGGCCAGTGCAACCACGGCCGTCCGACTTATGTCGAGTTGAAGCTCGCCGACATCGAAAAGCTGTTCGGGAGACGTTAAGACGATGTGCCGCCATTTTTTCCGCTGTCATCGCCCGGCTTGACCGGGCGACCCAGTACGCCGCGGCGTTCGAGTAAATCGCTGCCGTCTCGGAGTACTGGATGCCCCGCCTTCGCGGGGCATGACAGGTCAGGATTGGGAAGCAGCCCGTAAAAATACGAACTCCGTATCGTCATAGGCGCGCCGCTCCAATTCCTCGAATCCCTTGGGCGCCGCGAACGCCGCAGCCTTCGCCTCCTCCACAACGAGCAGCGCGCCGGGCGTCAGCCAGCCGCCATCGCGCAGCGAGGCCAGCGCCTTCTCCGCGAGGCCCTTGCCATAGGGCGGATCGAGAAACACCAGCGAGAACGGCTCGACCGGATGCGCGGGCCCGAGGTTGGTGGCGTCGCGGCGATAGACTTTTGTCACGCCGCCGAGGCCCAGCGCCTCGACATTGTTGCGCAACAACGCACGCGCTTCGGCGCCGTTGTCGACGAACAGCGTGAAGCTGGCGCCGCGCGATACCGCCTCGATGCCGAGCGCGCCGGTGCCGGCGAACAGGTCGAGCACGCGCGCGCCTTCGATCGGATTGTCGTAAGCGTGGATCAGGATGTTGAATACGGACTCGCGCAAGCGATCCGCCGTCGGGCGAATGTCCCGCGAGGATGGCGAGGCCAGGTTACGGCCCTTCAGTCTTCCGCCAACGACGCGCATAGGCCAGCTATTCGTCCCGCGGCTTCAGGTCGCGCTTGCCGTGATAGCCGCGTCGCGGGCGGCGCGGCGGGCCGTAGCCATTGGCCTCGTCCTCGTTGCGCGCGCGGGCTTCCTCGCTGCCAGTGCGCTGCACCAGCACGCGCCGGCCCTTGCGGTCGGCGATCAGCGCGCTTTTGCCGGCCGGCTTGAACGGCTTCTTGCCGCGCGCTGCGTCGTCATCGTCGTCGGATTTCTCGCCCGGCATCGGCCGGTTGAAATCCGCGCCCGCGAGTGCAGCGATCTTCTCGCCGAGCTGCTCGCGCAGCACCCGGGTCTTGACCTCCTCGACCTGGCCCTCGGCCAGTTCGCCGAGCTGGAACGGTCCATAGGAGACGCGGATCAGGCGATTCACCTCGAGGCCGAGATGCGCCATCACGTTGCGGACCTCGCGGTTCTTGCCTTCGCGGATCGCGAACACCAGCCAGACATTGGCGCCCTGGTCGCGCTCCAGCGTCGCATCGATCGAACCGTATTTAACGCCGTCGACTTCGACGCCCTTCTTCAGCTCGTCGAGCTGCGCCTGCGTGACCTCGCCATGGGCGCGGACGCGATAGCGCCGCAGCCAGCCGGTGTCGGGCAGTTCGAGGGCGCGCGCGAGCCCGCCGTCATTGGTCAGCAGCAACAGCCCTTCGGTGTTGAAATCGAGCCGGCCGATCGAGATCAGCCGTGGCAGGCCTTCGGGCAGATTGTCGAACACGGTCGGCCGCCCTTCGGGATCGGCATGCGTGGTCATCAGGCCGCGAGGCTTGTGATACATGAACAGCCGTGTGCGCTCGCGCGGCGGCAACACCTTGCCGTCGACCGCGATCACGTCATTAGCGGTGACGTCGAGCGCCGGCGAATTGATGACGCGGCCATTGACGGTGACGCGGCCTTGCGTGATCCATTCCTCGGCATCGCGGCGCGAGGCAAGGCCCGCGCGCGCCACCACCTTGGCGATGCGCTCTCCGGCCTTCTTCGGCTTCGGCTCCGCACGCGGCGCGCGCTTGTCGAAATCGGTCGGGCGCTCGCGATAGGCGCCACGGCCGCCGAACGCAGGCCGCTTTGTAAAGATCCTGCTGTCGTCCTCGTTGTCGCGGCGCGGACGATCGCGAAAGCGCCCTTCGCTGCGCGGATGCTCCTGCCACTCGGTGCGGCCTGCCGGCCGCTCCCTGTCATGATCTCGATCTCCGCGCTCGCGCGGACGATCGAACTTCGGCCGGTCCTCGCGCGAGCGCGAAAACCGTGGGCGTTCGCCGCCACCACGATCATCACGCCTTTGCCACGGCTTGTCCTCACCCCGCTCGGGACGATCGCCAAAATCCTTGCGTGGACCGCGCGAAAATCGCTTCTCGCCATCGCGCGGCGGACGATCACCATAGGGCCGATCGCCGCGCGGACGGGCGCCGTCTTTGCGGAAACCTTCTCCGCGCTGCGTGTAAGGCCGCTTGTCGCCGAACTTCCGGTCGGAGGAACGCCCGGCCGGACGCGCTTCGTCACGATCCCTAGGGTCGCCCTTGCGATCCCTGCGCGGCGGGCGATCATTGCGATCATAGCTCGGCCGTTCGCTGCGCGGCTTAAATGAACGCTTGTCGCCATCGCGATCGTCCCGCGCGCGAAAATCCTTGCGCGGACCCCGCTCAGGACGATCACCGCCGGCACGATCCTCCCGGTCAAATCTTGCCCGAGGCCGATCGCCAAAATCCCGGCGCGGCGGCCGATCATCGTCGCGGCGGAACGAACCGCCTTCCCGCTTGCCGGCGTAAGGCTTCTTGCCGAACGACTTTGTCCCCTCGGACTTTCCAGCATAGGGACGCCGCTCACCGCCGCGCTCGTCGCCATCCCTGGCGCCAAAGCCGCGTTTGGCAAATTTCTTCTCAGGCCCCCTCGCCGCCCCCGAGCGGCCCTTGCCACCGCCGGCGCGGCCCTTGCCGCCTCCGGGCCGGTCACGCCGGCCGCGGGAATCGTTGTTTTTGTCGTTATCGCGGGGCATGAATGTTCTCTTGGGTCCGAATAAAATGGCCATCAGGCGGATCAGGATGGGCTGTCATAGCGATAACGCGCGCGCACTTCGCTCAAGGCGCATTCTCACGCAAAACCGGCATCCACGTTTGCTGAAGGCGGCCCTCATAGCAGGTTTATTGCAATGATACGAGGCATGACTGCCCCTTCTTTCATGGATTTGGCGCTGAAAACCGCCGAAAACGCCGGAAAAGCCGGCGAAGTTCCGATCGGCTGCGTGATCGTGAGGGATTACGAGGTCATCGCCACCGCCGGCAACCGCACGTTGACCGACCGCGATCCGACCGCGCATGCCGAAATCCTGGCGATCCGGCAGGCGGCAGAGGCCATCGGAACCGAACGGCTGGTCGATTGCGACCTCTACGTCACGCTGGAGCCCTGCACGATGTGCGCCGGCGCGATCTCGTTTGCGCGGATCCGGCGGCTCTATTACGGCGCCGCCGATCCCAAGGGCGGCGCGGTGGATTCCGGGGTGCGGTTCTTCGCCCAGCCGACCTGCCATCACGTGCCGGAGGTTTACTCGGCCGTCGGCGAGAGCAAGGCCGCGGCGCTGCTGCGGGAGTTTTTCAGGGAGCGGCGGTAGGCGCGCGCCCCCCACACTCCGCTGTCATCATCCGCGAAGGCGGATGATCCAGTATTCCAGAGACAGCAGCGATTGACCGAGAGGCCGCGGCGTACTGGATACCCGCTTTCGCGGGTATGACAATTTCGATGTACGGCGAGTTACGCCGCCGTAAAAAACTCCCTGAGCAACTTCGCCGTCGCTTCCGGATTCTCCTCGGTCAAAAAATGCCCGGAATCCACCGGCGCGCCCTCCACCTTCGTCGCCCACTTCTTCCACGCATCGAGCGGCGTCGTTGCAGCGGGCGCGACGCCGGCGTCGCCCCACAGCGCCAGCATCGGAATCGTGATCTTCTTGCCGGCGTCGAAATCCGCCTTGTCGATCTCATAGTCGGCATAGGCGCCGGCGCGGTAGTCCTCGCACATCGCATGCACACGGGCGGGATCGCGGAACGGCGCGAGATAATGTTCCAGTGCGCGCGGATCAATTGCGTCGAGTGTCTTCGATTTAGTCTGGCTCGCCATCTTCCATCGGAGGAAAAACTCTCCGTTGCTGGCGATCAGCGTCTCCGGCAACGGATAAGGCTGCGCCAGGAACGCCCAGTGGTAGATCTTCAGCGCGGAAAGCCGGTTCAACTTCTCCCAATAGTCATAGGTCGGCGCGATATCGAGCACCGCGAGCTTCGATAGCCGGCCGGGATGATCGAGCGCCAGCCGATACGACACGCGCCCGCCGCGGTCGTGCCCGGCGAGCGCAAAATGCACGTGGCCGAGCTGCTCCATCGCCTCCACCATCGCTTTCGCCATCGCGCGCTTGGTGTAGGGCGTATGGTTCTCATCGCTGCGGGGCATGTCCGACCAGCCATAGCCCGGCAGGTCAGCGATGATCAGCGTGAACTGGTCCGCGAGCTGCGGCGCGACTTGGTGCCACATCACATGCGTCGATGAAAATCCGTGCAGAAGCAATAGCGGCGGCCCCTTGCCGCCGACACGGGCGAAGATGCGTCCCGACGAGGTGTTGATCCATTCGGAAGCGTATCCGGGAAACAGATCGGCAAGATCGGGCATTTTCACACTCTCCCGTCATCATCCGCGAAGGCGGATGATCCAGTAAACACCAGCGCCGCGATCAACAACAGACGCATCGGCGTACTGGATACCCCGCATGCGCGGGGTATGACAGCCTTGGCTGCTTCAAACTTTGTTTGCCGTTGCCGCTGGCAGACCGCAGGTTTATGCCATCCCCCAAGCCCGACCAACAACAACAAGACGCGAGGAAACCAGCAATGTCGATCGATTTCGAGATCCCGGCCGAAGCCAAGGCGATTCGCGAAAAAGTCCGCAAATGGGTGCACGAGGAATGCATTCCGGCGGAGAAGGAACTCGATACCAAACCGCTCGCCGAAGTGCTCGGCCCGCTCCGCGCCAAGGCTCGTGCACGCGGCCTGTGGTGCCCGTGGGTGCCGAAGGAATATGGCGGCATGGGGCTCGGCCCGCTTGCCAACGCGCTGGTGCAGATGGAGCTCGGCGAAAGCATGCTCGGCGCATTGTCGATGAACACGCAGGGACCCGACGACGCCTCGATGATGACGATCCTGGCCCACGGCACGGAGTATCAGAAGGAGAAGTTCCTCAAACCGCTGCTCAACGGCGAGAAGCGCATCTGCTTCTCTATGACGGAAAAGGCCGCCGGTGCCGACGCCACCGGCATGCAGACCACCGCGGTGAAGGACGGCAACGAGAACTATATCCTGAACGGCGAAAAATGGTTTTCCTCTTCCGCCAGCGTGGCCGACATGGCGCTGGTGATGGCCAAGACCGATCCGAACGCGCCACGGCACAAGCAGTATTCGACCTTCATCGTGGAATTGCCGAACCCCGGCTACAAGATCAAGCGCAACGTCGCCAACATGGCGATCGAAGGACCGCACGACGATGTGCTGCACGGCGGCCACTCCGAGATCGAGATCAAGGATTTGACGGTGCCGGCCGACAATCTGCTCGGCGGCGAAGGCAATGGTTTTGCCATGGGCCAGCACCGCCTCGCCTATGGACGCCTGCGTCACGGCATGCACAACGTCGCCAAGGCGCAACGCGCGCTCGACATGGCAGTGGCGCATGTCACCAGGCGCTCCACCTTCGGCAAATTGCTCGCCGACCGGCAGGCGGTGCAGTTCATGCTCGCCGACTGCGCCAGCGAGCTCTATATCGGCCGCCTGATGCTGCTGCACATCGCCTACAAGGCGGAGAAAGGCCTCGACATCCGGCAGGAGAACTCGATCGCAAAGATCTTCCACGCACACATGGTGCACAAGGTGATCGACACCGCGATCCAGCTCCACGGCGCGCTCGGGTTCAGCCAGGATACGCCATTGGCGAAGTGGTACACCCAGGTGCGCTCGCAGCGGCTGGTCGACGGTCCGGACGAAGTGCACAAGTGGAAGATCGGCAAGAACGTCATCAAGGCGTTCCGCGAGCACGGCACGACGGCAAGCGCCGCGGGCGGGGATTTGTTGTAACGACTCGACTCGTCATTCCGGATCGACGCGCATGCGCGTCGTCCGGAATGACGGAGTGTGCATGGTTAGCCGTGCATGAAGTCGCTATGTTTCAGGCCGAGCGCTTTGACGGCTGCCTCCGGAAGCCGGCCCCACGCTTCAACTTTCTCGTTTGGAGCCATGACAGCCGCAATGATTGCGGTGGCCTTCTCCGGATCCTGTTCGGCCACAAAGTAGACCGACCGGATAGGCGGACCGCCTTCCAATGGTTGCGTTGTCACCAGCACGACCTGACCATCTGCCATATCCGAGTATATCACGGCCGTTGCCCAGGGCAGCTGTGGAATGTCGCTGACGAGACACCCACCTGATCTTCAGGGCCAATCTCTTGCCGGAGTGCCATCATGATCGAGAGCATCAGCGCAATCACCCTCGGCACCCACGATATGCAACGCGCCGTCCAGTTCTACCGCTCGCTGGGGTTTAACATGTTGTACGGCGGCGAAATGTCGTCGTTTACGAGCTTTCGGGCTGGGAGCGGCTATCTCAACCTGATTGTCCAGCCTGATCAACGGCGCTGGTCCTGGTGGGGGCGCGTCATTTTCTACGTCACCGACGTCAATGCATTTTACGACCGTGCGCTGGCGGCAGGGTGCCGGCCGGCGACCGTGCCCCGCGATGCCGAATGGGGGGAACGCTATTTTCACATCACCGATCCCGATGGGCACGAGCTCAGCTTCGCGCGGCCTTTGCGGTCTTCGGCCTAAAATCCTCCGCCGAAACGGCCGGATAAGTCACGCCCGCTGACCTTTCCGATCGAGCCGGTGGCAGCGCTGCAGGTGCTGTGTCAAGCTCGGCCTCATCCCGCGCAGGGTCCTAACCGGGGAGGATGGCCATGGTAGCTTATGTCGTGTTGGCGAATTTCACGGATCAGGGAATCCGCAACGCCAAGGAATCGCCGAAGCGCGCGGACGCCTTCAAAGCAATGGCGAAGACGTTCGGAGTGAGAGTGAGGGAAATTCTCTGGACACAGGGACGATATGACATTGTGACCATCGTCGATGCGCCAGATGAGTTATCCTTCATGTCGCTCACGCTGAGCCTCGGCGCGCTCGGCAATGTCCGCACCGAATCGCTGCGGGCCTATTCCGCAGACGAGATGACGAAGGCCGTCGGCAACATGCTTTGACCATCGCGTCGGCTCCGTCGCAGCGAAGCCAACTCGCATTCGCCGCCGCAGGACACCGTTTGCCGACTTTGCGTCAGTGCCTGGCCCGCTCCGCCTCCAGCGCCTGCCAGGCGATGTCGCGGCGGAAGAAGCCATCGGGCCATTTGATGCGGTCGACAGCCTGGTAGGCACGCTCTCTCGCCTCCGTGACGGTCTTGCCCATCGCACAGACGTTCAGCACACGCCCGCCATTGGCGACAATGCCACCGTCCTTCGCCAGAGTGCCGGCATGGAAAATTTCGACACCGTCGATCTTGACCGCGTCATCAAGCCCGTCGATGCGCGTGCCCTTCTTGTAGTCGCCCGGATAGCCCTTCGCCGCCATCACCACCGTCAGCGCCGGATCGGGAAACCAGCGCAAATCGAAGTTCTTCAACTGCCCGTCGCAGGACGCCAGAAATGCCGGGACGATGTCCGACATCATCCGCAGCATCAGCACCTGGCATTCGGGGTCGCCGAAGCGGACATTGTATTCGAACAGTTTCGGTCCCTGCTCTGTCAGCATCACGCCGGCATAGAGCACGCCGCGAAACGGCGTGCCGCGCTTCCTCATCCCTGCAACCGTCGGCAGAATGATCCGCGCCATGATCTGATCATGAATTTCCGCCGTCACGAACGGCGTCGGCGAATACGCGCCCATGCCGCCGGTGTTCGGTCCCTCATCGTGATCGAACACGCGCTTGTGGTCTTGCGCCGAGGCGAGCGGGATCGCGGTGTCGCCGTCGCACAGCGCGAAGAAGCTGATCTCGCGGCCGGCGAGGAATTCCTCGATCACGACTTCCGTTCCCGCCGCGCCGAACGCGCCCTCGAACATCATGGCGATGGCGGCTTCGGCTTCCGCCAGGGTTTTTGCCACCACGACGCCCTTGCCGGCGGCCAGCCCATCGGCCTTGACCACGATGGGCGCGCCCTGCTGGAGCACATAGGCCAGCGCGGCATCCGCATTGTCGAAGCGCCGATAAGCGCCGGTCGGGATGTTGAACTCGTTGCAGAGGTCCTTTGTGAATCCCTTGGAACCCTCGAGCTGCGCCGCCTGCTTGCTCGGACCGAACGCCTTGATGCCGGCTTTCGCGAGATCATCGACAATCCCCGCCGCCAGCGGCGTCTCCGGCCCGACCACGACGAGATCCACGGCGTTGCTTTTGCAGAACTCGATCACCGAGCCATGATTCGCAACGTCGAGCGCGACGCATTCAGCTTCGCGCGCGATGCCGGCATTGCCGGGCGCGCACCACAGTTTGGTCAGCAGCGGGGAAGCGGCGATTTTCCACGCCAGCGCGTGTTCGCGGCCGCCGGAACCGAGCAGGAGAATGTTCATTCAGAGTGCAGCCAAGTGGAGGGTTGCCGGCTATCGTGCGACGGTTTAGCACGACGGGGGCCGGCCGCAACAACGCGTCTATTCCGATGTGGATATGTGCCGTGAGGCCCCCATGACGGCCTCGGCACCTTGCGGAAGCGCCGGAAAAGGCCGATTCTACGCCCTGACATGCCAGCAGATAACCTGATCAACGCGCCTGAATTTACCGTCTCGGAGCTCTCCTCCGCGCTAAAGCGGACGGTCGAAGACCGCTTCGGCCATGTCCGCGTCCGCGGAGAAATCTCCGGCTTTCGCGGGCCGCACTCCTCCGGCCACTGCTATTTCGCGCTGAAGGACGAGAGCGCCAAGATCGAGGCGGTGATCTGGAAGTTCGCCCACGCCCGGATGCGGTTCAAGCCGCAGGAAGGGCTCGAGGTCATCGCCACCGGCAAGCTCACGACCTATCCAAACTCCTCGAAATACCAGATCGTCATCGACTCGCTGGAGCCTGCCGGCATCGGCGCGCTGATGGCGTTGATGGAGGAGCGCAAGCGGAAACTCGCGGCCGAGGGCCTGTTCGACGAGACGCGCAAGCAATTGCTGCCTTGGCTGCCGGAAGTGATCGGCGTCGTCACCTCGCCGACCGGGGCGGTCATCAGAGACATTCTGCATCGGTTGGAGGACCGCTTCCCCCGCCGCGTGCTGGTGTGGCCGGTCAAGGTGCAGGGCGAAGGCTCGGCCGAACAGGTTGCGGCGGCCATCCGCGGCTTCAACGCGCTACCCGAGGGCGGCCGAATCCCGCGCCCCGATCTCCTGATCGTCGCGCGCGGAGGCGGCTCGCTGGAAGATCTCTGGTCGTTCAACGAGGAGATCGTGGTCCGCGCTGCCGCCGACAGCATGATTCCGCTGATCTCGGCCGTCGGCCATGAGACCGACATCACGCTGATCGATTTCGCCGCCGACAAGCGCGCGCCGACGCCGACGGCGGCGGCCGAAATGGCCGTCCCCGTGCGCAGCGAACTGTTCGCCGAGGTGGAAAGCCTGGCGCGCCGTACGATGGTTTGCTGGCAACGCGGCCAGGAGAGCCGTCGCAATGAATTGCGCGCCGCCGCCCGCGCGCTGCCGAGTTTGAGCGAACTGCTCGCGATCCCAAGGCAGCGGCTGGATCACCTCGGCGCCGCCCTGCCCCGCGCATTGAAGGCCAATACCCACGCGCATCACCGCCGCTTTTCTCATCTCAGCGCCGGCCTGACGCTGAAGGTGCTGCGCGGACAGGTCACGCAGGCCAATCATCGCCTTACGGTATCGGGCGAACGGATCAGGCTGTCCGCCCGCGCCCTGCTGCGCAACCGGCGCGAACGCTTTGCCGGGCTGGAGGTCAGGCTGAAAGCGTCGAAGCTCTCCAACGCGCAGGCGCAGCGCAATGCCATTGCGCGCAACCGCGAACGCGCGCAACGGCTGGCCGAGCGCGCGCGCCGCGCGCTCGATACCGCCATGCAGCGGCTCGACGCGCGGGTCGCCCATAGCGGACAATTGCTGTCGGCGCTGTCCTATCGCGGCGTGCTCGCCCGCGGATTTGCCCTCGTGCGCGACGACCATGGCCATGCCGTCCATGGCGCCGCCGCGGTCGGACCGAGCGCGCGTCTGTCCATCGAATTCGCCGACGGCCGCGTGGGCGCCACCGCGGATGCGGATCGGCCTCAGGCAACGGCGCCAGCCTCCGGCGCGCCGAAAGCGGCACCGCGCGAAGCCAAGCCGGCAGCACCGAAGCGCGTGTCAAAGCCAGTCGATCAGGGAAGCCTGTTTTAGCGCGCCAGCCATTCCGTGGCGCGCTGCCGCGAGTCCTTGCGCGCATCCGCATCGGTGCCGATATGGCCGCGTTCGGGCAAGGCAGCGTCAACCCCCGCGATCGCCCGCAGCGGAAGGTTGGCGCGGTCGAAATCGTGAGCCGCCCCAGGATAGACCACGATCCGCGCCAGCGCGCTGCGGCCGCGGGCACCATCGACCATCTGGCGGCAGGCCGATGGTGAACTGACATCGTCGTCGGCACCGATCAAGAGCAGCGTCGGCACGCGTGCGCTCCAGCCGAGGCCGGAAGAGATCCGGCAATCCGGATAGAACGCAATCGCCGAGCGGAAATCGGGGCCGGCCCCGCGCGGCGACAGTTGCGGGCGCACCGCCCACAACAGCGCGCTGGCGCCGCTTGCCCATCCCATCAGGCTGATGCGGTCACGCGCGACCCAGGGCTGCTGCTGCAGCCACTGCCGCGATGCGTTGATATCGGCGACCCGCTCGCGACGGGCGAGCACCCGGCGCTCCTTGACGCCGCATTGCGGATCGAGTTCGCGCGAACCGTAACTGTCTGGCAACAGCACGGCATGGCCGGTCTTCAGGAGCTGTTCCGCCCAGTCGCGGTAGCGCAGCAGCACCGGCTCGGATTGCCCGCTCAATCCGCCGCAGCTATGCAGCGCGATGACCGTGGGAAATGGCCCGTCACCATCAGGCTTGTAGAGCTGCGCGTGCAAGGTCAGACCGGTCGCCGGGATATCGACCTGGCGCGGGGCCGGCAACGGCGCGGCACCGGCCGTGCAGGCCACGGCAAGGAGCGTCAGGGATAGCATTGCTGACAACAGGCGCATCGGTCTCTGTCGGATCGTTATGACGCTGTGGGCACGATAAAATTCACGCTATCATGCAGGTAGACACAAAATCATCACAAGTAGGTCAGTTTGCGGGGCGGACAGTTCGACCTATTTATGATAGATGAAGCTCGGAAAATACACTTCACGCCAGCCCCGCGCGGGCCGGCCGATCGGAGAGTTTGGCGGTGCTCAATAAATTCGGCCCCTCGGGCCATGGCGAAGCGCAGGTGCAATATCTGGACGGCGATTTCCGGGTGATCTCGCCCGGAACCTACGTGCGCTGCGCCATCACCGACGTGCGGATCCCGCTCGACGAATTGAAGTACTGGAGCGTCGATCTGCAGGAGGCCTATTCGATTCCGAGCGCCGTGCTGCAGCGGCACTTTCCCGGCGCGCTGAAGTCGCAGGGTTGAGATTTGCAGGGTGGACAAAGCGAAGCGTGCCCACCGTTTTCGATGTAAGCTGGTGGGCACGCTTCGCTTTGTCCACGCTACTCTTTCCTCTCGCGCGCCTTGAATAGCCGGTCGGCGACGAATTTTCGCAGACGCGCAGGATCGTCGAACTCCAGCGTTACCGCGAACGGCACGATATGCTGCCGATCGCGCAGCCGCGCCAGATCCTTTTCCGTCGTCACCAATGTCAGCCCGTCGCGCCGAGCCTCGGTAATCAAGCCTTCGATCTCAGTCTGTGAATACGGATGATGATCGGCGAAGGCCTGCTGCCTGACGACATCGATGCCGCTTAAGCGCAGCGTGTTGAAGAATCGCGCGGGATCGCCGATGCCGGCGAATGCCAGCACGCGCTTGCCCTGAAGGGCCGCGACCTGCGCGTCATCCGGCTTCAAACGCGCGCGCAGCACCGGCTTGCCCTGCGCGGCGATCTCGGCGGCCACGGGCTCGGCAGCCGTGCCGTTGCCGACGACGATCAGCGCGTCGGTACGCGCCAGTTGCGGCCGCAGCGGCGCACGCAGCGGACCGGCGGGAAATACCTTGCCGTTGCCGAGCCCGCGTTCGCTGTCGATCACGATCAGGGATGCGTCCTTGACGATCGACGGATTCTGGAAGCCGTCGTCCATCAGGATCACGGTCGCGCCTTGCGAGCGTGCCAGCGGCACGCCCTCGGCGCGCTTGCGCGACACCACGACCGGCAAATGGCTTGCCAGCATCAGCGGCTCGTCGCCGACATCGGCCGCCGTGTGCCGCTCCGGGTCGACCCGGACCGGCCCGCGCAATTCGCCGCCATAGCCGCGGCTCAGCACGACCGGCGTCTCGCCGAGGTCGCGCATGAGCTTTGCCAGCGCCAGCACGGTCGGCGTCTTGCCGGCGCCGCCGACATGGTAATTGCCGACGCAGAGCACGGGAATGCCGGCATGCAATCCCTTGCGCTGCAGGCGCTGTGCGGCGATGGCGCCATAGAGCGCACCGAGCGGTTTCAACAGATGCGAGTTGAGCGAGGACGGGCCGTGCCAGAAGCCCGGCTCACGCATTTCCGGCTCCCATCTCGATCCGCAATTGCAGCAGATACGGCTCGAGCGCAAAGAGCGTTCGCTCCAGCGCGCCGCCGAGCTGGCCGACCACGCGCTCGGACGCGGTGAGCACGGCTTCGCGCGCGTTGGGATCGGCGAGCATTTGCCCGAACTGCTTGATCAACATTTCCTGCGTGTCGGCCCGCCGCGCGCCGCCGGCGGAATCGAGGGCTTCATAGACGTCGGTGAAGTTGAAGACGTGAGGACCGTGGACGATCGAGGCGCCGAGCTTGATCGCCTCGATCGGATTCTGCCCGCCATGCTCGACCAGCGATCCGCCCATGAACACGATCGGCGCCAGCCGGTAGAACAGTCCCAGTTCGCCCATGGTGTCGGCGACATAGATGTCGGTCGTGGCGGTGGGCAAGTCCTCGTGCGAGCGCAGGGTCGGATTGAGGCCGGAAGCTGCGATCATGCGCGCGATGGCCTCGCCGCGATCGGGGTGCCGCGGCACGATCACCGTCAGCAGCCCCGGGAAAAATCCGGCGAGCGTCCGGTGGGTAGCCGTCACGATTTCTTCTTCGCCCGGATGCGTGGAGGCCGCGACCACCACCGGGCGGCCGCGTGTCATGGACATCAGCATATCCAGCTTGTTGCCGTCGGCCGGCGGCGCCGGAACGTCGAGCTTGAGATTTCCCGTGACCATGACGTTGCGGCTGCCGAGCGCCGTAAAGCGATCCGCATCGGTCTGCGACTGCGCCAGGCAGATGTCGAACTTGTCGAGCAGCGCCGAGATGGTCCCTTGGACCCGGCGCCAGCGCGGAAACGAGCGCTGCGACATCCGTCCGTTGATCAGCACCATCGGCAGCCGCCGCGCAGCGCTCGACAGGATCAGGTTCGGCCACAGGTCGGATTCGATGAACAGCGCCAGCGAGGGCCGCCAGTGATCGAGGAATCGCGCGACGTAGCGCGGCGAGTCGTAGGGCACGTATTGATGGATGACGTCGGAGGGGAACCGCTTGGCGACGATCGCAGCCGAGGTCACCGTACCCGAGGTCACGAGGATGCGCAGGTTGAGCGCCCGCAGCCGCTCGATCAGTGCCGCCGCCGCCAGCACTTCGCCGACGCTGGCGCCGTGAATCCACACCAGCGGACCAGGGGGGCGAACATCGGCGCTCATGCCGCGGCGCTCGCCGACCCGCGCCGGGTCCTCCTTGCCAAGCCGCAACCGCCGGCTGATCAACGCAGGCGACAATGGCACCACGGCGGACGAAAGACTCCGGTAGACGCGCAACGTCATCGGTAGCGAGTTAGCCAAGAGCGGCCTCCGGACGTCCGACCGCCTTATAGGCGCGACGGGTCGCTTCGTTCAGATAGGATTCTACCTGAAGGCGCAGCTTTTCCATAGTCTCGGCATCGGCATCCGGCGGCACATGAACCGCCTCGATGCCGACCACCGCACCGCGTCCGAATGGCAAATTGATGGTGGTGGAGTCCCAGTTCTTCAACCGGATGAAGCGGCTGGTCACCATCGCAAAGGGCATGATCGGTCGGCCAGACTCCCGCGCCAGCATGATGAGGCCGAGCCCGCTCACGCGGGCGCGCTTGGGTACGTCGGCGGTGGTCGCGACGTTCCAGCCGTCTTCCAGCGCCTGCAGCATCTCGCGGAAGGCGCCGACGCCGCCCTTGCGGTGAAAGGCGCCGCCATGATCGCCGGACCCCCTGATGGTTCCGATGCCAAGCCGCTCGGCGGCGATGGCGTTGAACTCGCCGTCGCGGTGCCGCGAGATCAGGACCTTGGCGCGGTGGCTCTCCTTGGTCTTGATGAATGGCGTCATGAAATGCTGGCCGTGCCAGAACGCGAAGATCGCTGGCATCTCCGGCTCGACCCGCTCATAGACGTCGGCCGGCTCATAGCTGAAGCGGTTGGTCAGCCAGACCAGCCGCAGATATTCGGCCGCAAGCACGCCCAGCGCGCGCTGAACCCAGCTGCTGCGCAGCAAATCGCGAAGGAGACGTTTCAACTGGAGGACTTCGTGTCTTGACCTGGGTCGAGCAGCCGGTGGAGGTGAACCACGAAGTAGCGCATGTGGGCGTTGTCCACGGTCTGCTGCGCCTTCGCCTTCCATGCCGCGAGAGCGGATGCGTAGTTGGGATACACGCCGACGATGTCGACCTGGTCGAGGTCCTTGAACGTGGTGTGTTCGAGGTCGGTCAACTCGCCGCCGATGACGAGATGCAGCAATTGCTGCGGGGCACTATCTGGCATGATGGTCTTTCCTAACGAGGTGCCCGGCAAGCAAGAGTGATATTGTGAATCGCAGTATGAACGGGATGATTTGTGGCACGGATTTCGACCGATTCAGGGCGACCGGCGGTCCCGGAAATGCTCGACAATGCGCGCATGCCGATCGTATCCCGCCGCCACCAGCACCCCGTGCACCACCTCCCGGCGATTATACTCAATCGCATCCCCCGAGAGTGCAGTCATTCTACCATTCGCTTCCTGCACGATCAAATTCGCCGCGGCAAGATCCCAATCGCGGCTCTGGCCGCCCGCAAAAGCGGCATCGAGACTGCCATCGGCGACCCGGCACAGCCGCAGCGCCAGCGATCCGATTCGCGGATGCAGCGTGATATCGTCGGGCGACGAACTCAGCCGCTGCACCAGCGGCTTCGGGCCCGCCATGCGGGAAAAATCGAGTTCCGTTCCAGCGGATGCGCGGACCGGCTTTTCGTTCAGCGTGGTGCCCTTGCCGTGCACCGCGAAGAAGAATTCGTCGCTGGCCGGAGCGAACACCGCCGCCAGCACCGGCATCGAGCCGGCGACCAGCGCCACGCTCACGCACCAGTCTTCACGATGCGCGAGATAGGCGCGGGTGCCGTCGATCGGATCGACGATCCAGACCAGCTTCTTGCCGAGACGTGTGTCGTCGTCGACGCTCTCTTCCGACAGCCAGCCATAATCCGGCGTCGCCGCGCGCAGCCGCCGCTCCACGAGCTCGTTGACGGCGATATCGGCCTCGGACACCGGCGAGGAAGCGCCCTTGGTCCAGTTCTTCAATTCGGTGCGAAACAGCGCCAGCGCCAGCGCGCCGGCCTCACGCACGGTGTCCTTCAGCAGCGCGGCATCGCGCGCCCAGATCCGGTCGGCGGTATCAGCGTCCGCCAAGCGTCAGGCCCTCGATGCGCAGCGTCGGCGCGTTGACGCCGTAGCGGAATTCCAGGTCATTGGCCGGAACCAGCGACTTGAACATCGCCAGCAGATGGCCGGCAATCGTCACTTCGCTGACCGGATAAGTGATCTCGCCGTTCTCGATCCAGAAGCCGGAGGCGCCCCGGCTGTAATCGCCGGTCACGCCGTTGACGCCGGAGCCGATCAGGTCGGTGACGTAAAAGCCCTGCTTGATGTCGGAGATCAGTTCCTTCGGCGTCATCGCGCCGGGTTCGAGATGCAGATTGTACGATCCCGGCGAGGGCGACGAGGACACGCCGCGATGGGCATGTCCGGTCGTGACCATCCCGAGCTCGCGCGCGGTGGCGCAGTCCAGCAGCCAGGTAGTCAACACGCCCTCGTCGATGAGCGCGTGCTTCTTCACCTTGACGCCCTCGGCGTCGAAAGTCTGCGAGCGCAGGCCGCGCACGCGCAAGGGATCGTCGATGATGCGGATGTTCTTCGAAAACAACTGCTCGCCGAGCTTGTCCTTCAGGAAGCTGGTCTTGCGCGCGATCGAGGCGCCGTTGATGGCGCCGACCAGATGCCCGACCAGCGATCCCGATACCCGCGGGTCGTACACGACCGGCACCTTGCAGGTTTCGACCTTGCGCGGATTGGCGCGCGCCACGGTACGCTCGCCCGCCCGGCGGCCGACGCTTTCGGGAGAATCGAGATCGGACGCGTGCGGGGCCGAGGTGAAATCGTAATCCCGCTCCATGCTGGTGCCCTCACCCGAGATCGCGGTCATCGAGATGCCGTGGCTGGAGCGCAAATACGAGCCGTGGAAGCCGGTCGAGGTCACCAGCACCATGCCGCCGATGCCGCTCGAGGCGGACGCGCTGCCCGATTTGGTCACGCCCTTGACCGCAAGGCCCGCGGCTTCCGCTTCGCAGGCGCGACGCTCCAGTTCGCTCGTGGTCGGAATGTTGCGGTCGAGCAGGTCGAGATCGGCGAACTCGCGCGCCAGCAGCGAGGGATCGGCGAGGCCGACATATTTGTCGTCGGGTGCGACGCGAGCCATTGCGACCGCCCGCTCGGCGAGCCTGGCGACGCCGTCGCCGGAAATATCGTTGGTCGAGACCACCGCCTGGCGCCGGCCGACCAGCACGCGCAATCCGACGTCGTCGCCTTCGGAACGCTCGGATTCCTCGACCCGGCCATCGCGCACCTCGACGCCTTGCGAAACCCCGCGCACTGCGACCGCGTCTGCTGCGTCCGCACCCGCGCGCTTGGCGGCCTCGACCAGCCGCTGCGCCAGCGTCGAGAGCGCCGATTGGTCGAACAGGTCGGAAGTTGCGGGAGCCTTCGAAGGCGGCGAAGCCGTGGATGGTGAAGAGTTCACAAACAAAATCCCTGACATTGAAGGGTTCGGACGCCGGCCGGCAAGGCCCTCAGATGTGCCTGATTCACAGGGATTTCAAGCATTTTGCGACGCCAAATACCAAACATTTTCGGCATAGCGGCAAGGTCTCGTCAATCATGCTGGCGGGTGACCTCTTCTTAACCAGGCTTTTTAAGGCGATACGGAAATCGCTCGGCTAAGGTCTCGCGTATCGACCGGGAACATAATCCCGGCGGGGAGATGAGAGCCGTGAGGCGTCAAACAGCAACAAGCGGGATCAATCCCGCCGGGTCGAGCCGTGCACTGCGGCTCGACCCTCTTTCTCTGCCGCTCAGCTTCCATGCGCACGACACCCGTGCGGACGGCGGCGTGCGCAGGATCGAACTTCACCGCGAACGCGTCGTGCTGCACCGTGCCGTCAAGGGCATGCGGATGGCGATCAACGTCCGCGTCAGCGATTTTCTCGGCGTTGCGCTGCGCGGTCTGGACGACGACGCACAGATGCTGGTGCTGGCGCATCGCGACCCGTCCTTGAACATTCCCTTGTGCGTGAGTTCCGACGACGAGGAGATCGCCTCCGCCTGGCAGATGTGGAGCGACATCTTCGCACTGCCGCTTTTGACGGAAGACGATCATCGCGAACCGGCCGCCCGCCGCCGCCGCCACAACGCCATCCGCGCCCGCCGCCCGAAATTCCTGGTGCGCCGCCGGCTCGGCAATCTCGGCAATACCGAGACGGTTCATCGGGACGAACGCGAGATCATCGCGCGGGATTAGATTTCGGTCGAGGACTGGTCGATCATGACTATCGGCGAACCTTACAGGTCGCCATACGGCCCCAGCTCTGGTTGACGCTTCCGCTCCATCTGGGTCAAGTGAGATGGTCCTCAAGATGTTACGCATCTTAAGTCTCGTTTTGATGGGCATGCTTACCGCCAGCTACCCGTCCGAAGCCCAGCAAGTGCCACGGATCAACTGTGGAGCCCCGCACCAGCGCGACCTAAACCTCACGCCGATCGGTGACGGGCCGTTGCAGCTCAGGGCGGTTTACTGCCAGATCGTTCGCACGACCTTGTATCCGTCAAACATGCCGATGGTATCGCCGGACGGTCAATCAATCGCTTATCTCGAGAATGACGCGATCCTGCGAATTGCGCAGCTCGACAATAGCGATGGCTGGATCGACTATCGAACCAAGATGGGCGTATTTTCGCGGTTTGGCCGAAGCGGACGGTCCCGCCCTGCTGTTGCCTGGGCCTCGAATTCAAAATCTGTGTGGGCTGCAAATCACGACGCAGTGATGCCGAGCGGATTTGCGACATCTCCGCTGCAGCCGCTGAAGACAGTCGACGACGGCAGCATCCTGACGCTCCCTCCGCTTCAACATGAAGCGGGCCCGCTGGATGGGTTGTTGTGGGCGGGCGGCGACGGGCTGGCTGTGGCCCAGTTTGGGACGAGAGGAGGCTACTATCGGCCCGAGCATCCAGACCCGAATCCGTCATTCGCAATCGTCGACGCACAACGCGGCCTAGTGCGAGATACGCTTGCGTTCTCGGCCATCGAAGCTCTCAAGGACCGCGCAAAGGGATCACCGCACGCCGCTATAACAGACGCGGCAGCAACACGGCTCCGGGATGGCAAGGTGCGAACGCTATTAAATGTCGGCCGGTGGGTAGTCTGGACCGAAGGCCAAGCTCCGGTCACCATAACCGATCCCTATGCCGACGACTTCTATAGTCATAGTCACATCGTCATGTCGCCTGATGGATCGCGCGTTCTGGTGGCACGCTTCATTGGGCCAAGGGAAATGATATGCGAGCGCAGGCCACGTCCAGATTGCGGCACGCGCGATCCCCCTGTGGAGGGCGTGATCGCGGCCATGCACGATCTCGAAGACGGTCGCCTGCTTTGGAGCATTCGGGCGACGGTCAGCTACAAATACGAAGGCCCGCCCCCCGCGATCAGTCCGGACGGCCGGTTTGCGCTGATCGAATTGCCTCCCGAAGGTGACCGACCGTTAATTGCGCTGGTCGCTCTGGAGGACGGAAGAATTGTACAGACCATTCCTGCGCCCAGCGGATATTTTGGGATGGGCTTTGCACGCGACGGCCAGTCCGTCTGGACGCATGCACATGGACTGACGGCTCTTTACGACGTTCAGTCGCACCGACAGCAGTGACCAATCAAAGCAGATAGGGACCTTCGCTCGCCGACCGCAAATAGCGCCAGCGACCCATAGCGGACAAGTCATCGCTACCTCGCAAGCCGCCGCGATCATGATTCTGCCTGCCATCTCGATTTTACGTTTTCAAACATCGATAGGGCAAAGAGGAAGCGTGCCCACCATCATGAAGCGTGCTCGATGATAGATGGTGGGCACGGCGCATGCGCGCCTTTGCCCACCCTACGAGACCGAACGCATCACCGCATCTGCGAGCAATCCGGCAAACAGCAACAGCCCCGCATCGCGGTTGGACTTGAAGATGCGCAGGCACAGCGCGGGATCGCTGATGTTCAATCGGCCAATCTGCCAGGCGAGATGCGCGGCAAACGCGATCAGCCCGATCCAGGCCGGCCAGCGCGCGCCGCCCAGTGCCAGCGCGGCGCCGATCAGGACCACGGCGAGCGAATAAAGCACCGCCAGCGCCAGATGGGTGCGCGCGCCGAACAGGCGTGCGGTGGACTTGATGCCGATCAGCGCGTCGTCCTCGGCGTCCTGATGGGCGTAGATCGTGTCGTAGCCGATCACCCACGCGATCGAGCCGGCATAGAGCACGAGCGCGGTGAGATCGATCCGGCCGAGCGTGACCGCAAATCCCATCAGCGCGCCCCAGGAGAACGCCAGCCCCAGCACGACCTGCGGCCACCAGGTAATGCGTTTCATGAACGGATAGACCGCGACGATGACGAGCGAGGCGATGCCGGTCAGAATCGCGAAGCGGTTGAACTGCAAGAGCACCGCGAGCCCGATCAGCGCCTGCAGGACCAGGAAGGCGAACGCCTGCGTCACGCTGATCTGACCAGCGGGCAGCGGCCGCGAGCGCGTGCGCTCGACGCTGGCGTCGAGGTCGCGGTCGGTGATGTCGTTCCAGGCGCACCCCGCGCCGCGCATGACGAAGGCGCCGATGAAGAACAGCACGATCACGAGCGGCAGTTGCGCGACGTCGCGCGCGATTCCGGCGGCTAGCGCCGCCGACCACCAGCACGGCATCAGCAACAGCCACGAGCCGATCGGACGGTCGTAACGGGAAAGCCGCAGGTAAGGCTGCGACCAGGACGGCGCACGCGTATCGACCCAGTTGCCGGTCGCATCGGCAACGCGGGTCGTCGCGTCGCTCATCGGATCGTGGTCATCGCGCGAGAACGTTGCCGTTCAGCGTATCGAAGGTGCTGCCGCCCTTCCTGACTGTCTGCGCCTCGGGGAGTGACGCCGAACCCAGCACCTCGCTCAGGCTCGGACCGGCCGGCCTTGCTGCCGCCGCCTGCTGCGCCACCGCACAGACCTGCTTCTGCATCTTCTCGGTGTTCTTGTGGCCGTTCCTGAGCTGGTCGGCGATCTGCGGCGGAATTCCGCATTTGGCCGAATTGGTCTCGACGTACTTGATCATCTTCAATTCGGCCTGGCCGAAATTGCCGATCAGCTTGCAGGCTTCATCCGGCGGCGCCTTGCGGTCGCTCGCGGCCTTGATCAGCTTGCCGCGCCGCTCGGCTTCCTCACGCAGGGGAACGAAGCCCTGCATGCAGGCGTCCGCGGATCCGCTGGCCTGTGGCGGCGGCCCGCTGAATCCTCTGGAAACCGGGGCCGCGCCCTGCGACGGGAACGGCGACGGGGCGCCGACCGAAGCCGACGGCGCCGCGCCATTCACCGGCGGAAACGGAGAATTCGCCGGGGCGGCACTCTGGTTGGGCAAGGGCGCCGGGAACGCACCTTGCGCAAACGCGTGGCCCGCGTGAACGGTCACGACGACAACGGTCAGCGGCACAATCAGGCGGCGGATCATCAAGGATGTATCTCCGGCTAGGTCCAGGCAACCCCAGCGTCTTCGAAAACGAAGCGGATTTGCGGTCGGTACTTTTTACGATTCCTGCCGACGCTTAACAACCCGTTGATTGGGGCAGCAGCGCGGCGTAACGCCCCGTCGGAACTAAAAATAGCGTCCGGATTCTAGCGCTTTAGGCTAAAAGCGGCGTGGAAATGGAACATTACCGATGCCCGAACTCGATTTTCGCGCTCCGCGCCTGTTCGTCGATGCCGCATTGCGGGAGGGTGAAAGAATCGCGCTGGAGCGCAACCAGAGCAATTATCTGGGCAACGTGCTCAGGCTTTCCGCTGGCGAAACCATTTTAGTGTTCAACGGCCGCGACGGCGAATGGCAGGCAGCAATCGAGGGCCGCAAGCGGCCCGATGGCTTGAGCATCGTCGCGCAGACGCGGCCGCAGGACCGCCTGCCCGACATCGCCTATGTCTTTGCCCCGCTGAAACACGCCCGCCTCGACTACATGGTGCAGAAGGCGGTGGAGATGGGGGCCTCAAGCCTACAGCCTGTATTGACGCGGCACACCCAGGTCTCTCGCGTCAATGGCGAGCGGATGCGCGCCAACGTCATCGAGGCGGCCGAGCAATGCGGAATCCTTAGCCTTGCGCACGTTGCCGAGCCGGTCGCGCTGGACCGCTTTCTCGACAAGCGCGAAGCCAGCCGCCTGCTGGTGTTCTGCGATGAGGCGAGCGACGCCGCCGGTCCGGTGCAAGCGCTGCAAGCGGCGCAGGCCGCAGGGTCCGGCATCGACGTGTTGATCGGTCCCGAGGGCGGGTTTGCCGGAGAGGAGCGTGAGCTGCTGTTGCGTCAGCCGAGCATCCTCAGGCTGTCGTTGGGCCCACGGATTCTGCGGGCCGATACGGCAGCCGTGGCCGCACTGGCGCTGGTGCAGGCGGCGCTCGGCGATTGGACGAATTAGTCAGGGACGGACCGCCGGCTTGCCCCTCTCCCCAACCCTCCCCGCGGGGGGGAGGGAGCCTGAACTGCGTGCTCACCTTACATTGGGTTACGGGCTCACCCCGTTCATTCGAACCACTGGGTAGCCCTCAAGCCACCCCCCATTAATTCAGTTGGCCGTTCCCTGTCGAAACGCCGCCCGAGCCATGCTAAGGCCTGCGCCAACCCGCCCGGAACCCCGGGGAGCTCAGAGAACCCTGGAACCCGGATTTTCCGGATATTGGACGTGAAATGACCGCGACCGCTGCCGCCAAAAGTGCTGCCGGGTCCGCCGCCTGGGCGGACGCGCTGCTGTTGTCGTTTGCACAGGGCGGCTACGTCCAGGCCCACCCGGCCATCCTGCAGCCAGCCGAGCCGTTTCTCGACCTCTCCGGCGAGGACATCCGCAAGAGCCTTTACCTCACGACCGACGCTTCCGGGGAGGAACTCTGCCTGCGCCCCGACCTCACCATTCCGGTGGCGCGGGACTATCTCGCGTCGGGACGCGCCGGCCAGCCAGCCGGGTTCAGCTATCTCGGGCCGGTGTTCCGCTATCGCGGCGGCGGGCCCAGCGAATTCCTGCAGGCCGGCATCGAATCCTTCGGCCGCCAGGACCGCGCCGCGGCGGATGCCGAAATGCTGGCGCTGGCGCTGGAAGCGACTTCGGCTTTCGGATTGCAGGATGTCGAAATCCGCACCGGGGACGTAGCGCTGTTCAATGCGCTGATCGACGCGCTCGAGCTCTATCCCGTCTGGCGGCGGCGGCTGATCAAGGATTTCAACCGCAAGGTCAGCCTCGCCGAGGACATCGAACGGCTGACGCTTGCGACCGCGCCGGGCCATAATGAATATGAGGGCGTGCTGGCGGCGCTCGCCGGCTCCGACCGCAAGGCAGCGCTGGCGCTGGTCACCGATTTGATGTCGATCGCCGGCACCACCAATGTCGGCGGACGCACGGTCGACGAAATCGCCGACCGCTTCCTCGAACGATCGACCTTGAAAGGCGGCGCTCTGCCGCGCGACGCGCTCGATATTATCAAGCGCTTCCTCGCGATTGCGGGCGATCCCGATGAATCGGTGGCGCAACTGCGCGCGCTGGCATCAGACGCCAAGCTCGATCTTGCGCCGGCGATCGACCAGCTCGAAAGCCGCGTCGGCTTCATGGCCGCGCGCGGCATCGACACCAAGCGGACGCGCTTTTCCACCTCGTTCGGCCGCGGGCTCGACTACTACACCGGGTTCGAATTCGAGCTGCATGCCAAGGGTAATGGCGTCGAGCCGCTGGTGGGGGGCGGTCGCTATGATGGCCTGATGACGCAACTCGGATCGCCGACGCCGATTCCGGCGGTCGGATTCTCGGTGTGGATCGAGGCCTTGATTCAGCACGGCAAGCCCGCCTCGCAAGGGAGCGCCGCATGAGCGCCCCCTTCGTCCTCGCCGTTCCCTCCAAGGGCCGCCTGCAGGAAAACGCCGAGGCGTTTTTCACGCGCGCCGGCCTTTCGCTGGCAAAACCGCGCGGCGCGCGCGACTATCGCGGCACCATTGCAGGACTCGACAACGTCGAGATCGCCTATCTCTCGGCCAGCGAGATCGCTTCGCAGCTTGCGCGCGGCATGGTGCATCTTGGCGTCACCGGCGAAGATCTGCTGCGCGAAAGCATCCCCGATGCCGACAAGCGCGTGCTGCTGATCGACAGCCTCGGCTTCGGCAGCGCAAATGTCGTCGTCGCGGTGCCGCAGGCCTGGATCGACGTCCGCACCATGGCCGATCTCGATGATGTCACGACAGGCTTCCGCGCCCAGCATAACCGGCGGATGCGGGTCGCTACCAAATACATCAACCTGACGCGCAACTTCTTTGCTTCCCACGGCGTGGTCGACTACCGCATCGTCGAAAGCGCCGGCGCCACCGAAGGCGCGCCCGCCGTCGGTACCGCCGAGATGATCGTCGACATCACGACGACAGGCGCGACGCTCGCCGCCAACGGGCTGAAGGTGCTCGACGACGGCGTGATCCTGCGCAGCCAGGCCAATCTCGTGGCATCCCGCGATGCCGACTGGTCGGCAGAGGCCCGCGAGACCGCGCGCGTGATTCTCGATCATATTGCCGCGCGCGCGCGGGCCAGCAAATATCGCGAGGTGCGCACACGTTTCGCCGGCTGCAACGCGGCGTTGCTTAACGAGGCGCATAACCGTTTTGGCGTGGTGGCGCCGTTCGGCGGGCCGACCTCGTCCGGCATGCTCACGCTGCACTGCCCACCGATGCATCTTTACGCGCTCGGCAGTTTCCTGCGCGAGCATGGCGCCGACACGGTTTCGATTGCCTCGCTCGACTATGTGCTCGACCGAGAAAACCCGCTATTTGCCAGGCTCGAGGCGTTCCTGCGGCAATAAGGCCGCCGTTTCGTTCATCGTTGCGACAGCTTCTCGCAGGTAACATATACGGTTGAATAATCTGGGACCTGATCGATGACGCTCGGCTCTGACGTTTCCCGCCTGACGACCACCGCCTCCAGCGCGGCGGCAAAGGGGCTGTCGATCGTCGTGCCGCTGTACAACGAGGCGGCAGGCCTCGCCTTGCTGCACGAGCGGTTGATCGGCCTCGCCAGAACGCTGAAGGCGCGTTACAGCCTTACCTGCGAAGTGGTCTATGTCGACGACGGCAGCGCCGACGACACGCTGGCGATCGCGCGCGCGCTTAAGCCCGATGCGCTCGACGTCCAGGTGGTGTCGCTGTCGCGCAACTTCGGCAAGGAGGCCGCGCTGATGGCGGGGCTCGACCATGCACGGCTCGGCGCGATCCTGTTCATGGATGGCGACGGCCAGCATCCGCCAGACCTGGTCGAGAAGCTCGTCGCGCACTGGATCGATGATGGCTACGACGTCGTCTACACGGCGAAGGCGCATCGCGACAATGAATCGTTCCTGCGCCGCCAGGCGGTGCACGGCTTCTACGCGCTGATCAATTGGGGAGCGCGGCAGAAGATTCCCGAGGACGCCGGCGATTTCCGCCTGCTGTCGCCGCGCGCGGCCGCAGCGCTGCGCCAACTTCCCGAACGCAACCGCTTCTTCAAGGGCCTGTCGAACTGGATCGGCTTCCGCCAGATCCGCGTTGATTACGAGCCGGCGCCGCGCGCGCATGGCGTCACGACGTTCAGCCCGGGCCGGCTGATCGGCCTGTCGATCGAGGGACTGACGTCGTTCTCGGTGGCGCCGCTGCGCTTTGCGAGCCTGCTCGGCGTGCTGCTCGCCATCAGCGCCTTCCTGTTCGGCCTCACCATTCTCTGGGAAGTCTGGACCACCGGCAAGCAGGTCCCCGGCTATCCCTCGCTGATGATCGGCATGATGACGATCGGCGGCGTGCAACTCATCATGATCGGTATCGTCGGCGAATATATCGGCAAGATCCTCTCCGAGCTGAAGGCGCGTCCGATCTATTTCGTCGCCGAGCACAACGAGAAGCGCGCCGACGGCGAGACGACGGCCAGCACCGAGCGGACCGCCGCCGAATGAACGATGCCGCGCCGCCGCGCCGGATCTGGCTGTGCGCCGACGATTACGGGCTGGCCGAAGGCGTCAACCGCGCCATTCGCGATTTGATCTCACGCGGCCGTCTCAATGCCACCTCTGTCATGGTGGTGGCACCTGCGATCGGGCGCGCCGAAGTCGCCGCGCTGCAGGAGGTGGCCGCGGCGAGCCCACGCTGCGCCATCGGGCTGCACGCGACGCTGACGGCGCCGTTTCGTCCGCTGACGATGCACTTCAGGCCGGTCGATGGCGGCTTGTTTTTGCCGTTTCCGAAATTGCTGCGGGCGGGCCTGTTGCGGCGGCTCGATCCTGAAATGATCGAAGACGAACTCGCCGCTCAGCTTGCCGCCTTCGAGGACCTGTTCGGCCGCGCGCCCGATTTCGTCGACGGCCACCAGCACGCACAACTCTTCCCGGGCGTGCGCGACGCTTTTCTGCGCGTCGTGAAGGAGGCCGCCCCCAACGCCTGGGTTCGCCAGGGCGGACGTCTCAAACCGTCGCTCGACGCGCCCAAGGCCTTGGTGCTCGACATTCTCAGCGCGCAATTTCGCAAGCGCGCCACCCACGCAAAAATCCCGTTCAACCCCGCCTTCGCCGGCGCCTATGATTTTTCGAAAGAGTCCGATTTCGGCGCGCTGATGGGTAAGTTCCTCGAAGGGCTGCCCGAAAGCGGGCTGGTGATGTGCCACCCTGGCTTTGTCGACGAAACGCTCGAGAGTCTCGATCCCCTGACCACCCAGCGCGAGGTGGAACATGCGTTTCTGGCAGGTGATCGCTTCCCGACATTGCTGGCGGCGAATAAAGTTACGTTGAGTTGACGAGAAATTCGGGAAATCCGCCTGGCGTTTTGTCGCATACCAAAATTTAATTCGGCCACCCACTACTTGCGTCACAAAGCCCTCCTTACATCTTTCCCGCGCGTCGCTGGGATTTCGACGCGAGGGAGAGGGCCATGACACCGCAAGAACGCCAACTGATTGACGATCTTTTCGACCGCCTCGCCAAGCTAGAAAGCGCCAAGCGCGATCCGGAAGCAATGTCGGCGATCATGCAGGGCCTGCTCAACGCGCCCAATGCGGTGTATGCGCTGGTGCAAACCGCGCTGGTGCAGGACGAAGCACTGAAGCGCGCCGACATGCGCATCCAGGAATTGGAAGCGGCGGCGGATCAGCAAAACCAATCCGGCGGCTTCCTCGATTCGATGCGCGATGCAATTTTCGGGCAGAACCAGCCGCAAGGCGCGTCGGGTTCGGTACCGAACGTCCGCGCGCCCGACATGGGCGGCCGTCCGACCTGGAACAGCGGTCAGGTGCTGCAACAGAGCCAGGCGCCCGGACAGTATAATCAGCCGGCCTATGGCCAGCCTTCGGGCGGCGCGCAGCAATCGCCGTTCGGCGGCGGTGGCGGCTCGTTCCTCGGAACGGCAGCGGCGGCCGCGGCCGGCGTGGTCGGCGGATCGCTGCTGGCCAACAGCATTCGAGGGATGATGGGCGGCGGCAACCACCAGGCGTTCGGCGACACGGCGAACCACCGCGGCGGCGTCGAAGACCGCAGGCCGTGGGGCGATCAATCCGGCGGCGATCTGGCGCGCGAGGCCGGCATCAACGACATCGGGTCATCGAGCCGCCGCGCCGACAACAATGATGACAATGGTTCGCGGCAGGGGTTCTTCGATTCTGCGTCGCACGACGAAGACGACATGGATCACGATGGTGACGGTTTTGACGGTGATGACGGCGACAGCGATTACGCGTGACGCGCGCCGGACCTAAAAGGAGAAACGGCCGCCCGATCGGGCGGCCGTTTTTTGTGACCGTCGTCCCTGACAAGCAAGCGGGTCGCGCGAATGCGCGCCCGACGACAGGCTCCGCGCGATCAGGGCCCCATAACCACAGATGCCTGTTGTGGCAGAGGCTGTACCGCTATCTCGCACAACAACGAGCAGTGGTGGTTGTGGGTCCCTGCGTTCGCAGGGACGACATTGTTTTCGCGGCTTCACTCTTGCTCAACAATCAAATCACCACCACCTTCGCGCCGACGCCGACGCGGCCGTAGAGATCGATGACGTCCTCGTTGCGCATGCGGATGCAGCCGGACGAGACGTTGGTGCCGATAGTCCAGGGCTCGTTGGAGCCGTGGATGCGATAGAGCGACGATCCCAGATACATCGCGCGCGCGCCGAGCGGATTTTGCGGGCCGCCTTCCATGTACCGTGGCAGATCGGGGCGGCGCGCCAGCATTTCCGGCGGCGGCGTCCAGGCCGGCCATTCCTTTTTCGCCGAAATCGTCTTGACGCCGGACCAGGTGAAGCCGGGGCGGCCGACGCCGACGCCGTAGCGCAGCGCCTTACCGTCGCCCTGGACCAGGAACAGGAACTTGTTCGGCGTGTCGATCACGATGGTGCCCGGGCTTTCCTTGCCGTGATACTCGACCACCTGCTTTTCATATTTCGGATCGAGCCGGTGCTGGGCGGGATCGAACGCTTCCTCCTCCTCGCGCCGCATCGACTGCTGCGGATCCATCGGCGGCAGCAGCGTGCGCCGGCCGGCATATCCGTAGTCGGGTTGCTGCTGGTAGACGGACTGCTGATAACGCCCGCCCTGGGGCGCATCGCCGAACAGGAATTCGATGAAGCCGCCGCCCATATTGGAGCGTTCGGCAGCGGCTACGCGCACCGGCACCGGCGGCGCGGGCTGGCGGGCGTAGATCACGGTGGGCTCGGCTGATGATGAGGCGTCGATCGCCGCAGCCTCACTGGCAAGGCAAAGACAAGACCCGCTCGCAAGGAGCGCAACAAAAATTTTTCCGGACATCGACGTACTCTGTACTGTTCGTCACTGCGGGTTCGCGGGCGGCGCGACGAACGCCGCTGCACGCGATCAATACAAATCAAAACCTAATCGGTTTGGTAAACGGAAGCCGCGTTTTGATTCACCACGTCGGCAGGCGCGTCTGGATTTGTCCGGTAGCGTTTATTTTGGGTGAACGCGCACCCCTCATGGTTAATCGTTGGTGTGCGCCCGCATGCAAAGCGCCGACGCACGATATCGCGCCGTGAACCTGACGTTAAATCGCCATGGTTTAAAACACCCAGGCAATGAAGGGGTGGGAAAAACTCATGTCGGTAAGTCGCAAACGTTTTCGTATCGAACAAGCCATTCTGGGCGATACGCCAATTGTCATGCCTGCAGTCGAAGGCGGCGAGATCGGCCCGATGCATCGCGAGATCATGGCCGAACTGCGCGCGATCCGGGCACAGATGGCCGGCTTCGGCCACGCCCGCGCCGCTTCGACCGAGGGCGCGGACATGATCCGCGAAGTCGCCGAGTCCCACGCGCTTCTGGAAACCTATCGCGCGCAGATCGAGCAGTGCGAGAAGCTGAAGGTCGAACTCGATCTCATTCACGACGCCATCAACCGCACCAAGCGCGAAATCGCCACCCTGCACGGCAAGAGCTTTGACGGCCAGGAAATGGCCAAGGTCAACGGCGAACTCGGCGCCGTCGTCGGCGGCACCGAACAGGCCACCCAGCAGATCCTGGAAGCCACCGAAGCGATCGACCAGGCGGCGACCGCCCTCTCCAAGAACATCTCGCCCGACCAGCAGAAGCTGCTCAGCGAGGACATCCAGGAACGCGTCGTCTCGATTTTCGAAGCCTGCAACTTCCAGGACCTCACCGGCCAGCGCATCAGCAAGGTGATGACCACGATGAAGTTCATCGAGCAGCACATCTACACGATGATGGACATCTGGGGCGGCGTCGACGCCATCAAGGCGCACGCCCAGCCGATCGTCGATACCCGCGAAGGCGACGCCAAGCTGCTCAACGGCCCGAAGCTGGACGGCGACGCCGGCCACGCCTCGCAGGACGACATCGACGCCCTGTTCGATTGATGGTGAACAGAGACCTAAGAATCAAAACGCCGGCATGATGCCGGCGTTTTTTTGTTTTCGCTGTCATTCCGGGATGGTGCGTCAGCACCAGACCCGGAATGACGGTGTGAAGTTGGCCGCCTCACGCCCGCGGCGCGCAGCGCACATACACCATGTTGCCGTAACGGACGGCGGCATCCTTTTCGATGAAGCGGGTCACCATCACGCGGCCGTCGAACGAGACGATCTCGCGGTCCTGGTCGCCGCCGGCGGGACCGGGCGGACCGATATAGTTCTTGCCGCTCGGGCTGCCCTTGAGGCGCAGTTCCTGCGGGGTGGCCTGGTCGGCCAGATGCATGACGACGCCGCCGCTGGCGCCGGCGCCGATCACGTAGGGCTGCTTGCACTGCCCGCGCGCGGCCGCCTCCGTGCGGGTGCGGTCATTGGGATTCTGGAACGAGGCGAGGCCCCAGCGGCCGACGATCTCGTCGGAGCGGATGGTTGCGGGCATCTCGGGCGCAGCGGCGGGCTCGGCCTCGGGCGGCGGACTGGACGACAGCGATGGCAGGCTCATGCTGCTGCACGCCGCCAGCAAGATCGAAAGCGCCGACGCGATCGCCAGATTGGCAACCGTACGCGCACTACGTGAGCTGATCATCGCATTCCCCCGAGCAAGTACTTGGCCGCTCCCGTCAGCAGCCAACCGCAAAAAGCCTGCCGGAGCAATGACGTCGGTTAAAATTACGCCACTGCACCGATTTGGTTTCCGAAGCACCATCCTATATTGGCCTCACCAAGGCTTTAACCCCCTTGTTTGCTTGACAGGATCGGCGCCAAGCCATATTCCCCGGCTCCACGTTTAGCACTCAAATACGACGATTGCTAAGGGTCGTGCTGTCCCGCCCGGGGCGGCGTCGAATACCCGGCATTCCCAGCCATTTTCGAGTGGCACAGACCCGAAACCCAAGCCTCCCAGAGGAACTTCAAAGAGGAGACGTCATGGCTAAGACCAAATTCCGTCCACTGCACGACCGCGTCGTGGTGAAGCGCATCGATGCCGAAGAGAAGACCAAGGGTGGCATCATCATTCCCGACAGCGCCAAGGAAAAGCCGTCGCAGGGCGAAGTCACCGCCGTGGGTCCGGGCGGCCGCGACGAGGCCGGCAAGCTGATTCCGATCGACGTCAAGGTCGGCGACCGCGTGCTGTTCGGCAAGTGGTCGGGCACCGAAGTCAAGCTCGACGGCGAGGAACTCCTGATCATGAAGGAGTCCGACATCATGGGCGTGCTGACTTAATTAGCGAAGCCGAAGCGGCGCCGCGCTCTCCTTCGTCATGCCCGGGCTTGACCCCGGGCATCCATCACCCTTCGAAGAAGATGGATTGCCGGGCCGAGCCCGGCAATGACGGGTGAATGGAGCCGCCGCTGATTACCCCAATTTTAAGGAGTCCAAACAATGGCTGCCAAAGACGTTAAATTTTCCGGCGACGCCCGCGACCGCATGCTGCGCGGCGTCGACGTTCTCGCCAATGCGGTAAAGGTGACGCTCGGTCCGAAGGGCCGCAACGTCGTGATCGAAAAGAGCTTCGGTGCGCCCCGAATCACCAAGGACGGCGTCACGGTCGCCAAGGAGATCGAGCTCGAGGACAAGTTCGAGAACATGGGCGCGCAGATGCTGCGCGAAGTCGCCTCCAAGACCAACGACACGGCCGGCGACGGCACCACCACCGCCACCGTGCTGGCGCAGGCGATCGTGCGCGAAGGCGGCAAGGCGGTCGCGGCCGGCATGAACCCGATGGACCTCAAGCGCGGTATCGACATCGCCGTCCACGCCGTCGTCAAGGACATCGAGAAGCGCGCCAAGCCGGTCGCCGCCTCCTCCGAGGTCGCCCAGGTCGGCACCATCTCGGCCAACGGCGACACTGCCATCGGCAAGATGATCGCGCAGGCGATGCAGAAAGTCGGCAATGAAGGTGTGATCACGGTCGAGGAGAACAAGTCGCTCGAGACCGAAGTCGACATCGTCGAAGGCATGAAATTCGACCGCGGCTATCTGTCGCCCTACTTCATCACCAACGCCGAGAAGATGACCGCCGAGCTGGAGGACGTCTTCGTGCTCCTGCACGAGAAGAAGCTGTCCGGCCTGCAGTCGATGCTGCCGGTGCTGGAGGCCGTGGTGCAGTCCGGCCGTCCGCTGCTGATCATCGCCGAGGACGTCGAGGGCGAGGCGCTGGCGACGCTGGTCGTCAACCGCCTGCGCGGAGGCCTGAAGGTCGCCGCCGTCAAGGCGCCGGGCTTTGGCGATCGCCGCAAGGCCATGCTGGAAGACATCGCGATCCTGACCGGCGGTCAGCTCATCTCCGATGAGCTCGGCATGAAGCTCGAAAGCGTCACCATCAACATGCTCGGCCGCGCCGGCAAGGTGGTGATCGACAAGGAGAACACCACCATCGTCAAGGGCGCCGGCAAGAAGAAGGACATCGAGGCCCGCGTCACCCAGATCAAGGCGCAGATCGAGGAAACCACCTCGGACTACGACCGCGAGAAGCTGCAGGAGCGCCTTGCAAAACTCGCCGGCGGCGTCGCGGTGATCAAGGTCGGCGGTGCGACCGAGGTCGAGGTCAAGGAGAAGAAGGACCGCGTCGAGGACGCCCTCAACGCGACCCGCGCGGCCGTTCAGGAAGGCATCGTGCCGGGCGGCGGCGTGGCGCTGCTCCGCGCCAAGAAGGCGGTCGGCCGCATCAACAACGACAATTCCGACGTCCAGGCCGGTATCAACATCGTGCTGAAGGCGCTGGAAGCCCCGGTTCGCCAGATCTCGGAGAACGCCGGCGTCGAAGGGTCGATCGTGGTCGGCAAGATCCTCGAGAACAAGTCGGAGACCTTCGGCTTCGACGCCCAGACCGAGGAATATGTCGACATGGTCGACAAGGGCATCATCGATCCGGCCAAGGTGGTGCGCACCGCGCTGCAGGACGCCTCCTCCGTCGCCGGCCTGCTGGTGACCACCGAAGCCATGGTCGCCGAACTGCCGAAGGAACCGGCCCCGGCGATGCCCGGCGGTGGCGGCGGCATGGGTGGCATGGGCGGCATGGGCTTCTGAACCCCGCGCCTTCTCGCACCAACAGATCGAAGGCCGCCTCCGGGCGGCCTTCTTTTTTGGAGATGATGCGAGCCGATCGCTTCAGGATGTGCTTGGCTCGAAAACGCTGTCGGGGTTTGCTACTTACGACCCCTGCCGATTCCATCGTTTCAGGGAATTTCATATGCGCGCGCGCTTCCTTCTCCTGCTCGGTCTGATCACGGTCTCCCCGAGCCTCGCTTTCGCCCAGATGAAACTTCCCTCCAAGACGGCGCCGGGCGCCACCGAGACGCGCTATTTCACCGCGATCGACGGCCTGATGGACGGCAACGCCGACGTCATCCTGAAGGAAACCCGCCAGGGCAAGAACGTCACCGCTGCTACCCTCGACGTCTGCTACCCCGCCACGAAGGGCGCCGACCGCAAGGACCGCTTCGTCGCCAACCTCACCGTCAGCGGCCAGAACCTGACCGGCACCACGCAGAGCCTCGGCGACAAGCTACCGGTTTCCGTCAAGCTGGTGCGCAAGCCTGTCGGCGACACCTTCGAATTCCGCGGCCAGATCAGCATCGGCCAGACCGTGACCGAAGTGACCTCGACCGACAATTCCGATCTCAGCGAGAAGGAATTTCTGGACAACCAGACCAGCGACGACGGCATTACGCCGGCGCCGAAGGATTTTACCGACGTGTCGCCGGAAACGATCGGCGTGCGGGTCAAGCTCGACGCCGCGCTGGATTTCCTCAAGAGCCTGAAGGGCGAGGCCGTCGAGGTCGGGCTCTCCAGCCTTTCGATCTCCTGCGATGCGCTGCGCGCCGGCGAGCAGACCATCAACCTCACGGCCGATCCGGAACGCGCCGCGGCGCTGATTGCAAAGGCCAAATCGATGCCAGGCGTGGTGGCCGCGGGATGGACCAGCGGCTCCGTCGAAATGGACCGCACCATCCGTTTTGCCGCGGCCGATTGGCGCGATGGCGACAAGATCAACAGGGAGAAGATCGCGTCGGCCATTTCAGGCGTGCTCGCAAAAACGCTTGCCGCCAAGGCCGCGGGCGCCGAGTGGGACGCCAACACCGGAAAACTGACACTGAGCTTCAAGCGGCCGAGCCCGATCTATCCCGCACTCGCGCTGACCGAAACCGTCGAGGTAACCGCGCTGGTCTCGCCGGATAAACCGGGCGCCACCGATCGGCTGATGCTTTGGATCTCGAGCCCTGTGATCACGACCGCGGATGAAGGCGCAGGCCCAAAACTGAATTTATCGGAAGAGTCCACCGGCGACGAGGAAGGCGGCGAGCCGAAGGACGACAACGGCTCGCTCGAAGCGCTGGCGAAAGAGTTCAAGGGCCAGCGCTGGGATGCCGACAGGAGTGTGTGGAAGTAACGCGGTTTTCGGCGTGTGAAGAAATTGCGTGGAAAAACCGCCCCAGCTCTGGCGTTTTCGAGCGAACCGGACACGCGGTTCGCGTGAAGAAACCGCATCAAAACAAGAATCTAGGGCCCGGTTCTGATTCAATCAGAACCGGACTCCAGTGTTGGTCCGCGTTCGCGCCGCGAGACATCGAGGCCAGCTACCTCGAGGTTGATGGCATGGCCGAGGAATGGTGGTCGACGATCAGCCAACGCTGGCCGTTCTTGACATAGGTGAAGCTGTAGCGCGCGGGCAAGGTCTTCGTCTCGCCATCCTTCACATAAGAGAACGTGTAGTAGCCGGTATTGACCGCTGCATTGCCGTACACGCGGATCAGTTGATCGCCGAAGGTTACCTTGAGGCTGGGCAGAACCTTGAAGGCGCCCACGAAATAGTCTCGTAGCGCCGCCCGGTCGGAGCGCACGGTCGGCGACAGTGTGCCCCAGAGCACGGCATCGTCCGAATAGAGCGGCAACACCTTTTCGGGATCGCCTTCGCCAAGAACCTGCCCCCATCCCGAAGTCGCCGCCGCCACTTCCGCCTTCGGCTCGGCCAAGGCGCTGGAGCCAAGCGACAACACCACCATGCACAGGGCAAGTGCTGCGCTCGCCAATTTTGGAGAAGATTGCATGACATCCTCCCTTGTGAGTATCGTGCAGACAAGTGTCCGCTTGAGACGGCCTCTTGCAATGCAAGCGGCTACTGTTTGCGCGGATCGTCAGCCGGATTGATGTAATCGATGCCACCAGGGCCGATAAATTGGACTTGAAGTATCCCTTCCTCGTTTCCGGTCCAGGCGTAGTGCGAGTGTCTTGCGGGGTACACCCATAGCGAGCCTGGCTTCAGCAGATCACCCTTCTTTTCGAATTTATCACCATGGCTGCTGCCGACGTCACCGCTTATGACTGTAACAACTTCGGAATAGGGATGCGTATGCGGAGGCATCTGGAAGTTAGGTGGAAACTTGATGCGCAAGACAACGACCTCGCCCGCTTTCGTCGGATCACCGACCAGGGTCGCAATCTGAACGCCCTTCGGAAAGGCTGGATTATCCTTCCAGGTGAGCGTATCGGGCATCACCCGGACCTCGGTATTTTGGGCCATTGCCGGAATGGAGAGCGCAATCAAACCGGTCGCCGTTAGCAGCAACTTTTTCATGCGAGTTCCTCCCAAGCTGTATGCAGCAAGAGACGCAAATCGCAATGGGCGGTCAGTTATGGGGACTGGAGTGAAGCCTCGCGCCACGATGTTGCGTGCGTCACACGAGAAAAACTACATCATCAGCGAAGGGCGAACCACAAGTCAGAGATGCTGACTTAATAGGTTGCCAAAGAGGTCGGTGTCCGCTTTGGGTCCTTCGCGTCGTACGGTTCGACGCCAATGGCCCAGACGAACATCTTTCCTGTCAACCGAGCTCGCTGCAGCACTTCGTTCGCCAGGTTGTTAAGACTCGATTCAGTTTAAAGGAACATCATCGGCTAGTTGAACCTGGGTCATACCATGCAAGACCGCGAGCCGAGTACCGTTGAAAGCATCTTGTCGGGGAATGTGGTTGACGGGCTGGGACCACGGCAACCGGAGAGCCTGTGGAATTTCCTCAAATCTGATCGCGATGAAATCTTGGTGGTGCGGGAGTCCTTTCATGACCGGGCGCGCTCCGCTTTGCTGGTCACCGCGGCAGTAGTGGCAAGCTTTGGGCTGGGATGGGCCGGCGGCCTGAGCTGGCCCGAAGTGGCAGGCACGCTCGGCCTTGAAACGGTTGCGCAGAAGGAAGCGCCCGCGCCGCGCATTGCCGAAGCACGGTCGAGCGGCAAGATCGAAGGCACCCGAAAGACCGCATCCACCTCAGACTCGCCCGCCATTGTCGGAAGCATTCCCAAGCCATCCGCCCTGTTGTCGGGTAGTGCACGCCCGGCTGCGGGCCCGACCTCCCAGGTGAATGTGGCCCCCTCGGCGATTGCGATGCGGCCGCAGCCTTTGGTGGCGGCGCCGGAAACGAAGCCAACGACCATTGCAGGCTGGACGGTTGTCGATGTTCGGGATGGGACCGCCGTTCTCGAAGGTCCCGACGGTATCAGGATGGCTGCGCGCGGCGACACCATTCCCGGAATCGGACGTGTCGAATCGATCGTGCGCTGGGGCGGCCGTTGGGTCGTTGCAACCGCCAGCGGCCTGATTGCGACCCCCTGACTGAATTCCCGACCTAGTTCGTGTTGATGCGGAAGCGCAGCGTTTTCGCGCCGACGAACGACACGAAATCGCCCTGCCGCTTCCAGGTGCCCGCCTCGGCGAGCGCTGCGATCAATTCGTCATCCTGCTGCGCGCGATCCGGCGGACAGGTGCGGTTCTCCATCGCGCCGGGAACGAAGATCACGGTGTTGCCGGCGACCGAAAACTGGCCCTTGCCGCCCTTACACCAGAGTTCCAGTACCACCTCGCCCTTGTCGCCGATCTCGAGATTGGGAATCCGCTTCGACCCGCGCTGACGATCCACGTCGAGCGTCATTTCCGAGCCGAACGGAAAACCGTCATCGGCGAGCGCCGGGCTGAGATGAAGTGCGGCGGTGATCAGCAGAATTGATGCCGCCGGCTTCGACATGCGCGCGAATGAAATCATGCAACCTCTCAAGCGTTCAACACCGCGCGCCGTTCTATTGAACAACGATGTGATTGGCTAGCTGCCCGGCACGGCGAATTGGGCACTGCCGAATCGCTCACATCCTCGCGAAGTGGCCTGCCGTCCCGCGCCGTTGTGAAGATGCCAGGGTTGACTTCAACACCGGGACACGCCAACGCTGACCGCGGCACCCCGTGTGGCCTAGCCCCGTAAAATCACCAATTGTCCCGATTTTTCAGGCCTTTGAGGCCCTCCCCGGAGACGGCAATCTGTGAAAAACCTTCGCTCGACACTCGCCACCGTGTGGCGCATCGCCATCCCGTATTTTCGCTCCGAAGACAAATGGGCCGGCCGCGGCCTGCTCGCCGCGGTGATCGCCATCGAGCTCGCCATCGTCGGCATCAATGTCCTGATCAATCAGTGGAACAGCCGTTTCTACAACGCACTGCAAGAGCGTAACTGGGACTCGTTCGTCAGCGAGATCATCTATTTCAGTGTCCTTGCCGCCGCTTTTATTCTGCTGGCGGTCTATCAGCTCTATCTCAATCAATGGCTGCAGATCCGCTGGCGGCGCTGGATGACCGCGCACTATCTCGCTGACTGGCTGCACGAGGCGAACCATTACCGGATGCAGCTTCAAGGCGACGCCGCCGACAACCCCGACCAGCGCATGACCGAAGACGTCAAGCTGTTCGTCGATCGCACCCTCAACATCGGCGTCGGCCTGTTGAGCTCGATCGTCACGATAGCATCCTTCGTTACGATCCTGTGGGGGCTTTCCAACGCGGCGCCGCTGCACATGTTCGGGCAGGACATTGCCATCCCCGGTTACCTCGTCTGGGGCGCGCTGATCTATTCGGTACTCGGCACCATCCTGACCCATCTGATCGGCTGGCCGCTGGTCGGCATCGACTTCCGACAGCAACAATACGAAGCGGATTTCCGTTTCAACCTGGTGCGCGTGCGGGAAAATTCAGAACAGATCGCACTGTTGAACGGAGAAGCCGCGGAGCGCGAACGCCTGCTCGTTCGCTTCGGACGCGTGGTGGAGAACTGGCTCGCCATCATGAGCCGAACCAAGAAGGTGACGGCGTTCACGGCCAGCTACAATCAGGCTTCGGTGATCTTTCCCTATGTGCTGGTGGCGCCGGCCTACTTCGCGCAGAAGATCCAGCTCGGTGGCATGATGCAGACCGCATCGGCGTTTTCGAACGTGCAGGGCGCGCTGTCGTTCTTCATCACCATCTATCGCCAACTGGCGGAGTGGCAGGCTGTGGTCAATCGCCTCGACGGGTTCGAGGCAGGGATCGTGGCGGCGGGCGAACTGGCAACCCGCAAGGAGAGGATTCACGTCGTCAACGCGGGCGACGGCGCCATCGACCTCAAGGATTTGACGCTGCGTCTGCCGAACGGAACGCCGCTGGTGAACGCGGACGGATTCAGCTTGCGCAGAGGCGAGCGTACGTTGCTGACGGGCCCGTCGGGCTCCGGCAAATCCACGCTGTTCCGCGCCATCGCCGGCATCTGGCCGTTCGGCTCCGGCTCGATCGCCGTACCGGCGGGGGCGACCTTGATGATGCTGCCGCAGCGGCCGTATTTCCCGACCGGAACGCTGCAAGCAGCGATCGAATACCCCGCCAAGGAAGGCGCGTTCACGCCCGCTCAGATCAGCCAGACGCTGGAATTAGTGGGATTGCCGAAGCTCGCGTCGCAACTCGATGAGCACGGGCACTGGAATCGAACGCTGTCGCTCGGAGAGCAGCAGCGCCTTGGCCTGGCGCGGGCGTTGTTGCATGTGCCGCAATACCTGTTCCTCGACGAGGCGACGGCGTCACTCGACGAACCTTCGGAAGCGGCGCTGTATCGCCTGCTCGAAGCTAAATTGCCGGCGACCACCATCATCTCGATCGGCCATCGTTCGACGCTCGATGCCTTCCACGATCGCAATGTCGTGCTTGCCCGCGCCGGAGACGGATTCGCGCTTCAGGACAGCAAGAGCGCCGCCGCGTCGTAGGCCCCGGATGCAGCGAATATCTCCTACAACCAGCGCCGCGGCCATGGCTGGCGGCGCACCCAGCGGTGCCAGAGATAGGAGAAGGCGGTCAACAGCAGCGCGCCGGCCAGCACTGGCGCCAGCAGGAATGTCCAGGGCAGATTGCCCGAGACCACCAGCAGCGGATTGATGCCTGCCGGCGGGTGAAAGGTCCCGGTGACGTACATCGCCAGAATCGAGAGGCCGACGGCGGCCGCCGCTGCCCAGGCCTGCGGTCCCGTCAGCTTCAGCACGGCGAGGCCGACGAGGGCCGACACCACATGACCGCCGATCAGGGCGCGCGGCTGCGCCGGCGCCACGTCGGGCGATCCGATCACCAGCACGATCGAGGTGGCGAACGGAATTACCGCGAGCGGATAATGCGCGGCGAACGAAAACCACTCCATGATGCCGATGGCGATCGCGCCGCCGAGGCCCGCGACCGCGCCCGCCAGGACATTACGGTGATCGTTGCGGGAGATCGCTTTACGCGCCGCGCTGCGCCAATCTCGCTTCATCGCTCCACCCAAAAGAAAAGGGGGCGACAGATCGCTCTGCCGCCCCCTTCGTCTTCGACAGGAAGATCTTACTTCAGGTTGGTCATCGCGGTCAGGTCGGCCGAGAGCTTGACGATACCGGCGGCGCCGCACCACTTGGAGCCGACGCCAGACGGATTGATTGGCGTGAAGCTGCCGTTGAACGTCGCGGTATGGTCGCTCGTGAAGGCGTTACAATCGCCCTGAGACAGGTTGGTGTCGGAGTAACGGAAGTCCAGCGTGAACACCTTGTAGGTGAAGCCAATGCCGACGTTCCAAGTGTTGTAATCGGCATAGTTGATGCCGTTCGGGAACGCAGGAACGCCGTAGAATGAGTCTGACGTGCCGAGCCACTGGCGACCGAACTCGCCTGACACATACATGCCGATGCCGCTGGCGCCGAACCAGGCGCTCGGCGCGATCGCCTTGCCGACGATCGAAGCATAGGTGCCTTCGGCGCCGGTGTTCAGGAAGTTCGGCGAATAATAGACGTTGCCGCCGAGCGAGAAGTTGTCGTTGAAGGTGTAGTTCACCTTGCCGTAGACCTCGAAGAAGTCGAGGTCCTTCTTGATGACGTTGCCGTTAAGCAGGGCATTGACCTGGCATTCGTTGCTGAGCGGCACGCCCGCAGTGTCAGTTGCCGCACCGTAGTGGCAGGTGCCGCCCGGATAGAGGTAGCCCCAGGCGCCGACGTCGAAGGCGAAGGCGCCGAACGTCGCACGGATACCGCCGTAAGCGTCAATTTCAGCGGCGGCACGGTTGGCGAAAGAGATGCTTGCGCCGGCCACGCCGACGTAGAGCTGGACGTCCTTGGTGACGTTGTAGCGCGGCTCGAAATAGGCGCTGACCGAAGGCTTGTGGTTGGACTGGGTAATGCCGCGGAAGACGTAGTCGTTGGTGATCGCGCTGCCGAAGGCGACATCCCAGGGATCGAACGCGACCGGCGGCGGCGCCTTGACGGCCTTGTAAGCCATGTCCGCCGCGAGAGCCGAACCCGAAACCATTGCCAGCGCCGTTGCCAACAAAGCCACTTTCTTCATGTCGATCCCCATCACCCTTCTAGACAGTCCCGTTCCGGCGCCCCCCAGGGCAAGCGATAACCGACTGCGGCCAAATGTCTTAACGTGGTCACAGAGTGGGCCGCGGCGTCATGGTCGTGAAGCAAAAAAGTCAAGCAGGTGCCGCCTTTTTAGGCGTTTGTGACGTTTCCCGAAATCTTCTCCGCGCGTGTTGCATTCTCACAACAATTTTACAGGTTCCCGGACCGCGCCGGCAGCGTGCATGACCCGAAAAGTTGGCATCGGCGACACACCGGAGGGTGGCGCTTACGAATCAACCTCCCCGTGAAGTGCCGCTCCGGCCGCTTCGCCAGTCCTTTCGACAGCCGTAACGAAAAGGCCGCAGCGGTGACGCTGCGGCCTCGAAACATCGGTCTCGGCGAGCGACCTAGTGCTGGTCGCCACCGTTCGAGGAGCTCGAACTCCACGAGGGGTTGGACGGCTCCGGAGAAGCCCAGCTCGGCGCAGGCTCGGGCTCAGGCGTCGCCATCGCCGGCTCCGCCTTGGGAGCGGCGGGCTTGGCAGCCGCTTTCCTTTTCCTGGCCGGGCTCTTCTTTGCGGCCTTCGGCGCGGCCTTCGACTTCTTGGCCGCCTTCTTGGCGGATTTCTTCGCCGACTTCTTGGCGGATTTCTTGGCGCCCTTCTTCGCCGATTTCTTCGCAGCCTTCTTCGCCGACTTCTTCTTCGCCGCTACGGCCTTCTTGGCCTTCTTGGACTTTTTAGCCTTCTTCGCCTTCTTACTCTTCTTCGCCATCGTGGTCCTCCTGTTGCGCCTGTCCATGTCGAGCGCTTCGATAGTCCGCAGGCTAGACCGGGACGACACTTCTTCGAAGTGCCCTCCTGCTCCATCCTTGTCTGGCATGATCTCGGGCGAGACGCTTCGCGCGCCTGTCCCGAGGAAAACCGAATGCCGATCCGCTATAGAAGCGCGGAGCAGGCTTTCCGGTTCATGCCCAAGGGCCGATCGATCAATTCAATCCTGGCCTGGGACCTCCCGTCGCCCAATCGAGAAGCTCAATCGTGTGCACCACAGGAACTGACGTACCGCCGGCAATTTGCACCATGCACCCAATGTTGCCTGCAGCGATCATGTCCGGTTTGACTGTCGCAATGTTGGCGACCTTTCGATCGCGCAACCTGCTCGCAATGTCGGGCTGGAGAATGTTGTAGGTCCCCGCCGAACCGCAACACAAATGGCTCTCAGGCACATCTTTCACCACGAATCCATTCTTGGAAAGCAATTCTTTCGGAAGCCCTGTGATTTTCTGTCCATGCTGCAGCGAACAGGCGGAGTGATAGGCGACGGTGACGTCGCCTTTCTGGCTCGATGGCGCGAGCGCGATGCCGGCGACATACTCGGTGATATCCTTTGCCAGCGCAGAGATTTGCGCTGCGGGGCTAGCGAAATCGCGATCCTCCCGCAGCATGAAACCATAGTCCTTGATGACCGTGCCGCAGCCCGAGGCCGTGATCAGGATGGCGTCGAGGCCGCCTTGTTCCGCTTCCTTTTTCCACACCTTGATGTTGGCCCGCGCCCGCGCCAGCGCGTCGCCGTCCTGCCCGAGGTGGTGGGTGAGCGCGCCGCAGCATTGCTCGTCCCTGACGAGGACGACCTCGATGCCGTGGCGCGTCAGGAGATTGATGGCGGCCTGGTTGATGCGTGGCGCCAGCACCTGCTGGGCGCAGCCCTGCAGCAGCGCGACACGCCCGCGCTTCTCGCCCTGGGCCGGAAACACGCTGCCGCCCGAGGGGCCCGGCGGGGGAAGGCTGTTCGGCGCGAGCGCCAGCATCGCCTTGATCCGCCGCATCAGGCCGGGGGTCGCGTCCGCCTTCGCCGGTAGCAGGGCCGCGAAGGGACGGGCAAGCCGCGCCATGATCATGCTGGTGCGAAACAGGCCTGGCCGCGGCAGCACGAGCGCCAGCACCGCGCGCAAGGCCCGCTCGGCCAGCGGCCGCGAATAGTCCTTCTCGATCCGGACCCGCGCCTGATCGACCAGATGCATGTAGTGCACGCCGGACGGACAGGTGGTCATGCAGGCAAGGCAGGAAAGGCAGCGGTCGATATGCTTGACCACCTCCGCCGTCGGCGGCTTGTCCTTTTCCAGCATCTCCTTGATCAGGTAGATGCGCCCGCGCGGGCTGTCGAGTTCGTCGCCGAGCAGCACATAGGTCGGACAGGTCGCGGTGCAGAAGCCGCAATGCACGCAGGCGCGCAGGATCTTGTCGGCTTCGGCGATGTCGGGATCGGCGAGCTGGGCCAGTGAAAAATCGGTCTTCATGCCGCAGACCCCTTCACCATCCGGCCGCGGTTGAGGATGATCTTCGGATCGAAGCTGTTGCGCACGCGCTCGCTCAGCGCCGCGACGCCGCCGGATTGCGGATGGAAGACGTCGACATTTCGCCTGGTCGCCTCGGGCGCGCGGATCAGCGAGGCGTGGCCGCCGGCCGCCTCGACGCGCCGACGCACCATCGCGGCCAGCGCGTCCGGCTTGGGCGGCAACGCCGCCCAGATCAGCCCGCCGCCCCAATCATAGATCACGTCGCCCCCTGTCTCGCGCGCCAGCGCCTGCCCGAGCGCGCCGCCGGATGCCGGCGGACAGACGATCCGCCACACCGGCCAGGCGCCGAGCGCGCCGCTTGCGGCGAAAGGCTGGACGTCGCGGATCGCGCTCCAGAGTGTTGCCGAGGCAGCGTCCTCAAGCATTTCCACCGCCCCGAACGGCGCGAGCGTCTTGCCCAGCGACGTGGCGCGATCCGCGACCGAAGCCGCGATGCCTTCGAGCCGCAACAGCGTGACCGCCCGCCCCTCGGACGCCAAGTCCGCAAGCGCGCCGGTCGCGGGGCGGAACGCCGAATTCGGCAGGTGCGCCGCGCCCGAGACGTCGAACGGCGAGCCGAGCGCCGCCGTCATCGCCCGGTTCGCGGCCACATCGTCGAGGCCTGCGAGCACCAGCGTGCGCTCGCTCTCAGGTCTAGGCATCACCTTCAGCGTGACTTCCGTCATCACCGCCAGCGTGCCCCACGATCCCGTCAGGAGCTTGCAGAGATCGTAGCCGGTGACGTTCTTCACCACCCGTCCGCCGGTCTTGAAGCTGTCGCCGAAGCCGGACACCGCATGCGCGCCGAGCAGGTGATCGCGGGCGCCGCCGGCCTTGATGCGGCGCGGACCGGCAAGGCCTGAGCCGATCATGCCGCCGATCGTGCCGCTACCGGATACGCCTGTCAGCGCCGACGTATCGATCGGCTCGAAGGCGAATTGCTGGCTCTTGGAATCGATCAGCGACTGCACGTCGGCGAGCGGCGCGCCCGCCTGCACCGTGATGATCAGCTCGTTCGGCTCATAGGAGGTGACGGCATTGAGCGCCGAGACGTCGAGCACCGCGTTGGTCGCCATCGGCTGGCCGATCAGCCGCTTGGTGCCATGGCCGATAATCTCCAGCGGCTGCTCGCTGGCGATCGCAGCGCGTACGACTTCTTCGACGTCGTTGGCGTCACGTACTTTCAGGGTGTCCACGCTTTCAAACCTGCACTTTGTCGTCATCGTCCGCGAAGGCGGACGATCCAGTAATCGCAACCGTCGAGCATGAAAATCGGCGGCGCGGAATCCTGGATACCCCGCCTTCGCGGGGTATGACGATTGAAGGATTGGGCTACGGTCATACTCAGAACCTCGGCAAATCCGGAAACGCCAGCTTGCCGCCGTGCACGTGCATGCGGCCGAGTTCGGCGCAGCGGTGCAGCGTCGGGAACACTTTTCCCGGGTTGAGCAGGCCCCGCGCGTCGAAGGCGCATTTCAGGCGCTGCTGCTGGTTGAGGTCGATTTCGGAAAACATCTCGCCCATCAGGTCGCGCTTCTCGATGCCGACACCATGTTCGCCGGTCAGCACACCGCCGAATTCGACGCAGGCCCGCAGGATGTCGGCGCCGAAAGCTTCCGCCCGCTCGATCTCGCCGGGCTTGTTGGCGTCGTAAAGGATCAACGGGTGCAGATTGCCGTCGCCGGCGTGAAACACGTTGGCGACGCCGAGCTGGTATTTTTCCGAGAGGTCGCGGATGCGCGCCAGCGCCTTCGGCAGCGCACCGCGCGGGATGGTGCCGTCCATGCAGAGATAGTCGGGCGAAATCCGTCCCACCGCCGGAAACGCCGCCTTGCGGCCGGCCCAGAACAGATTGCGCTCGGCCTCGGACGTCGAAATCTGGCAACTCGTCGAGCCGCAGCCTTGCGCGATCGCCTCGACCCGCTTGATCAATTCGTCGACCTCCACGCCCGGACCATCGAGTTCGATGATCAGAAGCGCCTCGACGTCGAGCGGATAGCCGGCGTGAACAAACGCTTCGGCGGCGTGGATCGCCGGCTTGTCCATCATTTCCATGCCGCCGGGAATGATGCCGGCGCCGATGATCCGTGCCACGCATTCGCCGGCTGCCTCGACCTCGGCAAAGCCGACCATCAGAGCGCGGGCCGTCTCCGGCTTCTGCAGGATTCGCACCGTGATCTCGGTGATCACGCCGAGCAGGCCCTCTGAGCCCGTGATGATGCCCATCAGGTCGTAACCTGCGTTTTCGGCCGCCTTGCCGCCGATCCTCAATATCTCGCCCGACATCAGCACGATCTCGCAGCCGAGCACGTTGTTGGTGGTCATGCCGTATTTCAGGCAATGCACGCCGCCGGAATTCTCCGCGACATTGCCGCCGATCGAGCAGGCGATCTGCGAGGAAGGATCGGGCGCGTAGTAGAAGCCGGCATGCGCCACCGCCTGGCTGATGGCGAGGTTGGTGACGCCGGGCTCGGTCACCACCACGCGGTTGTCGAAATCGATCTCGCGGATGCGCTTGAACTTGCCCAGGCCCAGCAGCACGCCGTCCACAAGCGGCAGCGCGCCGCCGGACAGCGACGTGCCGGAGCCGCGCGGCACCACCTTGATGCCCTGTTCGAAGCAGTATTTGAGGACCCTGGATACCTGTTCGGTGGTATCGGGCAGCACCACGACCATCGGCGGCTGCCGGTAGGCGGTGAGACCATCGGACTCATAGGCCAGCATCTCGGCCGCGCTGTCGATCACGCCCTCGCCCGGCACGATCGCGCGAAGAGCGGCGACGATGGCCTCCCGGCGTTCCAGAACCGCCTGATCGGAAGCCGGCATCATGATGGCCATGCGAATCCTCCAGGCCCGGCGAATAACGATTTGTGGTGGTAAATCAAGCACGTCTACCAAGATTTGGGTAGGCCATCCGAAGGTCGGATTGCCAACGCCTCAAACGATCAGTTCTCTCTGGGACAAGTCGGCAATGGTGAAACCTGTCAAAGTTTCGTGGCTTGTCCAATCCAAGCGGGCCTGCCACAAGAAATCCGCCTCTCTGGGAAGAAACGAAGAGCACCACATGAAAATATCGACTTTGACCGCCCTGGTCGTCGTTACCTCATTGGCCGCGGCATCGGGCGCGCTGGCGCAGGACGCCGCCGCGGGCAAGACCTCGTTCAACAAATGCCTGGCCTGCCATGCGATCGGCGAAGGCGCCAAGAACAAGGTCGGCCCGGTACTGAACGGGCTCGATGGCCGCAAGTCCGGTACCATCGAGGGTTATTCCTATTCGGAAGCCAACAAGAACTCCGGCATCACCTGGGGCAAGGATGTGTTCCTCGAATACATCAAGGACCCTAGGGCAAAGATTCCCGGCACCAAGATGATCTTCGCCGGCATCAAGAACGAGAAAGAAGCCGGCGATCTCTGGGCCTATGTCTCCTCGTTCGACAAGGACGGGAAGCAGAAGTGAAAGCTGCCCTCGTGCTCGAATCCATCGAGCACCTGAGTCGGCCTCTGGCGTTATCTTTACCCTCCCCTGGAGGGGGAGGGTCGGCTCACATGGAGCGCAGCGGAATGTGAGACGGGGTGGGGTGATCTCTCCACTCGGTCACTGTTGGCTGTGGAGAGACCGTCACCCCACCCCGCCGCTACGCGGCGACCCTCCCCTCCAGGGGTGGGTGAAAGATGCAGCCCTGCTCTGATTGAGAGAGCACTCACCCCCGTTCAAGCCAACGTGTGGACGATCACCGGCCCTGCCGTCGCGGTGGCCGGCCCGGTCAACAGCGGCGCCAGGTCGTGCTCGATCCACGCCAGCGCGCGCTTGTTGGATTCTTCGGCGGCGGCAAAGTTGTTGAACAGGCTGATCGCGATCACCGTATCGTCGGGCGCGTAGACCACATAGTAGCCCATGAAGCCTTCGACGCCGCTGATGACGGGAATCGCGCCCTCCTTGATCCTGCGTGTCAGTTCTTCGGCCTTGCCGGCCTTGGCCTTGCCCTGACGGATTGCGGCGTACATGGGGCCCTCCCTCGAAGGTAAGCTGCCCGATAGCGCGACTGCTTAAGGTTCATCCCTGGCGGGCGAGCAGCGGAATCCCGCGTGCCGATCGTATCTCATCCGATGCCGTCAGGCCACGCGCACGCTCAAGGCGCTGCCGCGGCCGCCACACTCGGCGCCAATGCGCCGATCATCGCCTCGATTTCCGCAGTGACGAGATCGGGAACCGCATGCTGGATCATGTGACCGACGCCCGGCAGCACGATCAGTTTCACGTTGGGTGCAGCCGCCGCGAACGGCCGGGAGTGGATGTTGGTCGACACCGTCTTGTCGGCGTCGCCGGCGATGATGGTGACGGGCGCCTTGATCTCGCCGTAGCGCGGCGCCTGCTCGGCCACCGCCGCCTTCAGCGTCACCAGATCGCGCGCATTGGCGATGAATTCGCGCGGCCGCAGCAACAGCGGCGTGGCGGAGTTTTTGACAAAACCGTCCGGCATCGTCTGGGGCAGGAAGACGCCGCGCGCGCCCGAATCCGCCAGCAGCAGTCCGAGCGGCAGTGTGACGGTGTAGGCGAACAGCGGGCCGACCACCGGCATGGCGATCAGTTTGTTGTAGCGCCCGACGCCGCCGGGCCAGGGATAGGCCACTGGTGCCAGCATCACCAGGCCGGCGACGGCCTGTGGATAATCCAGCGCGATGCGCGCCCCGAGCGCGCCGGCCCAGGAATGCACCACGAAGATCGCGCTGCCGACGCCGAGCTTGGCCAGCGCCTCGCCGATCATGCGGGCCTGAATTTCAGGCGTGGAGTCCTCAAGGCGGGCGCGGGTGCTCCAGCCATGCCCGGGACGGTCGATCAGGATCACGCGGTGCTTTTCGGCAAGCCGCTCCCCGACCGGCTGCCGCATCACTTCGAGATTGGAACTGGCGCCGTGCAACATCACGATCGGCGGACCGGCCGCATCGCGGGGGCCGATATCGACGATGTGAAGCGCCCCGCCTGCCACCTCGACCATCCTGCCCTGGGCCGGATGGGCGCGCTGCGCAAGAAAAACGCCGATTTGCGTGATCAGCGCCAGCAAAACCAGCGCTGCCACCACAATCACCACCACCATCGAGAATTTCCGGCTGATTCTTGGCACCAGCGAGCTACGGCCCCGGCCGGCGCAGGTTTCGGACGTTGTCCACAGGGGGCCGACCCTGTGGATAGCGGGGTCATACTGACGTCATCAGCAAATTTGTACAGTGACGTTGCCACTTTTGCCATGTGTGCGCGTGCCTGATTGGGGGGTAGCCAGGCGCCTGCACTGTACCCAACATCCACAGGAACAGGGACGCTCACTACAAATTGTTCCAGCGTATCATCGGAGGACTATCCATGATTTCCGACGCAAGCGAAGCCGCCATCGATCAGATCGTAGCGAGTTGCAATGGCGACATCCGCGGCGCGCTCAAGGCGTTACTGCGGGTCAACGAGCAGCTTGAGACGGAACTGGCGCAAATCTATGCGGCGGTAGGCCTCGACAATCTGGCCCGCGGCAGCAACGCCGTACACTAGGACCTCGTGGGCCGACGCGTTTTCCAAGACGCGAAACGGCTCCGAGCAATCCAGCCTATTGTCCTCGTTTTCCGGCGTCTCTGCGGGCGGCCCTTCCACCGCCGGACATTGATTGATGATCGAAGACTGATGGTCGAACGGGCCATCTCGGCGTCGTCGAGCGACTTGCCCGGTTCCGGATCAGATGCTTCCGCCGACCTGGATGCGGAAGCTCAGATATCGCGGCCTTCGACCTTTTCGGTCAGCGACTTGACCAGTTCCGGCACCTTCTCGAGATGCGGATTGACGGCCAGCGCCTTGCGGAACGCTTCCAGCGCGCGCTTTTCGTCGCCGATCTCCTGCATGATCATGCCGAGCCCGGCCAGCGCGCCAAAATGCCGGGGCTCGCGCGTCAGCACCTGGCGAATATCCTCGAGCGAACGGGTATAGTCGTTCTTCAGGTAGTACAGCGTCGCGCGCCGGTTCCATGCCTCGACGTAATCAGGACGCAGCTTGACGAGGGAATCCAGCAGCTTCAGCGCGACGTCGATCTTCTGCGCATCCATCGCGGCCTTGGCGCGCAGCATCAACAGCGCAGCCGTGTCGCTAGGGGTCTGCATCCATAGCGCCCAGATCCGCGCCTCGACGTGTTTGGCGCTGGCTTCATCCGGGGCGGCTTTCAGGGCACCGAACAGGAAATCCAGCCCGCGGGTGCGGTCGGCGCCGACCTTGGGAAGCTTGCTCGGCGCTTCCGGCAATTTTTTCTCGGCCTTCGGCGGGGGAATGACCCTGGGGTCGTTCTGGGCAAACGCGAGCGCCGGCACGGCCGTCATGACCGCGGCGAGGACCACGATCCGGCAGTTGCGGGCACCCGGGAATCTCAAAACCATGGGGCAAGTCTAGACGCGCAAAACCGCGCCGCAAAGCAGCGGATCGTCAAAGACCCGTGAAGCAAAGCCGGCTCTGCGCCAGGATTAACCTTGGCGGGCCTTGAAGCGGCGCTGCACCTTGTTGATGACGTAAACCCGGCCCTTGCGGCGGACCAGACGGTTGTTGCGGTGGCGGCCGCGCAGCGATTTCAAGGAGTTACGGACCTTCATGGGACAATCCTGATGCTTTGAAAGGCCGTGCTGGAGGCCCGAACCTGAGCTACCCGAAAGTGGCAAAATGGGATTAATCCCGAAAAGCGGCCGACCGCCCGGGACGGGGCGGTTTCTAAGCAGCGCAGGCGCGGATGTCAATGCGGATGGCCCGTTTTCGGGTCCATCTGTCCCGTTCCGGGCCTAACGTTGGCAGATCGATGCCCGGCATTCCGACCGGCACCGAATCGCCTGGCGCCTCCCGGAGAGCTCTCCGGAATCACTGGCAGAACAGGTCGCGCGGGAACTCGACCAGGGCCTCGCCGGTCGCGACCTTCTCGCCCGTCTGGTTCTTCACCACCACGTCGATCAACACCCAGCGGGATTTTTCAGTCACCTGCTTGGCCTTGATGATTCCCGCAGGCTGAATGGTATCGCCGGGCCGGACCGGCTTGACCCATCGCGTCTCCAGTCGGCGGTGAATCGCGCCGGCCGGATAGGCCCAGTCGGTGATCATGCGCGAGATCAGGCCAAAATTATTCATGCCGTGCATGATGATCCCGCCGAAATTGGTCTTACCGAAACTGCCCTTCATGTACTCGTCGTCGAGATGCAGCGGGTTGTAGTCGAGCGAGGCGTCGCAAAACAGTCGGATGGATTCGCGGCTGACCGCGAAGGCGGGACCGTCGATGGCATCGCCGGCTCTGAGCTTTTCGAACGTCGTGGTCATCGCAACCTCCCTGCTCACAGCGGCCGAATCGTCCAGCCACGGCCGGAACAGATTACGTCGCCCTTCTGATTAAAGAACACATTGTCGTGCACCACGAACAGCCGCTCGCGCTTGATGAACTTGTCGAGCGCGCGGGCCTGCAGGGTGATGACGTCGTTGGGGCGCGCCGGAACGTTGTAGCTCCAGGACTGCCCGGCATTGACGGTGCCGGGCGAGCGCATCCAGTCATCCGCCGGCGTGCAGGAAAACATCAGGAGGATGTGGATTGAGGGCGGCGCGATCAGCCCGCCATAGCGCGTGGTCTTCGCATAGGCCTCGTCGAAATAGATCGGATGAGTTTCGCCGACCGACTTGCAGTACAGTTCGATCGCCTCTTTGGCCAGCGTGTAGGGGATGGTCTTGCGCGGCTCGCCGGGAACGATGTCGTCCCACACCTTTCTTAAGCTGGCGTCTTTCCAGAAATCGGTCTCGAAGGCCTGCGTTTGGGCCATGCCACACTCCCTTATTTTCCGTCTTTTATTTCTGCCGCCTTGCGGAATTCGTTATATAGTATAATCAATTTTCCAGACCCAAAAATCAAGCCGGCGGGAAACCCAGATGCCCAAGCTCAAGCTGCCCGATATCGAGAAAGTCGTCGCGATCGACATCCACACCCATGCGGAAGAACCCTGCGGGTTGCATGGCGACGACGGCTATGACGATTTTCAGGAGCGCATGGCGGAATATTTCAAATCGCCGCACAAGCATCCGCCGACCGTGCCGGAGACCGCGGCCTATTACCGCTCGAAGAACATCGCGGCGGTAATCTTCCCGGTCGATGCCGAGCGCGAGACCGGTTTTCGCCGCTACAACAATTACGAGATGCTGGAGGTCGCCTCCGACCATCTCGACGTTCTGATCCCGTTCGTCTCGATCGATCCGCACAAGGGCAAGCTCGGCGTACGCGAGGCGAGGAAGCTGATCGAGGAATACGGCGTCCGCGGCTTCAAATTCCATCCGACCATGCAGGGCTTCTACGCCAACGACCGCATGGCCTATCCGCTTTATGAAGCGATCAATGACGGCGGCGCGATCGCGCTGTTCCACACCGGCCAGACCGGTGTCGGTTCAGGCATGCCGGGCGGCATGGGGATGCGCCTAAAATATTCCAACCCGATGTACATGGACGACGTCGCGGCGGATTTTCCGGACCTCAAGGTCATCCTCGCGCATCCCTCCTTCCCCTGGCAGGAAGAGGCGCTATCGGTCGCGACGCACAAGCCCAACGTCTATATCGACCTCTCCGGCTGGTCGCCGAAATATTTTCCGCCGATCCTGGTGCGCTACATCAACTCGATCCTGCAGGACAAGATGCTGTTCGGCTCGGACTGGCCGGTCATCACGCCGGACCGCTGGCTGGCGGATTTTGCAAAACTCGAGATCCGCGAGGAGATCCGGCCGAAGGTGATGAAAGCCAACGCAAGGAAGATTTTGGGTATCTAAAGGGGTATCATCGGCGGCAAAGCTGCGAGGCGGTCCATGACGAACTCCGCCAGAATTGCCATCCTGCTCGCCGCCGCGCTCCCGGTCTGGGTCGCCGGCGTGACCCTTTCGCCGGCGACCGACAGGCCGCCACGCCTTGTCGAGTTCGAAAGCCCGCTCGCAGGCCCGCAAGCGTTGCAGGGTTACCTGCGATTGCCCGATGGTCCCGGCCCCTGGCCCGCGGTCGTGCTGCTACACGGCTGCGGCGGCGGTTGGCGCGGGATCGACGAGCGGTGGGGCAGGCTGCTCGCGGAATGGGGCTATGTCACGCTGACCATCGACCGCTTCGGCACGCGCGGCATCACCCACGCCTGCACGGCCTGGCCGCCGCCATCGACCCTATACGATGCCTATCGCGCGCTGAAATTCCTCGTCGGACAGCCGTCGGTCAACCCAGGCCGCGTGGCCGTGGTGGGGTTTTCGCAAGGCGCCATGCTGGCGCTGCATGCGGTCGAGCGCAGCCAGATCGAACGCAGCTCAGAAGAAAAATTCCGTGCAGCGATCGGCTTCTATCCGCCCTGCCGTGGACTCAAGGGCAACATGACGGTGCCGACGCTGATCCTGATCGGCGAACTCGACGACTGGACGCCGGCGAACGAGTGCCGCAGCCTCGCCGAAGGCCGGGACGACTGGGGTATCTCGCGCGAGAAAGGCAAGGGGGTTCCGATCGAGATTATCGTCTATCCCGGCGCCCATCACGATTTCGACGTGCCGAACTTCGCTACGCCCGTGAAGATGTTCGGCCATCACCTCGAGTTCAACGAGACGGCCCGGGATCAATCCGTCGACGCACTTAGGAAATTCCTGTATGCGACCATCGGCGGAAGAGAGAAACAACCATGACCATCAAAGCCGTTGTCTTCGACGCCTATGGCACGCTTTACGATGTTCAGTCGGTGGCTGACGTCACCGAGGAGGCGTTTCCCGGTTATGGCGGGATCATCACCCAGGTCTGGCGCATCAAGCAGCTCGAATATACCTGGCTGCGCTCGCTGATGCAGCGCTACCAGGATTTTGCCGAAGTGACCCGCGACTCGCTGGCCTACACGCTGGCCAGCCTCGGACTGCAGTATGACGAGGATACGTTCGCACGTATCATCGATAAATATCTGCATCTCGATCTCTATCCGGATGCGCTGGCGGCATTGTCGGCCATGAAGGACCGCAAGCTCGCGATCCTGTCCAACGGCAGCCCCGGTATGCTCAACGCGCTGGTGAAGAACAGCGGGCTCGACCGCGTGCTCGATGCGACCATCAGCGTCGACGCAAAAAAGATCTTCAAACCCAGCCCCGCGGTCTATGCGCTGATCGAGGAGGTGCTGCACGTGCCGCCGGCCGAGGTGCTGTTCATCTCCTCCAATCCCTGGGACGCCTGCGGTGCCAAGGCGTTCGGGCTCAACGTCGCCTGGATCGAACGGGTGACGCCGGAAGCGATGGCGCTGGCCTGCCTGGAAAGCGAGACGCTGCCGCCCTTGACGATGTTCAAGATATTGCGCACCCAGATGGATGAGCTTGGATTTGTGCCCGATCATCGCATCCACAGCCTCTCCGAACTGCCCGCACTGGTGTCTGCCCAAAGGTCCTGAACAAGATGAGTCTAGAGTCCGTGCGCGCCTTCTTTGCAGAAAAGGCGCCGGAAATTTCCGTGATCGAATCCGAGATGAGTTCGGCCACGGTCGCGCTGGCGGCGGAGGCCTACGGCGTCGAGCCGGCGCGGATTGCGAAGACGCTGAGCTTGCGGATCGGCGACCGCGTCATCCTGATCGTCGCGGCCGGCACGTCGCGGATGGACAACAAGAAGGTGAAGGCGCTGTTCGGGGGAAAGCCGAAGATGCTCGGCCTCGAGGAAGTCGCCGAAATCACCGGCCACGAAGTAGGCGGCGTGTGTCCGTTCGGACTGAAGACGCCGCTGCCGGTCTATTGTGACGTGTCACTGAAGGCGTTCGACATCGTGGTGCCCGCCGCGGGCTCAACCCACAGCGCGGTGAAAATCACCCCCGCGCGCATGGCCGAACTGACGTCGGCCGAATGGGTCGACGTCTGCGAACTCAGGCCCGTCGAGGCGGCGTCGGCCTAATCGTCTTCTTCAAAGAACGGTCTCGGCTGCGGCGGCACCGTCTGCGGCTGCACATATTGCGGCTGCACATATTGCGGCGCGCGTGAACGCGGCACCGCCTGCTGCCGTACCCCGCGCGGAGGCGGCGTCGGCTGCGCGTTGGCCTGCGATTCGAACACCGCGCGGCAATTGGTGGAGAGCTGGGGCGTGTTTTGCCGCAAACATGCCACGATCCGGCTGACGTCCGGGATCTGGTTGCCACAGAGCCGCCAGACGTCGGGCGTGCAGGCCATCTGCTGTTCCCAGGTTCCGCGATATTCTTGCGAGAAAGCGGGAAAGGCCGCGCCAGTTCCGCCGCCGATCGCGAGGGCGAGTGCAAGGACGATCCGCTGCGTTTGCATGGACAGGTCCCCTTCTTTTCGATTTTCACAGGCGCGGAAGCACCGCGCGGCGACGGGCATTGAGCCTGCCGAATGAATGCGGCCACGCGACGTTAGTGCGAACAAAAAAATGTGAAGCGGGTTCCCTACCCCACCTTGCCGATCTTCTTCACCGCCGCGACCAGCCGCGCGCTGTCTTCCGCGACGAATTTTGCAAATTCCGGCGCGTCCAGGTAGGCGACCGGGCTGCCGGCGGTCTCGAAGGTCTTGACCACCTCGGGCGCCTTCACCGCCTCCGCCATCGCTTCGCGCAGCCGCGTCATGATCGGCGCCGGCAATGCGCTTTGCGCGAACAGTCCCGCCCAGATGTAGAACTCGACGTCCTTGTAGCCGAGTTCTTCGAAAGTCGGCAGATCGGGGAAACTCTTGATGCGCTGGGCGCCCCAATTGGCGAGCACGCGCATCTTGCCGTCATCGACTTGCTGCTTCAGCGTACCCGGCGCCGAGGCCATTGCCTGCACGGTGCCGCTCAGCAAGGCGGTCAGCGCCGGCCCCGCGCCGCGGAACGGCACGTGCAGCAATTTGATGCCGGCGCTGGCGGCAAACATCTCCATCGCCACGTGCAGCGTGCCGTAGGGGCCGGACGAGCCATACGGAATCTGCCCGGGGCGCTTCTTGGCGTCGTCGACGAACTCCTGCAGCGTCTTCCATGGCGCGGAAGCCGGCACCGCCAGCAGCGTCGGATCGGCGAGCACCCGCGCGATCGGCGCGAATTGCGAGACTTCATACGCCACCGGACGATCGAACAGCCGGTCGGCTTCCGGCAGCACCGCAAGCGAGGACAGCGTCATCAGCAGCGTGTGCCCGTCAGGCTCGGCGCGCGCCGCCGCCGCGTTGCCAACCGATCCGCCGCCGCCACCGGCGCGGTTGTCGACGATCACAGGCTTGCCGAGGATCCGCTCCAGCGCCTGCGCGATCGGCCGCGCCGCGAGATCGGCCTGCCCGCCGGGCGGAAACGGCACGATCATAGTGACGTTGCGCGATGGGTATGGGCCTTGCGCGAAGGCGGGGCTGGAGAGCGCGGTGCGTGCCAGCGGCAGCGCGGCGGCGGCCTGCAAGAGTTCGCGGCGGTTCATGGTGGTTTCTCCCCAGCGTTTGTTTTTTGTCCGGCGAGATTAGCCGATACATGGCACATGGCGATAGCGCGCGTCTTCCCACCCTCCCTGGAGGGGGTCGCCGCGTAGCGGCGGGGTGGGGTGACGGTCCGTCCCCATCCAACGGTGCCCGAGTGGAGAGACCACCCCACCCCGACTCACATTTCGCTTTGCTCAATGTGAGTCGACCCTCCCCCTCCATGGGAGGGTAAGCGCACACTTCACTGCTTCCGCTTCTTCGCTCGCGCAAACTGCTTCATCAAAAACTCCGCCAGCACTTCGACGCGCGCGGGCCGCGGGCCGCCGGGTGGGGTCACCAGATGCACCGCGCCTTCCGGCTGGTGCCAGCCTTTCAGAATCACTTCGACCTCGCCGGATGCAATGGCGTCGCCGATGATGAAGTCCGGCAGGTCGGCGATGCCGAGCCCGGCAATAACGCTCGGCAACAGCGCCTCGCCGTTGTTGACGCGGAGCTGGCCTGCGGGGCGCACGCTGGCCTGCTCGCCTGAGGCGTTGGTGTAGTGCCAGACGCCGGGTGTCGAGAGATAGGCGTAACCAAAACACTTGTGCTGGGCGAGATGCATCGGATGCGTCGGCCTGCCGTGTCGCTTCAGATAGGATGGAGCGGCCACCGTGTAGCGCGGCATGGCGCACAGCCGCCGCGCGATCAGGGAGGAATCCGGCAGCCGCGCGATGCGCAGGCCGGCATCGAATCCTTCGCCGATCAGATCGACGGTCGCGTCGCTCAAATGAAGATCGATCGAGACTTCCGGGAAGGCTGCGAGAAACTCCGGCAAGATCGGCGCCACCGCCTTGACCCCAAACGTCATCGGCACTGCGAGCCGCACCAGCCCGCGCGGCGCCATCGATTGCGACAAGGCTTCGTTCTCGGCGTCCTCGCCGTCGGCCAGGAGGCGCGCCGCGCGCTCGGCGAGCCTCTGCCCGGCGTCGGTCAGCGCCAGCCGCCGCGAGGTGCGGTTGAACAGCCGCGCGCCGAGCCGCTGCTCCAGCCGGCTGACCGCCTTGGAAACGGTGGCCTTGGACAGCGCCAGTTCGGTCGCGGCCGAAGCAAACGACCGTAATTCCACGACTTTTGCGAAAATTGCCAGCGCCTCGAAGTCCGGAAGTTTGGACATGCGGATCTGCCTCCAGAGGCTCATTTTAGAAACAATGAGTTTCAATAGTTTCTATTTCTATATCACGCCGGGACGCATATCCAATGGCCATCGGAATTCAAGCAACGGAGAAATCCAATGACCAAGAAGCTCTCAGGCAAGGTAGCCCTCGTCACCGGCGGCTCGCGCGGCATCGGCGCGGCGTCTGCCCGTGCACTCGCAGAAGAAGGCGCCAACGTTGCGATCAGTTACGTGGCCTCTCCCGACAAGGCCGAGGCCGTCGTCGCCGAGCTGAAGACCAAGGGCGTCAACGCGCGCGCCTACAAGGCCGACCAGGCCTCCTCCTCAGACGTCGATCAACTCGTGAAGAACGTTGCGAAGGATTTCGGCCGGCTCGACATTCTCGTCAACAATGCCGGCGTGGCCGTCGGCGGCGCAGTCGACGACCCCAATGCAGACACCGCGGCACTGGCCCGGCAGAGTGCGGTGAACGTCGATGGCGTCATCGCCGCGATCCGCACCGCCTCTAAATTGATGGGCGAAGGTGGCAGGATCGTCACGATCGGCTCCGATATCGCGACCCGCGCCTCGTTCCCCGGCCTCGCCGATTACGCCGCCACCAAGGCCGCGGTCGTCGGCTACACCAAGGGCGCGGCGCGCGACCTCGGACCCCGCGGCATCACCGTGAACGTGCTGCAGCCGGGCTCGATCGACACCGACATGAACCCGGATGACGACCGCGACTTCGCCGACCTCCAGCGCAAGCAGCACGCGCTGCAGCGCTTCGGAAAGCCGGAAGAAATCGCAGCCGGCGTCGTGTTCCTCGCGAGCCCCGAGGCGTCTTTCGTGACCGGCACGGTGCTCAACGTCGATGGCGGCTTCGGCGCGTAATTCAAATCCAGCCGAGCCGGACGCGTGCCGCCCGGCCCGCCAGTTCAAAAACTCTCAATGAAGGAATGTCCCATGATCGAACTCAGACCTTTCGCAAAACTCGGCAGCGCCGATCACGGCTGGCTGAAGGCAAAACACCACTTCTCGTTCGGCAGCCATTACGATCCGGACAATATGGGTCACGGCGCTTTGCGTGTGTGGAACGATGACGAGATCGCGCCGAACACCGGCTTTCCCGCCCATCCCCACGCCAACATGGAAATCATCACCTATGTCCGTGAAGGCGCGATCACGCACCAGGACTCGCTCGGCAACAAGGGCCGGACCGAGGCCGGCGACGTGCAGGTGATGAGTGCCGGAAGCGGCATTCGTCACTCCGAATACAATCTGGAGCCGTCGAAGACGAAGATCTTCCAGATCTGGATCGAGCCGACGACGAAGGGCGGTCAGCCGACCTGGGGCGCAAAGCCGTTTCCGAAGTCGGATCGCTCCGGCAGGCTCGTGACGATCGCGAGCGGTATTGCCGGCGACGAGGACGCACTGCCGATCCGCGCCGATGCGCGGGTGCTCGCGACCACGTTGAAGGCGGGCGAGAGCGCGGCGTACGAAGCGGCAAAAACGCGGCATCTCTATCTGGTGCCGGCGGCGGGCAGCGTCGAAGTCAACGGCGTGCGCGTCAACGCCCGCGACGGCGCTGCGATCCGCGGCGAGGCGAGGCTGACGATTACCGCGCTGGAAGATTCCGAACTGGTGCTGGTCGACGCGGCGTAAGGCCACTCACTGATCGTCATGCCCGGGCTTGACCCGGGCATCCATCCTCTTCGGAAGAGTCTTTCTCAAGATCGATGGATTGCCGGGTCAAGCCCGGCAATGACGGCCCCAAGGAACAACTCACTTCAAACCCAAAGGACAACCAACATGGCCAAAGTACTCGTGCTCTATTATTCCGCTTACGGTCACATCGAGGCGATGGCGAATGCGGTCGCCGAAGGCGCGCGCAAGGCCGGCGCCACCGTCGACATCAAGCGCGTGCCGGAGCTCGTACCCGAAGCGGTCGCGAAGGCTTCACACTACAGGCTCGATCAGGCCGCCCCGATCGCCAAGGTCGAAGACCTCGCTAATTACGACGCGATCGTCATCGGCACCGGCACCCGCTTCGGCCGCATGGCCTCGCAGATGGCGAACTTCCTCGATCAGGCCGGCGGCCTCTGGGCCAAGGGCGCGCTGCACGGCAAGGTCGGCGGCGCCTTCACCGCGACCGCTACCCAGCATGGCGGGCAGGAAACCACGCTGTTCTCCATCATCACCAACCTGCTGCATTTCGGCATGACCGTCGTCGGCCTGAACTACGGCTTTGCCGGCCAGATGAAGCTCGACGAAGTCACCGGCGGTGCGCCCTATGGCGCCACCACGATCACCGGCGGCGACGGCAGCCGCCAGCCGAGCGAAAACGAACTCGCCGGCGCGCGCTATCAAGGGCGCGTGATCGCGGAGACCGCCAACAAACTCCACGGCTGATGCGATATGGGCGGCGTTCTCTCTTACGAATGCCGCCCTATCTAGTCCTTCGGGGGCGCAGCAAGCGGCGCTGCCCGGAATGCACGAAATCGTGAGGCATAGTTTCTAAACGCCTTATGAATCCGTGATAGGTCTTCGGCCTCCTGGTCGGCGCGCAAAGGTTCTAGCATGAGCAACAATTCGCAAGTCCGGTGGCCGGAATTGCCGACCGCGGCGTGGCGTGACACCTATGCGACACTCCATCTTTGGACCCAGATCGTCGGCAAGGTCCGCCTCGCCAAATCGCCATGGCTCAATCATTCCTGGCACGTGGCGCTTTATGTCACGCCGCGCGGATTTACGACATCGCCAGTGCCCGACGGCGCACGAACGTTCCAGATCGACTTCGATTTCATTGACCACACGCTGCGCATCTCGACCAGCGACGGCTCGCTAGAGCAATTTGCGCTAGCAGGACATTCGGTCGCCAGCTTCTATGCCGCCACGATGGCAGCGCTTGCCGAGCTCGGCATTGCCGTTGCCATCGACGAGATGCCGAACGAACTGCCCGATCCGATAAAATTCTCCGAGGACACCGTGCACGCCGCCTACGATCCAGATGCTGTCGGGTGCTTCCTGCAAATTCTCGTCAACTGCGACCGCATCTTCAAGCAATTCCGCACCGGCTTTCTCGGCAAGGCAAGCCCGGTGCATTTCTTCTGGGGCAGCTTCGATCTCGCGGTGACGCGCTTCTCGGGACGCCGCGCGCCACGCCATCCCGGCGGCGTGCCACATTTGCCCGACGCGGTTGCACATGAAGCCTATTCACACGAAGTCAGCAGCGCCGGCTTCTGGCCGGGCGGTGGCGCTATCGATTATCCCGCGTTCTATTCCTATGCCTATCCCGAGCCGCCAGGTTTTCGCGCGGCGAAGGTGCAACCAGATGCGGCGCTCTTCAGCGAAGCGCTCGGCGAATTCATTCTGCCATACGACGCTGTCCGGAGGGCTGCCGATCCCGACAAGGCGCTGCTCGATTTCCTGCACAGCACCTATGAGGCCGCGGCAATCGCGGCACATTGGGATCGCGACGCGTTGGAATGCGATTCCGGGCAGCCCGGCGTGGTGAGGCGGGTTTAAAGCTGCTGTGCAGGGTGGCAAAGCCAACGGGTCGCACGCCCGATGACAGGTTGCGCGTGCCCACCATCTTCCTGCTTCGCTGAAAATATGGTGGGCACGGCGCAACGCGCCTTTGCCCACACTACAGAACGCGCGCCCTCAATGCCGCAGTTCCGGCTTCGCCACAGTCTGCCGGACTTCGGCGCCGCAATCGGCGCATTCATAGGTGAGGTCAATCTTTGCCTGGTTCCAATGCGGTTCGACGTCGCGCACGAACATCGGAAGCCCGACACAGCTCGGACAAATGACGAAACCCGGCTCAATGCCATCATGATGAATGTAGGCTGGCATGTTGGCTCTCCCCACGGCAGCAATTCACGAGTACCCTTCACCCGACGCGCAGCATACGCACGCGCGGCGAAGCCGGTCATCAACTCTCGCGAACACACAATGAACGACTGCACAATCCTGGCATGTGTTGCAGATTTGCACGGCAGTTCCCATGCGGCAACAATGTGTCAGTTCTCTTCGCGCGACAGTGGCTTGCCGAGCAGGCGCTTCACGTGGCATCCGAGCCGCGGATAGTTGCGCAATTCGCGCACCGCGCGATCGCGCAAGGCGTAGGGCCACCCGCGCCAGCTCAAGGCGGCGCTGACATCGATCAGCGGCACGCGCGTGACGCCGAAGCGGCGCTTGTAGGCGTAATTGCCGACGGAGAAGTCGAACTCGCGTATGCCATCCTTGTGCAGGGCTGCCATGGTGCGCTCGATGATCAGCCGGCCCGGCGAACAGTTCAACCATTTCTCGCCGGCATTGCTGATGCGGATCATCACATAGCGTGAGCCGGTCCTGATGCCGAGCAGCGTCGCCACGACCTCGTCGCCAGCCGTGAGCGCCGAGACGAGCGCATAGCCGTTGCCGACGCCATCGCGCACCAGGTTGCGATAGAACGCCGCGCAGGTCTCGTCATTGAGGGTGTAGTTCAGCCCGAGGCTCTGCATCCGCGTGCCCTGCTGAACTTCGGTGGTCGAGAGGATCCGCAGCGCCTCGTCGCTGTCGGCGACGATCGCAAAGGACGCAGCCGGATCGCGCGTGAACACGCGCCAGCTCCGTTCCAGCTCCTTGCGCACCGTCCTTCCCAGCGAGTAGCGCCAGGCGTCGTAATCCTCGCCTGTCGTGACGATATTGCCGTTGAGCGAGCACGCTCCGGCAGCGTCGAGCAAGGCAATCGGATTGGGCCTGCCGTCGAGATCGACGGGCACCTTGCGAAGGCGGATGAGATCGGCCGCGTCAGGCATCCGGCGCAACGCCGACAACAGGCTGCGCCACAGCGCGCGTGCTACCTCGGCATCGCGCGGCGCGGCGCTGCCCAGGATCGGCGCGTTGTAGTCGGTCAAATCGAGATCGGCGAATTCGACAATGGCGATCTTGCCTTGGTGGCGGCGGATCAACGGCAGCAGCACCACCGGCTCGCCGGTCGATGCATCCGTGACGATCGCGATCAACGGCGCCACGCCTTCGGCCGCGGCGAAGGCGCCATACCATGCCTCATACCATCGCGGATGCTGGAACGGCGTCGACGGACTGATGTCGTGCCAGCTCGCGACGGCCTGTTGCCAGTCGCGCACCAGTTCGACGCGGAATCCGGCCGCGCGGCTTATTGCGTGCGCCGCTAGTTGCCCCGCATTGGTCGTCAGGACCGTCATCGGTTGCGATTATGCCGCCTTCGGCAGATCGACGATCTTACCGGGTTCGTTCGCATCGAGGCGGAAATCGATCGCGCGACGCGCCTTGCGCTCGCGCTTGACCCAGTTGCTATCGCGCACGAGTTTTTGCAGCACCTTCTTGGCGAAGAAGGACGGCCCGCGCAGACTGCGGCTCTTCGGCATGTAACCGAAACGATGGCGCAGCAGGCCATTGGCGAGGTGGACGATCTGGGCGCGGCGGATATCGTCGTTGCCGTAGGACACCGTCATGGAAATGTTGACGGTGCCGAGATTCTCGACGCGGTGCGGCGCGTTCAGCGGCCAGTTCAGCATCTGGCCGGGCTCGAGATCGAACACCAGCGCATGCGCGTCATACCAGGGCGCGTAAGGCAGATCGACCTCGACGTCGAACAGCGCGATGTCCTCGAGGTGCTCCGGCTTGAGGAACGGCGCCGTGTTCGGATAGACGTAGACCCGCTTGCGGCCGGCGATCTGGATCAGGCCCTGCCCCGGCAAATCGGCATGGTAATAGACCTGCGCGTCCGGCGAAGAGACCAGAATGCCGGCCTGGTGGTTCGGCATCACGAATCCCGGAACCTTGGCCGCGATCTCCTCGAACATGCGGTCGATCAGCTTGCGGTAGCGGCTGTCGACCGTGCCGACATCGCGCATGTTGAGCCAGAGCCCGCCGCGGGAAATCGCTTCGATGACCTGCCGGCCGGAGAGGTTACCGATATCGCCCTCGCGCCACACCCGGCTGGATCCCTTGGCCCCCGTCTTCACCAGACTGTAGTGCTCGCGCGGATAACTCTCGATCAGTTGCGCGAGCTCATCCATCGAGAACGCCGGCGATTTGTGCATCTCGTGCTGCAGCCGGATCGGCTGATGGCTCCAAAGCTCGGAATGGGTGTCATCCCACGTCCTGAAGATCCTGCCCGTCATCGCCGCGCTCCTGCTGACTTTCCTGTTGCCTGGCGCACCACCCATATCGGCTGTCTCGAAATCGCGGTTTGGCGCCATTGCGTTACCGTCCGATGTCCCGTTATGAGACGACCGGACGATCTTCACGGTCGGATTGGCAAGAACGGTGCCGGGCGAACGTTGCCGCTTACCGGAAGCTAATGTCTGGCAGGTATGGCTAACGCCAGGAGTTACTGGAACCCGCCGCCGCACAATGACTGGAGAAACCCGATATCGGGCGCTGTTTCTCGGCGCGGGACCGCAGATGCATTGCGGCATCGGCCAGTTCACCCGGTTGTTGCAGGAGACGATCGAAAAGCACGAACCTGGTAGCAGTACGACGTTAACCCTGACGCGCAGCGAAGGCTCGCTCGCGGAGATCTGGCGCGCGGCCGGCTCTGCGCAAAGCGTGGTGTGCAACTTCCCGATCGTGGCCTGGAAACGCGTGATCTTCGCGCCGCTCGCGGCGCTGGCGGTCGGCTGGCTGCTCCGGCGCAAAATTATCCTGATTCAACACGAATGGCGCGGGCTGCATTGGCTGCGTCGCATCACCTACATTCCAGCGCTGCTGCTGGCCGACACCATCGTCATGTTCTCACCGCTGGTCCAGCGCGAGCTGGCCGACGATCCCCTGCTCGGCTGGACCGCGAGAAAAGCCGTGCTGGCGCCGCTGCCACCGAACATCGAGGCCCCGGCAGGCATCGAGGACTCGAAATTGCGCCATCGCCTCATCGCCGCCAAAGCGGACGGGCGGCTCTTGATCGGTCATTTCGGATCGATCTATCCGAGCAAGCAGCCCAACGCGCTGCTCGAGATCGGCGCCATCCTGAAGCAACGCGGGCTCAAGCCGCTGCTCGTCTATATCGGCTCGTTCATTCGCGGCGTCGACAAGGTCGAGGAGGAGTTTCATGCCCGTGCCCGAGAACTCGGCATTGCCGACGACGTGATCGTCTCCGGCTTCGTCGCGTCCGATCACGAGGTGTTCGGCCTGTTCAGCGAGATCGACGTATTCTGCTATCCACTTGACGAAGGGATCACGGCGCGGCGCTCCAGCATTCTCACCTGCGTGCAATCCGGCCGTCCGCTGATCGTCGCCGGGCCTGCGCTGCCGGAAGAATTCGACCATCATCCGCGCTTCAAGGAATTGATCAGCCGCGGCGCCGTCGTGCTGGTCGCGCGCGGCTCGGACAACGAGGCCTATGCCGACCGGATTGCCACGGTGTTGAAACGGCCGCCGGTGCCGCTGCCGTTCGATTTCGACGGCTGGTGGAAGGATGTCGCCGAGGCCGTGCGGGCGCAATTGTGAGATGCGTTCCCCGGATGCAGCGCAGCGCGCCGCCCTTGCACTCGGGTCCGCGCTCTGCGCGGCCCGAGCACAGGCTCTGTAGTGCGCTGCTGATCCGGGGTCCAGGAAGTCGCGGGAACAGTGGGTCCCGGCTCTGCGGCGCAGCGCGAAGAGCGCTGCACCGCGTCGGGACACGCAATCGTCAGGCGCGCGCGCGAAACCGGGCGAGATAGTGCAGGCCGAATACCGCCATCAGGAACGTGAACCACAGCGGATCGGAGCGGTCGAGGAAGAAGCTTTCCATCGCCGACAGATAGAGCCCGAACAGCCAGATCCGCAGCAGCATCGTGGCCAACGGACCGTTGTTGCCGCCCTCGCCTGCCTGCTGAAAATTCCGCAGAGGCAGGATCACCAGCACCAGGATCAGCACGAGAAGCCCGGGAACGCCCATGCCCAGCGCCGTGTCGAGATAGCCATTGTGGCTGTGGGCGGCGAAGCCGGCCCATTCCTTGCCGTCGGGAAGGCTTTGAATGGCGCTGCTGCCCCAGAAGGACGCAAAACCGTAACCGGTGAGCAATCGCGCCTGTAGCGACTGCAACGCAAACGCCCAGATGTCGGTGCGGCCGGTGAATGTTGAATCGAACGGCAGCAGCTTGGAGATTCCGGCGAGGCCTTCGAACATCACCGTGCCGACGCTGAGCAGGTTCAGCAACGCCAGCGGCGTGAGCAAGATGATCGCGCGAAGCCAGAATGAACGGATGAAGGAGGAGACCGATGTCAAGAGCAGCACCGCAAAGCACAGCGTCAGCGAGCTCTTTCCGGCCGAATACAATACGAACAGCGAGGCAAGCGCGACGATGGCGGCGCCGGATATCCATGAGCCGGAGCGGATGACGTAGATGCCGAGAAATAGCACCATCACCATGATGGCCGCGGCCTGATTCTTGTGGCCGAATGCGCCGCGCCAGTTGCCGGCCAATCCGGGCTCCTGCGGATCGCTCGCCAGATGGATCGAAAGGTCTGGCGCCAGCAATATGCCGAGATAGCAGACCGCCAATAGCGCGAGCGCTGCGATCGTGAACCAATGCATCAATTCCTGCTGGCTTCTCGGCAGCAGCATCAGCGCGGCGGTCACTGCGACAACGCAGATCGTCAGGCTAAGACGCCTGATCGACGTTGCCGGATCGAACGACAACACGACGCTCACCAGCACCCAGGCGCCGAAGAGGACGAACGCCGGCGACAGCAATGTCGCCAATCCCCGCGCGTCATTTCGCATGGCGAGTGCAGCCGTCAGCACGCTGAGTGCGCCGAACACCGCATAGGTCGCGAGCTCGTTTCCGGTGCTGACGTCGCCGATCTGCATGTCGCCAAGACTGACGAATGGATGGAGCGAGATCCAGCCGAGCAGCAGCGTGCCGACAAAGGTCGCGCCGCGAACGATATCCATCACCTGCTGGCGCTCTATCCCGGCGGCAACGTTGCGGACTTCGTACACGTCGATGAGGTGGCTCATGAGACGATCTTCGACGCCTTGTAGGGCTGCGGTTCTAGGCCGAACGCGGCCAGCACGCTGCCGATCGCCACAGTTACGGGATGCATGGCAATGGTCCACTCACGCTCGGTGAGGACCGCGTGCGCGGCATAGCTGAGCGAAAGCGGCAAGGCTGCCAGCAGTTTGGCCGTCAACTTCGCCCGCAACCAGACGGTCGGTGTCGCCTTGCGCTGGACGTGATAATTGATCGCGCCGATCCGCAAGCCGCGCATCGCCAGCCATTTCAGGCTGGTCCGGCTTCGCGGCACGGTCTCGCTGATCGCAGCTTCGGCCGCCCAATGAAACCGCAGGCCGAGCCTTCGACACCGGTAGAAGAAGTCGGTGTCTCCGCCGCCCAGGAAATTGAAACGCACGTCGAATGCGGGGATACCCAACCGATCGAACACCGCGCGTCGGATCAGGCAATTGCCGCAGCCATAGATCACCGGAACTGGACCTGAGGCGTCGTAGGCCGGCGCAAACGCGGGGTGACGACGCAGCCCACGCTTCCGTTCGTCATCGAATTCAGGAAATACCGGCCCGCCGACGATGTCGGCGCCAGTCGCTTCCGCAGTGCCGACCATCTGCTCCAGCCAGTCCGGCGAAGCCGTTTCGTCATCGTCGATCATCAGGAAGCTGGTCGCCAGCGGGAACATCTGTAGCGCGGTCTCGAAGGCGGCGTTGATCGCATGGCAATTGCCCTGACGCGGCTCGATCACGCAGAGTCCCGAGAGTCTCCCCGACGCGAGGTATTCGGCGGCAACCGGCACGCTCTTGCTGTTCGACGCATCGTTCTCCACCATCACGACCGCGAAGCGGCGGCTGGTGCGCTGACCGGCAAGCGACTGCAGCGTCCGGCGCAGGTACTGAGGACGGCGAAAACAGGGAATGCACACGACGTTTTCGATGGCGGGATCGAGCGCCGGCGAAACTGCCACCAGCGCACGCAGAGCCCTGACCGCCGGATCAGGCTTGCCCATCCCAATATCGCCGATCGAGCTCTCTGCCATGAAAGTCTGGTCGTTCACGAATATGTCTCATCGTCCCGAAACGGGATTGGCGGATTAATTCCGGCACACTTCCGTCTCGAGAAAGCCGCTCGTTCCGGGATTTGTCCGGCCGTTGCGGACGTAACGCGCACGGTGGTGCAAATTTCGATCCGGCAGCGAAACGTGAGACACTGAACTTCGGCGACGGTTAATGGATGGGGTTAATCCGCGATGTACGAACGTCGGGTGCAGTTCAGCGGCTGAACAGTTTTCGGAACAGCCTTTGCGAGTTCGGAAACTGGCCGTTATCGATCTGGGTCGGCCACGCCCCGTTGACGTCGAAATAGGCGGCGTAGGCGATCCTGTCTTCGTTCTTCATGAACCAGTCGTGCATCTGCTGAATGAAGAACGGATTGTCGCCGAAATTGCCCACGCCCCATTCGGGATAGCTCATGCGCTTGCCGTGCCGGAGCGCAAAGTCGCGGTGCCACTCGAGGCCGAATGGCGCTTTGACGTAGAAATTGTTCCAGCGCTCCTCAGGCGTGCCTTCATGCTTGAAGTCGTAGACGTCGAGACCGATGTAGTCGACGACATCGTCGCCGGGATAGCTCGCGTCCGCCGGCATGTCCTGCGGCCCCCATCCCGGACACCAGTCGAACTTGAAGCCTGAGGAGTGACGGCGGAATATCTCCACGACGCGGCGGAACGCCTTGACGTAGTCGGCTTCATGCCCCTTCGCGAACCACGCCATTTCAGCCAGGTTCATCTCCCAGCCGAGCCGGATGATCGCTTGCGGATGCGCCTCTGCAATTGCCCGGGCCGCAGCTTCGAACTCGGCATCGTGCAAGCCTTCGGCAACGTCGGCGAGAGGCGTCCCTTTCATGGTCAGCGGGATCGACCAGACCACATTGCGCGCGGGGTTGAGCTTCTTCCAGACGCCCGGCACCCAGCTCAATCTGGAGAAATCCTCCCAGGTCGACTCCCCGTAAAAATCGACGCCGAGCACCGAGGACGGCTTCTGCTTCAGCCATTTCTCCCATGCCTGCAGCGTATGCTCGCGTCCCACGGGCCCCCAATTGACGAATGCGCCTGCGAATTTCGCCGGATTGGAAGAGGCGCGCGAGGCAGCATTGCCGTCGACGTGCGCCAACAGCAGCACGGTCAGGACGAAGGCCGCCAGGAACAGCACCAGTCGCCGCAGGCCGTGTTTCTTGCGTCGCCTCGGATCAGTTCGAAACATCGCCTACCCTCGCGTGCTTTCTGGCAAGGGCGATCCGGCCAGCAAAGCCGGACGCCACGGCGTTAACGAGCCATAAGGAACGGTTGCGATGATGAACGCTCGTCGTCGCATAAGGACACAGGCCGTACAGGGTAGCTGTCCCAAAAGGAACAGGACTCTCGCAGCGCTCTTCTTGTGGAAAGAGATCTTGTTGAAAACAACCTAACCAAACGCTCATCGGCAATCCATTCGCCGAAAAGGCCGGCGATCTCGGTGACGGGCTTTGCAATATCCAGTCCACTGCGGGCGCGTGCACAAACGGCGCATCCGAAATGGTTACTGCGCAGCGAGATCCGCAGCAGCGTGTCGCAGATGCGGACAGCGCGGACAGATCGGATGTGCCGAAAATTCCCGACCTCGCCGTTTGTCCGCAGGAGACGCCGGAAACCATCGGGTTAACCACGCTGATGCGCCGCAAGACATGCAGCGCCGGTTCGGCACCGATCTTGCTCCATGGCCACCGCGGGAGGTTTGCGCCGGTTAGCGACTGGCCTCCGGCAGATCGTCGAGATGAATTGTCCCGCGTCGTTAACCCTGAACCCATTGCCGGAGTAATGCTCAGCCAGACTTTCCATTATTCGGTTGCGAGCGTCGTATCGGCAGCTATCGGCTTGCTGAGCGCGGTCGTATTCACGCGCCTGCTCTCTCCGGACGAATATGGAATCTATGTCGTCGGTCTCAGCACCGCCGGCATCGTCTCGGCGCTGCTGTTCACCTGGGTTCGCGTCGCCGCGCTGCGTTTTCAGTCGGAGGGCGGCGCGGTCGACGTCAGGAAGACCATTTTTCTTGCCTATCTCATCTCCGCGCTCGCTGCGCCGATCGCACTACTTGTTGCCACGCTGACGACGTCGGTATCGCTGGAACGAAATATCGCCGCCATCTTCTTCGCGCTGGGACTCGGCCTGTTCGAACTCGGGCAGGAATTGCTCAAGGCACGACTGCAATCGCTCGCGTTCATGACGGCGTCGATCATCCGCGCCTGCCTGGCCTTCACGCTATGTCTGGCCGCTGCTCTTCTGGGCGGCGGCGGACTGTGCCAGCTCGCGATGGTAGCCATTACCTATTTCGTCACGACGACGCTGTTTGCGAGCACGATCCTGCGGTCACCCGTCGCCGGACCGAAGATTTCCGACCTGCGAACGTTTGCAGCCTTCGGCATTCCGATCACGCTGTCCGGCATCGTCTTCGCGATCCATGCCGCGCTCGACCGAATGCTGGTGTTTCATTTCATGGGCGACCATGCGGCGGGCCAGTACGGCGCTTCCGCCGATCTCGTCCGGCAGATCATCCTGATTCCAGCCGTCAGCATTGCGTCGGCAACGATCCCGCTGGCGGTTCGCGCCTACGCCAAGGGCAGCGCGCCCGAGGCGCGGCCGCATTTGGAATTCAGCCTCGAAATCCTCTTGGCCGCCGTCCTGCCCGCGGTTGTCGGCGTTGCATTGACGAGCAGCTATATCGCCGGCGTGATCCTCGGCCGCGAGTTCAGTGAGACCGCGGCGCAGATCATGCCGATCCTGGCGTTCGCCTGGTTGTTCCAATCATTCTCCCAGTCCTACATTCACGCGAGCTTTCATCTCGCCAAGACGCCGTTCATGATGACGATGCAGAGCACCGCGATGCTGATCGCGAACCTGCTGGTCATGCCGGTTCTGCTTGCCAGATTTGGCCTGGTCGGCGCGGCGTCGAGCCTTGTCATCGTCGAGGCATTCGGCGCCGGTTTCGGCTGGTATCTCACGCGGAAGGCACTTCCGCTTCCCTTCAACGCATTCCAGCTCATGCGCATCGGTGCGGCGACAGCGATCATGGCGCTGGCGCTGGCATTCCTGAAACCCCTGCTTCCGATCGGCGTGGTCTCGTTCATCGTACTGGCGACAGCCGGCTGCGTGGTCTACGTCGCCGCAGCGTTCGCACTCGACATCGCCGGTTTGCGCAAGGCTGCATTCGCCTACGGCGCGCGGCGCAAGCTCTGGTCGGCCGACGGCAGTTCGAAACACGAAGGACACGACACCTCATCCATCACCGCCCCGCCCACGGGACTCCCCAGCATGTCGATCAGAAAACCATGATGCGGCTCGTCAGCAAAAGCCCGGTCGTTGCGGCCGACAACCGACATGTCACCTGTCGACCCAGCCCGGCGCCGCTATCGGACTTCACCGACAAGCGGCGCGAGGCGACGCGCCCGCTCGCGTTTCGGGGTGAGAACTTCGACCGCGACTTCGACAACAATACGCTGTTCTACGATGCAGTTCAGGTCAGCAAATCAAAGATTGCCCTGTTTGCACCGCCATTCTTCAACCTCGCGCGCGACATTGCGACGACAACTTTCATCAGCGGCGCCGGCACCTGCAAGGCGCGGACAAGGCAACTCGACCGCCATGCGCAACTGTGGCTGGACATTTACGAGAATGCCGGCCCGATCCAGGCGTTGGGCGAGCTGGGGAGCTTCACCTTCTCGGTGTCGCCCAACGAGTCGGAAATATTCCGCGACTGCCGCGTCATCTTCACGATGTCGAAGGACAATCCAATCGAGTGGATTCTCGATTGGGTGAGATTCAACCGCGATATTCACGGCGCGGATGCTGTTCTGATTTATGACAACGGCTCCAGCGCCTATGACAGCGCCACCTTGAGCGCAGCGCTTCGGTCGGTCGCGGGCATCCGATGTTCGGTCGTGATGGAGTGGCCTTTCAAGTACGGGCCGCAGGGCGCCAATAGCTGGGATCACTGGGATTCCGATTTCTGCCAGTTGGGGGCCTGGGAGCACGCAAGGTGGCGGTTCCTGCAGCATGCCCGAAGCGCCATGAACTCCGACATCGACGAGCTGGTCCTGTCGAAGACGGGAAAGTCGGTGTTCGAAGCCGCCGAACAATCGTGGACGGGGCTGGTCCGATACCGGGGCCGCTGGATCATCGGTATCGACGACGGCCTCCGCGACGAGATGCGCGCTCCCCATCGCCACGCCGATTTCTCGATCTTCATGCCACCGAAGTACGAACTCTCGCGGCTCATGATGCGGCGCGACGCGAACGCGTGCCTCCCGAAATGGACGGTGGTTCCGGGCCGGTGTCCGACGCATGCGCAATGGCACGTCCATTCGATTTTCTCGTGGTGGGCCTCGTACTTCTGCACCAGGGACTTTTCGTTCCGGCATTTCCGCGAGATCGGCAGCAACTGGAAGTATCAGCGCACCAGCCGCGTGCCGTTCGATCCGTCGATTCACAAACCGGACCGGGCATTGATGGAAGCTTTCAAGCGCGTCGATTGGGACAACTAGAATGAACAAGGCAACCGCCACGTCAGAATGGATGAAGTCGATGAACGAGGCAGTCACGATCGGCCACGTGCCGGCAGCCAATTCTACCGATGCCGTGCAGCATCCGCAGGCGCTGCTCGAGCTGGTGCACGGCGAGGCGCGCCAGAGCCTGCTCACGGTTCACGCCATCCTCGAAGCGACGCTGCCTGAAGGTGAACTGTCGATCTACGAAGCCGGCGGCGGCTCGACCAGCTTCCTGCCGCTCAAGGTGCTGCACCGCGCCGACGTCACCGTGGTCGACATCGACGAGGACCAGATCCGCAACAACGACTACGCGCAGCAGGCCATCCTCGGAGACATCCAGATCCATCGCTTCCGGCCCAATAGCTTCGACCTGGTGATCTGCTACAACGTGATCGAGCATGTGCCCAACGTCGAAGCCGCACTGCTGCGTTTCTGCGAAGCACTGAAGCCGAACGGCCTGATTCTGATCGGCGCGCCCAATCCGCGCTCGCTGTCCGGCTTCGTCACCCAGCACTCGCCGCACTGGTTCCATGTCTGGTTCTACCGCCATGTCCGAGGCGACAAGAAAGCCGGCCTGCCCGGCCACGCGCCGTTCCCGACGCTGTTCCATCCGCTGGTCACGCTTTCCAATCTGGAGGCGTTCGCCGAGCAGCACGGCCTGCAGATGATCTATCGCAAGCAGTATGAGAGCCCGCGTTATCCGGAGATGCGGTTGCGCATGCCATTGTTTGCTGCGCTGGTCGATGCCGCCGCGCGCGTGATGAACTTCTTCCTGCCCGGCCGCACCGACGTGCGGCACGGCGACTACCACGTGATCCTGCGAAAGCGCTGAGCCATGAACGCGCTATTGTCAGAGGCAAGGGCGAAGGTCGGCCACCGGCTGGCGATGCACCTGCGCGTCGATCTGTTCCGGCTGCACAACAGCACGCCAATGGTCAGCTTCACCTTCGACGATCTGCCAAAGAGCGCGGTGACGTCTGGCGCTGCGATGCTCGAAGCGCATGGCGCGCGGGGGACGTTCTATGTCTCGGGCAGCCTGGTCGGCGCCGATGGGCCGGACTGGGTGGCGGGCGATGCCGACGACGTGGTTGCACTTCATCGCAGGGGTCACGAGATCGGCTGCCACACGTTTTCGCATCAGCGCGCCTGCGACCTCGACGCGGCCGCGATGCAGCAGGAAATCACGCGCAACCGCGCTTACCTTCACGCGCTCGATCCTTCGATACGGATCGATAGTTTTGCCTATCCGTTCGGATACGGCTCCTACGCCCGGAAGCATCAGCTCAGGAAGGAATTTCAGACCTGCCGCAGCATCGTCCAGGGGGTCAACAGCGGCGGTGTGGATCTGCAGTTCCTGCGCGCCATGCCGCTGATCGATCGCGAGATGGATCGTGACGGGATCGAACGCGCGTTCGACGACGCGCAAACCAATAATGGATGGTTAATATTCTACGGCCACGACGTCACCGACCGGCCGAGCCCCTATGGCTGCTCGCCTGCCCTGCTCGAGCATGCGCTTGCGGCGGCATCGCGGCGGAAAATTCCGGTCCTCACCATGGCGGAGGCGATGCGATGCGCCCGCGGTTAAACGCTTTGTTTGCCATTTCGGTGAATAGTCCCTCGGTGAGTATGGTTAATTTTCCCTGTTGCGTTTTCTCGGCGCTTTTTTCCGGCGCATCTGGCGTGACCAGAAGAGTAACCCCTCAGCCGATGCGTGCGGCAGTTCGAATGGATGCTGGGGTCGATGCTTATCTATGACCAGCCGATAAAGCCTGACGCCAGGCCCGCCGCGGTGACCGCGCCGGCCGGCTTCAGCGTGCTCGACCTGGCCCAGTTGCTGTGGCAACGGAAGGCTGCGATCGCATCGGCAGCTCTGATCTCCGCCTGCATTGCCGTTGCGGTCGGCAAGAGCCTGACGCCGAGGTACACGGCCTCCGTCCAGCTCTACGTCGATCCCCGCGAACTGCAGCTCGTCGATCGCGAATTGACGCCCCGCGCCCAGGATATTTCCGGTCTCGCGATGGTGGTGGAGAGTCAGGCGCGCGTCATCACCTCGAACAACGTGCTGCTGCAGGTAATCCGCGACACCAATCTGGAAGAGGATCCGGAGTTCGGCGGCGGCGATGCCAGGGGCTTGCTCGGATCGCTGCTCGGCCTGTTCGGGATCGAGCTGCGCCCGACCGCCGAGCAGCAGAAGCAAATTCAGATGAGCGCGCTGGAAGCGCTCAATCGCCACATCAACGTCAAGAAGACCGACCGCACCTTCATCGTCGACATCGACGTCTGGTCGTATGAACCGGCCAAGGCGGCGATGCTCGCCAACGCGATCTCGAAAGCCTATTTGGCCGAATCCAAGCAGTCGCAGGCTGCCGCCGCGCGGCGCGCGACCAGCGATCTATCCGGCCGGCTGAAGGAATTGCAGGAGCGGCTTCGCAACGCCGAGAACACGCTTGCCGTCTACAAGGCGCAGAACAACTTTGTCGGTACCCAGGACACGCTGATCAGCGACCAGCAGCTCTCCGCCAGCAACCAGCGGCTCGCCGCAGCGCGTGCGCTGACGCTCGACGCGCAGGCCAAATACGACCAGATCGCAGCCAGCCGCAAGGCATCGAGCGACGCCGGCGCCATTCCCGAGGCGTTGCAGTCGGCGACCATCGCCAATCTGCGCGCGCAGTATGCCGAGGCGCGGAAGCGCCAGGCGGAGCTGCAGAGCGAGCTTGGACCGCGTCACCCGGCGCTGCGCCAGATGGAGCAGCAGGTGCAGGACCTGCGTCGCGCCATCAACGAAGAGGTCGAGCGCTTCGCGCAGGCCGCGAAGAACGACCTGATCCGCGCCCGCGATTACGAGGCATCGCTCAACAAGGCGCTGGAAGCCCAGAAGCGCCAGAGCGTCCAGATGAGCCAGGCTTCGGTGCGCCTGCGCGAACTCGAACGCGAGGTGGAGGCGAGCCGCGACGTCTACCAGTCGTTCCTGAAGCGATCGCGCGAAACCGAAGAGCAGGAGAGCCTGAACACCTCGAACGCGCGCATTATCGGCGAGGCCACCGTGCCGCAGCGGCGCACCTTCCCGCCGGCCATGAGCCTGCTCGCGATGATCGGCTTTGTCCTTGGCGGCCTCGCAGCCGCCGGCTGGATCGTCGCGGCCAATCAGTTGATGTCGGGCACGAACCCGCTTCAGCCCGGGGACAAGGCGCCGTCGGAATTGACCAAAGAGCCGGCCGCGCCTGAACCTGCGAGGAAGCCGCCCGCCGCCGAACTCCGGGCGCAACCTGCCGTCAGCCTGATCGAAAAGCCGTTGATCGCACAGCTGCAGGAAGCCGACGTGATACGCACGCTCAGTGGCATCCTTGCGACGGATGGCACCGCCGACGTCACGCGGTTCGGCTGGCCGACGCTGCGCGCCGGTTTTCCGCTGATGGCTGTGCTGAATGCCATGCGCGAGATGCGCGCGGCGCTGGCCAGGCGCGCCGGGCAAACGCCGCCCGTGATGGCTGTGATCGGCGCAGGTTCGGATCAGGACCGCAGCATCGCCGCGCTGAACATCGCGCTCGCCGCAGCACGCGACGGCGCCAAAGTGCTGTTGATCGATGCCGACCTCAAGCAACGTGCGCTGTCGGAGGAGGTGAGCCACCTGGCCAAGTGCGAGCCAAACCGTTTCGGCTGGCTCAACATCGGCGCCAAGGCCCCCCGCGCGATCCAGACCGCCAACGGAATTTCGATCCTGCCGGCCATCAAGGCTATGGAGGCGAAAGCGGGCGATACCATTCGAAAGGCGATTGCGCAGGCCCGTTCCGCCGGCGGCCATGACCTCGTGATCCTCGACGGGCCGGCGATGCCGTGGAGCCCGACCGACCGCAAACTGCTGGACATGGCCGAGGGACTGGTTGCGATCCTCCCGGTGCACTTCGACATCAACGACAGCATGGAAGACATCATCGCAGCCCTCGGCGGGGCCGAGCACAAGCTGGTCGGTGTCGTCCTCAGCGAAGTCGAGCCAACGGCCGACGGCCAGCAGCGGGCCAAGCAATATGCTTGAGCGCCGCGCAAATCCCGTCGGCCGAGCGGCTACGGCCGGCATACCCCGGATTACGCTGGGCGGGCTGCGGCTGGCCGTGCTGGACATCGAGCAGACTGCGAACTTCATGATCGACATGGTGTTCCCGCAACGCCGCATCAATCGTCCGCTCTATCTGACCTCGGCCAATGGCGAGGTGCTGGCGCGCTGCTCGACCGAACCGATGACCGACCGGCTGTTCCGGGCGGCCGATCTGATCAATGCCGACGGCCAGCCGCTGGTAACCGCGTCGCGGCTGAAATCAAGGACGCCGCTGCCCGAGCGCGTCGCGACCACCGACCTGTTCCACGTCGTCGCCCGCAAGGCACAGGCGGCCGGCCTCACCTTCTACCTGCTCGGCGCGGACGAGGCGGAGAATGCCGCCGCGGTCGCCGGCGTTCGCAGGCAATATCCCGATCTCAAGATCGTCGGCCGTTGCCACGGCTATCTCCGGGGCGAGGCCCTGCGCGCCAAGGTCGCCGAGATCAACGCGCTGGCGCCGGACTATCTCTGGGTCGCGCTCGGCGTTCCCTATGAACAGGCTTTCGTCGAGGAATTCGCGCCCGCCCTCTCCAATGTCGGCGTCATCAAGACGGCTGGCGGGCTGTTCAACTTTCTGTCGGGCAGCCGCGCCCGCGCGCCGCTGTGGATGCAGCTTGCGGGCTTTGAATGGGTCTGGCGCATCTGGCTGGAGCCGCGCCGCCTGTTCTGGCGCTATTTGACCACCAATCCCCGCGCGCTCTATCTATTGCTGAACAGGAGCCGATCGAGGGACATCGGCGGGACACGGAACCGATGAACAGCCGTCCAACCATTCTCGTCACCGGCGGTGCGGGCTATATCGGCTCGCATTGCTGCAGGTCGTTGGATGCGGCGGGCTACCAGCCCGTCGTCTACGACAATCTTTCGACCGGCCACCGCAGCTTCGCCGCGGGCGAACTGGTCGTCGGCGACATCGCCGACAAAGCGACGCTGGCGCGGACCTTTGCCGAGCATGACATCGTGGCGGTCATGCACTTCGCCGCGTCGAGCCTGGTCGGCGAATCCGTTGCCGATCCGCAGAAATACTACGTGAACAATCTCGCCGGCACGCTGTCGCTGCTCGAGACCATGCGCGCGGCCGGCTGTAACCGCCTGGTGTTTTCATCGACCGGCGCAGTTTACGGCAACGCCGACAGCAAGGCGCTGCGCGAGGATTACCCCTGTGCGCCGATCAATCCCTACGGCGCCTCGAAGTGGATGATCGAGCGCGTGCTGGCGGATTATCGCGCAGCCTATGGCTTCGGCTCGTTCGCGCTGCGATATTTCAACGCCGCGGGGGCCGACCCCGCCGGCGGCATCGGCGAGTTGCGCGAGGTGGAAACCCACCTCATCCCCCGCGCCATGATGGCGCTGCAAGGGCACGTGCCTGATTTCGCCGTGTTCGGCGACGATTACGAGACGCCCGACGGGACCGCGATCCGCGACTACATCCATGTGACCGACCTGGCGACCGCCCACGTGCTTGCCCTCGAGCTTCTGCTGCAGGGGCATACCGGCGGCGTCTTCAATCTCGGCACCGGCAACGGCTTTTCGGTGCGCGAAATACTCGCGACGATCGCCGCCGAGACCGGCCGCGAAGTCCCGCATGTCGTCAAGCCGCGCCGCGCGGGCGATCCGACCTATCTGGTCGCCGATCCGTCCGCCGCACGCGCGACATTGAACTTCCGTCCCGCCCATTCGGATGTGGGCGCGATCATCCGCACCGCCTGGGCGTGGCACAGGAAGGCCCACCCGCAGAAGGCGGGTTCGCCTGGCCGCGATTGAGGCGGATCGACTTCCGCCTCGACATCGACAATCGAAGAACGGCGACCGAAGGCCGCCTATGCCTCCCCCGCAAGCGGGAGAGGGAGTCCAAAGAGCGGCACAAAGCCCAACGACCTACAGCGGCTTGATCTGCACCTTGCGGAACTTGATGACGCCAGAGCCGTATTGCAGGGCGAATGGGCCGCTGGCGTGTTTTGAGTCCTGGACGTCGGCGGTCTTCTGGCCGTTCAGCACGACGACGAGATGCGGCCCCTTGGCCGTGATTTCGAAGGTATTCCACTTGCCGCCCGCCTTCGGCATCGGGTCGACCTTGGCCACGTCGACGATTGCGCCGGTGCCGTAGGTCGGATCGGGGCGCTTGTCGAAGATGTTGACCTCGTAGCAGATCTTGGAATCGATCTTGGCCGACTGGTCGCAGCGAATGAAGATGCCGCTGTTGGCGTCATCGTCGGCCCAGAACTCGACCTTCATCTCGAAATCCTTGTAGGACTGCTTGCTGACAAGATAGGAAGGATCCTTGCCCTCAGTGATCTTGTCTGCGACCAGCGCGCCGTCCTTCATCGCCCAATTGGCTTTTCCGACCTCGGTCCAGTCGCCCATCTTGGTGCCGTCGACGAGCGTCACCCAGCGATCGGTCTGGCCCAACGCCACGCTCGAAAATTGAACGGCGGCCGTGCCCATCAACAGGCCGGCCGCAAGCATCGACAAACGGTTCATGAACATAACCTCCCGTGGCTGCTTTTAATTGGGCGGAAACGTAGCATCACAGCAACAAGCGTAAATCCGTTTTTCATGCTGCAGTTGCGTCATACGCATCGCCGATGCCGGCTGGCAGTCTCGTCACGCATTTCGGCAAGCAGGTGCATTGGGACGGCGCCAAGGACGAAGACGCCGCGCTGCTGATAATGGGCGAACGTCTGGCGACCTCAACGGCGGCAGAAGAGAGTAACACCGGCCTCGCCGATCTATTCCCGCAGGCAACTATTTTGGATGCGGCGCGTTCTTGTGTTCTGAACCAGCTTACGGATGTAAGAACATGGCTGTTACCGCGCAGATCAAGGAACACATGGACGTCATCTCGTCGGACAGGAAGACGGTCGGAAAAGTCGACCGTCTCGAAGGAACCGACAAGATCAAGCTGACCAAACAGAGCTCGCCTGATGGTGAGCATCATCACTTCATTCCGGTGTCATGGGTCGATCACGTCGATCAGCACGTGCATCTCAACAGATCGGGCGCGGATGTGACCGCGCACTGGCAGCACGGCCGTCAGTGACCGGCTGATACGCATTGCGCCGCGTGCGGATGCGGATATCATCTGATGAGAGGAGATGGGATGCATCCGGCGGCGCGATTGCAGTTCGAACGCTTGATCGGCGAATACGCGCGCTGGCGGGCTGTTCCCGAAACCGAACGATCGCCCGCCCCGGCATGGTGGTGGGGACCGGCGATGGAGTTGCGCAGCGCGCCGCAATCCCTGCCGGCGGAATGGAGTGCCGAGCTTGGCCTGCCCAACCAGGCGACGTATGCCGCCGCGGCAGAGCTCCTTCTTAGAGCTTTCGCGGGGCAAACGTCCCTGCCCTGGCCGGACGATTTTCCCCGCAAGGCTGACGCTCCCGACGCAAAGCTCGTGCGTGAGTTGCACCCGCAGCCGTCAGACGACGGTGCGTTTCAACCCTGACCCGGCCTCCGGCTGCAGCGGCGGCGAGGCGAGCCGCGGTTCGGCCCGAAGCAGATCAGCCATTTGCTTTGCAGGGAGCGGCTTCGAGAACAAGAAGCCTTGCATCTCATCGCAGGCGTGATTGCGCAGGAACGCCTCCTGCTCGACGGTCTCGACGCCCTCCGCAATGACGGTCATGCCGAGCGCCTTGCCCATGCTGATGATCGCCTGCGCTATGGCCTGGTCTTCGGAATCGACAGGCAGGTCACGAACGAAGGAGCGATCGATCTTGATGGTATCGATCGGGAACTGCTTCATCAGCGACATCGACGAGTAGCCGGTTCCGAAATCGTCAATCGCAAGGCGAATGCCGCGGCTCTGAATCGCGTCGAGAATCTTGATCGCGCGCGAGACATTCCGCATCACCATGCTTTCGGTGACTTCGAGCTGCAGCAGCACCGGCGACATGCCGCTTGCCAACAGCGCCTCGTCGACATCGTGCAGCAGATGTGGGTCGGCGAATTGCCGCGGCGACAGGTTGACTGCCATCGTCACCGGCCGCAGGCCGCGGCGCTGCCAGGCCATGTTCTGGGCGCAGGCTTCCCTGAGCACCCAGCGGCCGATCGGAACGATAAGCCCGGTTTCCTCGGCGAGCGGGATGAATTGCCCCGGCGATACCGAGCCGAGCGCGGGATGATTCCAGCGTAACAACGCTTCGACGCCGGTGATCTGACGGCTCTCCATGTCGATCTTGGGTTGGTAGTGCAGCGAGAACTGGTCGCGCTCCAGTGCGCGGCGCAATGCGCTCTCCAGCGTCAGCCGCTCGATCGACTGCGTCTTGATCTCCTTGGTGAAGAAGCGGAAGCCGTTCTTGCCGTCTTCCTTGGCGAGGTACATCGCCATGTCGGCGTTCTTGGTCAGCGTCTGCATGTCGGCACCGTCAGAGGGGTACATCGCGATCCCGATCGAGGCGGTGGTATGGCATTCGTGACCGCTGAGCTGCAGCGGCTGGCTCAGTACGGAGAGAAGCTCGCCGGCAATGCGCTCGACCTCGTGGGGCTCGGCCGTCTCTTCCAGAATGACCACGAACTCGTCGCCGCCGAGCCGTGCCACGACATCGCTCGAACGCAGCGCGCGGCGCAGCCTGCCGCCGATCTCCACCAGCAGCATGTCGCCGGCGTCGTGCCCCAGCGAGTCGTTGATGACCTTGAACCTGTCGAGATCGATGAACAGCAGCGCAAACTGCCGCTGGTAGCGCGCGGCGGCGTCGATCGCGCGGCGAAGCATGCCGTTGAACATCTCCCGGTTCGGCAGGTCGGTCAGGCTGTCGTGCGAGGCCAGGTACTCGATCCGCTCGTCCGCGCGGGTCTTTTCGTCCGCGCGGTCGAAATTCTCCAGCGCAAAGGACACGTTGTCGACGAGCCGCTGCAACAGCTCGGCAAATTCGAGCGTAAATGTATCCTTCTCGAGCGACATGAAAGACATCACGCCGACGGCTTTCCCGTGTACCAGCAGTGGGAATGAAGCGCCGGAATTCGTGCCGTCAAGGCGCGCTCTGTGGTGAAACGCCTCGGCATTGGGATCAGCAAGGTAATCGTTGATGATACAGGCCCGCTGGGAACGGATCGCCTGACCGCACAGCCCACGTCCCTCCGGGTGCGCCTCACTGGCCGATATCTTTGCCAGACGCGCGCTAAGGGCAGTCGGACCGGCGGCACCTACAACGTCGAGATAATCGCTGTCGGGATTCCTCAACACGATGGAGGTCAGGGTGAACTTGCCGCCGTTGGCCGCGGCCTCGCACACCAGATCGAACAATTCCGACCGGGAGGTCGCGCGGATGATCGCCTCATTGGTCGCGCTCAGCGCCGCCAACATGCGCGTCAAGCGCTCCTTCTGCACCTCGGTCCTCGCCTTGTCGTCGGCACGGTCGAAATTCTCCAGCGCAAATGACACGTTGTCGGCCAACCGCTGCAGCAGTTCGACGAATTCGCCGGTGAAGGTGTCCTTGTCCAAGGACATGTAAATCATGACGCCAACTGGCTCGTCGCGCACCAGGAGGGGAAAGGCGGCGCCTGACTGAGCGCCATAGCTACCTACGACGGCCTGGAAGGCGGCAACGCGCTGGTCGCTGACATAATCATTGGTGATGCATGGACGCCTGGTTCGAAACGCCGTTCCGCTGAGCCCCCGTCCCTCGGGAAGGCTTTCATCCGTCGACAGCCTGACGTGCCGCGTCGTCTCGGCTGCCGGGCCCGAGGCGGCCACGATTCGGAGAAGGTCGCTGGCCGGAGTGGCCAGCGCAATGGTGGTCGACGTGAACCTGCCGCCATCTGCTGCAGCGTCGCACACGAGATCAAAGAGCTCGGTGCGGGACTTGGCCCGCATGATGGCTTCATTGGTCCTGCTCAAAGCAGCGAACATCCGCGTCAGGCGCTCTTTCTGACTTTCGGTCCTCGCCTTCTCGTCCGCGCGGTCGAAATTCTCCAGCGCGAACGACACGTTCTCCGTGAGCCGCTGCAGCAGTTCGGCAAATTCGGGCGTGAAGGTGTCTTTCTCGGACGAGATGAAGAACATCACGCCGACGGGTTGACCGGAAACGAGCAGCGGAAATGCAGCGCCCGACATAGCGCCATCGCTGTGAATGAACTGACGAAATGCCGATCCTCGGGGATCGGCCCGCAAGTCGTTGGCGATGCAAGCTCGCCTGGAGCGGAACGCATTGCCGCAGAGACCGCGCCCTTCAGGCAGATCCGCGTTGGTCGAGACCTTGACCCGCCGCATGTTGTTTGCCGTCGGTCCCGCAACGGCCACCAGATCGATATCGTGGCTGTCGGGGTGGGCCAACAGGATACTGGTCGAGTTGAATCGTCCGCCGTTCGCGGCAGCTTCGCACACGAGTTCGAACAGCTCCGTCCGCGACGTAGCACGGACGATCGCTTCGTTGGTGGCGCTGAGCGCCGCCAGCATGCGTCCCAAACGTTGCTTCTGGGCGTCGGCCCGCGCCTTCTCGCTGGCGCGCTCGAAGTTTTCCAGCGCAAACGAGACGTTTTCCGCAATGCGCGCCATCAGCGCGACGATCTCTTCATCCTCCGCCCACAGCCTTCCGACGAAGAACAGCAGCACGCCGATACTCTCATCCGCCTTGATCAGGGGAACGGCGACGCAGGCGGTAACGCCCGTCTCGCGGGCGGCCTGATGCCAAGGCTGCCCCTGTGACGAGTTTAGGATGTCGTTGTTGACGGCCGGCTGCTGGGTCCGGAATGCCTTGCCGCAGACACCCGTCCCATACGGGTTGCCCGCGTCGATCGAGAACGGCGCACGCATGATCTGTTCGACGATTGCGCCTGTCCCGGCGGCCGGCTTCAACCAGATCGAATCCGGCTCTGCAAGCAGGACCACGGTGGCCGCGGATTTGCCGCTATATACCGCTGCGTCGCAAACGCGCTGATAGAGATCCTGTTCGGTCTTGGCGCGAAGAATGGCCTCGTTGGTCGCGCTGATGGCGCCGAACATCCGGTTCAACCGCCGCATCGCGCGCTCGCCGTTCTTGCGCGCGGCTTCATGGTCGAAATTGTCGAGTGCAAACGAAATGTTTGCCGACACACGCTCCAGCATCGAGACGAGCTGTGCGTCGATCGAGTGCGCCTCACGGCGTGAGACCAACAACACACCGACGCTGTGGCCATTGCAGATCAACGGCAACGCTGCCGCCGCACCCACCTGGTTGGCCTTGGCGCCCTCGCGCCAAGCCAACGAGCGCGGATCGTTCAGAAAATCATTGATGACGCATACCCGCCGATCGCGGAACGCGTTTCCGGCAGCCCCCGATCCCTCTGGCGTGCCGGCCACGATCGAAATGTCGATGCTGCGCAGGCGGGGCACGTCATCGCCGCAGCCGGCGGCGAAGCGCAGGAGACTGGTTTCGCTTTCCAGCAGGAAGACCGACACGGCCAGGAAGTCGCCGACCGAGAACGCGGCTTCGCAAACCTTGGCATACAGTTCTTCGGGCGATTTTGCGTACAGAATCGCTTCGTTGGTCGCATTCAACGCCGCGAGTGTGCGCGCGATATCGGTCTTCACCGTCCCCAAGCTCCCTTCCGGCAGCGCCGGGCTGCCCGCGGATTTTATGCGTGCAGCAGGCCTAAATGCTCGTTATTGGCGACCGGGAGTTGCGATTCAGAGTAAATGTCGGACCAACGACGAACGGCGCCGCTCCGGAGAACTACGGCCATTCACGATTTGTCAGCCATACCGCTGGCGCGCGCCGGCCGGGACGCGTCGCCTACCGCAAGTAATTTTCGAATTTTGCAGGATGAAAATCCTGATACGTGAGGGCCGTGCTGACAGCATGCCTAACGGGATATTTCCACGCTTGCCCTGCCGCTGATGCTTTGAGAGCATGCCGGCCGCGGCAACAAGCAAGACCCGCTATCGCGCGGGCGTTCAAGGTGAGGAAATTCCTAATGACGACGGTCCAGGCCGATCGTCTCACGCGCATCGGCGCGCAATTTGAGGCGTGTTCTATCCCGGTGAGATCGAACATATCCGCGAGCAGCAGCGCCGGCGCGACGGCATCGAGGTCGAGGACGACACGTGGGAAAAACTGAAGGCACTCGCCACCGACCACAAACTCGCCGCCGAACTCGACCTGAAATGAAATCCAATCCTGCCCGCACAAGGAGAACGGCATGACACGGCAAATGGCGCTGGTGGGATTTTTGCAGGCGCAGAACTGCACCAACCTGCCGAGTTCGTGGCGGCATCCGGAATCGCGTGACGATTCGATGTCGGTCGACTACTACCAGGAGATCGCCCGGATTCTCGAAGCCGGCAAGTTTCACATGGCGTTCTTCGACGACCGCCTGGCGATGCCTGACCGCTACGGCAATGACCACGCTCATACCGTCGAATACGGCATCCGCTGCGTCAAGATGGATCCGTTGATCGTGCTGACCACGATGAGCATGGTCACCGAGAAGCTCGGCCTGGGGTCGACGTGTTCGACGACTTACTACGAGCCGTTCGACGTCGCACGGCGCTTCGCTACCCTCGACCTGATGTCGGGCGGACGCGCCGGCTGGAACGTCGTCACCTCGCTCAATGATGGCGAGGCCCACAACATGGGCAAGGACGCTCATCTCGAACATGATTTCCGCTACGATCGCGCCGACGAATTCATGGAAGTCGTACTCGGCCATTGGGACACCTGGGAAGACGGATCCTTGATCATGGACAAGAAGACGGGCCGCTTCGCCGATCCGGCCAAGGTGAAGCGGCTCGACCACCAGGGACAGTTCTTCAAGTCACGCGGCCCGTTCACCGTGCCGCGTTCGGCGCAGGGCCACCCCGTCATCATCCAGGCCGGCGCGTCCGGCCGCGGCCAGCGATTTGCGGGGCGATGGGGCGAGGTGATCTTCACCGCCGCACGCAATGTGGCCGCCGCCAAGGAAGGCTATGCGGCGGTTCGCAACGAAGCGGCGAAAGCCGGCCGCGATCCCGACCAGATGTTCCTCTGCAACCTCACCACGCCGGTTTGCGGCGCGACCAGGGCGGAGGCCGAGGACAAGATGGCGCTGATCAACAAGCTGCCGCTGGAAATCGACGCGCTGTCGCTGCTTGCAGAAGCGCTGAACTACGATTTCGCCGCCAAGCCGCTCGACGAGCCGCTGACGTCGGAAGAGCTCAAGAGCATGCAGGGCATATTGGGCATTCGCGACGGCGTGCTCAAGAATTCGGGCAAGATCAATCCCAGCGCGCGCGATTTCGTCACCTTCTCCGGCCGCGGCCAGGTGCAGGACGCGATCGTCGGTGGCCCGAAGGAGATCGCGGACAAGTTAGAGGAGATGTTCATTGAGCGTGGCTGCGACGGCTTTGTCATCGCGGCCACCATCGTGCCGGGCTCCTACGCCGATTTCGTCAAACATGTGGTGCCGGAATTGCAGCGCCGCGGCCTGTTTCACAAGGATTACGCCGGCAAGACTCTGCGCGAGAATCTCGGCCTGAAGCGGCCTGCCGCCAGCGCCTGGAAGACCCGGCCGCAGGCGGCTGCAGAATAACGAGAGGCCACTTCATGCGTTGGCTGAAATTCACCCGCCGCCGGCAACACCCGCTTCGCGCCGTCCTGCCGCGGCGCCTTGCGGAAGGCGAGCGTTCCTGCTGATGTCACCGCGCCATCAGCAGCGTGGCGACGACATCCAGGGTGTCACACGGCCGTCGCCTTGGCGAACTCGACATAGATCTCGCGCAGGCGGTTGGTCATCGGGCCGGGCTTGCCGTCGGCGACCTTTTTGCCGTCGATCGACACCACGGCCTGTACGAACACACTGGCGCTGGTGACGAAGGCTTCCTTGGCGGCCAGCGCCTCCTCGACCGAGAAGGCGCGCTCCTCCACGCGAAGCTGGCGCTCTTCAGCCAGCGCGACCACGGCTTTGCGGGTGCAGCCGGGAAGGATCTCGCTGCCGTTCTGCCGCGTCACGATGACATCATCCTGGGTCAGGATAAAGCATGACGACGAGCCGCCCTCGGTGACCTTGCCATCCTCGATCATCCAGGCCTCGCCGGCGCCGGCCACCGCCGCAGCCTGCTTGGCCAGCACCTGCGCCAGTAGCGCGACGCTCTTGATATCGCGGCGGGCCCAACGCAGGTCGGGCACCGTAATCACGTTGATGCCGGTCCTGGCCGAGGGCGCGTTGATGATGTCCTTGGTTGAGGTGAACATGATCAAGGTCGGCTTTACGTTCTTCGGAAACGCGAAGTCGCGGCCGGTGTCGGCGCCTCGCGTTACTTCCAGATAGACCATGCCGTTGACCAGATTGTTGCGCGCGACCAGCTCCTTCTGGATCTCCTGGATACGCTCCGTCGTCTCCGGCAGCGCCAGTTCGATCTCGCCGACCGAGCGTTTCAGCCGCGCCAGATGCGAGGCATTGTCGATCAGCTTGCCGTCGAGCACGGCTGCAACTTCATAGATGCCGTCGGCAAACAGGAAGCCGCGGTCGAGGATCGAGACCTTCGCCTCTGAAAGGGGGACGAATGAGCCGTTGACGTAAGCGATCTGTTCCAAAGTAGAGTCTCCTGGAGGAAAAAGCGAAACGGTTGTTTCGAATGTTATCCGCATTCTTTATAGCGCGGAACTCTAGCCGTCATTCCGGGGCGATGCGCGGCATCGAACTATGGTGTGCAATTGCGCACCTGAGAATCTCGAGATTCGGGTTCGCCTCTGCGAGGCGCCCCGGAATGACGGCGAAGTTAATGCGACAAGATCTTCGACAAGAATTTCTGCGCGCGCTCGCTGCGCGGGCTGCCGAAGAAATCCGTCTTCAGCGCGTCCTCGACGATCTCGCCCTTGTCCATGAAGATCACGCGATGCGCGACCTTGCTGGCAAAGCCCATTTCGTGGGTGACGACCATCATGGTCATGCCCTCATGGGCAAGGTCGACCATCACGTCGAGCACCTCGCTGATCATTTCGGGGTCGAGCGCCGAGGTCGGCTCGTCGAACAGCATCGCGATCGGATCCATCGCCAGCGCCCGCGCAATCGCGACGCGCTGCTGCTGGCCGCCGGACAGTTCGGCCGGATACTTGGTTGCATGCGCCTGCAGCCCGACACGGTCGAGCAGCTTCTCACCCTTCGCCACGGCCTCGTCATGCGAGCGGCCCAGCACCTTCTCCTGCGCCAGGCACAGATTTTCGATGATGCGCAGATGCGGAAACAGCTCGAAATGCTGAAACACCATGCCGACGCGGGCGCGCAGCTTTGGCAAATCGGTCTTGGGATCGTTGACCTTGATGCCGTCGAGAATGATCTGGCCTTCCTGAAACGGCTCCAGCGCGTTGACGCATTTGATCAGCGTCGACTTTCCCGAGCCTGACGGGCCGCATACCACCACCACCTCGCCCTTGGCGACGCTGGTGGTGCAGTCCTTCAGCACCTGGAAACTCGGCCCGTACCATTTACTGACGTGGCTGATTTCGATCATGAACCTATCCTTTTGAGCATGATCTCCGGGCAAACGCTTCGCGTTTGTCCCGAGGAAAACCGGTTTCCACTTTTCCGGATCATGCTCTCACCGAACAATAGCAATGCGTGCCTGCAGGCGCCGGACGCCATAGGACGCGACACAGGAAATCACGAAATAGACCGCCGCCGCGAACAGATACATCTCGACCAGCCGGCCGTCGCGCTGCGCCACCTTGCTGGCGGCACCGAGGAAATCCGGGATCGACAGCACGTAGACCAACGAGGTGTCCTGGAACAGCACGATGGTCTGAGTCAGCAGCACCGGCAGCATGTTCCGGAACGCTTGCGGCAGCACGATGTAGCGCATGGACTGGCTGTAGGTCAGGCCGAGCGCGCTTGCCGCGGCCGGCTGGCCCCTGGAAATCGACTGGATGCCGGCGCGCATGATTTCGGAGAAATACGCCGCCTCGAACATGATGAAGGTGACGAGCGACGAGGTGAACGCGCCGACGCGAATGGGCCGCGACGCACCCGTCAGCCACTGGCCGATATAGGGCACCAGGAAGTAGAACCAGAAGATGACAAGCACCAGCGGCAGCGAGCGCATGAAGTCGACATAGAGCCCGGCGATGCGGCCGAGCAGCTTGTAGCCGGACAACCGCATCAGCGCGATCAGCGTGCCGAAGATCAAGCCCCCTAGCGCCGACAACCCGGTCAGCATCAGTGTGAAGGTCATGCCGTCGAGAAACAGATAAGGCAGTGAGCGGCGGATGACATCGAAATCGAGATTGTCGAACATCGCTATTTCCCCGTGATGTAGCCGGGGATCGCCAGGCTGCGTTCGAGGAAGCGCATGCCGGTGACGACGACGATGTTGATCGCGAGATACATCACGGTCGCGGCGGTGAAGGCCTCGAACACCTGGAACGAGAATTCCTGCATCGCCCGCGCCTGGCCGGTCAGTTCGATCAGGCCGATGGTGATCGCGACGGATGTATTCTTCACGGTATTGAGAAATTCGGACGTGAGCGGCGGCATGATGATGCGGAACGCCATCGGCAGCAGCACGTAGCGGTAGCCCTGCGCCGTCGTCAGCCCGAGCGCGGTCGCGGCATTCTTCTGTCCACGCGGCAGCGAGGCGATGCCTGCGGCCAATTGCACGGCGACACGCGCCGACATGAACAACCCGACCCCGATCGCCGCCGTCCAGAACGGCGCATTGGGAATCTGCTTCAGCCACAGCCCCGCGCCGCGCGGAAGCAGCTCCGGCAACACGAAGAACCAGAGGAATAACTGCACCAGCAGCGGCATGTTGCGGAAGAATTCCACATAGCCGAAGCCGATCCAGGACGCGGTCTTCGACGGCAGCGAACGCAGAATGCCAATGATCGTGCCGAAGATCAGCGCTATGACCCAAGCCAGCAGCGCGGTCTTGATGGTCAGCAGCAGTCCCGACACCAGCATGTCGAGATAGGTGCCCGCCCCTGTCGGGTTCGGCTCGAAGAAGATGTGCCAGTTCCAGTTATAGTTCACGCTGCACCTTGTCCCCGAAAGTGCCGATAAAGCCTTTGGTCGCTGACGCTCTTGACCGCTAATGCCTATGCAAATGTCCGGCCATTTTCATTGCAAAAATGGCCGGACTATCTTGCTAGAAGTTCCTCATCCTGAGGAGCCCCGCATTGCGGGGCGTCTCGAAGGATGGAGGCCCGAGTGGGACCTCATGGGTTCGAGACGGCGCTGACGCGCGTCCTCACCATGAGGATTTACTTTTTACTTATACGAATCCGGATCCGGCGAGTCCGACGGCTTGGCGAATTCGTTCTTCAGCTCGGGGCTGATCGGCGTGTTGAGGTTCAGCCCCTTGGGCGGGATCTTCTGCGTGAACCACTTGTCGTAGATCTTTTGGCCCTCGCCGCCGGTGTAGAGCGCGGCTGTTGCCGCATCGACCACCTTCTTGAAGGCCGGATCGTCCTTGCGCAGCATGATGCCGTAGGGCTCGGGCTTGGAGAACGCATCCTTGGAGATGACGTAATCATTCGGCGCTTTCGAGCCGGCAACCAGGCTCGCGAGCAGGATGTCGTCCATCACGAAGGCCACCGCGCGGTCGGTCTCGACCATCAGGAACGCCTCGGCGTGATCCTTCGCCGGGATGATGTTCACGTTGAGGCTGCGCGCCGCGTTGGCCTCGGTGAGCTGCTTGATATTGGTCGTGCCGGCGGTGGAAACCACCGACTTGCCCTTGAGGTCGTCGATCGAATTGATCTTGCTCGCCTTCTTGGAAACGTAGCGGCTCGCGGTCAGGAAGTGGGTGTTGGTGTAGGAAATCTGCTTCTGGCGTTCGACATTGTTCGTGGTCGAGCCGCATTCGAGATCGATGGTGCCGTTGGCGAGCAGCGGGATACGGGTCGACGACGTCACCGGGTTCAGCTTGACCTCGAGCTTGTCGAGCTTGAGCTCCTTCTTCACGGCATCGACGATCTTGTAGCAGATGTCCATGGCGTAGCCGATCGGCTTCTGGTTGTCGTCGAGATAGGAGAACGGGATCGACGAGTCGCGGTAGCCGAGGGTGATGGCGCCGGTGTCCTTGATGTTCTTCAGCGTCCCGGTGAGTTCCTGCGCCATCGCCGGGGTGGTGCACAACGCACCCGCGAGCAGACAGCCGATAATCTGACGGTGTTTCACGTGACTTCTCCCTCCAAAGGAATTCAGATGATTGCTCATCCACCCTAACTCAGCAACTTGCCGGGCCGTTTGGCCGGCGGTCTCGAGCCTGTCCTGGCAAGACCCTTGGCAAGACCGCCTCCGGCGTGCCCGGCACTATGCCTGCACAATTCGGACCAAAACAGATTTAGCGCCCGTTGACCATCATGCATTCGGCCCCTGAATGCGACTAAAGACAAAGGCAACGCCCATTTGTCGCCGCCGATCGGGACCATCCGCTTCCGGCCGGAAGCCGCCACAGTGCCCTCCGTTAACCAAGCCACGGGATCGACCAGCCGATGACGTCGAGCCCTGGTGCGAGCTTCGTCCGATGACACCGGACAGCCGGCCGATCAATGGCTGGTCGCCGATCGACAGCCTCTTCATCAATTCAGGACATGGCATGCTGGGCTGGACGCTGTCGTACGGCAGCGCCGCGGCTGACGGCGGACATGATCGGTTGCAACCCCTCGGTCACCGCGACCAGAGCGTTTGCCCTGCGCTGCCAAATGGTCGATACGTTGCCAACGAACGGGCCGCCCCCTCCGGGTCGGGCCGTGATTGCACAAGCATCCCACGGTGCGACGGCCAAATTCCGTCATCCGGGATGCCGCCGCAGACCAAATTGTCGCATGCGCCATTTCCAGCTTGTTGCGGCACGGACGGGCCGGGCCCGGTCTCCCAATTAGCTTTTCTTCCACGGTAATTTCAGGGATGATCGAGCCTGGGAAGAAACGAGCGGCTCTCGTATCAAGGGAAGCTGCAGGGGAGAGTTGCATATGTTCAGACGTAGCCATTTCGCGGCCGCCATTGCTGCCTTCATGCTGATATCCGCAGCCGCCGGCGCGCAAGAATATCCCACCAAGCCGATCACGCTGATCGTCCCCTGGCCGGCGGGCGGTTCGACCGACATCTCGATGCGCGCGATCGCCGAGAGCGCTTCGAAAGTTCTGGGCCAGCCGATCGCCGTCGACAACAAGGCCGGCGGCTCCGGCACTGTCGGGCCTGCCACCATGGCGGCAGGCGCCAAGCCCGACGGTTACACCATCGCGCAGATTCCGATCACGGTGTTTCGGCTGCCGCTGATGCAGGAAGTCTCGTGGGATCCGGCCAAGGACTTCACCTACATCGTTCACCTCACCGGCTACACGTTCGGCGTCACCACGAGCGCCGAGTCGCAATTCAAGACCTGGAAGGATGTGGTCGATTACGCCAAGCAGAATCCCGGCAAGGTGACTTATGCGACGCCGGGCGCCGGCACATCACTGCATATCGGCATGGAGCAGATCGCCTCGATGGCCGACATCAAGCTGACCCAGGTGCCGTTCAAGGGCGGCGCGGAGACCAATGCCGCGGTGCTGGGCCAGCACACCATGCTGCAGGCGGATTCAACCGGCTGGCGGCCGCTGGTTGATGCCGGCAAGCTGCGGCTATTGATGGTATGGACCTCGGCACGCTCGCCGAACTATCCCAACGTGCCGACGCTCAAGGAACTCGGCTATCCCATGGTCTACGACTCCCCGTTCGGCATCGCGGGCCCGAAAGGCATGGACCCGAAGATCGTCGCCAAGCTGCACGACGCCTTCAAGAAGGCGCTGGAAGATCCGGCTGTCGTCGCCACGCTTGCCAAATTCGACATGGTACCGAACTACAAGAACACCGAGGACTACAAGAAGTTCGTCGTCGAGGTCACCGAGTCCGAGCGCAAGGTGGTCGACAAGCTCGGCCTGGCAAAGAAGACGAACTGAACACCGCCGTGGCCCGGGCGCGATGCAGCGCGCCAGCGCTGCTTCGCAGAACCGGGACCCATATCGCCTAAAAATCGTGGGCCCCGGCTCTGCAGCGCACCGCCATAGCGCGTCAAGACGCGCGTAAACGCTAACGGCGCTGCGCTGCGTCCGGGGAACGGCTGAGAGAGTGATCTATGAGTAACGACAGCGACGTCAAATTCCGCCTCAACAATTCCGAATTGTGGGGCGGGCTGATCGGGCTCGCACTTGGCGGCTTTGTCGTCTGGTCCGGGCTCAAATTGAAGCTCGGCACCGTCAACGATCCCGGCGCGGGATTCGTGCTGTTCTATACCGGCATCCTGATATGCCTGTTCGCCGCCGCGATCATTATCGCGGCTCTGACCGAGGGCGGGCCGACTTTCGGTTCGCGCTGGGAGAACACGCGCTGGACCAAGCCGGTGATCATCATCGCCTGCCTCATCGCGTTCGCGTTTTCGCTCAATACGTTCGGTTTTCTGCTGTCGTCGATCCCCCTGATGGTACTGCTGTTGCGCCTGGTCGATCCGGTGCGCTGGCAGATCACCATTCCGATCGCGCTACTGGTCCCGCTCGGCATGTGGTGGATCCTCAAACGTTTGCTTCTGATCCAGTTGCCTTCCGGCATCTTCGAAATCGGCTGACCGAACCATGGACACGCTCATCAACGTCGCGCATGGCTTCGGCGTCGCGCTTCAACCGGTCAACCTGATCTACTGCTTCATCGGCGTCTTCATCGGCACCCTCGTCGGCGTGCTGCCGGGCATCGGCCCGATCTCGGCGATGTCGCTGCTGCTCCCGATCACGCTGTCGGGGACGCCGGAATCCGGCATCATCATGATGGCCGGCATCTATTACGGCTCGATGTATGGCGGCTCGACCACCTCGATCCTGGTCAACATTCCAGGCGAGGCCGCTTCCGTCGTCACCTGCATCGATGGCCACCAAATGGCCAAGAAAGGCCGCGCCGGCCCGGCGCTCGGCATCTCCGCATTCGGCTCGTTCATCGCCGGCACTTTCGCGCTGGTCGCACTGATGCTGGTGGCGCCCAAGCTCGCAAGCGTTGCGATCGCGTTCGGACCGGCCGAGTATTTCAGCCTGATGGTGCTCGGCCTCGTCGTGCTGACCTTCCTGACGCAGGGCTCGATGGCGAAGGCGTTGCTTATGGCCTGCGTCGGCGTCGTGCTCGGCGTGGTTGGGCTCGACAGCATCACCGCGCAGCCGCGCCTGACCTTCGGCCGGATAGAGTTGATCGACGGCATCGGCCTCGTTCCCGTGGTGATGGGCCTGTTCGGCGTCGCCGAGGTGCTGCTCAACACCGAGCAGGTCATCAAACGCGACGTCATCAACACCAGGATCACGCATCTGTTGCCGAGCCGGGAGGACTGGAAAGTCAGTGTCGGCCCGATGTCGCGCGGGACGATTCTCGGATTCCTCCTCGGCATCCTGCCGGGCGGCGGCGCGGTGATCTCCTCCTTTGCGTCCTATGCGCTGGAAAAGCGGCTATCGAAGACGCCGGAGCGGTTCGGCAATGGCGCCATCGAGGGCGTAGCCGGCCCCGAGGCCGCCAACAATGCCGCGGCCGGCGGCGCCTTCATTCCGCTGATGACGCTTGGCATTCCACCGAATGTGGTGATGGCGCTGTTGCTCGGCGCGTTCGTCATTCACGGCCTGCAGCCGGGTCCGCTGATGATCACGCAGAACCCAGGTCTGTTCTGGGGCATCATCGCCAGCATGTATATCGGCAACCTGATGCTGCTGGTGCTTAACCTGCCGATGATCGGCATGTGGGTCCAGCTCCTCAAGCTGCCCTACAACATCCTGTTCCCGCTGATCATCCTGTTCACGATCATCGGCGTCTATTGCTCCAGCAACAACGTGTTCGACGTCTATGTGATGATCGCGTTCGGCGTGATCGGCTATTTCATGCGCAAGCTCGGCTACGAGCCGGCGCCGCTGGTGCTGGCCTTCGTGCTCGGACCGATGCTGGAGAACAATCTGCGCAAGTCGCTGATCCTCTCCCAGGGCGATCTGATGACCTTCGTCGAGCGGCCGATCTCGGCCGCCTGCCTGCTGTTCGCGGTCGTGCTGCTGGTCGCGCCGTTGCTGCCGGCGCTGCGCAAGAAGCGAGAGCTGGTCGCGCTGGATGAAGAGGCCTAGCGCCGCACGCCCGTACCTGGCGGCCTTTCGCCGAGGTCCCAGAACAGGCCCGCCATGATCGCCAGCGCCTCCTCAGTCACCGGCAGCAGAATGTGCTCGTCCGGCGCATGCTGAGAACAGCCGGGATAGGAATGCGGCACCCAGATCGTCGGCAAACCCAACCCTTCGGCGAACACGTCGTTGGGCAGCGAGCCGCCGAAATTCGGCAGGATCGCCGGAGCCTTGCCGGTGGTCTGCCGAATCGAGTTCGCAGTCCAATCCACCCAGGGGCTGTCGACGTCGGTGCGCGATGCGGCGAAACGCTGCGTGCCGCTGACTTCCACCATGGGAAAGCCATTGGCGTGCAGGTGCGTGCGCACGGCGTCGATGACCTCTTCATACTTGGTGCCAACGACGAAGCGGAGCTGCAGCACGGCATTGGCGCGTCCGGGAATCGCGTTGGCCGGCTTCTCGATACTGCCCGACGACATCGCCAGCACTTCCAGCGTATTCCAGGCAAACAGCCGCTCCGCCGGCGATAACCCCTCCTCGCCCCAGTCAGGCGCCAGCGCCGGCTCGTCCGCGGTCGGCTCGACCTTCACATCGGCAAGCGCCGCGCGGACGGCGTTCGAGATCCGTGGCGGCTTGAGCGCATCGAGCTTCATCCGCCCCTTGCCGTCGACGAGACTGGCGATGGCATTGCAAAGGATCGTCGCGGGATTGGCGAGCACGCCGCCCCAATTGCCCGAATGGTGGCCGCCTTCGCGCAAGTTGACATCGAGATGGATGCGGTTGCCGCCACGGCAGCCAAGAAAAATCGTGGGCCGATCGGCCGAGAGCCGCGGCCCGTCGGACGCCAGGAACAGATCGGCTTTCAGCGCATCGCGATGGGCTTCGCACACCTGCCGCAGATCGGGCGAGCCGATCTCCTCGCCGGTCTCGATGATGAATTTGGCGTTGAAGCCGAGCTTGCCGCCACGGGTCTCGCGCACGGCGCGCAATGCCGCAAGGTTGATGCTGTGCTGCCCCTTGTTGTCGGCGGTGCCGCGGCCGTAGACGCGCGCCCCCTTGGTCGTGACCTGCCACGGATCGAGATTGTCGCGCCATTCGCCCTCCATGCCGTCCACCACGTCGCCGTGGCCGTAGGTGAGCACGGTCGGCAGCGAGGCGTCCTCGCGATAGTCCGCCAGCAGATACGGGCCCTTACCGGTCGGCGATTCGATCAGGCGGGTGGAGAAACCGAGCGCGGCGAAGGCCGGCTGGAGGTCGTCGACGAGATAGGCGCGCAATGCCTCGCCGCTGCCGGGATTCTGGCTTTCGGTCCGAAATCCTACTCGGCGGCCGAGCTCGGCGAGAAACGCGCCGGAATGAAGATGCTCGCGTACCCGCGCAATCGCGTCGGCTCTATCAGCCATATTTCTTTCCTTTGTTCGCTAACGTGTTGGGGCCGCAACCTATCGGGATAAGTCGCCCGCTGGAAGTGGCAGGGCCTTTCGAAGGGGCCTTGCTAAACGCAGCCAGGATGCAACAATTTCAGGCAACCGCCCGGCGTTTAACCGGGCTAATGCGCGAGGGAACTGCGCACTGCGAGGTTCGCGTCATGACAAAACAAATCCGGCTCAATGCCTTCGCCATGAACTGCGTGGCGCATCAATCGCCGGGGCTCTGGACCCATCCGCGCGACCGCACGCTGGACTACAACCGCCTGCCCTATTGGCTCGATCTGGCGAAAGCGCTGGAGCGCGGCCGGTTCGACGGGCTGTTTCTTGCCGATGTGCTTGGCGTCTACGACGTGTTCGGAAACAGCCCGGACGCCGCGTTGCGCAATGCCGCGCAGACGCCGGCCAACGAGCCGCTGATGCTGATTCCGGCGATGGCGGCGGTGACGCAGAATCTCGGCTTCGGAGTCACCAGCAATCTCTCTTTCGAGCCGCCCTACCCGTTTGCGCGGAGAATGTCGACGCTCGATCATCTCACGGATGGCCGCGTCGGCTGGAACGTGGTGACCGGTTATCTGGACAGCGCGGCCCGCGGCGCCGGCAAGGATCGGCAGACCGCGCATGACGACCGCTACGACATTGCCGATGAATATATGGAGCTGGTCTACAAGCTCTGGGAAGGAAGCTGGGAGGACGACGCCGTGCTGCGCGATCGCGCGCGCGGCATCTTTGCCGATCCGTCGAAAGTGCATCGGATCGTGCATGAAGGTACCAACTACAAGCTCAACGCAATCCACCTGAGCGAGCCGTCGCCGCAGCGGACGCCGGTGCTGTACCAGGCCGGTACATCCCCGCGCGGTCGAAAATTCGCCGCCCAACATGCCGAATGCGTGTTCATGTCGGGTCCATCTGCAAAGATCATCGGGCCGCGCGTGGCGGCAATCCGCGCGCTGGCGCAGGAGATTGGACGCAACCCGGCGGAAATCCTGATGTTCTCGATGATGACGATCATTCTCGGTCGCACCGAGGCGGAAGCAAAAGCGAAATACGCCGATTATCGGGCGCACATCGCGACTGAGGGTGCGCTGGCCTTGATGTCAGGCTGGATGGGCGTCGATTTCTCGACCTACGACCTCGACCAGAAAGTGCGCCATGTCCAGAACGACGCCGGCCGCACCGCGCTCGACAACGTCACCCGCGCCGATCCGGACAGGGTCTGGACCGTGCGCGAAGTCGTCGAGCATGTCGGCATCGGCGGCGCCGGGCCGGTCGTGGTCGGCACGCCCGAGAAGGTTGCCGACGATATCGAGGCCTGGTTCGAGCAGACCGACGTCGACGGCCTCAACGTCGCGTTCGCCACCTCGCCCGGCGACTTCGAGGATATCGCCGACATGCTGGTGCCGGAACTGACAAAGCGCGGCCGGTACAAGAGCGAATATGCGAAGGGAACGCTGCGCGAGAAGCTGTTCGGCACAGGCAGCGCGCGGCTGACGGAGCAGCATCCGGCGAGTCGGTATCGGCATGCAGGCAAAGGCGGCTGAGTAGTGCTTCGTCGTTCCCGGATGGTCCGAAGGACCAGACCCGGAACGACGAGATTCTCAGGTGCGCAATTGCGCACCATAGTTCGATGCTTTGCATCGCCCCGGAATGACCGCTTCTAATTCACCGAATTACTCACCATGACCTCGATCAGCTTCGCGCCGGGGCGGCTGAAGGCCGACGACAACACCGACTTCAACTGACCGGGATTGGTCACCTTCGTTGCCTCAAGACCCAGCGACTTCGCAACGCCGGCAAAGTCCACCGGCGGATCGACAAAATCCATGCCGACGTAGTGATCGTCGCCGTGGAAGGCGAGCAGCCGCTGCTTGATGATGCGGTAGCCGCCATTGTTGATGATGACGAACGTCAGCGGCAGCTTGTGGTTTGCGGCCGTCCACAGCGACTGGATCGAGTACATCGAGCTGCCGTCGCCGGAATAACAGACCACCGGCCGCTGCGGATTGGCGAGGCTGACGCCGACGGACGCCGGCAGCCCCCAGCCGATGCCGCCCGAAGCCAGCGCGTGATAGCCGTAGCGGTCGCGATGCGGACGCAGCGCGATTATCTGCCGCGACGACGTCAATCCTTCGTCGACCAGGATGGCGTTGTCGGGCATCGCCTCGACCACCTGTAGCGCCAGCCAGTCCGGATCAATCGGCGAGGTCTCGGCATGTTTCGAAATCTGGTCGACCAGCGGCCGGCGCCGCGCCGTCCAGTTCTTCGAGGCGAGTGCATCCAATCCTTGGCTCGCGCGCGCCTGGAGCGCGCTGCCGCCGGCGGCCTTTAGAGCCGGCACCAAGGCGCGCAAGGTTTCCCGCACATCGGCCTTGAGCGCGATGTCTGCACCGTAATTCCTGGCGAGGTCGTGGTCGACCAGACCGACCTGCACGATCGACAGCCCATCCGGCAACGGATCGACTTCGCTGTAGACCGACATCCGCAAGGGATCGCCGCCGAGCGCAATGATGAGATCGTACGGCGACAGCGCGTCCCGGGCGATCTTCTGGATGCGCGCCAGCGCGCCCATGAAGCACGGGCTTTCCGACAGGAAATGCGCGCCATAGGGCGTCGGCGACTGGTACGCCGGGCAACCCAGCGTTTCCGCGAGTTCAGCGGCCTCCTGCAACGCATCGCTTTTTACGATCTCATCGCCGACAATGATCACGGGCCGCTCTGCCTTGAGGATGCGCGCGGTGAGCGCCTGCAGCGACTCCTCCGATGGTTTGACGCGCGTATCGACGCGGGTCGAGCGGCCGAGCTCGATGCCGGCCTCGGCATTGAGGATGTCGCCCGGCAGCGAGATGAACACCGGTCCCGTCGGTGGCGTGGTTGCGATCTTGGCGGCACGGCGCACGATCCGCGGCAGGTCCTCCAGCCGCGTCACCTCCACGGCCCATTTGACCAGCGGCGCGGCCATCTGCACCAGCGGACCATAGAGCACCGGTTCGGTCAGACCATGGCCTTGCTCCTGCTGGCCGGCCGTCAGGATCAACGGCGTGCCGGTGAAGCTGGCGTTGTAGAGCGAGCCCATGGCGTTGCCGAGCCCGGGCGCGACATGCACGTTGCAGGCGACGAGCTTGCCGGAGGCCCGGCTGAAACCGTCGGCCATCGCGACGACCAGGCTCTCCTGCATCGCCATCACATAGGTGAGGTCGGGATGGTCCTTCAGCGCGTGCATGATCGGCAGTTCGGTGGTGCCGGGATTACCGAACAGATGCGTAACGCCCTCGTCCTTTAGCAGCGCCAGGAATGCGGAGCGGCCGGTGATCTTGTTTTTCATACTTCCTCCCACCCGCCGCTTCGAAGAAGTGCGGGGTGGAAACAGATGACCAAACTTGGCGCGTGTAAGCAATGGAGGGCGGGTTATGGCTGCTCTGCACAGGTATTTTCCGTGTCCCGGACACGTCCAGCGCAGCAGCGGTACACTGCGGGACCCGGACACAAAATCGCGAAAACAACCCCATGCAAAGTAGCGTGGGACCCGGCTCGCCGCACTCAGGCCGCCTGCGTCCGAGGCACAAGATGGACCGTCGTCACGGCCTCATCCCGCTTAGGCCGAGTACTCATTAAGCGACTGACATGTCCGCTCAACCCTCAACAGCGGCGAAATAGCGGACATAGCCCGATGTCGCAGAAAGGCACAACTCCGGACACCGGACGACACGCCAATCGGGTCGTGGCGGCGCACTTACCGCCGACCGAGCCGCGGGCGCCGGTCAGCCACGCTGACTTACTATCTCAGTTGTGAGGTTGCCGACGTAAGAGCCGGTCTTCAGCCTTCAGGCTCTAACCAATTTGAGACATGGTGCATTCTTGATGCTGTTTCTCAGGGCGCGTCCGGTCGTGTATAATCTTCTTGCCCCCTGAAACGGGACAGCCGAAATCGCCGTCCGGGGCGAACAAGCACCACCGATGCCATCGGCAGGCACGCTCTCTTAACAGACCGACGCTTTTTTCGGTTCGCACCACCATTCACATTCCACGAAATGCGCGCGCCGCTTCTGCGGCGGCTCGTTGCGCGACCTCAGGAGAAAAGCGATGAACAAGATCGATCGAAGGTCAGCATTGGGAATCGGGTTGGCTGCGGCTTCGGCCGCCATGTTGAAGCCAGCCGCCGCTCAAACTACGGGCTACAAGGACACGACGCCGTGGCCAGGTGTCGTGGTGCGCGCTTATGATGGCGAGACACCATCCATCATCCCCGGTTTTAAGACCGTCTCGATGCGCGATGTCATTATGCAGCCGGCATCGAAGACAGCCGGCCCCCCGATGATGAATGCCATGATCTGCCATATCACCGAAGGGGAGCTTCGGCTCGAGCAGGACGAAAAGACCTTTACGGCCAAGAAGAACTTTGTCTGGACCTGCAACAAGGACACAAAAGAGCAGGCGTACAATGACGGGAACGTGGTCGCGATCATGCGGATCACGGACCTGAAGGCTTAAGGCTCCTTCTTCGTAAGAGACCGATTCGAGGTCCGGATGGCGCACTCGACGAGGCGCCATCCGCGAAATGTCGACCGCCAATGATTGCCGTGGAGCACAAGCCGCTCTGAACGATGCGAGAAGGCGTTGCCGCCGAGAGTCTTCCTGGGGTCATTCGCCACCGGCCGCCCGTCGCCGAGCCGGAAACGAAGGCTACAGTGGCCCGAAAGCTGACCTGATTCCAACGCCCTGGCCCATGCTTCTCGCCCTCTCGAACCGAGGAGTAAGACCATGCAAGATCAAGAGAACGCGACCCTCGCGCACCATAATCGAGTGCCCTGGAACAATCCATGAATCACGATTTCAACCCGCAAGACTATTTTAGTGCCTATGCGCGAAGGCGGGAGAGGATCGCTACGCCGTCGCGTGCGAAGCGCGCTCGGCCGGCAGCATCACCCGCCAGCCGGAGCGGCTGTCGAGCAGCAACAGGCCGTAGACCACGAACACCATGCCGAGGCCGATGACGGTGGTGATGATCTCCGGGAACACCAGCAGCATCGCGCCGACCACCAGCGCTACCCGCACCGCGAGGCCGAGCGGCGTGTTGCGCACGGCGCCGGCAAACGGCAGGTAGCCCTGCAACGCATAGGCGAGCACAGACACGCCGATCAGCGCCGAGATCAGCACCTTGACGAAAGTGAAGGCGTCGAACTGCTGCAGCACCAGCACCGGCGCGTAGACGAAGAAGAACGGCAGCGCGTACTTCACGGTCGCGAAGCGCACCGACTCCATCATGGCGCTCATCAGGCGCGCCCCAGCAATGCCGGAGGCCGCGATCACGGCGAGGCCGACGGGCGGCGTCACATTGGAGAGGCTCGCCCAGTAGAGGATGAACAGGTGCACGGCCATCGGGTCGAGCCCCTGCCTGATCAGCGCCGGCGCCATCGTGATGGCGAGGAAGATGTAGGCGGCCGTGATCGTCATCCCCATGCCGAGGATGAAGCATGCGATGGCGCCCATCACCAGTAGCATCAGCACGCTGTCGCCGGCCGCACGCACGAGATCGCTCGACAGCGTGCCGGCGAGCCCGGTCACCGAGAGCGAGCCGATGAGGAATCCGACGGCGGCGAGGATGGCGACGATCTCGGCGAGCAGCTTGCCGGTCGACATGATGAGCTCGACGATGCGCGACCAGGTCCATCGCGTTTCCTTCCGTATCATGGCCAGCGCCAGAAGCAGGGCTGTGGCGTAGAACGGGGCCACCACCTCCATGCGTGCGACGATGAGGAAGTAGATCAGGAGGCCGAAAGCGATCAGGTAGAACCAGCCCTCACGTAGCGTGCGGCCCATGCGCGGCAGTTCGTCCACCGGCACGCCCTTGACGTCGTTCTTGGCGGCATAGCCGTCGAGCTGCAGGAACAGGCTGATGAAATAGAGCAGGATCGGGATGGTGGCGGCGATCGCCACATCGACGTAAGGCACGCCGAGGATCGAGGCCATCACGAAGGCGGTCGCCGCCATCACCGGCGGCATCACCGTGCCGCCGCTCGACGCATTGGCCTCGATCGCCGCCGCGCTTTCCGGCTTGAAGCCAGTACGGATCATCGTCGGGATGGTGACCTGGCCGGTGGAGAGCACGTTGCTGATCGCGCTGCCGCTCATCGAGCCGAACAGCGCACTCGCGAAGATCGCGACCTTCGCCGCCCCGCCGCGGAACCGGCCGAGCATGGCGAGCGCGAGATTGGTGAAGAAATGGCCGCCGCCGGTCACCTGCAGCGCAACGCCGAAGATCAGGAATCCGACGAACAGCGTGCCGAACACCCGCATCGGAATGCCGAGAACGGCTTCGACGCCCATTGTGTGGTAGCGGATGGTATCGGTGAAGGCGAGGTCGTAGCCGGAAATCGGATCGGGAAGGTGGCCGGCGACCACTGGATAGAGCGAAAAGGCGACGATGATCGCCATGAACATCCACCCGCCGGTGCGGCGCGCCGCCTCGATCAGCAGCAGCCACAACACGATGCCGAAATAGACAGCGTATTCCGGCGCGTTGAACTCCCACGCCTGCATGACGATGTTCTCGGCATTGTAGGCGAAGAAGAAGGTGCTCACGAGGGCGGCGAGGAACAGCACCGCGTCGTACCAGGGCACACCGCGCGCCGCGCCCGCATGCGCGGGAAAGATCACGAACGCCATCGAGAGAAACACGCCGAGAAGCACGTAGAGGTAGCGGTTCTCGAGAAGCGTGATGCCGACGAAGAAGCGCAGGTTGAAGATCTGGTTGACCGCGATGAAGACGCCGACAAGCGTCATCGCGACAAAAACCGCTTGCCAGAACGGCTCAAGCTGTCGGTGGCGCACCACGACTTTTGCAGCGACGTCGTCGGCTATCGCCATCTGTCGGTTCCTTTTGGGCCTTCGGCCCATGTCCGTTTCGCGACCCAAGGCGTATGTGTCAGCGCCTTGCCCCGGGAATGTCGCACTATCCGTCCGCGCGAGGTAATTACCGCCCGGCAGAGCCGGGGGGCCTCCCTTGATGGGCTAGCTTCATAAAGCTGCTAGGTCCCTTCAGGTTCTAACGTTCGCAAACGAGAGTGCAGCAAAGTGACGCGAACGTTAGAACCGGGACACCAGGGTCTGCGGTCCGCGATTGTGCGCGGCGCGGCTGACGCCTTACCAGAACTTCTCGACCCAATAGGGCTCGAAGTTCCCCTTCTTCAGCGCCTCGGCGCGATGCTTCATCCACAGCGTGGCGAAGTCCTTGACCGCGACCTCCTTCTCGTCGCGTTCCGCGAGCGCCTTTTCCCAGGCCTCCGCCAGCACCTTCTGCCGCTCGATCAGCCGCGCATTGTGCTTGTCCTCTTCCTCCTTCCAGACGCCGCGCTCCTTGTAGTAGCGCACCGCACCGGGGTGATACGGGATCACCCACTGAAGGCGCTGCCGCTCCATCGCATAACCATCATTGCCGGGGAAGGCATCCTTGTAGTCCTTGTTGAGCTCGACGATCATCCGCGTCTGCTGATAGACGAGCTCTTCGTCCTGATCGGCATAGGCTGAGACGATCGGGTAGCCGTAGGTCGCGCCGACATGCGGGGTCTGCTTGGAGACCGGCTTCGCGCCGATGGTCGCCTCGTTGTATTCGTAGTAGGGCGTCACCCGTCGCAGGCGCTTCCAGGCTTCAGGATCCTCCTGCGGCTTCGGCATGTGCGCCGGCTGATAGCCGCGCGGAGAATTCGCCAGCTCATAGACGCCGCCGGAATTGGTGCTGGCGATCCAGCAGTCGGCCTGCCCCTCGCGCACCGCGCGGGTGGATGCGCCCCAGCTCGGGAACTCGATCTTCTGCACGTCATCCCAGGTGAGGCCGCCGCCGGCGAGCCAGCCGGTCATGTTGAGGTTCAAGGCCGGCGCACCCACCACCCAGGCAATGCGCTTGCCCTTCATGTCGGAAACCATCTTGACGCCGGAATCGGCCGCGCAGGACGCCACGCCCGTATTGAAGTCCGCCCACGCCATGTTGAGGATGCGCATGGGTTGCGGCCCCCATTCGGGTGCGCCGAACTCCATCACGCCTTCCTGCGACAGGAAGCTCGCGATGCCGAGCGCGCCGAAATGCGCGCGCCTGGCGGCGAGCGGCGACTGGCGCGCGATGTCGTTGCCACCTGGAATCACACGCATGGTGATCCCTTCCTTCTGCGCCATCACGTGGCCGATCGAGGCCGCGGAAGAGTAACCGCCGGAGCCGACGTCGTAGGCGGTCCAAACGACCGTGCGCGGCAGATCTTTCTTCTGCTGCGCCTGCGCACTCCATTGCGTGCCGAACGCCAGCGCCAGCGCGCCCAGCGCGACGCCTCCCGCGAGAGCAATCTTTCCGATCGAGAAACTCATCCTTGATCCTCCCTCTCCAACTCAGGTTATCGAGGTAGACCGACGCCTTGGTTGAGCGTCTTGTCGTTGGTTGGGCGCCGCTGTCGGGGGCGCTGCCAGGCGGCAAGTCTGCCATGCCCGCGTCGTGAAACAAAGGCCGCGGACCGCCTGTCAGCGTGCGACGCTCGCGCGCAGCGCCTGGCTCTTCCATTCCGTCGTCTTGCCCTCGGGAGTGCTCAGCCGCGCGCGTGGCACCTCGGTTTCGACCGGCCCGAAAATCCCGTCAGCGACCGCGTCCGCCTGCCGTGGCGGTGACCCGCAACCCCTGTGGCTCCTTCATCGCCAGCCTTCCGACCTCGCCCGCAACGCAGACGTGCCAGCACCGCGTCAACTCGTCGCGGATCAGCTCATCGATGAAATCGCGCGCGCGAGCGCGAACCTCTGTCTCCTCGGAGACTACGCCACACCCAATTCCTACCCACCGCCTTGTCGACGGCGAGCTGGCGTCTTTGGGATGCAGTTGAGCGGACACGTTGCGAAAAATGAGTTCCGCGACCGAGCTGTACATCTTTTCCACGATCATTCTGATCGAGTTCTATCTCTTGACGAACGACTTGCTGGCTTACGCTTCCGAAAAATTCCAATTCGACTTCGGGCTGCACTTCTCGGAGATCCGACTTAAGTTCGACCTCGATAATTTCGACACGCCCATTCCGATTAGAACGAAGCTCCTGCAATTGTCCTCTCACTATTATTCTGACACTGCTTGGGTTCGCTCTCGCGCTCATCACTCGGCAATAAGATCAATTTGGCAAGTCCGCGTTGGGTCAAGAACGACAAAGCTCAGCGTGAGCATAGTAGGTCCGCTTTCGGGTGCATGGCGTCCGACCCGCTCCTTGGCGGGCCACATTGAGCCGGACTGTCTTGCCGTGATTCAAGCCCCTTATCGCCTTCGTCCAGCTCGCATCCATCCGGCTATGGCTGGCTGCGCGTAGTGGGTCCACGCTCTAGAACATCCCCTCGCTATTGGCGCGCTTCTTCTTTTTCGAACGCTGCCAGACCACGCCGGGATATCCCTTCAGCGGCACCAGCGGCTCGCCGGTATAGGCCCATTCCTGCAATTCCTCGATCGCGATGTGATAGAGCGGCTGGCGGCCGGTGCGGCCGGAGAACAGCGCGCGGGGGATGTTGACCATATGGGGCGAGCGCGGACGCTCATAGACGACAGGGGTGCCGCAATTGGAGCAAAAACTGCGCACCGTCTTGGTGGCCTCGTCTTCGTACCGTGTGAGACTGGCCTTGCCCTTGGTAATGCGAAAGCGCTTGCGCCAGCTTCCGACATAGGTTGCGTAGGCCGCGCCATGCGCGCGGCGGCTTGACGGCGAATGATCGTGCCAGGCCCAGCGCGCGGGCACGTCGATCTCGAAGGCGACCTTGCCGCACAGGCATTGGCCCGCGGCGGGTTTGCCGAGTGAGACGGCCTTGGTTTTCTTCTGCTCCAGCTCGGTTTCAGGAAACATTTTTAGGGTCCTGCTCTCACACTCCGTCATTGCGAGGAGCGGAGCGACGACACTCCGTCATTCCGGGATGGTCCGAAGGACCAGACCCGGAATCTCGAGATTCTCTGGTGCGCAATTGCGCACCATAGTTCGATGCTTCGCATCGCCCCGGAATGACGGGTTCATTCTCTACGATTTCGCAATGACGCCTGTGGCTCACGCCTGCTCCAGTTCAATGTGCTCCGGATAATCCGTATAGCCCGCTACGTCGCCGCCGTAGAACGTCGCGCGGTTATAGGGCGTCAGCGGGAAGCCGCGCTGCAGCCTGCGCGGCAAGTCCGGATTCGAAATGAAGATGCGGCCGAACGCGACCGCGTCGGCATGGCCATCCCTGATCGCCGCATCGGCCGTCTCGCCGGTGAAGCCGCCGGCCGTGATCAGCACGCCCTTCCAGATCGGGCGGAACAGCACCATCGCCGACGGCACGTTCTGGTGGTTGACCTCGGCGCGGCCGGCGCCGGAAGAGCGCGGTTCGATGAAATGCAGGTAGGCGAGGCCAAGCGGATTGAGCTGTTCGACGGCATACGTGTAAAGCGGCATCGGGTCAGGCTCGCCGCTGCCGTTGGCGACGCCATAGGGCGACAGCCGCACGCCGACGCGGTCGGCTCCCCAGACCTCGACCACCGCCCTGGTCACTTCCATCAGGAAGCGCACACGGTTCGGAATCGAGCCGCCATACTGATCGGTGCGCAGGTTGGTGTGCGACTGCAGGAACTGCTCGATCAAATAGCCATTGGCGCCGTGCACCTCGACACCGTCGAAGCCGGCGGCAAGCGCGTTCTTCGCGGCCTGACGATAGGCGTCGACCACACTGGGAATTTCCGACGTCTCGAGCGCGCGCGGCGTCTCGTAGGGCACCGCCCTGCCGTCTGCCGTGCCGGTCTTCAGATCGGCGATCGGCACCGCCGATGGCGCGACCGGCAACATGCCGCCCGGCTGGAAGGAGGAATGCGAGACACGACCGACATGCCAGAGCTGCAGGAAAATGATTCCGCCCTTGGCGTGAACCGCATCGACCACCTCGCGCCAGCCTGCGGTCTGCGCTTCCGTATAGATGCCGGGAACGCCGGGGCTGCCGAAGCCCGTCGCCATCACGGGCGAGGCTTCGGCGATGAGCAATCCCCCCGGCGTCGCACGCTGCGCATAGTACTCCGCATTCAACGGCCGTGGTGCGAGGCTCGGCTTCGCCGCCCGCATCCGCGTCAACGGCGCCAACGCGAGACGATGATTGATCTGATAGCGCCCGACCTCGAGCGGCGAAAACAACGATGGATAATTCATGTCTTCCAGAACCCCCGTGTTGATACCAATATGTAACCGCGTCAGCTTGTTCGTAAAAGGTTTGATACGCAACAACGGCGGCCGAAGCCGCCGCCGTCGCATACGTCGATCTGATAGTGCCTCAGGCCGTCTTGATCCAGACCGCTTTGACGTTGAGATATTCCTCGACGTGCTGCTTGCCGGACTCACGGCCGTAGCCGCTCATCTTGTAGCCGCCGAACGGAACGGCGGGATCCATGGCCTGATAGCAGTTCACCCAGACCGAGCCGGCGCGTAACGCCTTCGCGACCTGGTGCGCCTTGCTGACATTGGTGGTCCAGACGCCACTGCCCAATCCGAAGGTGGTGGCATTGGCGCGCTTGACCAGTTCGTCGGTATCCTTGAAGGAAATCGCCGAGATCACCGGGCCGAAGATTTCCTCCTGCGCGATCCGCATATTGTCCTGCACATTGGCGAACACCGTCGGCTGCACGAAGAAACCCTTCGAGAGCGCGCCTTCGGTCAGTCGGCTGCCGCCGGCCACCGCCTTGGCGCCTTCCTTCTGGCCGATGTCGAGGTAACCAGCGACGCGGTCCATCTGCTGCTGCGAGACCAACGGCCCGATCTGCGTGCCCGGATCGAGGCCGTTGCCGACCTGCAGCTTCTTGCCGAATTCGGCGACGCGGCCGACGAATTCGTCATAGACTTTCTCTTCGACGAACAGCCGCGTCCCCGCGCTGCAGATCTGCCCGGAATTGGCAAACACCGCCATCGCGGCGCCCGGCACTGCCGCGTCGAGATCGGCATCGGCGAACACGATGTCGGGCGACTTGCCGCCGAGTTCGAGCGACACGCGCTTGAGGTTGCCGGCGGAGGCGCGGATGATCGACTGTCCCGTGACGTGCGAGCCGGTGAAGGCGACCTTGTCGACATCGGGATGCGAAGCGAGCGCCGCGCCGGCGGTCTCGCCGTAGCCGGGCACGACATTGACGACGCCAGGCGGAACGCCGGCTTCCATACAGAGCTCGGCGAGCCGCAGCGAGGTCAGCGGCGCTTCCTCGGCGGGCTTCAACACCACGGTGCAGCCGGTTGCGATCGCGGGGCCGATCTTCCAGACCGTGGCAGCAAGCGGCCCGTTCCAGGGGATGATCGCTCCCACGACACCGACGGGCTCCTTCAGCGTGTAGGAGAAGATGTCGCCGGGCAGCGAGTTCTCGATGGTCTCGCCGTGCAGCGCGGTGGCCTGCCCGGCGTAATAGCGGAGCATGCCGAGCACGCGCAGCCTGTTGCCTCGGGTACGGCTGATCGGCGCGCCCATGTCCATCGTATCGAGCTGCGACAGCTCCTCGAAATGCTTCTCGACGAGATCGGCGAGCTTCAGCAACAGGCCTTGCCGCTCATAGGGCTTGACCTTGCTCCACGGTCCCTCGAAGGCGCGGCGGGCCGCCGCAACGGCGCGGTTGATATCCTCCACGTCACCCTCGGCAACGCTTGCCAATAGCTCGCCGGTTGCCGGATTGTGGGTCTCGAACCGTTTGCCGGAGGCGGCATCGATCCACTGGCCATCGATCAGCATGCGCTTGTAGGAACCATCCGCATACGGATGGCGCGTGATCGGAATTGCCTGCGTGACAGCCATGTTTACACTCCCTTGAAAGTCGGTCGGAATTCTAAGCCGCTATGCTTGCGGATCTATAATGGTTGCATGAAATCGTAATGCGGCCGAACGATTGCGGAAAGCAGCCGATGCGAAGACCTCCCATGCCCGTTCGTCCATGGTAGTCTGAGGCGTCGACCTGCGAATACCTACCTCATCTGTCCGGAGAATGACGATGCCCCATCCTGCGATGTCGCCAAATCATGTTGCCGTGATTACCGGGGGTGCCTCCGGCATCGGGCTCGCCGCCGCGATGCGTTTCGCCGGCTTCGGCATGAAGGTGTGCATCGCAGATATCGGCGCCGAGCGCCTCGCCGAGGCCGCGGCCACACTGGTAGCCGTCGCCAGGGGCGGCGCGGCCGATATCATGACGGCATCGGTCGACGTCAGCCGCTTCGATGAGGTTGCGGGCCTGGAAGCCGCAGTGCAAAAGCGGTTCGGCGGCACCGACATCCTGATGAACAATGCCGGCATTGGCCCGGACAGCAACAGTTTTGGTCCGCTGGAAAACTGGCAGCGCATTCTCGCGGTGAACCTGTGGGGCGTCATTCACGGCACGCAAGTTTTCGTGCCTCACATGGTCGAACGCGGACGGGCGGGCCTCGTGATCAACACCGGCTCCAAGCAGGGCATCACGACGCCGCCCGGCAATCCCGCCTACAACGTCTCCAAGGCCGGCATCAAGGCGCAAACAGAAGCGCTGCAGCATGAATTGCGGAACCTGCCGGGCTGCAAGATCAGTGCGCATCTGATGATCCCCGGCCACGTCTTCACGCCCCTGACCGCGCGCGGCCGCACCGAGAAGCCACCCGGCGCCTGGACCCCGGAGCAAACGATCGATTTCATGATCGAACGCGTCGACGCCGGCGACTTCTACATCCTCTGTCCGGACAACGACGTACCGCGGCAGCTCGACGAGCGGCGCATGCTGTGGGCGATCGGCGATATCGTCGAGAACCGCCCTGCGTTGTCGCGCTGGCATCCGGATTATGCGGAGGCGTTCGCCAGGTTTGCGAAGGGGCAGTAGCCGGACGGTGGAATCGTAGGGTGGGCAAAGCGAAGCGTGCCCACCATCGCGAGCGCGGCATTAAATTAAAATGGTGGGCACGTCGCTATGCTCCTTTGCCCACCCTACAAACCGAGCCCTACAGCGTTACCTGCTTGTCGCCGCATTGCTTGCAGGCGTATTTGACGCGGGTCGCGCCCTTCTCGGCCTGGACGCGGTTCGGCGCGCCGCACTTGCCGCAGACCGCCTCGATCCTGGTCTGTCCTTGCTTCACGACGATGGTCTTCTTTGCCATCGTCTCGCGGATCAGGCGCTCGGCCTCCTCACGCATCGCTTGCTTCGACATTGGCCTGCCCCGTCATGAACTCGCTACGGCGGCGGTCTTATCACAGTCACAACGCGTTTCGTAAGACGGGCGTGAAAAATCTCGTGACTGAATGTCACGTCGTCTCCGGCGTCAGCGCCAGCAGGCGCCGCAGCAGGGCCAGCGCGGTTTCGGTGGCCGGATCGGCCGAAATCACGGGAACTGCTAGTGTGATGACATCGATCGGATCATGCGATAGCACGATGAGGTGCGTCGCGCTGTTGGCCGCCAGCAGCGACACCACCCGTTCGACGGCCGGATCGGTCGATGTCAGGCCCCACGGCGCATCGGGCTGGCGCAGCACCCGCCGGGTCGAGAGAAAATCGCGCAGCAGTTGCGGATCGTAGCTCGAGAGATCGCTCTCCCGATAACGCCGGGCACTCTCGAAGATCGGATGACGCGCGAGTTCCGCGATCAGCGCGTCGCGCGTTCTGGCCGGCGAGGCCGCGACGGAATTGAGAACGCCGGGCACTTGCGCTTCGAAGTGGGCACGCAGCGCATCCACCATCAGCCCGATGGTGAGAACGCCCGCGATGGCAATGGCGCAGAATCGCACGACCTGCGCGACATCGGCATCCGGCGCGACGAACGCCGCGGCAATACCGAGGAGCGCCGAACTCGACAGCCGCAATGCCGTCATCGTCAGTGCCTGACGCTGCGTCTCCGCGCCGCGTTCCGCAATCAGTATCGCGGTAACGACGAGCAGCGCACCCAATGCCCCGAGCCGGACCGGGATATCCGGAAACAGCACCCTGAAATCGGTGACGATGAAAGGAATGACCAGGATGGCGCCGACGGCGAGACGGCCGACGATGCGATTCTCTGATACCATCAGCATCCCCCGGTCGCGGGTTGCCAGCAGCCAGGCACAGATTGCAAAGCCACCAAGCTGGAACAGCGCGAGCAGGATGGCGGCAGGTGCTGCGAGGGTCTCCAATCCAGCAGCGCCGGCGAGACCGAGCGCGATGCCTCCGCTCAGAAGCGCGATCTTGGCCGGGCGCGGGGCATGACGCCGCAAAATACCTTCGGTGACGATCAATGCGCCGAGCGGTATCAGCGCGGCCGGAATTGCCGACAGGTTATTCAGCAGCACGCTGCCGCTCCACCACGCTGTGCCCCGCACCAGGAACAGCGACGCGATAATGCCAAGCGCGACCAGAAGACGCCGCGTCAGCGGGCCCTTCGGATCGCGCCGGTGCAGCGTGATCATGGCGACGCCAAGCCCGATCGCGCCGCAGAGATTGACGATGGAATCGGCGATCATGCCAGATGTCATTTCACCTGGTGTCATCGGCCGTTCCCTCGCCACGGCCGCAAGCTGCCGAACGGACGCGTATCGTCGAGCCAGTAAACCACCGGCAGTATCAGCCGCTGCAGCGCCAGGATGGCGGAAGCCGCGAGCAGCGCCGGCAATGAACCGGCCGGCACATCGCGCTGGATGTAGCGGCGGGCACCGGCGAGATCGATGCGGCCGAGCTGCAGGACGTCGTCGCCCCTGACGTAATCGAGCTCACGCGCACACCAGGCGTTATATTGCTCGTCGCGATGTTTGGGCGCGGCTTCGAACGTCTTCTTCAGCGCGTCCGATCCGCCTGTATAGGCATTGGTGATGACAAACCGGGCCACGTCGAAGCCGGCTTCCTCACCCACGCCGAACACGGCGCGGTGACGGGACATGATGCCGCGCGCCAATTGCAGATGTGCAAAACTCTGGCGCGAGCCCGGATGCGGCGACGGAAAGACATCCGAAAAGGTCTGGCTGACCATGCCGACGACCGACGGCACCTGGGTGACGTTCGAGATCCATTTTGGACGCAGGCCGTCACGGGCAAACAGAACGAGCGCCGTCAGGCCGTACAGTACCCAGGGGAGCCCTTGCCCCCGCTCATCGGGATCGACCATGACCAGGCCGAGATGGGTGACCTCCACCGGCTCGCCGTCAAGCTCGACCTTCATGACCGACAGCGCGTTGAAGGCAATCGGCCGGCCGGTCGCTTCCTCTGAGATCAGCGTGACGATGGCGCGCGACAGCCGTTCGCGCTCGCCGGAGAATATTCCGTAGGTGAGGCTCTCCTTCGGCAGCGTCTTGGCCGCCACGACGCGCAGTTGCGAGACCAGCTCGTCGAGTTCGGCTTCGGAAATCGACAGGCCGGGGGCTTCGACGATTCGGGTGATCAGCCCGGTGTGGGTGCGCAGGGTGAGATCGATGGTTGGCTGGCGCAGCGCCTTTAGCCAAAAGGCGGCATACCCGCGCAGGCGGCCGGCGGTTGACCTGACCTGCACCAGAACGCGACGTGTCGCTGAATTGTCGCTCCAGAATGACGCCATGCGATTCGCTTGCATTCCGGCCGGACTTGTGCGCCCCGCCCGTTAAGGAGCCATGATTGCGGCACCTCGCGGTTGCGGCAAGGTAAACGATGTGTTGAACGCCTCGAACGCCCAACATGATATGCAAACGGCGGATACCGAAGCATCCGCCGCCTGCCTTCGCCAGTACCACGCCACAGGTTACGATGCCCGAATTCTATTTGTGCAACTTCGCCCGCTTGGGATTTCTGCGCCCGCGCCAGTTAACGACCTATAAGACATGCAGTCTTAGGTTGCGGTAGGGTAAACGGTGCATTTAGCGGCCGTATTAAATGATTCAGGACGGGGAGCGTCTGACGTTGCGGGTCAGGTCGTCCGGCTGCGACGGCAATAGTACGTGAGCAGCGAGCACGCACCTGTATTGAGCGCTCCGATGACTGCGATCGGAATCAGGGTGTGCAGCGGCAGCGTCATGCCTCCCAGTTCGGCTCCCAAGAAAAGGACGAGGCCGACGGCAGCGGCCGCCCCGACGATCGCGGTTAAAGGCGCCCTCAAGGAAATAGGCACAACCCAAGCCAGAGCTCCATCAACGGGGCCGGTGATCGCACATACAACCAGACTGAACAAAAACGCTATCGGGATGCCGTAAAGGTCGGCCGCGTATCCGCGGATGGCAATGGGCACCACCGAAACGGCAATGAGCACTCCGAGGCCGGGACCCAGCAACACGAACACGAGCGCTCTTCGCAGCGAAGTCGAATGCCCACGGCCTCGATCATTTTCAGGAGGATCCCCAGGAGGCACGGACATTCCCTTTCAGTTTCTGGTGAGGGCGAAGGCGGACGAGCGAACGGTGGATGCCGAAACATCCGCCGTCCGCCCTCGCCAGCACCGCGCCACAGGTCACGCGGCCTTGGAAACTAGGCAGCCTTGGAAACTTCCATCAGCAGCCGCTCGGCCTTGGCGTCCTCGATGCGGTTCACCAGCTTGCCGCTCTCGTGCATGTCGCGCACAGTCTTGGTCAGGGTGACGCAGGACTGGACGAGCATGACGATGCCCATCGCGAGATAGCCCTTGATCCAGAGATCGAGCGGCAGGAAGAACACGCCGACGGCGACCATGAAGGCCGAGGCGGCGAACGAAACATAGGTAAAGGTAACCCAGGCACCGCTGTGGGGTTGGACGTTCTGGTTCATGATAATCTCCTGTTGATATGGGATTTAATCGATCGGGTTCAGTTTCAGGCAGCTTGCGTGCGTTTGGCGTTCAGCCGCGCGAGCACGTCGTCCGCGGTTGATTTCAGGCGTGGCCCAAAGCCCTGTTCGGCGAGCTTTTCGGCCGTCGCCAGCGGTCCGCTGGCGGCATCGAGTTCGATCAGTGCGTCGGCCGCGGCCTGGGCCTCGATCTGCCGTTCGCGCAGGCGCTTCAGCGTGTTCTCCGCCTCCGGCAGCGTGGATTCGTAGGGCCGCGCGGCCTCGACGCCGCCCCTTCGCAGCGCGCGAACTGCTTCTGACGCGCGGGCAATGCGGCGGCCGCGATCGAGCTCGGTGATCCGCGCCTCGGCGTTGGCGACTTGGCGCTTCATGCGGGTGATCTCGGAGGCAAACAGCGTCCGCGCAGTCATCGCGGCGTCACGGTCGGCCTCGAGATTGGCGATCGCCTGCGCCGCTTCGCGGGCGAGGTCTTCCCGTCCGCCATCGAGCGCAGCGGTGGCGCGAACTTCAAGATCGGCGATGCGAGCGTTGGTGGCGTCGAGACGGCGGCCTTCCTGCTGGTCGCCTGCAATTGCCAATGCCAGCGAGCGCTTGGAACGTTCGACGGCGGCCGCCGCATCGCGCATCTGCTGGTCGAGAATGAGCAGCGCCGCGCGGTCTTCCAGTTCTTCCGCCGCGACAGCCACGCTGCCCCGGAAAAGCGTCAAAACAGTTTTGAACATCGGTAGCTCCCTGTGTTATGAGCATTGCTCATGAAAGAGTTGTACCAGCGCTGTGAGCGCTGCTCAAGAATTATTTTGAGCGACGCTCAAGATTGGAGAATGATGTCTAAGGCATTGGAACGACGAGCAAAACTCCGGGAATCGTTGATCGAAGCGGCGGAGCGACGGATTGCCGCAGGGGGTCTGGCGGGTCTGAAAACACGCGATCTGGCGCGGGACATCAGCATCGCCAACGGCGCGGTCTATAACCTCGTCGAAGACGTGGACGAACTGATCCTGCGCGTTGGGTCGCACACGCTGGCGCGGCTCGACGCCGCGCTCACGGCTGCCGAAGGCGATGGCCCGCCCTCCCCTCGTGAAACGCTGGTGCGCATCGCGGTCGCCTATTGCGATTTCGCCGCCGAAAATCTCGAACTGTGGCGCGCGCTGTTCGAACACCGGATGGCACCAGGCAAGCCGGTTCCGGAATGGGCGGTCAGTGAACAGATGGACCTGTTCCGTCACATCTACCAGCCGCTCGCCACGCTGTTTCCAGAACGAACGCAGGACGAACTGGGCGTGACGGCGCGCAGTCTTTTTTCCGCCGTGCACGGCATGGTGCTGCTAGGGCTCGAACAGAAGCTGATTGCGGTGCCAGTCGAAGCATTACGCGAGGAGATCGCGGCGATCGTTCGCGCGATGGTCGACGGGCTGACCGGCAAGTCTGATTGGACCTCGAAGAGAATGTAACGGTCAGTCGCGGTCGTATTCGGGCAGGCGTTTCCACGGATCCTCGCCTCTCGGAGGCTCGCCCGGGCCGTAATTCTCCACTATCAAATCTTCAAGCCAGACTTGGCCGTGCGGGCCGGCGACGCGCTTCGAGCGCAATGCGCTGGTCAAGTTGCACACCTCGGGTTGATAGAACACATAGCGGCTGCTCTTCGCCACGATCGCGAAGAAGAGGTAGGCACGGCCCGGCTCGAAGTAAAACTCGCAATCCATGTCCTTGTAGACGTCCAGCAGCCTGACGCGAGCAGCCAGCTTGTCGGCCCCCTTCCAGACGCGATCGACGTCAACGGTCCAGGTATGGTCCTTCACTTCGAGCACCCTGCCGATGAAAACGTATTGAGTGCGTGCAAAACTCTGGGCAGGCGAGATTGAATCGCACGTGCAGGCATGCGCGACGTCGGCCCCCGCCGACAGACACAGCAAACCGACGAACCACGCGAGAACTTTTACGGGCGGCCGGCACAACGTGTGATGGGTCATAATTCACCTCCCGCGAAAGGAGCTCGGTCGTAGGGTGGGAGTCGCGCGAATGCTCGCCCGGCGACGAGCGCAAGGGCGCTCGCGGAGTGATGACAGGCTCCGCGTGCCCACCATCAAGAGCGAAGTGTTCGACGGTAGGCTCGGCGCAAGTGCGCCTTTGCCCACCCTACAGACCTTCACGTCTCAATGATCACGTAACTGTCCTCGACGTGGACCGGGAAAGTCTCGGCCACGTAAGGCCCCTTTTGCAGTTCCTCGCCGCTTTCGACTGCCACCGGATACGAGCGCACTTTCACCCGTTTCGGATCGAACCAGGACTGGCCGTTGCGCATGTCGAATTCCCAGCCGTGCCATGGACAGCGCAGGAGCTCGCCGACGCGGGAGCGCTGGTAGACGCCGGGCTCCGGCGAGGTCAGGCGCGCAACGCAGGCGGCCTTTTCCAGCGGTGCGCCCTCGTGCGGGCAGCGATTGAGCAGCGCGAAGAACTCGCCGTTGACGTGGAACACGACGATATCGCGGCCCTCGACGCCGAACACCTTGTTGCCGCCGGGCGGGATGTCTGAGGTACGGGCGACGATGTGCCGGGTCATGTGATCCTGTCGTTACTCAGAGCTTGTAGAGCGCACGCGCGTTACCATTGAAAATCTTGCGACGCTCGGTCTCCGTGAGCGGGGTCTTGAAGGCATAGCGCGGATCGTCGAAATCCCAATGCGGGTAGTCCGACGAGAACAGCAGACGATCGGCGCCGACCCATTCGATCAGCGAGCGCAGATGCTTTGCCTCATCGGGCTCGTCGATCGGCTGCGTCGTGAACCAGAAATGCTGCTTCACATATTCGGACGGGCGGCGCTTGAGATGCGGCACTTCGCTGCGGAACGCCTCAAAGTGCCGGTCCATGCGCCAGGTGGCGGACGGAATCCAGCCGAAGCCGCCTTCGATGAAGACGATCCTCAGGTTCGGGAACCGCTCGGGCACGCCTTCGAGCATGAGGCTGGCGAGCTGCGCGGCCATGGTGTGCGCGTTCGACTGGTGCTCCTCGACATAATAAGACGGCCAGCCGCCGCCGGTCGGCGCATGGCCGCCATAGCCGCCGACGTGAATGCCGAGCGGCAGGCCGAGCTCCTGCGCGCGGGCATAGATCGGCCAGTAACGGCGGCGGCCGAGCGGCTCGTTGGCGCGCGGGCAGACGTTGATCTGCACGTAGCGGCCGATTTTCGCGCAGCGCTCGATTTCGGCGATCGCGAACTCTGTGTCGTCCTGGCCGGCGAGGATCGAGGCTTTCAGCCGCGGCTCGCGGTCGGACCAGAACGCGAGCTGCCAGTCGTTGATGGCGCGCTGGATCGCAGCGCCGAATTCCAGATTCTGCTGCGAGAAGATGAAGAGATCGAGCACCTGCAGAATGCCGTACTCGATATCGAGCGGATCGAGATGCTGCTTGCGCATGAAATCGAGATCGGAGCCCGGAGGCCCGCCGGTCGGCGGCCACGCGTCGCGGCGCGCGATCAGCGGCGAGGAACGCGGATACGGCGTGGTGCCGATATAGGGCGTGCGCAGATGACTGCCGTAGGTGCGCAGATGCTGCTGCCAGCGCTTCGGCATGAACTGTTCAATATCGGCATGCGCGTGAATGCTCGGATGCACGTCGCAATCGATGATGCGCAGCCGGCTTTGCGCGGCGGCTTCCTCGGCGAGCATGGGGCGGTCGATGACGTCACTCATGCGATCCTCCTTGCGTAGCTCTTTGTTTGAGCATGATCTTTTCGGAAAACCGGTGCCCACTTTTCCGGATCATGCTGTATTCACGCCGCGAGCTTCAGCCGCGGAAAGGTCTCCAGCGGATTGTCCGCGCACATGCGCGAGACAATGCTATCAGGCAGATGCGGCGGCATCGGATCGTCACCGTCGAACTGCCAGTGCGGATAGTCTGACGCAAACAGGAACATCTTGTCGGAACCGATCTGCTCGATGACATCGGCAACATCAGCGGCATCCGGCGGGCCGTCGAACGGCTGCATGGTGACGCGGACATGGTCGCGGATGATTGCGGCCGGCTCGCGCTCGACCCAGGGCACTTCGACGCGGACGCCGCGCCAGGTCTTGTTGGCGCGCCACATGAAGGCCGGCAGCCAGCTCACGCCGGACTCCATCAGCACGACCTTGAGATCGGGGAATTTTCCGAACACGCCTTCATAGATCAGGCTCAGGAGCTGGGCCTGAAATGCCTGCGCTTCGGCTAGATAATATTCGTAGCGATAGGACGGCCAGCCGATCGAGCTCGGCGCGGTGCGATAGGCGCTGCCGGCATGGATCGCAACCGGCAGCTTGTGTTTCGCAGCCGCCTGCCACACTGGCCAGTAATGCCGCCGTCCGAGCAACGTCTCGCCCTGCGCCAGCACCAGCACGGAGACGAAGCGGTTGTCGCTGGCTCTGCGCTCGATTTCCTCCACCGCGAGATCCGGCGCCTGCAGCGGTAACACGATCGATGCGCTCAGCCGCGGATCCTTCGAAAGCCATTCGGCGGCGATCCAGTCGTTGATCGCCTTGCAGAAACCGGCCGCCATGTAAGGATCGAACACCGCCTGTGCGCCATAGACCACGTTGCAGATCGCGTGGCTCGAACCAAGCTGGTCGAACGCACCGCGCTGCACCATCTCAAAATCGCTGCCCGGCTTGCCATTGGCCGGCCGCCAGTCGGCCCGGCCGGAGAACGGCATGTTGGGGGGATAGGAATTGAGGTCGAGGCCGTCGATCGCGCGACTGACGACCTGCTCTTTCCAATGATCGTCAAGATAAGGCAGCAGCGTGGTGCGGGTGCCGCCAACGGCGGGATGGATATCGCAGTCGATCCGCGTGGCCGCCATCAGGGTTCCTCGGGATTTCGTTTTGCCAGCGATCTTGGTGTCGCGATCGCAACTGTGCCGCCGATGTCAGAGCGGCGCAAGCGCTTTACCGGAGGGCCGCCCTGCCCTGGATGCACGGCGCGCGTTTCCCTTGTGGGAGAAGGGAAGAAGCGCCCGCGATTGACAGGTCAATCGATCCCAACCCAAATGTCGACCCCAAGAAACGAAAACGAGGCGGATCGCGTGACGGGCAACGAACAAGAGATTTACGAATGCGATGCGCTGGTGGTGGGCTCGGGATGCGCCGGCCTGTCGGCGGCCGTCACTGCCGGGCATCATGGGCTCAACGTTCTCATCGTCGAAAAAGAGCCGCGCTTCGGCGGCACCACCGCGCGCTCCGGCGGCTGGCTCTGGATTCCCGGCACGTCGCTGGCGAAAGCCTGGGGCATCGAGGAAAGCCCGGACCAAGCGCGGACCTATCTGCGCCACGAGGCCGGCAACAGTTTCGATGCCGCGCGCGTCGATGCGTTTCTCTCCGCCGGTCCGGAAGCGGTGGACTTTTTCACCAGCAAGACGGCCGTGCAGTTCGACATGCCGCTGACCTTTCCGGATTACCACGCCGAAGCCCCCGGCGGCGCACAGGGCGGCCGCTCAATGGTGACGCGGCCGTTCGATGGCCGCGAACTGGGCGAGCATATCAAGGATCTCGGCAATCCCCTCCCCGAGCTCACCGTGTTCGGCATGATGCTGGGCTCCGGCAAGGAGATCATCCATTTCATGCGGGCGACCAAATCGCTGACTTCGGCGGTCTACGTCGCAAAACGCCTGTCGAAGCATTTGATGGACGTGATGCGTCACGGCCGCGGCATGACCTTGACCAACGGCAATGCGCTGGCCGGACGTCTGGCCAAATCCGCGTTTGACCTGAAGATACCGCTGTGGCTGTCCTCGCCGGTGCATGAACTGATCGTCGAGCACGGCGCGGTGCGCGGCGCGATCGTCGAGCGCCACGGTAAGCTGGTGCGTATTATCGCCAGGCGCGGCGTGGTGCTCGCCTGCGGCGGCTTTCCCCATGATGCGGCGAGGCGCAAGACGATGTTTCCGCACGCGCCCACCGGCGCCGAACATTTTTCGCCGGGCCCCGTCGGCAACACCGGCGACGGATTGCGCCTGGCCGAGACCGCGGGCGGACGTATCGAAGACACGCTGCCGAACGCGGCAGCCTGGGTGCCGGTCTCTATCACCGAGCGCAAGGACGGCAGCAAGGGCGTGATGCCGCATTTCATCGATCGCGCCAAACCCGGCGTCATCGCGGTGATGCGCGACGGCAGGCGCTTTGCCAATGAAGGCAATTCCTATCATGACTTCGTGCAGGCGATGGTGAAGGCGGCAAAACCCGGTGAGGAGATCACCGCGTTCCTGCTGTGCGATCACCGCGCACTGCGGAAATACGGCCTCGGATGCGTTCCGCCGTTTCCGATGCCGCTTCGCCATCATCTCGCCACCGGCTACCTCAAGCGCGGCGCAACGCTGGCTGAACTGGCCGATAGAACCGGCATCGACCCAAGAGGACTCGAGGCGACGGTTGCCGAGTTCAACGGCTCGGCAGCGGAGGGGCGCGATCCCGCGTTTGGCAAGGGATCGCGCGCCTATAACCGCTACCAGGGCGATGCGCTGCACGGGCCGAACCCTTGCGTTGCGCCGATCAAGGACGGACCGTTCTATGCGATCAAGCTGGTGGTCGGCGATCTCGGCACCTATGCCGGCATCAAGACCGACCAGCACGCCCGCGCACTCGACGAACACGGCCAGCCGATCGCAGGCCTCTATGCCGCCGGCAACGACATGGCGAGCATCATGGGCGGCAACTATCCCGGCGCCGGCATAACTCTGGGCCCCGCGCTGACGTTCGGATACGTCGCGGGGAAGCATCTTGCGGGCACGACCACGTCCTAGAAATGTCCGGAGCTGGAACGAACCTCGATGGAATCGATTGTCTCGAATCGAACCGGAGATCGTTCCATGCCTGCGCCGCGCATTTCTGCCGCTCTCTTGGCCTTGGCGTTCGTTCCAACCCTCGCATTCGCCGGCGACACCGAGTGGCGGCGATACGTGATCGCGAGCACCGGGACCAGCGTCGACATGCCGGTCTCGATCTTCACCGTCGACGCCGGACCGCCGGAAGGTGGCACAGGAAGGCGCTTTTTCACCGACGACCGCCGCGCCGACCTGACGGTGCAGTCCGTTCCCAATCCCGACAACAATTCGCCCGCCACGTTCCTGGCCAAGATGCGGCCGCCTGCCGGCATCATCTACAAACGGATCACATCTGATTTCTTCGTTGTGTCCAGCATTCGCAAGGACCGGATCTGGTACAACCGCTGCAACCGCGGCAACGGCACCCTGGATTGCGTGCTGATCAATTATCCCGTCTCCGAAAAACGCCAGTGGGACGACGTGGTCACGCGGATAAGCCAAACGCTGCGAAGCTAGCGCGCGCTCGTGACCGGATCTTAGGCAATCGAGAAAAAACGGCAGCTCTATTTCGGCGCGGGGAACCGTCCCGTGTGCGCGGCGTTGCCGATGGTCCGCATCAGTAACCGCGAGGTTGTTTCGTGAATCGCAGGGATTTCCTCGCTGTTTCCGCATTACAATTGGCAACCGGCATGGCGCCCGGGCTTTTGCCCGCCGCCCATGCCCAGCCTGCGCCGTTCGATCGATCCATCGTCCGGCAAATGGCGCGCGACCTCGCAGGCAAACCCTACAAGGCGCCAAGCGAAAAGCTGCCCGACAATCTCGCAAATCTCAATTACGACCAGTATCGGGCGATCCGGTTCTTGCCGGACCGCGCGCTATGGCGCGGCGAAAAACTGCCCTTCGAGGCGCAGTTCTTCCATCGCGGATTCAACTACAAGAACCGCGTCGACATCTTCGAGGTGAAGAACGGCCAGGCGTCGATCATCCCCTACCAGCCCGACCTGTTTTCGTTCGGCGATCTGGCGCCGCCCGGCCCTGCGGTCGATCTCGGCTTTGCCGGCTTTCGGCTTCATGCGCCGATCAACAAGCCCGACTATTATGACGAGGTCTGCGTCTTTCTCGGCGCAAGTTATTTCCGCGCATTAGCCAAAGGGCAACTCTTCGGCCTTTCGGCACGCGGCCTGTCGATCAACACCGGCGAAGCCAAGGGCGAGGAGTTTCCATTCTTCAAGACGTTCTGGCTCGAGAAGCCGTCGGCCGACGCCAATTCCATCGTCGTGCATGCGCTGCTCGACAGCGAGAGCGCGGCAGCAGCCTATCGTTTCACCATCCGCCCGGGCGACACCACTGTGTTCGATGTTGAAATGGCGATCTATCCGCGTGTCGATCTGACTCATGCCGGCCTTGCGCCGATGACCAGCATGTTCTTCTTTGGGCCGAACGACCGCAAGGACGTCGAAGACTTCCGTCCGTCGGTCCATGATTCAGACGGCCTGGCGGTTTTCAACGGCCGCGGCGAGGAGCTTTGGCGGCCGCTGCACAATCCGCGCGACCTTCAGGTCTCTTCGTTTGCCGACCTCAATCCGCGCGGCTTCGGCCTGATGCAGCGTCAGAAGGATTTTGCCGCCTACCAGGACCTGGAATCGAATTTCGAGCGCCGGCCGAGCCTGTGGGCGGAGCCGATCGGCAATTGGGGCGAAGGCGAAGTGAAGCTGCTCGAAATCCCGACCAAGGAAGAGATTCACGATAACATCGCCGTGTTCTGGCGCCCCAAAACGGCGTTGCCGGCCAAAGGCGAGCACACCTACACCTACCGTTTGCACTGGGGGCCGGATAATCCAAAGTCGACATCACTGGCGCGATTTACCCGAACCGGCATCGGCACACGAGGCGACAACGCTACGCTCTTCGTGCTCGACGTGACTGGCGAGAAGCTGAAGTCGGTCGATCCGAAAAGCCTGCGCGGTGTCGTGACGGCTGAGAAGGCGAAGATCCAGAACATCGTTACCCAGCCGAACCCGGCGACAGGCGGCTGGCGATTGAGCTTCGAGTTGTTGAAGGAAAAGACCCCGGTCGAACTCCGCGCATCGCTCGTGCAGAACGAGGAGGCGGTATCGGAGGTCTGGGTTTATCGATGGACACCTTAGCGAATACCCGCGGCTCGCGAGCAGCCCGCGCTATTCCATTGAGCGAATTTCTCCCGCCGGAATCGCCGATGGAGATGGCAGCCCAGCCGTTGCGGCGATTCGAGCCACCACCTGCCCCGCGCTTTGCGTCGATGTGGGCTCGGCGTGCATTCATCCTGGCCGGCACCGCCGCCCTGACGTCAGCGGCCTGCTACGAGATGTACCGGGTTCTTCAGGTCGGCGGTGTCACGATCCTGGAGTCGATCATCCTTGTGCTTTTCGTGCTGCTGTTCGCATGGATCGCCTTCTCCTTCATGTCCTCCCTTGCCGGCTTCGCCATGCTGCTGACGCGAAAGAAGAACGAACTCGGCATCGATCCGGCTGCGCCTCTGCCGGCGACCCAAAGCCGGACCGCGATGCTGCTGCCGACCTACAACGAAGACCCTTACCGCGTGCTGGCGCGATTGCGGGCGATCTATGAATCGGTCGAGGAGACCGGGCACGGCTCTGCATTCGACTGGTTTGTTCTCAGCGACACCACCGACCCCGCGATCTGGATCGCCGAGGAGAAATGCTTTCTGCAGCTTCGGCGGGACGTCGGCAGTGCCGCTGCGATTTTCTACCGCCACCGCCCCGAAAACATCGCGCGCAAGTCCGGCAATATCGAGGAGTGGGTCAGGCGGTTCGGCTCCGGCTACGAGTGCATGCTGATTCTGGATGCCGACAGTTTGATGACCGGCGACACCGTCGTTCGCTTGGCCGCAGCCATGGGCGAGCATCCGAAGGTGGCGCTGATCCAGACGCTGCCGATTGTCGTCAATGCGCGATCCCTGTTCGCGCGATGGCAACAATTCGCTGGCCGCCTGTACGGTCCAATGCTGGCCGCGGGGATCGCATGGTGGCACGGCTCGGAAGGCAATTACTGGGGACACAACGCCATCATCCGCGTGCGCGCCTTTGCGCAATATGCCGGCCTTCCCGAACTCAGGGGCCGCAAGCCGTTCGGCGGACATATTCTCAGCCACGACTTCATCGAGGCGGCGATGATGCGGCGGGGCGGCTGGGCCATTCACATGGCGCCGGCGCTTCGAGGCAGCTACGAGGAATGCCCGCCGTCACTGTCGGATTTTGCCGCCCGCGACCGGCGATGGTGCCAGGGTAACCTGCAGCATCTGGCGTTGCTTCCCGCGCGCGGCTTTCACTGGGTTTCGCGACTTCATCTGCTGACCGGAATTGGATCGTATCTCACCGCGCCGCTCTGGCTGATTTTTCTGACGTTCGGAATCCTGGTGTCGCTGCAGGCGCAATTCGTCCGGCCCGAGTATTTTCCAAAGGGATACTCGCTGTTTCCGACCTGGCCGGCGCAGGATCCGATCCTGGCGGCGTGGGTGTTCGTCGGCACGATGGGCATGCTGATTCTGCCAAAACTGCTCGCCTTCATCGTGCTTCTCACCGATCGCGACACGCGAAGGAAGTTCGGCGGCGGCTTTCGGGTGCTGGCCGGCATCGTCACCGAGACGATCCTATCGGGCCTGACCGCACCCGTTATGATGGTCTTTCAATCCTCCGCCGTTGCGGAAATCCTGCTTGGGCGCGACGCAGGATGGCAGGTTCAGCGCCGCGACGACGGCGTGGTCTCGCGCCGGGACACCGTCAACACCTATGCAGTACCGACATCGTTTGGGGTCATCATGGCCGTGAGCGCCTACGCGGTGTCGCTGCCGCTATTGCTCTGGATGATGCCGGTGATCCTCGGCTTGTTGCTTTCTATCCCGCTTGCCATGCTGTCGTCATCGGCCGGCTCGAGCGGTACGCCGCGATTGTTCAAGACCCCGGAGCAGACCGCGCCGCCGCTCGTACTGGCGAGGGCCAACGAGCTGGCCAACGCACCGCATTCGCCACTTTCCTGTCCACTGCACGAGCTGCACCGCAACGCGGATTTGCGCGAGGTGCATCTGAACAACCTGTCCGGCCAACGGCCACGAAACCGCGGCGACGTCGATCCGCATCTCGCGATCGCGCGCGCCAAGATCGAAGATGCTGAAAGTTTCGAAGAGGCGGCTGGGTATCTGAACCAGCGCGAGAAGTTCGCGGTGCTCAATGCGCCTGCAACCCTCACCCCGTTGCTGGCACTGCCCCGCCATCGGACTTGAAGCCAGAGTCAGGACTCATAAACTGAACGAAAAACTCGGATGACGACTTCGAGCCCAGTACGGACCTCATCAGCCGGTCGGCGGCTTGCCGGTGTTAACCGCCAATTGAGCGGCGAAAGCCCGTTTGTAGGCAGGCCGCGTTTCACCGCGGACGAGGTAGGCTGCCAGGTTTGGGTATTCGTCCAGAATGCCCGATGATTTCAGCCTGAGCAGCACCGACACCATCATCAGATCGCCCGCACTGAACGCACCATCGAGCCAGTCGGTATCGCCCAGGCGTGCGGAAAGTTGATTCAGCCGGTTGCGAACGCGATCCTCGACCAAAGGCAAGCGCTCGTCATGCCAGGGCTTGTCACCCTCCAGAAGCCTGGCGGCTTCAAGTTCAAGGATCGGCGGCTCCACCGTGTTGACCGCGGCAAACATCCAAGTGATCGCGCGCGCCCGGGCATTGGCGTCATCCGGCAAAAGGCCCGCATGGCGCTGGGCGATATGGAGGATGATCGCCCCTGTCTCGAACAGGGCGAGATCGCCTTCCTCGTAAGTCGGAATCTGACCGAAAGGATGAAGCGCCAGATGCGCGGGTTCCTTCATCGCGCGAAACGAAACAAGGCGAACCTCGTAGGGTTGGCCCACTTCCTCAAGCGCCCAGCGAACGCGCGTATCACGCGCCAGTCCCCTGCCGCCATCGGGTGACCGTTCAAAGGCGGTAATGGTGATGGTCATCGTGAGGCTCCTCCTTGGCCAAAATCATCGGCTGCGGTGCGGGCAAGCTGTCGAGGCAAGCTCACCGAGATTGAAGACGATCTCGTTCCGTGTCCGGTTTGTCCGCACAGCAGAGACCTTTGCAAGCCCAGATTCCATCTTCAGCGCTATCTGCATTCCGGCAACCGTTGTCTTTTGGCTCGGTCAACGAGTCCTGCCCCTGGCTGAAATTTGCGTCAGGTCAACCGCAACCTGAACTAAACGTGGTCGGACCTGATCGCCCGGAGCGCAATCTTGGCCCGCGCGGCAAATCTGCTAGACTGCCTATCGGCGAGACAAAAAAATGCAAGCGCCCGGACCCGAGCGGAGACTCGCTGCGGTCCTCGCCACCGACATGGTCGGCTACAGCCGGCTGATGGAGGTCGACGAGGCGGGGACACTTGCGCGTCTCAAGACCCATCGGCTCGAGTTGATCGATCCCTCGATTGCCAAGAACCGCGGCCGCATCATCAAAACCACCGGCGACGGCATGCTGGTGGAATTCCACAGCGTCGTTGACGCGGTATCGTGCGCCGCCGAAATCCAGCGCCGGATGGCGCGGCGCAATGCCGACGTATCGCCGGCGCGGTGGATCCAGTTCCGCATCGGCATCAATCTGGGCGACATCCTCATCGAGGAGAACGACATTTTCGGCGATGGCGTCAACGTCGCGGCGCGCCTCGAGGTGCTCGCCGAGCCGGGCGGCATCTGCGTCTCGGGCGCGGTGCGCGATCAGGTCGGCGACCGGCTCGATGACATCGCCTTTGAGGATCTCGGCAAGCAGAACCTCAAGAATATCACCCGCCCGATCCACGTCTTTCGGGTGCGCCTGGAGCGAGATGCAACCGAGGCGCCCGTGAGCGGCAAGGACAGCGCGGCAACAGCAACCACGACCAGGAAACCGTCGATCGCCGTGCTGCCGCTGGTCAACATGAGCGGCGATCCGGAGCAGGAATTCTTCGCCGACGGCCTCACCGAGGACATCATCACCGAACTGTCGCGCTTCCGCGACCTTCTCGTCATCTCGCGCAACTCGACCTTCGTGCACAAGGGCAAAGCCGTAAAGATGCAGGAGGTCGCGCGCGAGCTCGACGTCGAGTACGTGCTCGAGGGCAGCGTGCGCAAGGTCGGCGATCGCGTCCGCGTCACCGTGCAGCTGATCGACGCGCAAACCGACCGGCATGTCTGGGCCGAACGCTATGACCGGAAGCTCGAGGATATCTTCGCCATTCAGGACGAAGTGACCGGCGCAATCGTTGCCACGCTTCCCGGCCGCGTCGAGGCCGCCACGCAGGAACGGGCGAAGCGCAAGCGGCCGGACAACATGGCGGCGTATGAGTGCGTGCTCGCCGCCAAGGTCCTCCACCACCGCTCGCGGCGCGAGGACAATGCGCAGGCGCAGATCCTGCTCGACCGCGCCATCGCGCTCGATCCGAATTATGCGCACGCCCATGCCTGGAAGGCGTGCGTGCTGGGCCAGACCTGGGTCTATGGATGGTGCGAAGATCGCGACGTCACCTTCCAGCACGTGGCCGCCGCGTTGCAGATCGCGCTGGCGCTCGATGACAATGACAGCGACGTTCACCGCATCCTGGCCGCGGTGAACCTGACGCGCGACGATCACGACAGAGCCGCCTATCATCAGGAGCGGGCGCTCGCACTCAATCCCAACTACGATCTGGTGGTGGTGCAGCAGGGCGAGTTTCTGACCTGGCTGGGGCGGCCGGAAGAAGGGATCGACTGGATCAGGAAGGCGATGCGCCTCAACCCCTTCCACCCCGAGCGCTTCTGGAACCACCTCGGTCGCGCGTATTACTGCGCGGAGAAATTTGCCGAAGCCGCCGAGGCCTTCGCGCGGATCACGCGCCCGGACTTCACCCATCATGCCTTCCTTGCCGCCATCTTCGCGCAGATGGGCGACGCCGTTGCGGCCAGCGCACATGCCGCAGAGGTCATCAAGCTAGAGCCGGGTTTCTCGGTGGCCGGCTATCTCGCCACCCAGCACTACAAGCACGAGGCCGACCGGGCGCGTCATGAGGCAGGGCTGCTAAAGGCGGGGTTACCGGCGTGAGATTGGCTGGATCAGATCGCGGTGGATGAAGTTTTGATGCTGCCGGCCCGTAGTTCGCGACCGAGAGCCCGGCTTCGCCCTTCGGGCTATACGTCGCGGCAGCCTTCGCTTGCTTCGCTACGATAGGACTGAGTATGGCTTGCCGAGCCGTAGCTTGCGAAGCAAGAAGGCTGGTGGGCGCGACAGGGATCGAACCTGTGACCCCTACCATGTCAAGGTAGTGCTCTCCCGCTGAGCTACGCGCCCCAGAATGGGATGATCTGTCATCCCGCTCCAGCCTTGTTCGTATTGGGTGGGGTCCGTATATCGGCTCCAAAGCGCCCGGGCAAGGATGCTCGGGACTAATTTCTGGTGCCTTTTCGAACGAAATAGCCGCCGAATCAGGCCGCCAGCATCTTGTTCACTTCGCTGACCAATTCGCGCAGGTGAACGGGCTTGGCCAGCACCTTGGCGTTCTTGGGCGCCTCCGAATCGGAATTCAGGGCGACGGCGGCAAAACCGGTGATGAACATGATCTTGATATCGGGGTCGAGTTCCGAGGCGCGCCGCGCCAACTCGATGCCGTCCATTTCGGGCATCACGATATCGGTCAGCAGCATCTCGAACGGCTCCTCGCGCAGCCGCTGATAGGCCGACATGCCGTTATCGTGGGGCGAGACCTGAAACCCGGCGTTTTCCAGCGCCTTGACCAGGAAGCGTCGCATGTCGTTGTCGTCTTCGGCGAGGAGGATCTTGTGCATGGCGGTCAGTCGTCGAACCCGGCTTGGAGGATCATTGCACCCACTAAGCCCGACAGAGGGTAAATTTCGGGTGAAAGGTAACGGCGTCTTGGCGGCGGCGGGCGACGCTATTTTGGTAGCGGCGCGCATCAAGGTCGATCAACGCGGCGCTTTTCAGGCGTTTGCGACACCTTCCAGAAGAACAGCGGCTTTTTTCGCTTGGCAGAATGATTACGATTACGGACAATGCATCCTTACAATACCCTGCCCTTCCGGCAGAATCGGTCGCATGATCGGCCAGTCGAAGGGAAATGCGGACATTCAAGGGACGGCGCCCGACGATGACCCAGTTTGATGGCGAACTGTCGCCTCCCTTCGAGATCGTGGAGCCAGCTAGCTGGCGGGCGCCGATCATCTTCAACTCGCCCCACTCCGGCTCGGTCTACCCGTCCGAATTCCTCAACGCCTCCCGGATCGACCTCGCCGCGCTGCGCCGATCCGAGGATTCGTTCATGGACGAATTGATCGGTGGTCTGAGCGACCAGGGCTTTCCGACGGTGCGGGTCAATTTCCCCCGCTCCTATGTCGACGTGAACCGCGAGCCCTATGAACTCGATCCACGGATGTTCACCGGCCGCCTGCCAAGCTTCGCCAATACCCGCTCGATGCGGGTCGCCGGCGGTCTCGGCACCATCCCGCGCGTGGTCGGCGATGGGCAGGAAATCTATCGCGAGCGGCTTTCCGTCGATGACGCGCTGGGGCGGATCGAGGCGCTCTACAAGCCGTATCACCGCGCGCTGCGACGGCTGATCAACAAGGCCCACCAGGCGTTCGGGACCGTGATCCTGGTCGATTGCCACTCGATGCCGTCAGTCGGCGTGTCCAGAGACGAACCGCGGCGACCCGATATCGTGATCGGCGACCGCTACGGCACCAGTTGCGCGAGCCTCTTGCCCGATGTCGTCGAGCAAATCATGAGCGAGCTCGGCTATTCGACCGGCCGCAACAAGCCCTATGCCGGCGGATTCATCACCGAGCATTACGGCAACCCGGCGAGCGGGCTGCACACCGTGCAGCTCGAACTCAACCGCGCGATCTACATGGATGAGCGGCGCAGGGAGCGCAGCCCGCGCTTCGCACAGGTGGTTGCCGATTTCGCCGCGCTGGCTGATGCGCTGGCACAAGTGCCGCTCGGTGATCTCGGCCCGTTCCAGGCGGCGGCGGAGTAAAAGTCAGACTTATCATTCCGGGATGGTCCGAAAGGACCAGACCCGGAATCTCGAGATTCTCAGGTGCGCAATTGCGCACCATAGTTCGCTTCGCGCCCCGGAATGACTCCGACACCAAAAGAAAAAAGGGCCGCTTGAATGAACAAGCGGCCCAAGTCTAGGGAGGAAACGCCCAAGGAGGGCAGCGATAGCGCGAGGCGCTACCGCACCGCAACAATATGCGGCCGCGCTGCACAAAACGCAAGGGTTTTCCGATCTCTTCCGGCGCAAACCGGGTCAGTCTGGCGAATCGGCAACACTGCCGCGGCAAGCTATTTACTATAGTAATATCAATACCTTGTAGAATAGACTTAGCCAGTTCCGTGCCTGCTGCAGTGCTGGTATGCCAAAACTCGCGACTTCGTGATGGCCGGGCTAACCAAAAATCCACGCCTGAAACGAAGCCTTTTCGAAAGCCGATTCGAAAGTCCGCTCGCAAGACGAATGGGAATAACGTGCCGTTGGCGGTGCGCGGCAGCCCGGATTGGGCTAGGCAAGAGACGGCATTTCTATTGCGGTAAGGGACAGCCGTGACGGTCATCGATTTTACAGCGTTTATCGGGCGCCTTGCTACCGCTTCGGGCGAGACCATCCTGCCGTTCTTCCGAACCTCACTCTCGATCGACAACAAGAGCGCCAGCGACTTCGATCCGGTCACCGAGGCCGACCGCGCCGCCGAAGCCGTCATGCGCCGCCTGATCAAAGCGAATTTTCCCCAGCACGGCATCGTCGGCGAGGAATTCGGCAACGAGCGCGAGGACGCCGACTATGTCTGGGTGCTCGATCCCATCGACGGCACCAAATCCTTCATCGCGGGATTTCCGATCTGGGGCACCCTGATCGCGCTGCTGCACAAGGGCACGCCGGTGTTCGGCATGATGCACCAGCCCTATATCGGCGAGCGCTTTTCCGGCGATAGCGGCTCGGCACACTATTCCGGGCCATCGGGCGAACGCCGGCTGACAGTACGCCGCTGCGCGTCGCTGAAGGAGGCGACCTCCTTCACCACCAGTCCATTGCTGATGAACGCCGCCGACCGCGAGATCTTCGGCCGAGTCGAAAATTCAGTGAAGCTGTCGCGCTACGGTGGCGACTGCTATTCCTACTGCATGCTGGCGGCCGGCCATCTTGACCTCGTCGTCGAGACCGAACTCAAGCCCTACGACATCGCGGCATTGATCCCGATCGTCACCGGCGCCGGCGGCGTCGTCACCAATTGGGAGGGCGGGCCCGCCCAGAGCGGCGGCCGCATCGTCGCCGCCGGCGACGCCCGTGTGCACGAAGCCACGCTGAAGCTACTGAACAGCTAGAGACGGCCACACCAAGCGTTCGGTAAGATGCGCGCGTACCGACGAACTGCTGCCTTGATAGTGGTTTGCTCCCGGTGCAATCGCGGGATCTTGCATCGAGCAGTTCATCGCGTACGATGCCCCGAACACGCACGTTAGATGCGGGATCGGGGAGCACTCATGGGACCGCTGAGCAAGCTGCTTGCCGGACTGACGCTGTTATTGTTGCCGGCGCTAGCCTCGGCGCAGGATTTCCCGAACAAACCGATCAAGCTGATCGTGCCGTTCCCGGCCGGCGGCCCCAACGACATCATTGCGCGGCTGGTCGGCCAGCGCATGTCGGAAATCACAAAGCAGCCGGTCGTGATCGACAATCGCGGCGGCCAGGGCGGCGTGCTCGGCACCGATGCGGTCGCAAAGGCAGCGCCTGACGGCTACACGATCGGAATCGTGAGTGCGAGTTCGCTGGTCATCAATCCGACGATGGAGAAGGTGCCCTACGACGTCTCGAAGGACTTCGCGCCGGTTACGCTGGTGACGACGGTGCCGGAGATGCTGGTCGTCGCAAGCAACGTTGCCGCCAAAAACATGAGTGAGCTCGTTGCACTAGCCAAGGCCCAGCCCGGTAAACTCAATTTCGCATCCGCCGGCGTCGGCGGCCTACCCCATCTCGCCGGCGAACTGCTCAAGCTGACGGCGGGAATCGACATCGTACACGTGCCGTATCGGGGCGCTGCGCCCGCGATCAACGATCTGCTCGGACAGCAGGTGCAGATGGCGTTCCTCGACCTGCCGGTGCTGCTGCCGCATATCAAGGCGGGCAGCCTGCGCCCGATTGCCCTTGGCGCGCCGAAACGTGCGCCCACCTCACCTGACGTGCCGACCACCGCGGAGGTCGGCATGCCGGATCTCCTGATCGAAAACTGGTACGGCATGATCGCGCCGGCCGGAACACCCGAGGCGATTGTCGCCACCCTGAACCGCGTCGCCAACGAGGCGATGAACGATCCGCAGGTGAAGCAGAAGCTTGCAGATCAGGGCCTGACGGTTGCCGGCAACACGCCGGGGCATTTTCGCGACTACATCGGAACCGAGGCCCAAAAGTGGGCGCGCGTCATCAAGGCTGCCGGCCTCGCCACCGGCAAGTAACGCCGGACTTCCCCATACTTTCAGCATTCGCTTTCCTCAACGTGGAGCAGATTTGCGGAGGTGCTCGGCCAATTGCTGTGCGGGCTTGGGCAGCGCCCGAAAGCTCCGCGCGCAGATCACGAGCCGCCGGTTGGCCCAGGAATCCCTGATCCTGATGACATTGATCTTCATTGATCGCGCGCATCGCTTTGCCGCGACTTCAGGCATCACCCCAATCCCGATGCCGGCGGCGACCATCTGGCCAATCGCATCGAAACTGTTCAGCCGCGCGCGAAAGCGCATCCGCGCGCCGAGACGCGCCGCATGTCCGCTGACATGGGCATGCAGCGCGATCGAGCTGATCAGGCCGACGAAATCGCGCTCCACCACTTCGCTGAAATCGACCTGCCGCCGATTAGCCAGTTCGTCGTCCCGCGCGGCGACCAGCACCAGCCGATCTTCGCTGAACGGCATCCGCTCGATATTGTCTGCGAGCGCGTGTTCGGCGGCAAGCCCGAGATCGGCGGCACCGATGACGATGGCGCGGGCGATGTCGCTGCTTTCGCGTTCCTCGACATCGATCGAAATGTGAGGATGTGCCGCCAGAAAGGCAGCCAAAGTTTTCGGCAGATACTCCGAAAGCCCCGAGGTGTTGGCGAGGAAGCGGACGGTGGCCTTCATGCCGCGGGCAAAGTCGGCGAGATCGCCGCGCATCGCCTCCACATTGTGGAGCACGACTCTGGCATGATCGAGCAGGCTTTCGCCGGCCGGCGTCAGTTCGACGCCGCGACGGCCGCGATTCAGCAGCGAAACGCCGAGCGCATCCTCCAGCCCCTTGATCCGCTCGCTCGCCGACGCCAGCGCGAGATGGACCCGCTGCGCGCCATTGGTGATGCTGCGGGTCTCGGCCACGGCGACGAAGAGCTGAAGATCGACCAGATCGAAACGCATGGGGAATTTCCTAACCCTCATGGTGAGGAGCGACGAAGGCGCGTCTCCGGACGACGCTAGGCATCGCCGGGTGAGGACGTGCGCTGCGCAGCCTTCGCCTTAGCCGAAGGCTATCTCCGTATTCTCCAGATTGTGCCCGATGCGCCGATGGGTCAAGGTCCGCCCCATGTTCGATTCCTTGCTCATTCTCATCGCCGCGGCGTTCCTGCTGGCCGGCTTCATCAAGGGCGTGATCGGGCTCGGCCTGCCGACGGTATCGATGGGCCTGCTCGCGGTGACGATGCCGCCGGCGCAAGCGATTGCGATCGTCATCGTGCCGGCGATCGTCACCAATATCTGGCAGACCTTCGGCGGCCCGTATTTGCGCGACATCATGCGGCGGCTGTGGCCACTGATGGCCGGCACGGTCGCCGGCATCTGGCTGAACGCGGGATTGTTGACCGGCCCGTACGCGCCCTATGGCACCGTCATTCTCGGCACGCTGCTGGTGATCTACGCCATCCTCGGTCTCAGCAAGCTCCACTTCAAGGTTGCGCGCCGCAACGAGAAATGGGTCGGCGGTATCGTCGGGCTGATCACCGGCGTGGTGTCGGCCGCGACCGGCGTTCAGGTGATTCCGTCGATGCCTTATCTGCAGGCGATCGGCATGGAGAAGGACGAACTGGTGCAGGCGCTCGGCGTGTTCTTTACCGTCGCCACGGTGGCGCTCGCCTTCAATCTCACCACCGCGGGTTTGATGACGGCGGCGACTGCGCTACCCGGCGCAGTCGCGATGGTGGCGTCCTTTGCCGGCATGTTCATCGGACAGGCGGTGCGGAATCGTATGCAGCCGGACGTATTCCGCCGCTGGTTCCTGATCGCCATGATCTTGCTCGGCCTCTATCTCGCCGGCAGCGCCTTCGTGAAAATCCACGGCTGAAGCATCAGCGCGCCTCCAGCATCGCAACGCGGATGCCGAGATAGACGAACAGCCCGCCGAGCACGCGGTTGATCCATGCCATCGCGCCGGCCGATTGCCGGATGCGCCGGGCCGCCCTTGCGGCGAAGGCCGCAATCCCGAGGCACCATAGCGTGCCGGTGAAGATGAAAATCAGGCCCAGCGTCAGGAAGGCAAGGGTCTTGTGGCCTGAGTCCCCCGCCACGAATTGCGGCAGGAAGGCCAGGAAGAACAGCGCCACTTTCGGATTGAGCACGTTGGTCAGCGCGCCTTGCCAGAACACACGGGCAAGCGAGGTCTCGGCGGCTGCCGCCGACTCCACCAGCGGGCGCGGGCGCGAGAGTAGCATCTGGACGCCGGTAAACAGGAGATAGGCCGCGCCGACCCATTTCAGGACCGCGAAGGCCGTCGACGATGCCATCAATAGCGCGGACAAGCCGATGGCGGCCCCGAACACATGGACCAGACAGCCGCAGCAGACACCGGTCGCCGCCGCCGCCCCGCCGCGCCATCCGAACTGGATGCTGCGGCCAATAATGTAGGCCGTATCCGGCCCCGGGGTGATATTGAGCAGCAGTCCTGAGAGGATGAACAGCCAGAGTTGGTGAATGCCGAGCGTCTCTGTCATCGTTTGACGGTTCCCTTGGGCGCCCCTCGGACTTATTGCACATGCCAATCCCTGAGGGATTGCAGTACTATCATGAGCAAATCAGGCTTCCACCAGATTGCGCATATTTTATAAACATTGGAATTGGTTGGCCAACCGCGTAGTGGTTATCCTGCCCATTCCGGCGCCGTTGGGGATATAGTGGGGAAATGGAAAGACGCTTGGCAGCCATCGTCTGCGCTGACGTCGCCGGCTACTCCCGAATGATGGGGGCCGACGAGGCGGGGACGCACGCCACGTTCAAGGCCCATCGGAGCGCGATCTATCCGATCATCCTCAATCATGGCGGCCGTCTGGTGAAGAACACCGGCGACGGCTTCCTTCTGGAGTTTCCCTCTATCGTCGGCGCCATAGAGGCCGCGGTCGCGATGCAGATCGTGATGGCGGAGCGCAACGAGCACCTGCCCGCCGACCGCGCCATGCAGTTTCGCATGGGCATCCACATGGGCGACGTGATGGCCGACGAGGACGAGGTGTTCGGCGATGACGTCAACATCGCGGTCCGCCTCGAATCGGTTGCCGCTCCCGGCGGCGTGGCGGTTTCGGGCAAGGCCTGTCATGAGGCCGGCAAGCGCCTCAGCGTCACGTTCGTCGATGCCGGTCCTTACCGGTTCAAGAACATCGAGGAGCCGATCCATGTCTGGACCTGGCAGCCCGGGGGTGCCGGCAGCGGCCCGGCCCGTAAAGCCGCGTCCGAGACATCGGCCACGAACCTGCCCGCCCAATATCGCACCGCGATCGTGGGCGTGCTCCCATTCGCGAATTTGAGCGAGAGCGCGGACGAGTATTTTTCCGACGGGCTGACCGAGGACCTGATCCACGCGCTTTCGCTGCAATCGTTCTACCGGGTGCTGAGCCGGAATTCGACGTTCTCGTTCAAAGGCAAGAACGTGAGCACGCGCCTGATCGCGCGCGAGATCGACGCCACCTACCTGATCCAGGGCTCGGTGCGCCGCGCCGTCAACAAGATCCGCGTCACCGCCGAATTGATCGCCCCTGAAACCGGCGAGCAGTTATGGACCGGCCGTTTCGACCGCGACATGGGCGATCTGTTCGCGATGCAGGACGAGCTCACCACCAGCCTGTCGGCGGCGATCGCGGCCGAAATCTACCGGGCGGAGGCCTCCGCCCCGCCCCGCTCCTCGTCGAACGACATCACGGCCTGGGATCGATTCCTCAAGGGGCTGTCGCACTATTACCTGCAGACCAAGACGGATTTCGAGATCGCGATCGGGTTGTTCAAGGAAGCCATCGCGCTCGACCCGACGCTATCGATCGCTCGTGCCTATCTCGCCACCATCCAGACCCAGGCCATCCATTTCGGGTGGATCAAGGGCACGCGCGAAGTGTGGGATACCGCGATGAGCCTTGCGGAGAGCAGCGTCCGGCTCGATCCGCGTTCGTCCTTTGCGTTTCAGATTCTCGCCTATCTGCATGCGCTGGAAGGACACTACGAGGCAGCGATGGATGCCGCCAAGCGGGCGGTCGGGCTCAACCCCTACGACATGGGCGCCCGAGGCGTGCTCGGCGCGTGTCATCTCTACAACGGCGAACATCGGGCCGCCGTCGAATTGTTCACGATGGCAGCGCAGCGCGGCAACAGCGATCCCCGATACCAATTTGCGGCGTTCAACGCATTCAGCCACTATCTTCTCGGTCAATACGATGCCTCGCTGTCATGGGCCCGCGAGGCTCTGTACGCCAATCCCAATCATCTGCAGGCGCTTGCGGTACGGCCGGCGGCGCTCGCCCAGTTGGGACGAACCGCGGAAGCGGCCAACGCTACCGAGGTCCTGCTCGGCAACTATCCGACACTGACCGTCGAGCGATTTTTGCGGAATTTCAACTGGAAGGTCCCGGCCGACATCGCTCATTTCCGCGACGGACTTTTGAAGGCCGGCATCCCCTTCAGCAAATTGACGCTCGTCGATTCCTCACCAAGGCTCGCTGCAGATTCCTGAGCGTGTGTAAGCCGGTCGATTGACACGGCGTCGTATTCCGAAGACTTTGGCCTACAGCCTGAAGTAGCGAACCACTTCCTTTTCAGATCGTCATCCGCCTCGCATTGAAGGCGGACCGTTTCCATACTTTGCGCCTTTGAGGATTGAAGCCATGTCGGATAGCCCCATTGGACAGATTCCCGTTTCGCCCAACAATCCCTGCCCCTTCCTGCGCGCCTTGGTCGTCAACGGCTATGTCGGCGGCCACGTCGTGCCGCTCTCGCAACTGTCAGAAATGATCGCGCTCGCAAGCGGCGAAACGGGCTCGGAGCAAAACAAGGTGCGGCGGAAAGCCTGGATGGTCGCCGTTATTGCCAACGGCCTCGGGCCGCTGAGCGTATTCAAGAGCGCGACGTCCGGCGCCGTGCTCGACGAGCTGCGCAACGGCCCGCTCGACAAGCATGGCGGCGGTTCGCGCATTCTCGATGCCGACGCGAAGGTCCATGAAGAGGAGATCGACCGGCTCGCCACCTTCGGCAAGGACTGCAAGGATCCTGCAGGGGGCATCGAGTTGGGGCTGACGGCGAAGGAGATCGAAACCTTCATGGCAGCCAATATCAAGCGCGACGGCGACGCGGCGCGCTGGTACTACCCGATCCTGATGAAGGGCGAATGGCCGGTCCTGCTGAAAATCCTCGGCAAGGGCGAGGGCGAAGCGCGTTACCTCAGCGTCGCCGAGGTCAGGACGCTGTTCGTGGAGCAGCGATTGCCGGAACGAATTACCTCACGATTGCCGAAGCCGGCCTAATCACGAACACCCTTGTCATACGCGGGCTTGACCCGGGTATCCATCGTCCGCGCCAGCGGACAACACGATTGATTCGAAGCAGGATGGATTGCCGGGTCAAGCCCGGCAATGACAGCGGGTGCGCGTCACTTGAACAGCGGCGTCCCCGGCACGAAGGCGTCGAATGCCGCCCAGAATTGCGCGCGGTAGCGGTCCTGTTCCTGCAGGATCTCGTGCTTGGAGCCTGCGATCACCAGATGCGAGCCGGCGCGTAAGTGATAGGCGAACTCCTCGATCGCCGCCGTTGAAACGATGGTGTCGTTGCTGGCGGCCAGCATCAGGATCGGCTGGCGGATTTCCGACGGGTAGTTCATGCCGCGGAAAGTGTGCATCGCCCGGAACGCGGTATCGGCCCAGGCCACCGTCGGCGAGCCGATGCCGAGCGTCGGGTCCTCTTCCAGGATCGCGGCGTTGCGGGCATAGCGCACGGGATCGCTGGTGAATGGGTTGTTGATGAAGGATTCCGTTCCGGTCAGCGCGTCGCTGCCGCCGGGCACGTAGCGGCCGCCCTGCCCCATCAGCCGCATGATCCGAAGCAGCGCCCGCGTCGGAAACGACGTCGTGCGCCCCGGCAGGTCGATCATCGGCGCCGACAGCACCATGCGGTCGAACCAGCGTTTTCCCGCGTGCGCCACCCGCAGCATGACCGCACCGCCCATCGAATGCGCCAGCGCGAAGTAGGGCGGCGGGCAATCCGGCAGCACCACCTGTTGCACGAAGGTTTCGACGTCCACTTCGAAATCGGAGAAGTCGCGGACATAGCCCTTGCGCGGGTCGCGCAGGCGGCGCGAGGAATGCCCCTGCCCGCGCCAGTCGATCATCGCCACCGCAAATCCGCGATCGCGCAAATCGCGCACCGTCTCGAAATATTTCTCGATCTGCTCGCTGCGCCCGGTGAAGACGCAGACGGTACCTTTGCGTCCGGCCGGCGGCGCCCAGCGCGCAAACCTAAGTTCCGCGCCATCGGGCGTCTTGATGGTGCCCGAGACGACGTCCTCCGGAACCGGATTGGCGGGAATCGAGACGAGCGTCATGACGGGAACCGGCTAGGTGGAAAGGGCTGGAAATCAAGGCTGGAGCGCAAAAAAGGGCCTGTTTCGCCCCTCTTGAACGCCGTTTCACCCCTCCCATATCACTTCTGTGCAGGCCGCTACCAGTGTTTCGGAACCAAAACCAAGGCTTCCCAAGAACCTGAGGCTGCACGGGACTACAGCCCGGCCCGATGGCGGGCGGGTAATTGCAACAGTCGCTCAATGGAGGACTACCCTATGCGCACCTACGATCTTACCCCGTTTTATCGTTCCACCGTCGGCTTCGACCGCTTCTTCAACCTGCTCGACCAGGTGACCTCAGACGGCAGCCCCGGTTATCCGCCCTACAATATCGAGCGCACCGGTGAGAACGCCTACCGCATCAGCGTTGCGGTATCCGGCTTCTCGCAGGGCGAGCTTTCGATCGTCGCGAAGGAAAACACGCTGACGATCAAGGGCGAGAAAACCGCCAACGAGAACGGCAAGGACAAATCCGAAGTGCTCTACCGCGGCATCGCCGCACGCGCCTTCGAGCGCGTCTTCCAGCTCGCCGATTTCGTGCAGGTGAAGAACGCCTCGCTCGAGAACGGCCTGCTCCACGTCGATCTCGTCCGCGAAATCCCCGAGGCCAAGAAGCCGCGCAGCATCCCGATCAATTCGGGCGCGCAGACCCCGCAGGTGGTCGACGCTTCGGTTGCCGCGTAACACGGTAAGTTCAGCCGGTATTGGCTGAATGCGAAAACGCCCCGGGAAGCCGGGGCGTTTTTTTATCTCCATCGCCCACCTGCGCCTTCAGAACTCAGGGTGTGGCCCTCAACCGGCCTTGACCGGCTGTCTCAGGATCGTCTTGAGTTTTTCGGGCGGGCACCTTGCGCGCATCGCTCAGGTAGATCTCAGTGATGCGGAGCTGCGAAAGTCACTCACTGCGCGGGCATGATTGACCCGGCGTTTCTTTGCGCAATCCTGGCCTGCATTCTTGCACACCCTCAGGTGCATCACGTCGACGTGACAACCGTAACGATGCCGTTGCTCCCATCGAAATCCCCAACGAGCCGGGACAACCAGATACGGAGCAGATCGATGAAAACTTTACGAACACTGACAGTCGTTGCCGCCCTTCTTGCCGGATCGCTCGGCGCGCAGACGGCGCCGGCGCTCGCCGCCGCACCGGTCAAGGTCAAGAACGTGGTGCTGGTGCACGGCGCCTGGGCCGACGGATCGAGCTGGTCGGAAGTCATTCCGCGCCTGCAGGCGGCGGGCCTTCACGTGACCGCGGTCCAGAATCCGCTGACCTCGCTGGAAGATTCCGTGGCCGCAACGCGCCGCGCGCTGGCGCAGCAGGACGGTCCGACCATCCTGGTGGCGCACTCCTGGGGCGGAACGGTCATCAGCGAAGTCGGCACCGACCCGAAAGTCACGGGGCTGGTCTATATCGCAGCCCGCGCCCCCGATGCAGGCGAGGATTTCGTCGCACTCTCACAGAAATTTCCAACGGGGCCGGCGCGGGCCGGCGTTCAGGAGCATGACGGCTTCACCAAACTGTCCGAGGACGCATTCCTGAAATATTTCGCCAACGGCGTCGACCGCAAGACGGCGGAAGTGCTCTACGCCGTGCAGGAGCCGACCGCTTCTTCCCTGTTCACCGGCCGCACCACCGCTGCCGCCTGGCACAGCAAGCCAAGCTGGTACGCAGTCTCGAAGCAGGACTACACCATCAATCCCGACCTCGAGCGGTTTCTCGCGAAGCGGATGAATGCCACGACGATCGAGCTCGACGCCGGCCACCTGTCGCTGGTCTCGCAGCCCGACAAGGTCGCCGGCCTGATCCTGGCCGCCGCCGGACAGCACGAATAGCGCATCGCAATGAAAAACGCCCCGGGAAAACCGGGGCGTCTTGTATTGCTGTCGTCCCTGCGAACGCAGGGTCGACGATAGAGTTACTCCAGGCCCTGCACCTGCGGCATATCCTGCGTCGGCGCAATTTGCGGGGCGGGCTTGGCCGGGACCGAACCCGTCACGCTCGGCGAAGCTGCAGCCTGAACCTCGGTCGGCTTCGGCACGGGTGCTGCAGCCCGCTGGACCGGCGCCGGCGCAGGTTTGGCGGCGATCGGGCTGGCCTTTGGCATCGGCACCGCGCGGCTCGCCACCTGCGAGGCCGGCCGCGGCGGCCGCGGCGCGGCCTGGGCATGGACCGGCGCATGGGCCTGCGGCGCCGGAGCCACAGAGGGCCCATGGAGAGCACCTTGGTCTTCGTAATAATTTTCGCCCATGCGGTAGGACGGCACGAAGCGGATGATCCGGCCGTTGCGTGCGTCGATCACCAGCCGGCCGTCCTCGCCGCCGCGGTCGAGCACCGCAATCGTGTAAACGAAGCCGCGGAGCCTCGGGATGCCGAGCGGGGAAAATCCATTGTCGCGCAGCACCGAATAGACTTCCGTCGACGGCAACAAGCCGGGGCCGTATCCGTATTGCGGTCCGGGTGCGTAGCGTGGAGCGGGTACGTACTGCGGCTCGGGAACCGGGGGCGGCGCCACCGCATAGGGCGCATCGAAATCGGATACCGCCCGGTAAGGCCCGGGCACCTGCGCCTGCGCGCCGCCCGCAAGAAGGACCAGTCCCGCCGCCAAAGATCCCGTGAACAACTTCATTGTCGAAAGCTCCTGTAAGCCCCGCAGCCGCCGGGCCTGAGCGGGAGCATTTCGCTTGCTCGCCTGCCGGCCCAAGCCCAATTTCATTGCGAAATCCGGCGGTCCTTGGGCCGGATCGGGGCGCCCCTGTCGCAACCCCCCGCGGGCGGCTTTTCCCCCGCATCACCGAGCGCCAATTCCGCATGCGGGCGAGGACTTTCACGCGCTTGTGTGATAAAGAAAAATTTGGCATGGTCGAAGTTAGGACAGCATCACTGTCTCAATTGCGGGGTGGTCCCGGCACAGGGATTGCAACGAAACCGTGGCGCCGTGAGCGCCAGGGCAGTGCAGGCAAGGCCGTTCCTCAGGGACGTTGAACGGGAAGGCCTGAATTTAAGAAATTGCGGCTCGCGGCGGACGAGCGGTGGCCCAGTGGGTGCCGCAAGCGTCCAAGGTGCGCCGACGATGCGGTGAGGCCCTTAGCCTTTTTTGAGAGGAATGAAATGAGCGGGTCGGAATTCGAGCGCGAAAACATCGTGGCAGAAACCCTGTCGGCGACCGCGGCTTCGAAACCGGCCGACACTTTGCTTGAGGATTCTCGGCGCGAACATGACTGGCGCCCGCCGGCTGTGGGCCTGTACGACCTCGGCCTGGAGAAGGATTCCTGTGGCGTCGGCTTCATCGCCAACATCAAGGGCAAGAAGTCGCACCAGATCGTCTCGGACGCGATCAACATTCTGTGCAACCTCGAGCATCGCGGCGCGGTCGGCGCCGATCCGCGCGCCGGCGACGGTGCCGGCATTCTGGTGCAGATCCCGCACGCGTTCTTTGCGCGCAAGGCCGCCGAACTCGGCTTCAAGCTGCCGGAGCCCGGCCACTACGCGATCGGCGCGCTGTTCATGCCGACGGAGACGGCATGGCGAAAGGTGATCCAGAGCATCATCGCCGAGCAGATCAAGGAAGAAGGCCTCGTGCTGCTCGGCTGGCGCGACGTCCCATCGGACAACGCTTCGCTCGGCGTAACCGTCAAGCCGACCGAGCCCTATCACATGCAGGTGTTCATCGGTCGAAACGGCACAGCGAAGACCGAGGAGGAGTTCGAGCGCAGGCTCTACATTCTGCGCAAGTCGATCTCGCAGGCGATCTATCAGCGCCGCGACCGCGGCATGGCCGGCTATTACCCGGTCTCGCTGTCGTGCCGCACCGTGATCTACAAGGGCATGTTCCTCGCCGACCAGCTCGGCAAATACTATCCCGACCTGCATGAAGCGGATTTCGAGAGCGCGCTGGCACTGGTGCACCAACGCTTCTCGACCAACACCTTCCCGACCTGGTCGCTGGCGCATCCGTACCGGATGATCGCGCATAACGGCGAAATCAACACGCTGCGCGGCAACGTCAACTGGATGGCGGCGCGCCAGGCTTCCGTTCACTCGGAGCTTTACGGCAAGGACATCAGCCGGCTCTGGCCGATCTCCTATGAAGGCCAGAGCGACACCGCCTGCTTCGATAACGCGCTCGAATTCCTGGTGCAGGGCGGCTACTCGCTGCCGCACGCGGTGATGATGATGATTCCGGAAGCGTGGGCCGGCAATCCCTTGATGGATGAGCAGCGCCGCGCTTTCTACGAATATCACGCAGCCCTGATGGAGCCGTGGGACGGCCCCGCCGCGATCGCGTTTACCGACGGCCGCCAGATCGGCGCCACGCTCGACCGCAACGGACTGCGCCCGGCGCGTTATCTCGTCACCAAGGACGACCGCATCGTGATGGCGTCCGAAATGGGCGTGCTGAAGATCCCGGAGGACCAGATCGTCACCAAGTGGCGGCTGCAGCCCGGCAAGATGCTCTTGGTCGATCTCGAACAGGGACGCCTCATTCCCGATGACGAGATCAAGGCGACGCTGGCCAAGAGTCACCCCTACAGCGACTGGCTGCATCGCACCCAGCTCGTCCTGGAGGAATTGCCCGATGCGCCCGTCAAGGGCATGCGTTCGAACCTGCCGCTGCTCGACCGGCAACAGGCATTCGGCTACTCGCAGGAAGACATCAACATCCTGATGACGCCGATGGCGGCAACCGGCGAGGAAGCCGCCGGCTCGATGGGCAACGACACGCCGATCTCGGCGCTTTCGGACCGGCCGAAGCCGCTGTTCACCTATTTCAAGCAGAACTTCGCACAGGTCACCAACCCGCCGATCGACCCGATCCGCGAGGAGCTCGTCATGAGCCTCGTCTCGATCATCGGGCCGCGGCCGAACCTGTTCGACCTGCAGGGCATGGCCTCGACCAAGCGGCTCGAGGTGCGCCAGCCGATCCTGACCGATGCGGATCTGGAGAAGATCCGCTCGATCTCCGATGTCGCGGACACGCATTTCAAGTCGCGCACGCTCGACACCACCTTCCATGCCGGCTTCGGCGCGGCGGGGATGGAGCAGGTGCTCGACGAACTCTGCGCGCGCGCCGAAGGCGCGGTGCGCGAAGGCGTCAACATCATCATCCTGTCCGACCGCATGGCGGGCACGGACCGGATTCCGATCCCCTCGCTGCTGGCCTGTGCCGCCGTGCATCATCATCTGATCCGCACCGGCCTGCGCACCTCGGTCGGCATCGTCGTCGAGTCGGGCGAGCCGCGCGAAGTGCATCATTTTGCGTGCCTGGCCGGTTACGGCGCCGAGGCGATCAATCCATATCTGGCGTTCGAGACCATCATCGCGATGAAGGATCGGCTGCCCGGCGCGCTCGACGACTATGAGATCGTCAAGCGCTACATCAAGTCGATCGGCAAGGGTCTGTTGAAGGTGATGTCCAAGATGGGCATCTCCACCTATCAGTCCTATTGCGGCGCCCAGATTTTTGACGCCGTCGGGCTGAAGGCCGATTTCGTCGCGAAGTATTTTGCCGGCACCCACACCCGCATCGAAGGCGTGGGCCTGGTCGAAATCGCCGAGGAAACGGTGCGGCGCCATACGGACGCGTTCGGCGACGCGGAGGTTTACAAGACCGCGCTCGATGTCGGCGGCGAATACGCCTACCGCACCCGCGGCGAGGACCACGCCTGGACCGCTGAATCCGTATCGACGCTGCAGCATGCCGTGCGCGGCAACTCGCAGGAGCGCTACCGCGCGTTCGCAAAAATCCTCAACGAGCAGTCCGAGCGGCTGTTGACGCTGCGCGGCCTGTTCCGGCTCAAGACCGCCGAGGACGAGAAGCGCAAGCCGGTGAAGCTCGACCAGGTCGAGCCGGCCTCCGAAATCGTCAAGCGTTTCGCCACGGGCGCCATGTCGTTCGGTTCGATCTCGCGCGAGGCGCACACCACGCTTGCGATCGCGATGAACCGGATCGGCGGCAAGTCCAATACCGGCGAGGGCGGCGAAGAGGCCGATCGTTTCAAGCCGATGCCGAACGGCGACAGCATGCGCTCGGCGATCAAGCAGGTCGCCTCGGGCCGCTTCGGCGTGACGACGGAGTATCTCGTCAACTCCGACATGATGCAGATCAAGATGGCGCAGGGTGCCAAGCCCGGCGAAGGCGGACAGTTGCCCGGCCACAAGGTCGACGCGACGATCGCGCGCGTGCGCCATTCGACGCCCGGCGTCGGCCTGATCTCGCCGCCGCCGCATCACGACATCTATTCGATCGAGGATCTGGCGCAGCTCATTTACGACCTCAAGAACGTCAACCCGGACGGCCAGGTCTCGGTCAAGCTGGTCTCCGAAATCGGCGTCGGCACGGTGGCCGCGGGGGTTGCGAAGGCCCGCGCCGACCACGTCACCATTGCGGGCTTCGAGGGCGGCACCGGCGCGTCTCCCCTCACCTCGATCAAGCACGCCGGCAGCCCCTGGGAAATCGGCCTTGCCGAAACCCACCAGACGCTGGTGCGCGAGCGGCTGCGCAGCCGTATCGTGGTCCAGGTCGACGGCGGCTTCCGCACCGGGCGTGACGTCGTGATCGGCGCGCTGCTCGGGGCCGACGAGTTCGGTTTCGCCACAGCGCCCTTGATCGCGGCCGGCTGCATCATGATGCGCAAGTGCCATCTCAACACCTGCCCGGTCGGCGTGGCGACGCAGGATCCCGTGCTGCGCAAGCGCTTCACCGGCCAGCCCGAGCACGTCATCAACTACTTCTTCTTCGTTGCGGAAGAAGTGCGCGAGATCATGGCGCAGCTCGGCTACAAGAAGTTCGACGAGATGGTCGGTCAGACCCAGATGCTCGACCAGTCCACGCTGGTGGCGCACTGGAAGGCCAAGGGGCTCGATTTCTCAAAACTCTTCGTCCGCCAGAAGGAGGAGAAGGGCCAGAAGATCTATCATGCCGAGGCCCAGAACCATCATCTGGAGAAGGTGCTCGACCGCCGCCTGATCGAGAGGGCGCAGGCCGCGCTCGACCGCGGCGCGCCGGTCAGAATCGAGGAAGAGATCAACAACACCGACCGCTCCGCCGGCGCGATGCTGTCGGGAGCCGTTGCGAAGATCTACGGCCATGCCGGGCTGCCGCATGACACCATTCACGTCAGCCTGAAGGGCACGGCGGGCCAGGCGTTCGGCGCGTGGCTTGCCAGGGGTGTCACCTTCGATCTCGAAGGCGAAGGCAACGACTATGTCGGCAAGGGCCTGTCGGGCGGCCGCATCATCGTCAAGCCGCCGAAGAATTCCGGCATCGTGCCGGAAGAATCCATCATCGTCGGCAATACGGTGATGTACGGCGCCATCGAGGGCGAATGCTACTTCCGCGGCATCGCCGGCGAACGCTTCGCGGTGCGTAACTCCGGCGCCATCGCAGTGGTCGAAGGCGCCGGCGATCACTGCTGCGAATACATGACCGGCGGCATCGTCGTGGTGCTCGGCAAGACCGGGCGCAACTTCGCAGCCGGCATGTCCGGCGGCATCGCCTATGTGCTGGACGAGGCCGGCGACTTCGCAAAGCTCTGCAATATGGCGATGGTGGAACTGGAGCCGGTGCTCTCGGAAGAGATGATCAACCAGAACACCTATCACCACACCGGCGATCTCGAATCGCATGGCCGGGTCGACGTGTTCCAGAACCTGCTCGACTCCGACGTGGAGCGGCTGCACGTGCTGATCACGCGCCATGCCAAGCTGACCGGTTCGAAGCGGGCCGCCGAGATCCTCGCGAACTGGAAGGCCTGGCTGCCGAAATTCCGCAAGGTGATGCCGGTGGAATACCGCCGCGCGCTGAAGGAATTGAAGGTGAACGCCGACGCCGAGCCGAAAATCGCGATCGGGGCTTAGCCTTTAGACCCTCATGGTGAGGAGGCGCAAAGCGCCGTCTCGAACCATGAGGCCAACACACGGGCCTTCATCCTTCGAGACGCGGCGCATGCCGCTCCTCAGGATGAGGGTCGAGCGAACAGACGAACGAGATGCAGGGGCATCAGGGTTTAATGGGCAAGATCACAGGTTTCCTCGAGATCGACCGCAACGAACGCAAGTATACGCCGGTCGCCGAGCGGTTGAAGCATTATCGCGAGTTCGTCATTCCCTTGAGCGAGAAGGACACCCGCGACCAGGCCGCGCGCTGCATGAACTGCGGCATTCCCTATTGCCACGGCACCGGCTCGGTCGCACCCGGCACGCCGGGCTGCCCGGTCAACAACCAGATCCCCGATTTCAACGACCTCGTCTATCAGGGCAACTGGGAAGAAGCCTCGCGCAACCTGCACTCGACCAACAATTTTCCGGAGTTCACCGGCCGGATCTGCCCGGCGCCGTGCGAGGCGTCCTGCACGCTCAACATCGACGACAACCCGGTCACCATCAAGACGATCGAATGCGCGATCGTCGACCGCGCCTGGGACAATGGCTGGCTGAAGCCGGAAGTCGCGCCGGCCAAGACAGGCAAGAAGGTCGCGATCGTCGGCTCCGGCCCTGCGGGCCTTGCGGCGGCGCAGCAGCTCGCGCGCGCCGGCCATGACGTCCACGTCTACGAGAAGTTCGCCAAGGCGGGCGGACTGCTTCGTTACGGCATTCCCGACTTCAAGATGGAAAAGCACGTCATCGACCGCCGCGTGGCGCAGATGGAGGCCGAAGGCGTCACGTTCCATTACGGCGTCCACATCGGCGGTACCGCGCAAGGCGCGATCGATCCGCGCGAACTGCTCAACCAGTATGACGCCGTGGCGCTGACCGGCGGCGCCGAAGCCGGCCGCGATCTGCCGATCCCCGGCCGCGATCTCGACGGCATCCATTTCGCAATGGATTTCCTGCCGCAGCAGAACCGCCGCGTCTCCTCCGAGCCGCTCGGCGAGGCAAAGGACATTCTCGCCGGCGGCAAGCATGTCGTCGTGATCGGCGGCGGCGACACCGGTTCGGACTGCATCGGAACTTCGTTCCGGCAGGGTGCGAAGTCCGTCACGCAACTCGAAATCATGCCGGAGCCGCCCGAGCACGAGAACAAGGGCGTGACCTGGCCGAACTGGCCGTTGAAGATGCGGACTTCGTCGAGCCAGGCCGAGGGCGCGAGCCGCGAATTCGCCGTGCTGACGCAAAAATTCTCCGGGGTCGACGGCAAGGTGCAAAAGCTGCACTGCGTGAAGGTCGACGACAAGTTCAAGCCGATTGCCGGCACCGAATTCGAGCTCGAAGCGCAGCTCGTGCTGCTCGCCATGGGCTTCGTGCACCCGGTGCACGAAGGCATGCTGAAGACGCTCGGCGTCGACCTCGACCAGCGCGGCAACGTCCGCGCCAACACGTCCGATTACAAGACCTCGCTGCCGAACGTCTTCTCCGCCGGCGACATGCGGCGCGGGCAGTCTCTCGTCGTCTGGGCAATCCGTGAGGGCCGCCTGTGCGCGCGGGCGATCGATCAGTACCTGATGGGATCGACGACGCTGCCGAGGTGAGCGGTCCTGAGCGCGAGCGATCTTGTCATTCAAGGCCGCTCCCTTTTGAGACCGCTTCAATGTACGATTGTGGTTCACGCTTGATTCTACAGGGTAGATTCTGGTGAGGCCCACAATGACCCAAACGCCATCAAGACCCAGCTTTTATCGTTACCTGCATAATGAGCGAGAATCTCTGGATAGTCATATTCATGATCAAATCCGAGTTCGTCTAGATAAGCGACGAGCAACCCTCCTTGATGAACGCAATGTTCATCGTTATCGCCACGGCGATCGTTGGGCCACTGAAGTATCCAATGACGCTCCCTCCACGATGCATACGATGGCCGCCGAGTCGACCATCCACACAATAGACGTCATCAACCACGAGACAGCTATTATCGAGCGTTACATTGAGGGCATGGTGGAACAACTCTATGCCGACTTGATGAAGCATCTCTATCAAACAGTTGGCGAAGCTGCTGAGTCGCACGGAAATACAATTACACGGAACGAGCATAACGGTGACATTTCTCTCGGCTTTCTAGCTATGCTCCAAAAGATAGAATTTGGGGTAAATCAGTATGGAAGCGCTCAACGACCATCGATCCATATGGCCCCTGGACAAGGACACAAGTTTATCAAGGCTCTCCAAGCTCAGCCCAATGATTATCACCTCAAAGTTGAAGCAACATCGCTTGAGAAGGAGAAGAGTGCCGTAGCTCGAGAAGCAGAGCGCATATCCCGTTTTCGCTGGGAATAGAATAGATGCGAATCTTACTCGCGGTTGGATGTGACGATTATCAGAGAGCCGCAAAGCTAAGTGGAGCCGTCAAAGACGCGAGATCCGTATTCTCGGCGCTTGTTGGAGATCAAGAGCATCAGTATAGCCCTGAACAGTCTAGATTGCTCGCATCTCCAACTGCTGAGCACCTGCGCACTTCGCTTGCGGAGATTCTTTACAACAATACAAACATCACAGTATTCACCCTGTACTTCGCTGGACATGCCGTCGTATTTGACGAAACGCTGTACATCGCACCGATTGATACGCTCACCGACCGCATCCCCGCCACAGCGATCGGTTTCCCCGACATCCTACGGACAACAGCGGGAGCTCGGCCAAAGCAGGCCAATTTCATTATCGATGCCTGCAATTCGGCGGGCCTTGGTTTTGACATCGGATCAATTCTGAAGCGCACCATCGTCGGGAATTCCGACACGATGGGCATATCATTTGTGGCATCCGCTGCGGCCGAAGAGACGGCCAAGGAAACCATCGAAGGCGGCCGATTTACTATAGAGTTTACGAGAATCCTGCGTGGCGATGCGTTCGTCCAACAAGCTAGGCCATTTCTAAGCTTGGCGGAGATTGCGCAACAAATTCAAGCGCAAGGAACGATCGAGAACCAAACGATCTCGTATTGGACTCTAAACCTTCAGGGTCCGAACCTGTTTGCCAAGAATCCGTATTTCTCGGGTTCTGCACAAACGACAGACAGAATAGTCGCGCAGGTCCAGAGGCAAACGATCGGCACAGGCGTTCATGTCGCAGAATTCAAGTCCGCGCTCGCAAAAATCTTAGATGGCGTCGACGAAAGGGCCCTCTCAAGAACTCTCGAGAGCGCATTTTCGAAGATTGAACCCGAACAACGTACGCCGCTTATCTACGGTCTCGCAGAAGGATTGGCCATCGAATTGTCTGAGGCCAACGATAGGTTCCTGGAAACCCGCGTGTATAACGTACTATGCGGGCAGCTCTTAGGACTCTGCCCAACGAATGCGCGAACATTGGCGATCAACGAATTAATCGAATGGCACACAAGCGCCAGCCGGAGAGCGCTCGCGCAACTCAACGACGCGATGGCCACCGATCGAAACGCGCTGATGTTGGATTCTCTTTCGGACCTGTACGAATTACCCATCCGCCTTTCCGACATATTGGGACAGTGCGCGCTCTTCTTCTTTAGCCAAAGCAAATTTTCGGAGAGTGATTCGAAATTGGTTTCAGATGTGGTGCAAAAAATACTCGCTCGCTATGGCAATTCAATTTTGGCGCTGACCGACGATCAAGCGACTGGCTTCCTACTTTTCCTTGAAATGTGCCGACGCAAAGGCTGGTCTAAATATAGCGAAGAGGTGATTGGCCGCCTGTACCATGACATGCATGAAAACTTTGCGAAATGTGGTGCCTATTCGCTCGGTGTGGAACAGCGCCTCTTATTGCTGACGGAGCGGTATCAACACTCCTTCTCGATCACCAAAGATATTTACAACTTTCCTTCAGACCTAGCTACGGTCATCCTGAGCTTCTGCGCGCTTGCCAAATTAGATGAAGCTGTAGATCGGAGTCTGATCAGTATCGATCACACATCGATCAATTATTTCATTCCGGATAATTTTGACCGATTTGGATTGAATGAGGGTCTCGTTGGCACAAACTACACCATTACCCTCGGTCGCGATTTTTGGCGATGTATTGATCTTCGTCGAATACTGCTGAATGATCTTCTCCCGAGGCTAAACGCATCAAGTTCGAGTTTGAGTTGGCAGGATAGCTTTTGCTCTGTAGCATCTGCGTTGGCGTTGAGAGATCGTTTGCCTTGGCACATCGTTCATAAGCACGCTGCCGAGATATCCCTCTGAAGCAAAAGGGCGTGCTTGTGGGTCAAGCCGCCCGGCCCTGTCGACGGTGTCCGAGCACTCTAATGCTGCAGCCTCACCCCCAGCATCATCACCGTCGACGCCGTGCTGTTCCCCGGCAGGTTCGAATCCAGCCAGTCGCGCCGCAGTGTGCCGCGGAGCCAGACGTTGCGGTTCATCTTGTAGATGGCTTCGCCCGACACCGTGTAGATCTTGTCGCGTCTGGGATTGCCCTGGTAGTCGAGCGATCCCCAGGTGAACTTGCCGATCGCGGTCAGCCAGCGGCGGAAATCATGATCGACCTCGACGGTGTAAACATGCGTCAGCACGCCGGACGTGCCGGGCAGCGTGGTCTCCGTGATCGTGGTGTCGGAATAGAACTTCGCCGTCGTCAGCGGCGTTGCGGTCCAGACCAGCGAGGACGAGACGAGCAGGCCTTCCAGGCGATCGAGCCTCGGATCGACATAGTCGCGCGCGGCGTAGCCGACGGCGATTTCGCCGGTCAACAGCCGCGAGAATTCGAAGCTGCTGCCGCCCTTGACGTAACCGCCACTGGAATCACGCGCAAATCCGGCACGGTCCAGCTTCACATCATGCACGCGGCTGTCGCCCTGCACTTCCACGAACGGCTTTATACCCGGCTTCAAATCATAGCTGACGCGGCCGACGCCACCATACTGGCTGAAATTGCGGTCGTCGTTGGTGGTTGAGGTGCCGTCGGTAAGTTTCGAGTTGGTGTAGTCGGTGCGATCGACGGTGGCGCCGGCGGAAACCTGCAGCCGGTTGAACGTCTGGTCGACCCCGATGGTGCTGCCGACCGTGGTGAAGATCGGATATCTGGCGAGACCGGCCTGCACGTTCGGGCTGCCGGGATTGTCGGTCGAGACGAACAAGCGTCCCTGCGCGGTCAGCCTCGTGTCGCGGCTGACGTCGAGCCGGCCGTCGACGTGGCCGATGAAATTGGGCCGATCAATATCGAGCGGCGCCGACAGCGGCGTGCCGTCCGCGTTCGGCGTGAGATTGCTGCCGTAGCCGGTGAAGGAGCCGCGGAGATCGGCCACCAGCGCATGACGCTCCCAGTCGGAGATCGCCAAAAATTCAGGCGCGATCACATAAAACGGTTTGCCTTGCGCGGCGGCGAGCCGGCCCGGATTGGTGTCGTAGCCGCCGGAGAATTCGACCGCGGATTTGATCAGGAAGCTGCCGGCGTAATCGCCGACCGCGCCGAACGGATCGTCGTCGATCCGGAGACGCTTGCGCGGCGGTTGACCCACCACGGTGCCTGCCATCGCTGGCGGGATAGGGGTTTTGTGCGCCGTCTCCGATGGGGGAATCGACAGCCGCAGTCGCGTATTCGACGCAATCGGCGGCGGCGGACTACCGGGACCGACCGGCGGTTTCGGCTTCGCCTGCCCCGGATAGTATTTCGGCTTCTTGCGCTTGCGGTTGAGTGAGTCGTAGCCGATGTCGGCTGCGCCGCTCGCGGCCGGCAGACCGTATTTCGGGATCTGTCCGATCCGCGACGGCGCGGGCTTGTCGCCCTCCTGCAGCTTCGGACTGTTGAGGGGATCGTTCACCTCTGCCGCCGTCCGGCGCAGCGGCGAATCCGGCGGCGCCATCTGGCTGGTGCGCCTTGAGCTGAACAGATCCGGCGTGACGGTTTGCGCTCGCGCTGCGGTTCCGGTCAGGGCGATCAGCGCAAGGCACGGCAAGGCTGCGCGAAAGAGGCGCGCGCGGCTGTTCCGGCCCGTTGCTGGCCCCGCCCTCACGATAAAAATATACTCCAACAAAAACAGATACTTGAAGGACGCACGCCGCACGCTCGCGGAACACGTCGTTAATGGAGTTAAAACAATTATGGTTAATGGGCCGTTGAGGGCGGCTGCCCGCGTCGCATCGCCAGACGGCCCATGCTATGCAGGGGTTCGGGGCGCGAAGCCCCTCCTCCCTGGGACAGACATGGCCAATCCGAATCCGCTGATGGTACAATCATCCGGCTCCGATCCCGCTGACTCCGCCGTCCAATCGGCGCTGCGCACGCTCGACGCCGAGGGCAGCGGCATCGCCGCGATCACGGCGGCACTGCAGTCCGACCTTCGCCCGCCCTTTGTCGCCGCCGCCGATCTGATCCGGAACGCCAAGGGACGGCTGATCGTCACCGGGCTCGGCAAGTCGGGTCATATCGGCCGCAAGATCGCCGCGACCTTCGCCTCCACCGGCACGCCAGCGTTTTTCGTCCATGCCGCCGAAGCAAGCCATGGCGACCTCGGCATGATCACCGCCGATGACGTCATCCTGGCGCTATCATGGTCCGGCGAGCAGCCGGAGATGAAGAATCTGATCAGCTACGCCGCGCGCTTCCGCATTCCCGTGATCGCCATGACGGCGGAGCGCGAATCGTCCCTCGCCAAGGCCGCCGACGTCGCGCTGACGCTGCCGAAGGCGCGCGAAGCCTGCCCGCACAACCTCGCGCCCACCACCTCTTCCCTGATGATGCTGGCGCTCGGCGACGCGCTGGCGATCGCGTTATTGGAAGGCCGCGGCTTTACCTCGGTCGATTTCAGCGTGCTGCATCCCGGCGGCAAGCTCGGCGCGCTCCTGAAATACACCCGCGACCTCATGCATACCGGCGACGCGGTGCCGCTGAAGCCGCTCGGCACCAGCATGTCCGAGGCGCTGGTCGAGATGACGTCCAAGGGCTTCGGCTGCGTCGGCATCGTCGACGCGCGCGGCCACATCGTCGGCATCGTCACCGACGGCGATCTGCGCCGCCATATGGGGCCGGGCCTGATGACGGCATCCGTCGACGAGGTGATGACGAGGAATCCGAAGACGATCGACCGCGACGTGCTGGCCGGCGAGGCGCTGGAGATCCTCAACTCCTCGAAGATCACGACGCTGATCGTGACCGACGCCCACAAGCCGATCGGCATCGTGCATCTGCACGATTTTTTGCGCGCGGGCGTGGCGTAGATCGCGACCTCTCCACGTCATTGCGAGGAACGCAAGCGACGTAGCAATCCATCTATTCGTTATGCCGCGAGTGGATTGCTTCGCTCGCAATGACGGGTCAGGCCCTCGGAAATCTCGCCGCGTTCTCCTCCAGCGGCAGCGCCAGTCCGTTCGCGAGGTACGACACGGTGCGATAGAATCCGCACAGCAGGATGATCTCGAATATTTTTGCCTCTTCATAATGCTCCGACAGCCCCGCGAACTCGGCGTCATCAAGCGTCGCGCGTTCGTGCAGTGCATCGACCGCGGCGATCAGCGCCTGCTCAGCGGCAGACCAGCACGCGTCGGTGGCGGCGCCCAGCACGGTGACGCGGACCTGCTCTTCCGTCAGATGCGCGGCTTCCGCGAACGTCGTGACATGCACGCCCCATTCATACTCGCAGCCCGTCCGCGCGCAGGTGCGGTCGATGACGATCTCGCGCTCCCGCAAACTGAGCGGCCCGCGATCCAGCAGGCTGCCGGCGCGGAATTTCTCCCAGGTGCGGGCGTTGCCGGCCATGACGCGAAACAGCACCAGCGGCGGCGCGCCGCGCATGATGCGGTCGAACTGCTCGGCAATGTCCGTTGCATAAGGCGGCTCAAGTGGCGCGATCCGCGGCATGGTTTGTGACACGGCCAACTCCTTCGCTACGAATAATGTAGCATCATGCTACATTTTTCGTAGCTAAATGCAAGGAGGGCGGTTAGTCCGAGGCGAACTAAGCCGCCGCCACGGTCAGGCTGGCGCCATCGACCTGCACGACCCTGACGCGGCTGCCGGCCGGCGCGTCGGGGCCGGCAACACGCCAGATCGTATCGTCGATCCGCACAGTGCCGGTGCCCCCGACGATCGGCTTTTCCAGCGTGAATTCCCGGCCGATCAGTGCCTTAGTCCGTTTGTTGAGGAACGGGTTGCTGATGCTGCTGCTCGATGCGCTGCGCGCAAAGTGCCGCCACGCCGGTACCGCGGCGACCGCGAATACCGCGAACATCAGGAGCTGCGTCTGCCAGGACGGGTTGATCGCAAACGACACGAGCCCGACTAGGAGCGCCGCGAGCCCGAGCCAGAACATGAAGACCCCCGGCGCGAGCAATTCCAGCGCCATCAGGACGAAGCCGAAGATCAGCCAATTCCAGGCGCCCAACGTCGAAAACATCTCGGCCATGACACGAACCCCTAATCAATCTTCCACATCAAGCTCTCACCGCTGCGGCGCCACCGGCGGCGGGGTGGGACCCGTATTCGGCACCGAGGGCGTCCGTCGCGCGGCCGCCACAGCAGAAGTCGCAGCTTCGCCGAAGGTCGCCTTGGCGATCTCGCCGATGCCGGCGAGCGAAGACAGCACGGAAGTGGCTTCCAGCGGGATCATCAGGATCTTCTGGTTCGGCGATTCCGCGAACTGTCCGAACGCCTTGATGTACTTGTCGGCGATAAAATAGTTCAGCGCGGCGACATCGCCCTTGGCGATCGATTCGGAGACCATCTGCGTCGCCTTGGCTTCCGCCTCCGCCAGGCGCTCGCGCGCTTCGGCGTCACGGAAGGCGGCTTCGCGGCGACCTTCGGCCTGCAGAATCTGGCCCTGCTTGGCGCCCTCGGCACGCAAGATTTCCGACTGGCGCTGGCCCTCGGCCTGCAGGATGTCGGCGCGCTTGACGCGCTCAGCCTTCATCTGCCGGCCCATCGCCTCGACCAGGTCGGCCGGCGGCACGATGTCCTTGATCTCGATGCGGTTGACCTTCAGACCCCATGGCGACACCGCCGCATCGACCACGCGGAGCAGCCGCTCGTTGATCTCGTCGCGATGCGACAGCACCTGGTCGAGGTCCATCGAACCCATCACCGAGCGGATGTTGGTCATGGTCAGCACGATGATGGCGTGCTCGAGATTGGCGACCTCGTAGCTCGCTTTCGCGGCATCAAACACCTGGAAGAACGCGACGCCGTCGACCGTCACGGTGGCGTTGTCCTTGGTGATCACCTCCTGCTCGGGGATGTTGATCACCTGCTCCATCATGTTCATCTTGCGGCCGACGCGGTCGAAGTAGGGAATAATGAGATTCAACCCGGGCGCGAGCGTGCGGGTGTATTTGCCGAACCGCTCGATGGTCCAGTCATAGCCCTGCGGCACCGTCTTGACGCCCGCGAACAACGTAACAATGACAAGCAGAACAAAGGCGATCGCGAAAATATCGAAGCCACTCATAAAGTCCCTCCAAAGCCGGCAAGGTGCGTTACCGGGCGCGGTCTGTCATTTTGTCGGCAAAGGCGCGGCGCCGGTTCAGCCGGCCGTTCTCGAGTTATGGTTATAGCTAGGGAACGTTCTGCGGGCCACCAGATGTTCTCGGCGCGGAACGGCGAGTTGGTTGTCGAGGTGGTTAAATCCAGCCTTGAAGCTCGCGCAAGACGAGCTGGCGGATGACGTCCATGCCGGGCTCGCTATCGTTCAGGCAGGGAATCGCTGAAAACTGCTCGCCGCCATTGTGCCTGAAGATCTCGGCATTTTCCTGCGCGATCTCCTCCAGCGTCTCCAGGCAATCGGCGGAGAAGCCGGGTGTCACGACGGCAATGCGCTTCACGCCGTCTTTCGCCAATTTTTCGATGGTCTTGTCAGTATAGGGCTGCAGCCACTCGTCGTTGCCGAAGCGCGATTGAAACGTAAGAAGCAGCTTCGAGGCATCAAGGCCCAAGCGCTGGCGCAGGCTTTCCGTTGTTGCGACGCACTGGACGTAATAGGGATCGCCCTTGTCGACGTATTTCTGCGGCATGCCGTGAAAGGACGCCACGATCAGTTCGGGCTGAAACGGCAGGGACGCCAGATGTTCTGACATCGAAACGGCAAGTGCTTCGATGTAATCGGGATCGTCGTAGTAAGGCGGGCTCACCCGCAGCGTCGGCTGCGCGCGCATGTCGGCGAGCGCGCGAAACACCTCGTCGCAGACGGTCGCCGAGGTCGCCCCGGAATACTGCGGATAGAGCGGCACCACCAGCAGGCGATCGCAGCCTTGCGCAGCCAGCGCATCGATGCGCGAGCGGATCGACGGATTGCCGTAGCGCATCGCCCAATCGATCACGACGTGCTCGCGATCGGCGATCGCTTCCGCGAGCTTCTCTGCCTGCGACCGGGTGATGGTCTTGAGCGGGGATTCGCCTCTCTCGGCGTTCCAGATCTTCTGGTAGTCGCGCGCCTTCTTGGCCGGACGCACGCGCAGAATGATGCCGTTGAGGATCAGCTTCCAGACGAGGCCCTGATCCTCGATTACGCGCGGATCGGAGAGGAATTCCTTCAGATAGACCCGCACGCCCCGGGCATCGGCGGTATCGGGCGTACCGAGATTGACCAGCAGCACGCCGATGCGTTGCGGCTGGGTTGCCGGCACAGGCTTCGCACCGCCAAGGGGGACGACCACGGTCATGATTTCGATGGCTTCGCGCGTTGCACCATCCTTGTCAAGATAACCGCCGGTTCGGTACGCTTCCCAAATTGCCGCGGGGCGCGCGGGAGGAACCATGACGATCGCCGAATGGTGCGTTTTCGGAACGCTGCTGCTCTATCTGCTGACGATCGCATCGGTCAAATGGGCCGCCTACGGCCGTTTCGACAATGCCAAGCCGCGCGATCCGGCCTTCTACCAGGATCCGCTTCGCGCCCGCGCGCTCGGCGCGCATCAGAACGGCATCGAGGCGTTTCCGTTCTTTGCCGTCGCCGTACTGCTGGCGGAGTTTCGGCTGGGGCCGCAGCGGCTGATCGACGAACTCGCAATTCTCTTCGTGATCGTGCGGATCGCCTACGTCTTCACCTATCTCGGCAACCGCCCGACGCTGCGCTCGATCCTCTGGAGCCTCGGGTTTGCGATCAACATCGCGATCTTTTTCATGCCGGCGTTCAAGGGGTACTTGCCGGTGTAGGATCGGCTTATCGCCGGATGAATTGCTGCCGTCCCTGCAAACGTAGTGACCCATAACCACCGTCGTTGATTGTCGAAGGAAAGTCGACAACCATCTTGCCAAGATAACGTCCGCCGCGGCGTATAAATTGCGCTGGTGCGATGACGCTGGAGATAGTTTCGCGCTCTCGCAACGCAAATCTCACGCCGCCAAATGCCGCTCCCGCGTCGCGATCAGGTCGCGGATCTCCTTCGATATCGGGACCGGGCGATGCGTCTTCTGATCGGTGTTGACCCAGACGATCTCGCCGGTCACGAGTGCGTCGCTGCCGCCTTTGAGGAAAATCGCGAGTTCGAATGTCAGACTCGAATTGCCGATCCGCGCCACCCGCGCGCCGACGTCGAGCTCCCAGTCGAACCGGACCGGCGCCTTGTATTCGATGACCGATTTCACGACGTGGAAATCGACGCCGCTCTTCTTGGCGTCGGCGTACTGGTCATACCCGAGCGCGCGAAAATATTCGGTGATGGTGGTGTCGAAATAGGTCAGGTAATGCGCGTTGAAGACGACGCCCTGGCCGTCGATTTCGGAATAGCGCACCCGGAACGGATGGAAGAACCAGAATTGCTCGCGTGACATGGGATTCCAGTTCGTAGCGTGGATCAAAGACACGTCGCGCGTTCGGCGGCGAGATAGCCGAACAACAGGCCGAGGCCGAACAGTAGCACCAGCCCGGCGGCGCCGAATTCGATGCCGCGCATGATCAGCACGCCGCCGCCTTCGCGTCCGGCGCTCAGCCGTTTTGCCAGACCTTTCGCCGATACGGCGATTACGGCAATGGCGGCGACCGTGATTGCGGTGCCGAGGCCCATCACGAAGGTTGCGGCGATGCCGGCCAGGAACAGGCCCTGTGCCAGCGAGAATACCAGCACCAGGATCGCTCCCGAGCAGGGCCGCATGCCCACGGCAAAGATCGTACCCAAGCCGCGCCGCCAGCCGCCGGGGCCGGCGAGCTGATCCGGGGTCGGCCCGTGCGAATGGCCGCAATGCTCGTCATGAACATGGGCATGGCCGTGATCGTGGTGATGTCCCTGGTCGTGATGATGACCATGGTCATGATGTCGGTGATGCGCGTGCTCATGATGATCATGATCGTGATGATGGGCCGTGACCGACACCATCGCCAGCTCCGGCTTCGCCTGCAGCGCGCGCATAAAGCCGCCGCCCTTGGTCCAGACCAGCCGGGCGCCCAACGCCGCGATCAGCGCGTAGCTGACGATCTCGATCGCCTTCTCCGCGCTGCACATCGTCTTGGCGGTGGAGGAGAGCAGCCAGGCGAAGACGGCTACGATGGCGACCGCCACCAGCGCCTGCAAGAGCGCCGAGGCGAACGACAGCACGATGCCGCGTCCCGCGGTTTCCTCGTTGGCGACAAGGTAGGACGAGATCACCGCCTTGCCGTGGCCTGGGCCGGCGGCATGAAAAATGCCGTAAGCAAAGGAGATTCCGAGCAGCGTCCAGACCGCGCTGCCGTCCGATTTCGCCGCGCGGATGGTCGCCGACATTTCGCGGTAGAATTCGGATTGCTTGGCCAAAATCCATCCGATCACGCCGCCGACCTGCGGCTCGGCCGCGGGACGTGGACCGCCGAACGGATTCTGCGCCATCAGCGCATGCAAGGCGGCATCGAAAACCACAACGGCCGCGATCGCTGCGGCCGTCATTGCGATCCCTCGCGCGAGGCTTGTGGGGAGCATCAGCCTCACGGGCAGTTCACCATGATCTTGTTGGCGAACATCGCGCCATAGTTGGAATTGTCGCCGTTCATGAAGTTCTGCTCGTTCAGGCGCTGGGTGTTGGCGGTCTCGTCATTCGGCCGCTGGAACTGCAACTGGCAGGCAGCGGGCGCGCCAACCAGCCTGATCGGGTCCTTGTCTTCGAACTTGAAGTCGATGAAATAGGAAGGATCGAATACTTCCAGCGCCAACTGCTTCGATGTCGCCGGTGCCTTCAGCGGCAGCACGAAATGCAGCGTCAGCGCGCTGTCCTTGTATTCGAGATAATAGTCGACCGGCTCCTCGAATTTCGCTTTCTTGCCGTCGGTCTTGACGAAGGTGAAGTAGGCGAAGTCCTTCAGCGACTCGACATTGGTCTGCGCCAGCGGTGCCAGTTCCTCGCGGGTGTAGACGCCCTTGGTCTTGGTCGCGACGCCCTGCAGCGCGTAGGTCGAGAACATGTCGTCGAACGTCCAGGCGTGGCGCACGCCGGTCATCGCGCCGTCGGGCGCGTAGACCACCTCGCTTCTGGCGGTGATCCAGACATGGGGATGGGCCTGCGCGGACGGTACGCCGAGCAACAACGCGGCGATCAAGCCGAACACTCCGAGCATTACACGTAACACATCATCCCTCCGAAGGCGGAGACCGATACGCCGTGTCGTCTCTTTTTGGTAGTGTGGCAAAGGCTTTTCCTTCACAACGAACACCAGGGGTTATGGGTCCCTGCGTTCGCAGGGACGACTCGTGGGCGGCGCCGGCCAGTCAGGCCGCCGGCGTTACTTCAAGCAGGCCGCGACGGCGCAACAGCGCGTCGGCCTCCGGCTCACGGCCGCGGAAGGCGACATAGGCGTCCTCGGGGTCGCGCGAGCCGCCCGACGAATAGATGTCGTCGTGCAGGCGCTTTGCCACCGCGGGATCGAAGATGTCGCCGGCCTCCTCGAATGCGCCGAAGGCATCCGCATCCATCACTTCCGACCACATGTAGCTGTAATAGCCGGACGCATAATGATCGCCGGAGAAGATATGGCCGAATTGGGTCGGCCGGTGCCGCAGCGCGATTTCGGCGGGCATGCCGATCTTTTCCAATTCCGCCTTTTCGAACGCGGCAACATCGCGGCTGGCCGCGGCCGGCTGGGTATGGAATTCGAGATCGATCAGCGCCGAGGAGACGAACTCGACTGTGGCAAAGCCCTGGTTGAATTTTCGCGCGGCGAGGAAGCGCTGCAGCAGGTCGTCCGGCAGCGGCTCGCCGGTCTGGTAGTGCTTGGCGAACTGCCGCAGCACCTGCGGCTGTTCCTGCCAGTGCTCGTAGAGCTGCGAGGGCAGCTCGACGAAATCGGTGAACACGGAGGTCCCCGACAACGAGGGATAGGTCACGTTGGACAGCATGCCGTGCAGGCCGTGGCCGAACTCGTGGAACAAGGTGCGCGCGTCGTCCGGCGACAGCAGCGACGGCTGGCCGTCCGCACCCTTGGCGAAATTGCAGACATTGATGATCAGCGGGGCGACGTCGACGTCGAGCTTCTGCTGGTCGCGCAGCGAGGTCATCCAGGCGCCGGAGCGTTTCGAGGGCCTCGCGAAATAATCGCCATAGAACAGCGCCTTGTGCTTGCCGTCGGGCCCCTTCACTTCCCAGACCCGGACATCCGGATGCCAGACCGGAATGTCCTTGCGCTCGGAGAAGGTGACCCCGAACAGGCGGGTGGCACAGTCGAAGGCGGCCTCGATCATGTGGTCGAGCACCAGGTAGGGTTTGATCGCCGCATCGTCGAAATCGGCGCGGCGCTGGCGAAGCTTTTCGGCGTAGTAGCGCCAGTCCCACGGCGCCAGTGCGAAGTTGCCGCCCTCCTCCGCGATCAGCGCCTGCAGCGCGTCGCGGTCGGCGAGCGCCCGCTCCCGGGCCGGCTTCCAGACCCGCTCCAGGAGGCCGCGCACCGCCTCCGGCGTCTTGGCCATGGAATCCTCGAGCCGGTAGGCAGCGTAGGTCGGAAAGCCCATGATCTTGGCGGCCTCCTCGCGGAGCGCGAGGATCTCCACGATGGTGGCGTTGTTGTCGTTGGCGTTGCCATTGTCGCCCCGCGCGGTGAAGGCCCGATACAGCTTCTCGCGCAGGTCGCGGCGGGAGGAGCTCTTCAGGAACGGCTCGACCGAGGAGCGCGACAGCGTCACGATCGCCTTGCCTGTCATGCCCCGCTCTTCGGCAGCCGCCTTGGCCGCGGCGACGAAGGCCTCGGGAAGGCCGTCGCGGTCGTCCTCGCCGAGCTCCATGAACCAATCCTGCTCGTCGCCGAGCAGATGGTGGCTGAAGGAGGTGCCGAGCTGGGCCAGCCGCTCGTTGATCTCGGCCCGGCGCTTCTTGGCGACCTCGTCGAGGCCGGCACCGGCGCGGTAGAAATTGGTGTAGGTGCGCTCCAGCAGCCGCATCTGCTCGCCGGTCAGGCCGAGCGTGGCGCGGTTCTCGTGCAGCAGCGCGATCCGGCCGAACAGCACCGCGTTCATCATGATCGGGTTCCAGTGCCGCGCCATCCGCAGAGACACCTCCTTGTCGATCTCGAGGATCGCCGGGTTGGAGTGCGCGGAGACTAGGTCGTAGAACACGGCAGAGACCTTCGCGAGCAGCTTGCCCGAGCGCTCCAGCGCCGTGATGGTGTTGGCGAAGTCCGGCACTGAGGGATCATGGGTGATCGCCGCGATCTCGGCGGCGTGATCGGCAAAGGCCTGCTCGAAGGCCGGCAGGAAATGTTCCGGCTCGATCTCGGCAAAAGGCGGTGTCTCGAACGGCGTCTGCCACGGCCGGAGCAGCGGGTTTTCGCCAGCTTCCGAAGGGGCCGCCGTCTGCAGGGTTTCTGACATCACAATTCCCGTTTTTGCCTCGTTTTCTTGGGCTGAAACCGGCACCGATTTCGCTCGAAAACGCTCCAGAAGATGCGGCAATCTATAGCACGCGATGCGGCATTTTTGGGCCTTTTGCGCTTGATAGATGGGGCCTTTTCGGAGAGATTGCGCCCCCAGAACAGGACCTTTTCCATGAGCCCACAGCCCGCCTCCACCTCCTCCGGCACGATCGCCTGGCCGAGCGTCATCACCGTCATCTCGGCGGCGATCCTGATCGGCGCGGAAGTTTTCGGCGCGGCATTTGCCGGCGGCTGGGCGCTCGCGATCCTGCTCGGACTCGACGACACCAGCGCGCACATCCTGCAGGCGGTGCTGTTCGGCATCGGCGTGCTGATCATGGTGGCGTTCGTCCGCGCCGCGCAGCGCATCGAGCCGTTCTTCAAGCGCGCCTGACGCGCGTTCAAGAAAGCGCTGCGGCACAGGCGCTGAATCGTTTTTCGCCCGCCTAAGAAATCTTAACTTCCATTCATGTTTGTCGTGAGCCGTGCGCGCTGCGAACGCTTTCGTAATCACGCGCGCGGGAAATTTGTCCCCAGCCTAAAAAAATTCTTGCGCGGCAGAATCAAAAGTCTTATTTCCAGCCTTGCCCAATTTCGCACGTGCCTGTGGTCGTGTGTCAGTCGGTAGGTATCCGGACAAGAGGCCGGACAGCCGCCAAGGGATGAAGAACCGAGGGTCGCTCCCGTTCGAGTGGCCAGCATCTCTCTCAAGGGATGCCGTTGAAGGTCTCTCCATCCTTTGCAACCGTGACTGGCAGCCGGAGGCGAACCGGCGCACCCCGCTCTCAACGGGGGACGCGACTTAAAGCAACGACGGATCGGGCTTTTTTGGTCTCTACCGGCATTCCACCGCCGGCGCGGGCTACTGAAAAGGCTTGTCCTTCATTGCCAGGTGTGCGGGCGGGAAATTCCCAACCAATCCACGGCAGCACAATTCGGATTTCGAGTTCGAGGCTTCGTCGCGTCTCCATCGTGCGGCAACGCCAAAGCACTCACGTCCGAGATCAAATTTGAACGGGTCCTTGTCGCAAAGGCCGTTTGGAGGGTGCTATGACCGAACGTATTCAGGAATTCCTGCGCAACCGTCGCAGCGAGGGCCAGGACACCGAGCCGTGCCTCGTGGTCGACCTCGAAGTCGTGCGCGACAACTACCAGACCTTTGCCAAGGCGCTGCCGGACAGCCGCGTGTTCTATGCGGTGAAGGCCAATCCTGCGCCCGAAGTGCTGTCGCTGCTCGCCTCCATGGGCTCCTGCTTCGACACCGCGACCGTTGCCGAAATCGAGATGGCGATGGCGGCGGGTGCGACGCCGGACCGCATCTCCTATGGCAATACGATCAAGAAGGAGCGCGACATCGCGCGCGCCTTTGCGCTCGGCATTCGCCTGTTCGCGGTCGACTGCGCTGCAGAGGTCGAGAAGATCGCTCGCGCCGCTCCCGGCGCAAAGGTGTTCTGCCGCATCCTTTATGACTGCGCCGGCGCCGAGTGGCCGCTGTCGCGGAAGTTCGGCTGCGACCCGGAGATGGCGGTCGAGGTGCTCGACCTCGCCAAGCGCCTGGGGCTGGAGCCGGTCGGCATCTCGTTCCATGTCGGCTCGCAGCAGCGCAAGGTGAAGGCGTGGGACCGTGCGCTGGCGATGGCCTCGACGGTGTTCCGGGACTGCGCGGAGCGCGGGATCAACCTGTCCATGGTCAACATGGGCGGCGGCTTCCCGACCAAGTACCTCAAGGACGTTCCTCCGGTCGTGCAGTACGGCCGGTCGATCTTCCGTGCGCTGCGCAAGCACTTCGGCAACCAGATCCCGGAGACCATCATCGAGCCGGGCCGCGGCATGGTCGGCAATGCCGGCGTGATCGAGACCGAAGTCGTCCTGATCTCCAGGAAGAGCGACGAGGACGAGGTGCGCTGGGTCTATCTCGACATCGGCAAGTTCGGCGGTCTCGCCGAGACGATGGACGAGTCGATCCGCTACGCCATCCGCACGCCGCATGACGGCGCGGAGATGACGCCGTGCGTGCTCGCGGGGCCGACCTGCGACAGCGCCGACGTGCTGTACGAGAAGCTGCCGTATCCGCTTCCGGTGACGCTCGAGATCGGCGACAAGCTGCTGATCGAAGGCACCGGGGCGTACACGTCGACCTACTCGTCGGTGGCGTTCAACGGCATCCCGCCGCTCAGGACCTACCACATCTGATCGGCCTCGTTTGAGGCTTGAATAGCGGGAGCCGGTGCGCCGGCTCCCTCCCCGTCATTTGCGAATTTTTGACAACGCTTTGCGCGGCAAGCTTGCCGTTGCGAGCGGGGACTGACGTGCCATGACTGCTTTGCGGAAGACCACCCTTGCCCTAACCCCCGAGGCCGCTCCGTTCGCGATCCGTGCGGAAAAAGCCTCGGACGTCGCCGCGCGTGAAGCGCTGCTGGATGCCTGCTTCGGCGCAAACCGCCATGCCCGCACCTGCCAGCGCCTGCGCGACGGACGCGCGCCCGCCGAAGGCCTCAGCCTGTTGGCTGTGAGCCAGGGCCGGCTGGTCGGGACCGTTCGGTTGTGGCACGTCAGCGCCGGGGGCATCCCGGCGCTCATGCTCGGCCCGCTGGCGGTGGAGGCCTCCTCCCGCCAGCTTGGGGTCGGGGCTGCGCTGATGGACCACGCGCTTGCGGCGGCGAAGGCGCGTGGCCATCGCGCGGTAATCCTGCTGGGCGATGCGCCCTACTACGCCCGCTTCGGCTTCTCTGCCGCGAAGACCGGCGAGCTGTCGCTGCCGGGCGCCTTCGAGCGCGACCGCCTGCTCGGCCTGGAGTTTTGCGAAGGCGCGCTCGACGGCGCCCGGGGCATGATCGTTCCAACCGGCGCACGTTTGCCGAAAACAAGGGCAGTGCGCGCCAGGAAGGCGAAGGCCCTGCTCCTGCCGCGGGTGGCCTGAAGGCCATGCCGGCGAACCTCCCCGTGCGCCCGCGCTGGCGCAGCGCCGTCACGACCGTCCTCCTGATCATGATCTCGGTCATGATCGTCAGGGACATTCTCGTGCGTCGCTGGAGCGCCGGCGCGCCGCCGGCCTCCGACCTCACCCGATATTCCCGGTGACGCCGCGAGGGGTTGCGCGCGCCGGGGAAAAACCCTTAAACCGCGCCCATCCCGCCGCCGGATCATTCCCAGGATCGTTCCCAAGATCGAGGTTCCGATGCCCCGCCGCCTGATTTCCACCGGCTCGCCATTCGAGAAGACCGCCGGCTACAGCCGCGCCGTCATCGACGGCGATTTCGCCTTCGTCGCCGGCACTACCGGCTACGACTACACGACCATGGTCATTCCGGCCGATATCACGAGCCAGGCCCGCAACTGCTTTGGGAATATCGAGGCTGCGCTCAAGGAAGGCGGCTTTGCGATGGCCGACATCGTCCGCGCCACCTACTACATCACCGATATTGCCGACGCGGACGCCTTCTTTGCGGTCTGCGGCGAAGTCTTCGGCGAGATACGTCCGGCCACTACCCTCCTGGTCGTCGCAGGCCTCTACAAGCCCGAGATGAAGATCGAGATCGAAGTGACCGCAAAACGGCGCACCGCCTGATCCTTCCATTCCCGCCAATTTCTGCTTTCTGGAGACCGACTGATGAGCGCACTCGCGAAAATTCACGCGAAAATCACTGGCCCGATTGTCATGATCGGCTTTGGCTCGATCGGCAAAGGCACGCTGCCTTTAATCGAGCGTCATTTCGACTACGACAAGGAGCGCCTTGTCATCATCGACCCGCATGATGACGGCGAACTCGCCAGCAAGCACGGTGTACGATTTGTCAAACGGGCTGTGACCAGAGACAACTACCGCGAGCTGCTGATTCCGCTGCTCACCGCTGGCGGCGGCCAAGGATTCTGCGTCAATCTCTCCGTCGACACCTCCTCGGTCGACATCATGACGATGTGCCGCGAGATCGGCGCGCTCTACATCGACACCGTGGTGGAGCCTTGGGCAGGCTTTTATTTCGACAAGAACATCGGTCCCGAGAAGCGCTCCAACTACGCCCTGCGCGAGACCCTGCTCGCCGCCAAGCGAAAGAGTCCGGGCGGCATCACCGCGGTCTCCACCTGCGGCGCCAACCCCGGAATGGTGTCCTGGTTCGTCAAGCAGGCGCTGCTCGACATCGCCCGTGATACCAACACGCCCTTCAACGAACCGAAGAGCCGGGAGGGCTGGGGCCTGCTCGCACACAAGCTTGGCGTGAAGGGCATCCATATCGCCGAGCGCGACACCCAGCGCTCCAGGAATCCGAAGCCGATGAACGTGTTCGTCAACACTTGGTCGGTCGAAGGTTTTGTGTCCGAAGGCATGCAGCCGGCGGAGCTCGGCTGGGGCACGCATGAAAGATGGATGCCAGACAACGGCCGCGAGCACATCGAGGGCTGTGGCGCCGCAATCTATCTGCTGCAGCCCGGCGCCAACACCCGCGTGCGGTCGTGGTGCCCGACGCCGGGGCCGCAATACGGCTTCCTCGTCACCCACAACGAGTCGATCTCGATTGCGGACTACTTCACCCTGCACGACGGAAACAGGGTGATCTATCGTCCAACCTGCCACTATGCCTACCACCCCGCCAACGACGCGGTGCTGTCGCTGCACGAGATGTTCGGCGCCACGGGCAAAATGCAGCCAAGCTGGCACATTTTGGACGAGCACGAGATCGTCGACGGCATCGATGAACTCGGCGTCCTTCTCTACGGCCACGCCAGGAACGCCTATTGGTACGGCTCGCAGCTCTCGATCGAGGAGACCCGCCTCGTCGCGCCCTACCAGAACGCCACCGGCATGCAGGTGTCTTCGGCGGTGCTCGCCGGCATGGTGTGGGCGCTGGAAAACCCCGAGGCCGGCATCGTCGAGGCCGACGAGATGGACTTCCGCCGCTGCCTGGAAATCCAGATGCCGTATCTCGGCCCGGTGAAGGGCTTTTACACCGACTGGACCCCGCTGTCGGACCGCCCCGGCATGTTCCCGGAGGATATCGATACGTCGGATCCCTGGCAGTTCAGGAACGTGCTGGTGCGCTGACAGCGGCAACACTGGCGCTGCAGCTCCTCCGCTGCAGCGCACATCGCTTGCGCAAGCCCGACCGGCGTAGAACTACGCACGGGAACTCCAACTCCTCGTAACACTCGATTAATTCAATCGCGCCATCCTGAAGGGTAAATTTCTGCGAGGGCCCATGGCCGTCGCCGCTTTTATCCGAGCGATGGCTCCGGTTGGAGCAACCGATATGCGCGTCATCATTGCCATTATCCTGGCAGCCGCGGCCTTGGCCGCGTGTACGCCTGAGGCCAGCCACGAGGTCACGGGCTCGATCGACAATTGCGCGCGCAAGCTTTACAGCCAGTACAATCCCAAGGACAAGAAGCAGTGCGTCGCGGTGTGCATCGCCTGCGAGCGCGGGGTCATGACGACCTGCTCGACCGCCTGCACGCTCAGGGGCGCACAATAACCGCAACGTCTACCGCACCGCGCCGTCACACGACGCCGCCGAGATAGAGCCGCTTGACGATGTCGTTAGCCTTCAACTCGTCGACCGACTGCGCCGCGACCGCGATCTCGCCGTGGACGATGATGTAGCCGCGGTCGGCGATGCGGATCGCCTGGTTGAAATTCTGCTCCGCCATCAGCACCGTCAGTCCCACGCGCTGCTTGAGCTCGCCGATCTTGGCAATGGTCTGCGAGACCAGAAGCGGCGACAGCCCGACGGACGGTTCATCGATCAAGAGCAGCCGCGGCGACGACATCAGCGCGCGCGCAATCGCCAGCATCTGCTGCTGTCCGCCGGACATGGTGCCGGCGAGCTGGTTGCGCCGCTCCTCCAGCACCGGAAAGGTATCGAAGACGAGCGCGAGATTCTGCTGGATGGCGCTGCGGGCCACTTTCCTGAACGCGCCGAGCATCAGGTTTTCCGTCACCGTCAGCTTGGGAAACAGCCGCCGCCCTTCCGGCACCAGCGCCACGCCGAGATCGACGATCGCCTCGGGCGAGAGTTTTGTGAGATCATGCGCCACGCCGTCGATCGAAAGCGCAAGCCGGCCGCTATCCGGGCGCACCAGACCCATGACGCACTTCATCAGCGTGCTCTTGCCGTTGCCATTGGTGCCGAGCAGGGCCACGGTCTCGCCGGCCTCGACGTGCAGCGTGACGCCGCGCAGCGCCTTGACCGCGCCGTAGCCGGCATCGAGGCCTTCGATGGCAAGGCTAAGTGCCAAGATAGGCCTCCTGCACCCGCTTGTTGGCCATCACCTCGCCAGGCGCGCCGAGCGCGATGATCTTTCCGGCGTCGAGGCACATCACCCGCTCCGAAAAGCGCATTACCGCCTGCATGATGTGCTCGATCATGATGATGGTGATGTCTTCCTCGCCAAGGCTGATCAAGAGATCCAGCACCTCGTCGACCTCGGAAGAGGACAGCCCCGCCATCGCTTCGTCGGAGATCAGAAGCTTCGGCCTGACCGCCATCGCGCGCGCGAGCTCCATCTTGCGCAGCTCCACCTGGCTCAGCGTATTGCTTGGCGCCGCCGCTTTCGAGGCGAGTCCCATCCGTGTCAGGATCGACATCGCGACATCTTCCTCCGGCAGGCGCGAATCGACCGAAGCGAAGTCGAGCCCGACCATGAGGTTTTCCAGCACCGTCATGCTTTTGAAGGGCCGCGGAATCTGGAAGCTGCGGGCGATGCCGCGGCGGGCGCGCAGGTGCGGCGGCAACTGCGTGATGTCCTCGCCGCAGAACACCACGCTGCCGACCTGCGGCTTCAACGCGCCGGAAATGCAGTTGATCAGCGTGGTCTTGCCCGAGCCGTTCGGACCGATCAGGCCGAACCGTTCGCCCTTTCGGATATCGACGCTGATATTGTCGAGCGCGGTGAAGCCGCCGAAGGTCTTGGTGAGCGTTCCCACCTGCAGTAAGGGCGCGTCGACCTCGGCAACCATCGTCATGGCTTGCCTCCCGCGCGCAGGCGGTAGCGCGGCCGCAATAGGCCGATGATGCCCTTCGGCGCGCCGACCACGAACAGCACCAGCATGATGCCGAGCACCAGCACGTTGACCTCCGAGGAGATGGTCACGGCGAGAAGCTGTTGCGTCGAGCCGAGCAGGATGGCCCCTAGCACCGGGCCGATCCAGTGCGCGGTGCCGCCGATCAGCGCCATCGCCAACGCCGAGACGGAGTAGCTCAGGTTGAACGCCGAGGACGGGTCGGCATATTGCAGGTACATTGCGGCGGGCGCGCCGGCCGCGGAAATCAGCGCGCCCGAGGTCATGCAGGCGACCAGCTTCAGCCTTAGCGTCGGCACGCCGGTGCATTCGGCCGCGAGTTCGTCGTCCCTGAGCGCCTGCAGGCCGCGGCCGATCCGGGAATTCTGGATGTAGCGCGCGATCGCAACGGCGATGACGGCCAGGACGGCCTGCACGAAGAACAGCATCTTCACGTAACTGTCGAACGGCGCCATCACCGGCGGCCGCTGGATCTGGATGCCGGCCGCGCCGCCGACGAACCGCCAGTTCATCACAAAGGTCTCGATGATGATCGCTAGCGCAATCGTGGCGATCGAGAAGAAGATGCCGCGCATCCGTAAGGTGAGGAGACCAACGCCAAAGCCGAGCGTCATGCCGACGACGGCGGCGGCCGCGATCTGCACCACGAGCGGCGCGCCCGTCGCCTTGAACAGGGCTACTGCCGTGTAGACGCCGACGCCGAAAAAGGCGTTGGTGCCGAAATTGACGTAACCGGCATAGCCGCCGAGGATGCTCCAGGCGACCGCAAGCGCGATGAACTGGAGGATGACGTAGCCGGCGAAAAACGGATATTCGTTGCGGACGATCTGCGTCATCGACAGCACGGCGACCAGGAAGACGGCGACGGCGGCCCAGAATGCGATGCTATGGCTGCGCTTGTTCATCGGCCGAGCAGACCTTGCGGTCGGACGGCGAGCACGCCGAGCAGCATTGCGAACGAGATCGCCGGCGCCCAGGAGGCGCCGAACAACGTCAGCACGATGGATTCGGCGACGCCTAGGATGATGGCGGCGATCAGCGTGCCGCTGATGCTGCCGAGCCCGGCCATGACGACGACGCAGAAGGTCCGCCCGATATAGGCGCGATCGAGCGTCGGCTCGACCGGCGCTACGATGATCAGGAGCGCGCCGGCGATGCCGAGCACGGCGGTGGCGATGCCGAAGGCAAATTGCTTGATGCGGACCGGGTTGGCGCCCATCAGCCGCAACGCCTCCTCGTCCTGCGCGACCGCGCGGATCGCGCGGCCCATGAAGGTTTTCGACAGATACATGGCAAGCAGCACCGTCAGCGCCAGCGCCACCGCGAACGCCACCAGTTGCCGGATCGGTATTCGAAACTCGCCGAACCGCCACGACTTGCCGATATAGGTCGCGGAAACCGAGCGCTGGTCGACGCCGAATTGCAGGATGATCAGCACCTCGATAATGAAGGCGATGCCGAAGAAGAACGCGATGCCGCGGACGCCCGCATCGCTGCCGCGCCGCTCAAAGGTTTCGTAATAGACGCGGTAGGCGAGCAGGCCGAACAGGAAGAACAGCGGCGTGATGGCGAGTCCCGCCAGCAGTGGATCGATGTCGTAGCTCTCGTTGAGCTGGAACACGCCGTAGGACGCGAGCACCAAGAAGGCCGGGTGCGCGACATGGGGAACGTCGAGCAGTCCGAACGCGACGGACAAGCCGACGCTGACGGCTGCATAGAAGCAGCCGAGCAGCACCCCGAGCACCACTGCGCCAAGCAGCAGGTCCATCGAAAACAATTCAGATCCCCCCTTGGCCCTGAGCCGGAAAAGCCACGAGGCCTAGTTTCGGGCAGCCTCGAAGGGACTGATGAGCTCTCCGGCTTTCAACTTGTCAGGGAACAGAATCACCTGCTTGCCGGAGGTGCGGAACTGTTCGATATCCTTGTCCTTTACACCGCGGAACTGGGCCTGCAGCGTCGCCGTTTCCTTGCGCTCGCCATCGGCCGAAAAGGCGATCGGCCCGACGATTGTCTTGTGCTCGTTCTCGCGCAGGTATTTCGCGATGCCCTTCTGGTCGAGCGACTTGGTCGCGCCGACCGCCGCCTCGATCATCTGGCCCATCGCATAGCCGAACGGCGCCAGATAATAGCCGAGCGGATCGACCTTGGCCTCGACGGCGCGCTTGGTGTACTTGTCGAAAAATTCCTTGGTGCCGTCGAAATACATGCTCTTTTCCGGCAGCCAGGTATTGTAGTTCACGACGCCGTTGAGCAGCGAACCGAGGTTCGACATCACAGCGGCGAATTGCAGGCCGACCATGCCGCCACCGAAAATCTTGACGCTGTCGCCGATCCCGATCTCGTTCACGGCGCGCAGGATGCCGGCCGAGTCCGGCGGATAGGACGCGACATAGACGATGTCGGGCTTGGCCGCCTTCAACGCGCGAATGATGGACGAGAATTCCACCGTGTTCGGCGGATAGGTCTGATCGAAGACAATCGGAATGTTGCGCTTCTTGGCGACATCCCGCGCGGTGAGCGCGAGGTTCTGCGCGAATTCCTGATCGGCCGTTAACAGCGCCATGTTCTTGCCGCCGGCCTTCTGCGCCAGGTCGAGGAACGAGGCCGCCCAGCTATCGGCCGGCCCCCATGGTGCATTGTTGAACCACATGTCGTGGCCGACCTTGCTGTTCACCTGGAACGAGAAATTCCCCATCAGCAGCAGGCCGCGCTGCTTGACGAACGGCATGATCGGCGCGGTCGGCACCGTTGCATAGGGCGCGAACAGGAGATCGACCTTGTCGACATCGACCAGCTTGGCGTAGATCGCCGGCGTCTCCGATGCGCTCGACTTGTCGTCATAGACGACCAGTTCGATCTTGCGGCCGAGCAGCCCACCCTTGGCGTTGACGTCGTCACGCCAGATCTCGATGCCGAGCAGCGACGCCTTGCCGCCGCCGGCGAGGCCGCCGGTCTGCGGCATCGACATGCCGATCTTGATCGGCGGTTGCTGGGCAAGAGCGCTCGACCCGTGCCCAACCACCGCGACAGCCATTGCGCCGCCCAGGAATGTTCTGCGTTTCATCGATTCCCCCCTATGTCGTTGCCGTTCTGCGTCCGCCGGATCTTCGCCCGGCTGCGGTGAAGTGGATCGTGTCAGGCTCGGGCTCTAGCCGCCGGCGCCCGCCGGGGCAGGTTCGCTTTTGGCTTGTTTCATGATCGCCGACGGATCGGCGCCGACGCGACCACTGGTCTTGTCGGTGGCGCTTTCGCGCGACAGCCGCATATCGAAGCGGATGCTCGGCATGCCCTTGATCGGGCAGTCCGGATCGTTTGCGACCACGTCGACGGCGAGATCGCCCGACGAGCCGAACACGACATCATCGGCCAGATGGGGATCGTCGCGCAAATAGAGCGCCGTGACCAGTTCGCGATAGCCGGCTGCGCCGACCAGGAAGTGAATATGCGCCGGCCGCATGCCGTGCCGCGCCTGCGCCTTCACCATGGCGCCGACAGGTCCATCCATCGGGATCGAGTAGCCGAGCGGCCTGACGGTGCGCAGCATATAGAGTCCGTCAGCGTCTGTCGTGAATACACCGCGATAATCGACCGAGGTCGCGCTGGACTGGATGTCATAGAGGCCGTCGGCGCCGGTCTGCCAGATCGAGACGGTGGCGCCCGCAACGGGCTTGCCCGCGGCATCGGTGACACGGCCATACAGCACGCACTCGCTGCCGGGCTTCGGGTTCTTGGCGATCGAACTGCCGGCTGCGAGCGTCGGCGTGGCCTCGCGATAGAACGGGCCGAGCAGGCTGGTGTGGGTGGCTTCCTCGAGCGCGGTCGCGTCGTGCAGTCCGTTGACGAGTGCCGAGAGGCCGAGCGTATCCGACAGCAGGATGAATTCCTGCCGTTCCGGCGAACACATCTTGCCGGCGGCGGTCATGAATTCGATGCCCTTGATCCATTCCGCGGGCGTCAGGTTGACCTCGCGGGCGAAGGCATGGAGGTGTTTTACCGCCGACGCCATGATCTCCTTCAGGCGAGGGTCCGGCGTCGTCGCCATCTGGTCGAGCACGGCGTCCGTGATCGTTTCCGGCGTTAACTCACGCATGCGTCACTCCCTGACCTGCCGGCTGTTCGACCTGCCGGCTGTTTTGCAGCAAGCCTAACCGCTTGTTGGGGATCAACACAAGGCGTTCGAAGGCAAGGCCTGCGCCCTCTCCTACAAATTGATACGGGCCGATAGGGTCGCATGGCCCGCACATTCGCGCATCAAACGCGCGCACGGCCCACGATTTTGCGTCTGCACAATCAGCGCAACGGCAGTGGGATCATTTTTCGCGGATCGGCGGCGCGACTTTCTCTGCGGGCGCCGGCGGCAGTGCGGGCTGAGCGCCCGCCTTCTGCGCATCCGGATCGGGACGGGCCGGCTGCGGCGGAACGTCTGATGGTCTTTGCCCGGTCGTACCCGGTTCGGACGGCGCGGGCGGTTTCGTTTCTGCGCCCGGTGTCGATTGTGTTGGCGGCGTCGCCTGCGCGACGTGCTGCGAATCTCGCGCCGTGATCTCGGTCAGCGACAGCACCGAAATGACCAGCCCGACCGCGATCAGCGTGGATGCGCCCAGCATTTCCATTCGGTATTCGCGTTGGCGGTCATCGGCAGGCATATCGTTCGACCCACGAAATGGTTCGTGGATTCAACGGACGTCAAGGCGCTTGGTTCCGCGGGGAACCTGCTTCGTAACCTCTCCGAGATGCCTAGAATTCCAGCATCCCGGCGTCGCCGTCCTCAGTGCCGAAGGCGAGCAGCGTGCCCTTTGCGTTCCAGGCCAGCGCCGAGACCGGCTCGCTGCCATTGCGGCGCACCAGAATCTCCGCGCCATCCTCGAGCCGCACGATCAGCACGGTGCCGTCGCTATAGCCCGCGGCCATGATGTCCTGCTTCGGATGACAGGCGACCATGGAAACGCGCGCCTGCAGCGGTGCCAGCATCGCCGGCTCCTTGCCCATCGGACCGTCCTTGCTGGTGAACGGCCAAATAATCACGGTGTCGGCACCCGACGTGGCAAGCCCCTTGCCTCCCGCGCTCCACGACATCGAGCGGACGCGGCCGGGATAGCCGCTCATCCGCATGTGCCTGTTATCGGCGAGCCGCCAGCCGTGCAGCGCCGGTTCGTGCATGGCGGTGACCAGGAATTTGTTGTCGGGACTGAAGGTGACGGCGAGATGCGAGCCGGCCCATTCCAGAAATTCCGGCTTCGCCGCCATATTGGGAAACCACAGCGTCACGCCGTTGTAATGGGCAACCGCCACGCGCAGCCCCTTTGGCGCGAAGGCGACGCCGCCGACGGTCGATGGGACGTCAAAAGTCTTCTCCTCACCTTTGCCGCTGCGGACGAACGCGGTCTTGCCGGCCGACCAGGCAAACGCACCATCGGGATGCAGCGCGACATTGTCAATCCAGCGCCGCTTTGCATCGGTCGCGAGCACCGACGTCTCGCCCTTTGCGTTCAATGCGACGAGCTTGCCGTCGTCGCCACCGGTGACGACGCGCTTGCCGTCGGATGCCGTGCAGAGGATGGCACCGCCATGCACGTCCACGCGGGAGATTTCGCCGGCGGCATCGGCCATCGCGACTTTCTCTTCGGCGCATACGAAGGCGGCGCGCTCGCCGAGGAAATGCACGGCGGAGACGGGTGCACTGACCGCGACGGATTTCACGCGATCGGTCAGGGACGCAATGGTGAGCTGATCGGACATGATCTCATGCAGCAATGCAGCTTTCGAAACCTTCGCGGATCGTCTTTTCCGGTAACTCGCGGCCGATGAAGACGACGCGGCTTTCGCGCGGCTCGCCTTCCTTCCATTGCCGCTGATGATCGCCTTCCAGCATCATGTGCACGCCCTGGAACACGTAGCGATCGTCGTCGTCGGTGAAGGAGAGGATGCCCTTCGAGCGCAGTATCTTCTGGCCCTCGGTGGCGACGAGGTTTTGCAGCCACGGCATGAATTTGGTCGGGTCGAGCGGCTTGTCCGAGCGCAGCGACAGCGATTGCATGTCCTCGTCGTGATAGTGCTTCAATCCGCCATGGCTGTGGCTGTGATCATGATCATGCCCGTGATGGTGATCATGATCGTTATGGTGATGGTGATGGTCGTCGCCGGCGTCCAGGAATTCCGGTTCGATTTCCAGGATGCGGTCGAGATCGAACGCGCCGCGTTCCAGCACGTCCGATAGCGCGACCTTGCAGCGCTCGGCGCGGTGCAGCTTTGCATATGGATTGATGCCGCGAATCCGGGCCTCGACTTCGGCGAGCTCCGGCTTGGAGACGAGGTCGGTCTTGTTCAGCACGATGACGTCGGCGAACGCGATCTGGTTCTTGGCTTCCGGCGCGTCTTTCAGGCGATCGCTCAGCCATTTGGCGTCGGCCACGGTGACGACAGCATCGAGCCGCGCGTTCTTCTGCACGTCCTCGTCGACAAAGAAGGTCTGCGCCACCGGGGCCGGATCGGCAAGGCCCGTGGTCTCGACGATGATGGCGTCGAACTTGCCCCTGCGCTTCATCAGGCCGTCCATGATGCGGACGAGGTCGCCGCGCACGGTGCAGCAGATGCAGCCGTTGTTCATCTCGAACACTTCCTCGTCGGCACCGATGATGAGGTCGTTGTCGATGCCGATCTCGCCGAATTCGTTGACGATGACGGCGTATTTCTTGCCGTGGTTTTCCGACAGGATGCGGTTGAGCAGCGTGGTCTTGCCGGCGCCGAGATAGCCTGTCAGCACGGTCACTGGAATTTTTTGGGACGAAAGTTCAGACATAACGGCTCCGGGACGGAATTGTAGCGCGCGCCGGCAGCAGGGAGGCCCCTGCCTATTGGCTCAGCGCGCTGGTCAGGGCCTTTATATTGTGCCTGACCATCGCAATGTAAGTGGGAGAATCGCCCTTTTCGCCGGTCAGACTGTCGGAATAGAGCGTTCCACCGACCCTGGCGCCAGTCTCGGCCGATATCCGGCTCATCAGGCGGGGATCGCTGATATTTTCGAGAAAAACTGCCGGTATTTTGGCCGCCCTGATCTGGGTGATGATCTTTGCGACATCGCGGGCGCTGGCCTCGGATTCGGTCGAGACACCGACCGGCGCAATGAATTCGATGCCATAGGCAGCGGCAAAATAACCGAACGCGCCGTGGGTCGAGATCACCTTGCGACGGCCTTGCGGAATTTTGGCGACTGCCTCGCGCACTTCGCGGTCCAGTGCGTCGAGCTCGGCCAGATAGGCGCTCGCACTGGATTTGAAGGCTTCAGCGTGCGCGGGAGCCGCCGCCGCCAGCGCATCGCGGATATTGGCGACGTAGACCTTGGCATTGACGACCGATTGCCACGCATGCGGATCGGCTTGCGAGCCGAGCTTGAGCGGCGTAATGCCGGTCGTCGCGGTTACGACGGTCGCCTTTCCGCCGGCGGACTTGACGAGCCGCGACAACCAGCCCTCGAATCCTAGACCGTTAACGAACACAAGCTTTGCACCCGCAACCCGTTTGGCGTCCGAGGGCGCCGGCACATAAACATGCGCATCGCTATTGGGGCCGACCAGCGTCGTGACTTCGACGCGGTCGCCGCCGACATGGCGGACGAAATCGCCGAGGATCGAGAAGCTGGCGACGACGTTGAGGCGATCCGCGGCGCGAGCCGGTCCGACGACTGCGAGCATGGTGAGAGCGATGAGCAAGAACCGGATCATGACTACGCCTCGAGATGACGGCCGGGAAACATCTGCCGGACCAGGCCGCTGACGGGACCGAACAATAGCGATGCGACATACAGCACCGCCGCGATCAGGATGACCGCGGGGCCTGAGGGAATTTTGGTCTGAAACGACAGCACCAGCCCGGCATAGCCCGAGACGATCGCGCTTGCGACCGCGATGCAGATCATGCCGGTGATATCGCGCGACCAGAACCGGGCGATGCCGGCGGGCAGGATCATCAGGCCGACGCCGAGCAGCGTGCCGAGCGCGTGAAAACCGTTGACCAGGTTGATGACGACCAACGCCAGGAACGCCAGATGCGCGGGCGCGCCGGCGCGAGAGACGGTGCGCAGGAACACCGGATCGACGCATTCGATCACGAGGGGACGGTAGATCACCGCCATCACCAAAAGTGTAATCGTGGCGTTGAAGGCGATCACCAAGAGCGTCTGGTCGTCCATCGCGAGGATGTTGCCGAACAGCACGTGCAACAGGTCGATATTGGTGCCCTTGATCGAGACGATGGTGACGCCGAGCGCGAGCGACACCAGATAGAAGGTCGCGAGCGAGGCGTCTTCCTTCAGCTCGGTATTGCGCGCGACGAGGCCGGCGAGCAGCGCGACGGTAAAGCCCGCGATCAAGCCGCCGGTCGTCATCGCGAACAGGTTCAGCCCCGAGAGCAGGAAGCCGATCGCAGCCCCCGGCAGGATTGCGTGCGCCATGGCGTCGCCGACGAGGCTCATCCGCCGCAGCATCAGGAACACGCCGATCGGCGCAGCCCCGAGCGCAAGCGCGATCACGGCAGCAAGCGCGCGGCGCATGAATTCGAATTCGATGAAGGGCGCGAACAGCGCGTCGTAAATCATCATGCCGCTCGCGACGGCATATCGGCGGCGCAAGCGGCGGCGCTGTCGTCGAAGGCTTCGCACATCTTCATCGCCACCAGCAGGTTTTCCGGCGTCAGCACGTCGGCGGTCGGCCCCCACGCCACCGGCCCCCGCGCCAGCAGCAGGGTTTCGGGGAAGTGGCTTCGCACCATCTCCAGGTCGTGCAGCGCCGCCAGCACGGTGCGTCCCTCGCCATGCCAGCGCCTGACCAGCGCGATCAGGTCCGCCGAGGTTTTGGCGTCGATGGCGTTGAACGGCTCATCCAGCACGATGAGCCCCGCATCCTGCAGCAGCACCCGCGCAAACAGCATGCGCTGCATCTGCCCGCCGGACAGCGTGCCGATCGAGCGGTTTTCGAAACCGTTGAGCCCGACCGCGGCGAGCGCCGCCAGGATCTTCGCGCGCGCGGCCTTGCCGATGCCGCCGAACGGGCCCGTCGAGCGCCACAGGCCACTGCCGACGAAATCGAACACCGAGATCGGGAAGCTGCGATCGATGTCGACGCTCTGCGGCAGATAGGCGATGTCCCTGCTATCGAGACCGCCGAGATCGATCCCGCCGGACAGCGGCTTGAGGATGCCGGCCACCCCTCGGAACAGCGTCGACTTGCCGGCGCCGTTCGGCCCGATCACCGCCACCAGCGCACCCGGCACGACCTCGCCGTTGAGGTGATGCACCGCCGGATGCCGGTCGTACCCGAGCGTCACGTTCCGGAATTTGATCTGTGCGGCCATGCTCACCTCATCGCCACCAGCACGACGGCCCACAGAGCGGCTGAGACCGCGAATGCTGCGGCAAGGCGGGCTGACAGGGTCATCCGCAGGATCGACCAGGGCGCGGGTTGCGCCGGATGCGGCGTTGCCGGGCCGTGGCTGTGGGCGTGGTGGTGATGCGCGTGGTCATGGGAATGGGTGTGAGGCATGGGTTGACGTTATAATATAACATAATGGGAGTCCACGCGGTGAAACGGCCGTAAACCGGTGTTCTCGAAAGCCCCGCCCTCGTCCGCCATGCCCCCGCGAAGGCGGGGCATTAGGCACGGCAGCACCAAAGCCGGGAGTGGCTCCAGCATCTCTTAGGAAGGCTTATGGTCGGTTTCCCCTCACGGCTTCCCAATCGCCATCGCGATCGCGGCCGCGAGAAACGGAAACGGCACCGAGACCGCGGCGCGAAACCAGACAAAGCGGGCCGGCATGAACGGGATTTCCCAGAGGATCATGCGCTGGAAGGCGAACAGCGCCCAGGCGACGACATAGGCGATCACCTGCGGCGGGCCGCCGCCGACCTTCAATGCCACCGCGGCGATCGAAAAGCCGACCACGGGGCCTCCCGGCGTTGCCGCGCCGGCGATGACGGCGGTCAGCACGCCGAACCAGCCGCTGTCCGGCCCGAGCCAGCCGGTGATCACTTCGGGCGGGATAACGGCGGCGATATAGCCCGAGCCGATCACGCCGAGCGCAATGCGCGGCAAGATGTTGATGAAATCCATCGAGCCTTCGCGCACCGATGACACCAGCACGACGCGCCCGCGCCGCCAGGCCATGAAACCGAGGATCGCGACAGAGCCCCACAGGGTGATGTCGATGATCAGCGCCGAGGCGGTCATTCGGACGGCTCGCCCTTCGGATACATCCGCACGAAGACGAAGCGGCCGAGCCAGCCTGCCAGCACTGGAATCGGCAGCGAGATCGCGATGCGCCACAGCGTGAAGTCGGTGCCGAGAATCGGCAGCTCCCAGGCGACGGCGCGGCCATAGCCGATCAGCGTCCAGCTCACCACCATCGCGATGGTGGCGCCGAAATCGGCACCGACAGTCAGTAATGCCGCCGCCACCGGATAGGCGGTGAACGGGCCGCCAGGCAGGATCGCGCCGAATGCCGTTCCGATCAAAAGTCCCTTCAGGCCCGATTCCGGACCGAGCGATCGCGAGACTTTGTCGTGCGGCAGAATTTCCGCGATGAATCCGCCGAGCAGGCAGCCGGCCAGCACGCGCGGGATGATTTCGCCGAACAGCCAGAGGTCATGGGTGAGAATATTGAGCACGCCGTCGATGCCGTCCCGCCGCCACACCAGCGCGACGCAGATCGCGACGAGCGCGCCGATCACGATCATCGACCAGCCGACCGGCTTGCGGGCACGCCGTGGCTTCGGCTCGGCGTCTTCGGCTGGCGCCGGGTCCTTTAGCGGAGGTTCTGACAAGGCTGCGGGTTTGGCGGGTGAAGCTAATCCATCCTGCTTAGTCCCGCCATTGCGGCGAAGCAAACGGAAGCTCGCACGATATCCATGCGCTTCTCAGGGACGCCCATGCGAGGACATCGCGCGGGCCCGTGTTCGCGGGCGGCTGGTTCAGGTGAACTGCCGCACCAGTGCAAGACCGCCGAACAGCCCGGCAATCGACAGCACGACGGAGCCAATCACGTAAAGCGCCGCGAGCCCAAGCTCGCCGCGTTCGTAGAGCAGCGCGGCATCGAGCGAATAGGCCGAGAATGTGGTGTAGCCGCCGAGGACGCCGGTCATCAAAAACAGCCGCCAGGGTTGCGACGCCTCGCCCTTGAAGGCGAGATAGCCCGCGATCAGCCCCATCACGGTCGAGCCTGATATGTTGATGATGAAGGTGCCCCAGGGGAAGCCGGTGCCGAGGCAGCGGGCGCAGGTGAGATTGATGAGATGGCGCAGCGTCGCGCCAAGGCCGCCACCGAAAAAGACCAAGAGATAGCTTGTCGCGTTACCCACTATTGCCCCGGTGTTCACCCTCCCCTGGAGGGGAGGGTCGACGCGAATGAAATGAGCGGCGGGGTGGGGTGAAGGTCTATCCACCCGGACAGTGCCCGAGTTGAGAGATCACCCCACCCCGGTCCGCATTCCGCTTCGCTGCATGCGAACCGACCCACCCCTTCCAGGGGAGGGTGAAACGGCGCTACCGCGCCCGATCGTTAGGCTCCGGCCTTGCCGAACAGTTCGTCGACGTAGTCCCAGTTGATCAGGTTATCGCAGAACGCCTTCAGATAATCGGGACGGCGGTTGCGATAGTCGATGTAGTAGGAGTGCTCCCAGACGTCGCAGCCGAGGATTGGCGTCGCGCCGTAGACCAGCGGGCTTTCGCCATTCGCGGTCTTGGAGATTTCGAGCTTGCCGTTCTTGACCGACAACCAGCACCAGCCGGAGCCGAACTGGCCGACGCCGGCGGCGGCGAAATCGGCCTTGAACTTGTCGAGACCGCCGAGGTCCTCGGTGATCTTCTTTTCCAGACGGCCGGGCAGCTTGCTGCCGCCGCCATTCGGCTTCATCCAGTTCCAGAAATGCAGATGGTTGTAGTGCTGGCCGGCGTTGTTGAACACGGCCGGATTCTTGCCGAACGAACCCTTGACGATCTCCTCCAGGGACTTGCCTTCGAATTCAGTCCCCTTGATCGCGTTGTTTCCGTTGGTCACGTAAGCCTGGTGATGCTTGTCGTGGTGGTACTCCAGCGTTTCCTTGGACATGTGGGGCGCAAGGGCGTCGTGGGAATAGGGAAGATTGGGCAGCGTGAAGGTCATGGGGTGATGTCCGAACTGATGGGAGAACGTGGTCTAACGGGAACCCTTATAGAAGGTTCCATTGCGCATAAACACCGCAATTTGGCAAGAACGGGAAGGCTTCCGGTAACGCCGCTCCGCGTCCAGCGTATGACGGAGTGTGGCAGCCGCATGCATTGGCGCACATGGTGATGAAATGAGCATCGAGATCGACGTCCTGAACGGGGACTCCTCATGGCCGCGGGCCGAACCGCTGTTGGAGGCGGTATGGCCGCACGAAGTCGTCGAAAAATTGTCCTGGGGTCACGTCAAATGGGCCCATGCCGATTTGCGCGTGCTGATCGACGCACCGGAGGATGCGGAGAGGCCGGGCCTGGCCTGCCATGTCGGGATCTATTTCCGCACCGCGACCTGGGACAGCCGCAAGGTCCAGATCGGCGGCATCGGGGGCGTCTCGACCCGCAACGATTGCCGGGGACGCGGCTATGCCACGCTGGCGCTCAACGCCGCGATCAGGACTCTGCGCGACCACGAAGCGGTGCGGTTTGCGATGTTGTTCTGCGAGCCGCACAATGAAGCATTCTATGAAGCGCGCGGCTGGCATGCGTTCAAGGGCGAGGTCTATGCCGAGCAGCCGGAGGGAAGAATTCGCTTCGAGGCGATGGCGCCCTACGTGTTCGATTTCACCCGCAAGCCGCGCGATGGAATAATCGACCTATGCGGCCTGCCGTGGTGACCCCTGCAGCGGCGCGGTGGCTCGAGCCGCGCCGGCTAGATAATATGTCATCCATAATCTATTCGATTTGGATCGCCGGTGCCGCATGACCATTGATGCCCCGCTCGACATGCGTCCCACTGCCGCCGTTCCGCCCGCTCCGACCAACGCGCTGCTCACCTCGCCGATCCTGCCGACGCTGTTGAAGCTCGCGCTTCCCAATGCGATCGCCATGGTCGGCACGACGCTGGTGGCGATCGCCGAGACCTCTTACATCGGCCGGCTCGGCACCGAGCCGCTCGCCGGCATCGCACTGGTGTTTCCCTTCGTCATGTTGACGCAGATGATGTCGGCGGGCGCGATGGGCGGCGGCGTTTCCTCCGCCATCAGCCGCGCGCTCGGCGCCGGCGACCGCGATCGCGCGGCGACGCTCGCGCTGCATGCCGCGATGATCGGGGCCTGCGCCGGAATCTTTTTCACGGTCATGATGCTGGCCTTCGGCCGCGCGTTTTACACGCTGCTCGGCGGGCGCGGCGGCGTGCTCGAAGAGGCGATGCAGTACTCGCACGTGCTATTCTCCGGCGCGATCGCGATCTGGCTGGTCAACACGCTGGCTTCGGTCGTGCGCGGCACCGGTGACATGCGGATTCCGTCGGTGACCTTGATCGGCACCGCGCTGGTGCAGATTGCGGTCGGCGGCGCGCTGGGCCTCGGGCTGCTCGGCCTGCCGAAATTCGGCATGGGCGGCGTTGCCGCGGGCCAACTCGCCGCTTTCACGCTGGGCGCGATGTTTCTCGCCTGGTATCTCGTCAGCGGCCGCAGCCGGCTGACGCTGAACTTCGCGGGCTTCAAATTCCAGCGCGCCATGTTCGTCGACATTCTCAAGGTCGGCGCGGTGTCCTGCCTGGCGCCGCTGCAAACCGTGCTGACGGTGCTGATCTTCACCAAAATCCTGGCCGGCTACGGTGCCGAGACGTTGGCCGGTTACGGCATGGGCTCGCGGCTGGAATTCTTGCTCACGCCGATCGCATTCGCCTTCGGCGTCGCCTCGGTGCCGATGGTCGGCATGGCCATGGGCGCAGGCCTCGTGACACGCGCGCGGCAGGTGGCATGGATTGCGGGCATTGCTGCCGGAATCACCGTTGGCACTATCGGGCTCATCGTTGCAGTCATGCCGGCGCTCTGGGTTTCGATGTTCACCAGCGATCCCGGCGTAACCGCCGCGGCTTCTTCGTATCTCGTCTGGGCAGGACCGGCGTTCGCCTTTTTCGGAATGGGCGTGTGCCTCTATTTCTCTTCGCAAGGTGCTGCGAAGGTCGGCGGCCCGGTGGTGGCCGGCACCGCAAGGTTGCTGATCGTCGGGGGCGGCGGCTGGTGGCTGGCCTCCATGGACGCGCCGGCATCGGCCATGTTTGCACTGGTCGGCGCAGCGATGGTCATTTATGGCCTCGGCACGGTGCTGTCGATCCGTTTGACCCGCTGGGGCAAATGATAACGGCAAATTGCACTCAATCCGACGTTGCACAAATCTGATTTGTTGCTATGCAGGCCTGCTTTTTCGAAGGAATGATTCATGGCTTGCAGAACGGCTTTCATCATCGCGATCTCGGCGGCATTGCTGGCCGCGCCATCCGCCTTCACGCAAGGCACCGGCGAGCCGACCGGCGTCTGGCTGACCCAGGCGGGCGATGCAAGGGTGAAGGTCAGCAAATGCGGCGGTGGAATTTGCGGCGTGGTCGTCGGGCTGAAGGAGCCTATCGACCCGGCCACCGGCAAGCCCCAGGTCGATGACAAGAATCCGAACCTCGCCCTGAAGCGGCGGCCGATGATCGGCCTTCCCTTGTTCAGCGGCATGAGCCCCAGCGGCCCCAACAAATGGTCGGGCCAGATCTACAATGCCGATGACGGCGGCACGTATGCGAGCAGCGTCTCGGTGACGGGTCCGGATACGCTCAAGGTCGAAGGCTGCGTCGGCGCGCTCTGCGGCGGCGAGAGCTGGACGCGCGTCGGGCGGTAAAGAATTCGGAATGGTGGGCAAAGCGAAGCGTGCCCACCATTCCGAGCGATGACCTTGGAAAGATGGTGGGTCCGGCGTTGCCTCTGCCCACCTTACAATCTACGCCGCCATCGCCTTCAGCGCTGACGCCGCCGACGCATAGCCGCCGCGGGCGCCGTCGATGAAGTGGACGTGGTCGCTGCGCATCACCGAGGGCGCGAAGCAGGTCATCATCGCGGCGTCCTGCCGGTGCAGGCCGTAGCGCACGATCTTGGCTGAAGCGGCCATTGCGAGAAGCTCCGTCAGCGCCCGTTCGAGCTCGACCGTGCAATCGAGGATCATCCGCAGGCCGTCGTCATATTTGCGGAAGTCGGAATTCTCCACCACCTGCTGCACGTAGTTCTTCGGCACGAAATTACCGACCTTGATGCCTAACCGCATCACGACATAGGCCCAGAGCGTGAAGGCGAGCACGACGGTGCGCCGCTTCAACAGCGGCCCGCCGCGCGCGGCGCGCGCCTCATATTCGACGCCGGTCGGCGGCCAGCGCAACGGCGGACCATCCGGCGGCACCGGCCGGCCCGCATCAGGGCTCTGCTCGACCAGCTTGATGACGTCCTCGATCACCTTGCGGAAGCGTTGCGGATCGGCGCCCTTGGCGGGCACCACCAGCACGGACAGAATGAGCCCGCGGGAGGAAGGAATTTCCTCGAACCGGCACGACAGCCCGGACAGATCGGGCTGTGTTCCCGCTGCCGCCGGCGGGACTGCGAATTCGCCCCGCTTCATCGCGGCATCCGCCCATCCCAGCCCACCGCCGGAAAACATCGCATAGGACAGATTGGACGACGGCCCGAAGCGGGCGACTTTGATATCGAGGCCCTGCGCGCGAATGTCCTTCACCGGCACCAGCGCCACCCGCATCATCAGATCGAGATCGGCCCGGACCCAGGCCGCGGTCGCCGCCAGCGCCTCGCGCGCGTGCGAAAGATCGGCCGGCGACACCGCAAAGCTCGCACCGTCGCCGCCGAACACGAAGGGAAATTCGCGCCCGCCTAACGCATTGGTCACGGCCGCGATCACGGCAGCGCCGGCCATGTTGACCGCCTTGTAGCGCTGGTTGGCGATCGCCTTGGTCGATTCGACGATGTCGGCGACACCGACGGCCCAGTCGTCCGGCAACGGCGTGTACAGCGCCGGGTCCATCAGGCTGCCGAAGCCGCGAAAGACCGGGATCGCGCCATAGAAAATATCGGTGCCGTCAGACGTCGTCATGGCGGTGCCAGTAACCCGGTTCACGAACCTCTCTAGCAGATACGGCCGGTTTTGGAATCCGGTTCAAGCGCGCGGCAGAACGTCCTACCCCTTTGCGATCCCGCGCAGCACCAACTGGTTCAGCCGGTTGGCAAACGCCGCCGGATCTTCCGGCAGTTCGCCGTCGAGGATCTGCGCCTGCTCCAACAACAGGAACGACAGGTCCCTGGCCGCGTCCTTGTCGCCGGCAATCGCCGCGACCAGCGGATGGCGCATGTTGATCTCGAGGATCGGTTTGGTGGTCGGCCCTTTGTTCTGCATTGCGAGCAGCCGCTCGAGCATGCGGTCCTGTGCGCCGCCGCCGGCGACGAGGCACGACGCGCTCGAGGTCAGCCGCTGCGAGGCGCGCACGTCGGAGACACGCTCGCCGAGCGCGTCCTTGATCAGCGCGATCGTCGTGGCTTCATCCGCGCCGGCTTCGTCCTGCTTGTCCTCGGCCTTTTCATCCAGGAGCGGCATCAACCCGAAATCGATATCGCCCTGACTCAGCGACTTCAGCGGCTTGCCGCCGAAATCGAGCGGGGCCGAGGTCCAGAACGCGTCGACCGGATCAGTCAGCAGCAGCACCTCGATGCCGCGGGCGGTTGCGGATTCGAGCTTCGGATTCGACTTCAGCCGTTCGACGCTCTCGCCGGTGAGATAGTAGATGTCGGTCTGGTTCGGCTTGAGATCCTCGACATATTGCTTGAGCGAGCGCTTCTCGCCCTTAGTCGTAGTGAAGCGCGACAATGCGAGCAGCTTCTCGCGGCGCTCAAAGTCCTCCCAGATGCCTTCCTTGATCACGGGGCCGAATGCGTCCCAGATTTTCGCGAACGCTTCCGGCTCCTTTTCACCGAGGCTTTCCAGCTCCGATATCACGCGGCCGGTAACCGCTTTGCGGATTTGCGCGAGCTGCGGATTGTTCTGCAGCATCTCGCGCGAGATGTTGAGCGGCAGGTCCTCGCTGTCGATCACGCCGCGGATGAAGCGCAGATAGGCCGGCAAGAGATCGGCGTCGTCGGCGATGAAGACGCGGCGGACATAAAGCTTGACCTTGCCCTTGCGTGCCTGGTCGAACAGGTCGAACGGTTTCGTCGACGGCACAAACAGCAGCACCGCGTAGGACTGCCGTCCTTCGGCGCGATAATGCAGCGTCATCGCCGGTTCGTCGAAGGCGCCGGCGACCTGCTGATAGGCCTGCTTGTAGTCCTCCGGCTTGAGCTCCGATTTCGGCCGCTGCCATAGCGCGCTGGCCGAATTGATCTGGCGCGGCTCGCCCTCCTCCGGCACCAGTTCGATTGGGAACTGGATATTGTCGGACCAGGCACGGACGACACGTTCGATCTCGTAGGTCTCGAGATATTTCGCTGCTTCCTTCTTCAGATGCAGGACGATCTCGGTGCCGCGCGTGACGCGTGCGGCATCCTCGTCGCCAGCTTGCGCGATTTCAAATCCGCTGCCGCCGGAGGACGACCAGACGAAGACCTGATCGGAGCCGGCGCGGCGGCTGGTGACGACGATGCGCTCGGCGACCATGAACGCGGCATAGAAGCCGACGCCGAACTGGCCGATGAGGTTGGCGCCATCCTTGGCCTCGGTGAGGCGCGAGAGAAACGACTTGGTGCCGGAGCGCGCGATGGTACCGAGGTTGTCGATCAGTTCCTGGCGGTCCATGCCGATGCCGCTGTCGACGACGGAAAGCGTATTGGCCTTCTTGTCCGGCGCGATACGGATCTTGGGCGGCGCGCCGTCGGCGATCAGCTCGGGCGTTGATATCGCCTCATAGCGCAGCTTGTCGCAAGCGTCAGATGCATTCGAGATCAACTCGCGCAGGAAGATGTCGGTCTCCGAATAGACCGAGTGCACCATCAGGTTCAGAAGTTCGGCGACCTCGGCCTGGAACGGCTGGGATTCGGGGGCAGTGGTGGTCGTCATGCAGGGCTCACCGGAAACGAGGTGGGAGGAAAGCCCTGATATAGCGATACCATCTGGGGTGGCAAGATTTGACCTTGCTGCAACCCGATTCGCCCCCTCACCGCTCGACGAAAGCACGCTGGAACTGATCCAGAATCGGCTTGAAAAGGTAGCTGAGCATGGTCCGGCTGCCGGTCTGCATGAAGACTTCCGCGGGCATGCCCGAGCTGAGCTGCAGCCCGGCGAGCTGGCGGCGCTCCTCTTCCGGCAGCATGATCCGGACCGTGAAATAGGACGTGCCGGTCTGCTGGTCGCGGGTGGTGTCGGGCGAGACGTACGATACCTGTCCGATCAATTGCGGCGTTACCCGCTGGTTGAAGGCCGAGAAGCGAACGAAGGCCTGCTGGCCCTTGCGCACCTGATCGATATCGTTCGGCTGCAACCGCGCCTCGATCTGCAGGTCGTCGGAATCCGGCACCACTTCCATGACGGTGTCGCCGCCGCGGATGACGCCGCCGATGGTGTGCGCGGTGAGCTGATGAATCACACCCGACGTCGGCGCGCGCATCTCGATGCGCTCGAGCACGTCGCGCGCCGCGATACTGCGTTCGTTGAGTTCGGCTTCCTTGCCCTGCGCCTCGCCGAGCTCCTTGACGACTTCGGTGCGGACGTCCTGGTCGAGCCTGACCATCTGAAGCTTCGCCTCGTCGATCTTGTTTTTGGTCTCGGCGATCGTGGAGAGCAACTGGCCGCGTTCGCCTTCGATTCTCGCGCTCTCACGCTGCAGGGTCGTCAGCCGCGCCAGCGGCACCAGACGCTTGTCGAACAGGTCCTGAACGCCCGTGAGTTCGCCGGTGATCAGTTCCAGTTGCTTGGCCTTGGACGCAACCTGCGCGTCGAGGCCGACGATCTCGTCGCCAAGCTGCGTGACCTTGCTCTGCAGCAATTCCTTCTGGCTCTCGCGCGCCGTCACCCGCGCCCTGAACAGCGAGGCTTCGGAAGCGAGCAGCGTCTTGACACTGGGATCGTCAAGCCGCGCCGACATCTCGGCCGGTATCGCCGGCCTGGGCTGACCGTCGCGCTCGGCCACCAGCCGCGCGATCTTCGCCCGCATTTCATCGAGTTGCTTGCTCACCACCTGCAGGCTGGCTTGCGCCTGCGTCGAATCCAGCCGCAGCAACAGATCGCCGGCGTTGACCCGCATGCCGTTGTGGACCGGGATCTGCGCGACCACACCGCCGGTCGGATGCTGGATGGTCTTGACGTTGGACTGCACCACCAGATTGCCCGGCACCACGACCGCGCCCGACAGCGGCACGAATGCCATCCAGCCGCCTGCCAGCCCGCCGACGACGAGCAGCGCCCGCAAGCCGGTGCGCAATTCACGCTCGAAGGCGCGCGCCGCCCGCAGCACGATACTTTCGCCGTGTGCGTCCGCCACATCCGCCGCGGCATCGCGATTGGCAAGGAATGCAACCCCTGCGGTCAGGCCACTGCGGACGACCCGCGTCACGGAGCGCTCGCGCGGCACCGGCCCCGCCGGGCTCGGCGGCGCCAGTTGGGGCGCTTCGACGCGAGGCGGCTGCCGCCTGTCGTCGATCTGCAAAACCTCCGGCCTGAACCTCGGCATGTTCATCAGCGACGGATCGTCGGATGCGATGATCGGACCGCGCGCCTGCCGTTCGTTCAGCCGTGAATTGCTCCGCGCGCTGGCTGCCGGTGGCGGGGTCATGAATTGCGGCTCACGCGCGCTGCGTCCGCTGCGCGCCGCCGGAGGTTCGGCATCGAAACCGTCGGACTGAGATCCAAAGGGGCCGAGCCAATCCAGCACCCGCCCCATCTTGCCCTTCTTTTTCGACCGCTTCGGCCGGGCCGGACGCGGCCGCCGCGGAGCCGGACTTTCGTCATTCGCCGGACGGCGAAGCGGCCGCTGGCCTTGCAGATTGTCCTGCTCAAAAGCCTGCCGCAACCGCTGCAGTTCGAGGATCAGCGCCTGGCCCTGCGGCGCCACGACATCTTCGTCCGTTCCACCCACCCGACGCCGCACTACTCTTTCATCGGTATGCACGTGATCGAAATGCTTCATGATGGAACACTCTCGGCAAGTGACGCACGCTGATCTGACTTTGCCTGCGGTGGGGACGGCGATCCCTGCGCCGCCTTGCCGTTGGCGTTGCGGACGCGCGCGAATACTTCTTCGCGCGGGCCGAATGCGATCGCCTTGCCCTCATAGAGCACCATCGTCATATCAAGCGCGGAAAGCGCGCTCGGGCGGTGCGAGATGACGACGACGATGGATTTGTTCTGGCGCATGATCGCGATGGCGCGGGTCAGGGCGTTCTCACCGTCGGCATCCAGATTGGCGTTGGGTTCATCAAGAACGATCAGAAACGGATCGCCGAATACCGCCCGCGCCAGGCCAACCCGCTGCTTCTGTCCGGCCGACAGCGAGATGCCGCCCGCCCCTATTCGTGTCGCATAACCCTCGGGCAGGCGCAGGATGATGTCATGGACGCCGGCGATCTGGGCGGCCTTGAGAATGGCGTCGGAAGTTGCGTGTTCGTCGAACCGGCAGATGTTCTCCGCCACGGTGCCATCGAACAGGCCGACATCCTGCGGCAGATAGCCGATATGCCGGCCGAGATCCTCGTTGCGCCAATGATCGAGGGAGGCGCCGTCAAGCCGCACGGCGCCCCGATGCGCTGGCCAGATTCCAACCAGCGCCTTGGAAAGCGAAGTCTTGCCCGACGCGCTCGCGCCGAGCAGCGCCAGCCCCGCCCCGGCCTTGAGCGAAAACGTGACGCCAGACACGATCGGCATGTCGAAGCCGGGTGCTGCCACCGCGAGGTTCTGCACCGACAGTTCGCGGCAGGGACGCGGCAGCATGACCGGCGGCGCCGGAGGCGGCGCGGTCGCCTTGCAGATGTCGCGCAGGCGCGCCAGCCCCTGGCGGGCGGCGGCCAGTTGCTTCCAGGTGCCGAGCGCGATTTCGACGGGTGCGAGCGCGCGCCCCATCAGGATCGACGACGCGATCATGATGCCGCCGGACGCCTTGTCGACCACGACGAGATAGGCGCCGATACCGAGCATTCCCGATTGCAGAATGTAGCGCAGCACCTTCGCGGCCGAGCCGAGATTGGCATAGACGTCGGTGGCGCGGATGTTTTCCTGCAGGTAGCGCTCGTTGGCCTGCGACCAGCGCGCCGTCAACCGGTCCGTCATGCCGAGTGCGCGGACGATTTCCGCGTTGCGCTGGGTCGCATCCGCCAGCACCTGGCGCTGCGCGCTCATATCCATCGCCGCCTTGGCCGAATTGCGCGAGATTCGCTCGGTCAGCAATGTCATCGCAATGATCGCCGCAGTACCCAGCAGCGCCGTGAAACCGATGAGGGGGTGAAACAGAAACAGCCCGATCAGAAAGACCGGGATCCAGGGCATATCCAGGAATGCCGTCGGCCCCATGCCGGACATGAAGGTACGTACCTGATCGAGATCACGCAGCGGCTGCTGCATCAGGACCGGCTTGACGCCGCGCAGCGGCAAGGTGGCGAGCGCCGAATGGATCGAGCCTTGCAGGCCGGCATCGAACAGCGTTGCGATCCGGCACAGCATCCGCGACCGCATCGCGTCGAAATATCCCTGCACCAGATAGGCGAACAGCACCATCAGGGACAGGCCGAACAGGGTCGCGAGGTTGCGGCTCGGAATCACCCGATCGTACACCTGCAGCATATAGAGTGAGCCCGACAGCATCAGGATGTTGATGACGCCGCTGAACACTGCGACGCCGATCATGCGGCGCGCGCTGGCGCGAAGCGCGTTGGTGACGGGATCGTCGCCGGCCAGCGTCGAACGCAGGCCCGAAACAGCGCGGAGCGCCGACGCTGCCCGCGCTCGGTCCTGTGCCTGGCCCTGAGCGATACTCATTGAACTGCCCTTCGACCCGCCCCATCGGGTCTCCCTGCAGGTCTCCTTGACGCGCGATGCGGACCATTTTTCGGCAGGAATGCGACGAATGCCGATTGTTCAAGTTCGCTCGTGGGTAGAACGATGGCAAAGGCGTTTGTCGCTGATACCGCGCGGACCTTCTGGCCAAGATTCCGGCAGCGAGCACCTGGCGCGCCAGACAAGGGCCGCGTTATCCTTCTCGCGCGTGCTTCATTCGCCATTTCCGGCGCGGCGCGCGTCATGGATTCGTCCGTCTATCACCTTGCTTCGGTGCTCATTGGTCGCTGTGTCGGCCGAATGACGCCATGAAGCTAAATGATCCTTCACCATGCGCAACGTCCCGCCCCCTGGCGGATGGCCGCGCTTACGCATCAATGGATTCGACTGGACAGCAGGGGACGAACAATGGCTCGCTTGGCTTACGAGGATCAGCCCGACGCTGATCTCGATCTCCCGATCGATGAAGTCGCCAGCCCGCCAGTCGTTCCGGCCCCCCCGTCCACCACACCGCTCGAAGAACCGCCGCCGGCCAGCCAAACGACGTCACGGCCTGTCGGTTCGAATTTCTCCGACCTCGGCTCAACCTCCAACGGCATGGCTCGGGCGCCGGTGGATGCCCCGCAGCAAAACGCGCTCGGCAACGGCGGCCAGGCGGCCGGCAGCATTGCACACCACACCAACGATCTCGCCGCCGTGCAGAACAGTCTGCTGGCCGAGCTCAATACAGGCCAGTTTTCCGGTGCCGCGCTCGGCCATGTTCAGGCGATCCTGTCCGACATCACCAGCGCCATTTCGGCGGCCAATGCCTCGGTGAGCGCGGCAGGCTCGTTCGGCAACGCCGCCGGCGCAGAACAAGCGCTTCGCGCCAGCCAACTCAGCGTCATCAATGCCGTCAGTACCGATCCCGTGCTGGCGAGTCCGACGCCGGCCGCGCCGCTGCCCACCGGCAGCGCGGCCGCCGCGCCTCACAATCTCGCGGAGATCGGGGCGATGTTCGACGAGGTGGCCAGCCAGATCCTTGGCGGGGTCAATGAGGGTAACCAGGCGCAGATCACCGATGACATCAATGCCGTGATATCGGACATGCAGGCGCTGATGACCGCCAACCCGGAACTGTTCGAGGGGCTCACCGGCGTCCACGCCGAAGAGATCGTGAGGCAACTCCAACTCGAACTCGTCTACATCAACGACCCCGCGATAAGCCCCACCGCGGCACAGGCCAGCGCCGACAACATCCTCGACATCATCGATATCGTCCAGAGCGATGCCAATCTGGCTGATATGGCAACGCAAGACGGCGTCAGCGGCTTCTCGCCGTTTCCGGATGACACCTCGCCGGCGCCCAAACATCTCGACAACGATGTGCAGACGGTGTTCCTGGCCAATTTCATTGCGCAATCCAATGCGCTTGGAAAGCAAGCCGTCGACCTCGTGGGCAGCCAGGACGCCGATGCTATCGCCGCGCTGATCGACGATCTCATGGCCTTCGAAAAGAGCGTCACCGACTTCGACGCGGATCAGGGCGGCATCCTTGGCGCCGAGATTGCAGCGATGGTCAAGGGGTTGCAGACCGGCAACGCGGCCCTTGTCGTCGCCGCCGCGGACCAGATGCACGGCAACGCGGCCGATATCGGCAGCAACAATATCCCCGTCACCGGCGGCACTTACAATCCGGACGGCTTGACGGTCGCCGAGGTGCTGGGGACGCCAGTCGCGGAGACGCCCGTAGCTGAAACGCCGGCGGCGGGGGCCGCGGCGGCTGCCCCCGACGTGCAACAAGTCGCAGCCCCGACCGTCAGCGTCGAGGCGGTGACGGTTGCGACCGCCGACGTCGCCATCGGCGGCATGGACTATGCCCAATCGGACATGCCGGAATTGGCTCATCATTTACATCACACGTGGGGATAGCGGCGCGCGGCGCGACCTCCAGCGCCCCCAATACTCAGGGGACGCTGGAGGCCGACACATCAAAGCAAGAAGCGCGTTTTGCCGGTCCGGCATACGCGGCGGGCGCAAAAGAGCTCTTCACTGGCCTCGCCCGCAAAAGAACAATCTGGACGATGGCCTCAATGACCTTGGGGATCATCATTAGTACGGCAGCGACATCTGCGGTTGGTGGAATTGGCGCCAACGGTTGCTGTTCGGAAGTGAAGTAGCGGGGCGTATGTGTGAGGCAGCGTAAGACGGACTATGGGACCATCATTCTACACTGGACGTTCGTGGCTGCATTCGCCGTTGCGCTCGTTACCGGCTTACGCATTGCAACTGAGACGCCCGACCGGACCTGGATCAACTGGTTCGACGCCGTGCTGCCGCGCGACAGCGTATGGATCGCCCATATGCAGGCGGCCGTCGTCCTGGTCGCCGTGGCGATCGGCTACCTCGTCTACATGCTCCGCTCCGGCCTCGGGCGCCGCGTCCAGCTCGACAAGGTCCGCCTGCGCGGCTTGTTCGGCCGTGGACAGGCGAGGTTGAGCGCCGTGATCGCCCTGATGTACTGGATCTTCTTCGTCACGATGTTCGGTTTGCTGGTCAGCGGCGGCGCGCTCTATTTCGGCTTCTACTCCGGCTACGACGTGGCGATGCTGCATTGGGTGGGGACCTGGGTGATCCTCGCCTTTGTCGTCCTTCATGTCCTGACCCAGTACAAGAGCGGCGGCATCTCGCAACTGCTGCGCATCTTTCGTCCCGCTCCGCTGCCGGCGCCGCCGCCGCGGCTCGATGCCGTCGAGCTCTTGGGGCTATTGGCCGAGCGATCGGCGCGCTTGCCGGAATCCGAAGGCGCGAGCGCGCCGCCCGAGGTTTCATCGCATCCCCTGCAGCCGCGCGCAGAGACCCGCCGCGATCGGACGGATGAGCCGGATCCGGCGCCGCGATCCCATGGCGGGCCTTCGAGATCGCGAAATCCGACTCTGCAGGCCAATCCGTTTCTCGTGGCGGCCGCCGCTGCGATCACCGGCGCGTCGCTCCTCGTGGCTACCGATCGGCTGGCGGTGGATAGCGTGCAGATCCGCCGCATCAATCCCGCCGACGCGCCGGTCCTCGACGGCGACACGTCCGATCGGGCCTGGCGCGGTGTCAGGCCGTTCTCGCTGTTGACCGGAGAAGGCGGCAATTTCGACGGCAAGGGTGAAACCAGGATCGCGATCCGCGCGGTGCATGACGGCACCTACGCGTACTTCCTCTTCACCTGGGAGGATTCGACGCGCTCGCTGAAACACCTGCCTCTCGTCAAGGAAGCCGATGGATGGCACCTTCTTCATTCCGGTCTTCAGGCCGGCGATGAGCATCGCTACAATGAAGACAAGTTTTCGGTGCTGCTGACCACGTCGGACGTCACGCTGGCCGGCGGGCGAACCTTTCATCCCGGACCGCAGCCGGTCGCCGGCGCGCCGGCCACCATGAGTGGCCGCGGCCTGCATTACACGGCGTCCGGCTATGCCGATGTCTGGCAGTGGAAGGCAACCAGCGGCGCGATTGGATGGATGGACGACACACATTTCGGACCGCCGCTGGATCCGACCCCGATGCAGGCGGCAAACGTCGTTCCGTACAAAGGCGGCTTCGCGCCCGACCCGGGAACGGCAAGCTACCGGGACAATTTCACCGTCGAGGCCGACACGTCCGGCGGTCCACGCCGCAGCCGCCTGATCGCTCCGCTGCGCCTGCCCAAAGACGTCGCCGCCACGACGGGCGCGATGGGAGATATCGACCTCGACCCCAATCACGGCGAAAGCGAAGGCGCGCGCTGGTTCATGACCGAGCAGGATTCGGTGCCCTATTCGACCAGCATCGACGCCCGCATCCCGACCGGGACCGTGATCCCCGGCGTCATCCTGGGCGGCGAATTTTCAGGCGACCGAGCCGACGTCAGATCTGCAGCCCGCTGGGCTTCCGGCCACTGGGCGCTCGAGGTGAAGCGTCGGCTCGACACCACGAGCCAGTTCGACGTGCCGATCAAAACCGGCATCTTCATGCGGGTCGCAGCTTTCGACCACAGCCAGATCAGACATACACGGCACGTCCGTCCTATTCGTATCGAGGTGGAATAAATGTCGAACATTTGCAAAGTCACGATCAACGACGAGCCGTTTCTGGCCAATCGCGGCGAGCTTCTGCTCGACTGGGCGTTGATGAACGGGGTCGATCTTCCGCACGATTGCCGCTCCGGAATCTGCGGCGCCTGCCGCGTGCGGCTCGTCGACGGCCAGGTATTCGGCGGCCATAGCCGCGGCGACGACATGATCCATGCCTGCCAGGCCCGAATTGTCTCCGATCTCGAAATTGCCATCGAGGCGGCGCCCGAGCCGGTGGCGCTATCGGCGGAAGTGGCGCAGACCGTTCAGCTCGCACCTGATGTGGTGGGTGTCGACATCGAGCTGGCGAAGCCGCTCGACTATCTTCCCGGCCAGTACTGCAAGCTGCAGTTTCAGGGATTCCCGGCAAGGTCCTACAGCCCGACCTATCCGCTGGAAGGCCCTCCCCACGATCGCATCCTGCACTTTCACATCCGAAAGGTTACGGACGGACTGGTATCGTCAGCGCTTGGCCGCGACATCGGACCCGGGCACCGCGTCAAACTGACGGGACCGTACGGCCGCGCTTTTTTCAGGCAAGGCCATGCCGGGCGCATCGTTCTGGTCGCCAGCGGCACCGGTTTCGCGCCAATGTGGTCGGTCGCGGTTGCCGCGATCATGGAGCAGCCGCAGCGCGAAATGGTCTTCGTGGTGGCGGCCCGGAGCATCCGCTCGCTCTACATGCACGCGGCGCTGTGCCGGCTGGCGCTGTTTCCCAACGTCACGCTGATTCCGATGGTGTCGGAGCCGCAAAATATCTCGCATGCCGTTCGCAGCGGCCGGCCGACCGATCATTTGCCAAAACTCACGCCTGACGACGTGGTCTACACCGCGGGCGCGCCGGCGATGACCGATGCCGTGGCGCGGATTGCAAAGGCTGCGGGCGCAAGGTGTTACACCGACCCCTTCGTGCAGGAGGCGCGGACGGTGGAGCAGGCCGGCCTGATGTCGCGCCTCACCGGATGGCTCAGCGAGCCCAAGAGCGCCATCCCGCTGCAGCCGGCGCAAGGGCCGGGGCCGATGCCGCGCGGCGTATCCGCAGTTGGCGCGGGTAACCGCTAGCCGGTGCCGGAGATGGCCGCGATATATCGCCGGACGGACATTTCGAATGCCGCCTTGGCATGGTCGGCGATGTTGCGGCCCCACCACGCGCCATAGATGCGGTCGAACGCTAGCGGTTCGACCGCCTGCGCGATCCGGCGCACGGCTGCGGCATTGAGCGGGATGTAGTTCGGATAGCTGTACATGAAGCTGAGGGAGCGGCGGTCCATCGCGACCATCGCGACATCGCCGGTGAGCAATGCGCCCTGCCCCTGCGCGCCCGCGCGCCAGTGCAGAACCGTGCCGCCGGCAAAATGCCCGCCGGTCCGTACCAGCAGGATATCGTCGGAGAGCCGATGGCTGTCGCCGGTCCACGGCACGATGGCGGGATGCGGCCGCGTGACGAAGGCGCGGTCGTCGCCATGAAGATAGACCGGCACGCTGCCGAACGCCTCGCTCCAGTCCGCGACCGCGCCATAATAATGCGGGTGCGAGACCGCGATCGCCTTCAGGCCGCCGAGCGAGCGGACGTAATCGATCGCCTCAGGCGTGGCCAGCGGCACGCAATCCCACATCACGCAGCCATCCGCCTCCCGCACGAGCAGCGCGCGTTGTCCTATCGCAAAACTCGGCTCAGTCCCGATGCCGGAAATGCCGAGATCGTCGCGCCAGACGAGCTTGTGGCGCTGTGCCAGTTCCTCGCGTGTGAGCCACGACTGTCCTTTCCAATTCACATATTGCCGCTCGTCCTCGCAAACCGGGCAGGCCTGCGGCGGCTCAGCGTTTTCGGAAAACTGGGCGCCACATTGTTCGCATGTCCACAAAGGCATCGGCGTTACTCCTGTCGAGAGGAGTAGTAACGCATAACGGCACGACCGGCCAATGCGAGACGCGGACAATTAGTAACCGATCGCCGCGCCATCGCTGCGCGGATCGGAACCGCCGCTCAGCACGCCGTTCCGCCGGTCGATGGTGATGCCGTGGGCGTGACCGGCCATTTCGTTCCAGGCGTCCCAGCGGTTGATGGTGTGGCCGCGCCGTGCGAGCGCGTCGATCGTGGATTCGGAAAAGCGGCTCTCGATGTGCAGCGTGTCGCGCGCCTCGCCGAGCGCGAAGCGGCCGGACAGGAACCGCGGCATCTCGATCGCTTCCTGGATGTCGAGACCGAAATCGATCATGGCCGCATAGAGCTGGAGCTGGATTTGCGGCTGGCCATCCGCGCCCATGCAGCCGAGCACGCTCCAGAGCTTGCCGTCGCGTTTGGCCATTGAGGCAATCAGCGTGTGCAGCGGGATCTTGCCGGGTTCGAGGCGATTGGGATGATTGCGATCCAGCGAGAAATACGCGCCACGATTTTGCAGGATCACACCGGTGTTTCCTGCAACCACGCAGGATCCGAATGCGCCATACAGGCTTTGGATCAGCGATGCTCCGTTGCCATCGCGATCGACGGCGGCGACATAGACCGTGTCGCCGGCAAGGCTGCCGAAGGACGGCACCATGTCCCATTTCAAGGCCGATCTCTGGTCGATCAGCCGGCCGCGCAGGTCCGCATATTCCTTCGATATCAGCCGCTCGATCGGCACTTCGGCAAACGAAGGGTCGGCGAGCATCTGATCGCGGTCGTGATAGGCGATCTGCTTGGCCTGCACCAGGAGATGGACATGATCAGGCCCGAGCAAATCCTTTCGGTGCAGTTCGTGCGACTCGAGGAGGTTAAGCATTTCGAGCACGGTAAAACCTTGCGTCGGGGGTGGCGTATTGAAGACCGTGACGTCGCGGTAGCGACCAACAAGCGGCTCGCCCCAGGTGGCCTGTTGCCGGCCGAAATCGGCGAGCCGGAACAGGCCGCCCTTCTCTTCCGAAACGCGCGCCATTTCAGCAGCGACATCTCCTTGATAAAAGCCGGACCATCCGCCATCCGCGATCGATTGAAGCGTGCGGGCAAGGTTTGCATTGGCGAGCTTCGAGCCTGGCTGCGCGGCCGTGCCTTGCGGAAAGAACTGCGCGGCGGCTTCGCGATCCCCAAGCAGATCATCGCGCATCATCTCGATGAAGCTGGCGAGGCGGCCGGTGACCGGAAAGCCATCGCGGGCATAGCCGGTGGCGCTTTCGAGCACGCGCCGCAGGGGCAATCGTCCATGGACATTGTGCGCCTCGATCCAGCTCGCCACGGCGCCGGGCACGGTGAGTGTCGCCGGCACGATTCCCCGGAGCGGGATTTCCTTCAACCCTCGCTGCTCGATCGACGACAGCGTGGCAGTGGCAGCCGCCTTGCCGCCGCCATTGAGGTAGCGGATCTCGCCGCTGGCGCCGTCGTGAATGAGCCAGAACGCGTCGCCGCCGAGACCGGTCATGTGCGGATAGACCACCGCGAGCACCGCGCTGGTCGCAATCGCCGCATCGATGGCGGAGCCGCCGGCGCGGAGCACGTCGATGCCGGCCGCGGAAGCCAGCGAATGCGGCGACGTCACCATGCCGTTCGACGCCAGCGTCACCGGCCGGCCGGTACGAATGTCCAATCCAAGCCTCCGAAGATACTGAGCCGTCAGACGGCGGTCAGGCGCGAATCCGCCTGACCATATAGTTGTCGTAGGTGGCCTCGCAGACCTGATGCCACTGGTACTGTTCGTTGCGGAATGCGATCGTCGATTCGTACAGCGTCTTGAACTTCGGGTTCTTGGCCGCGACCTCGGCAAACAGGTCGCTCGTCGCCTTGAACGACGCGTCCAGGATGTCGTTCGAGAACGGCCGAAGTTGCGCGCCAGCCGCAACCAGGCGCTTGATGGCGGAGGCGTTCCGCGCGTCATATTTGGCCGTGAGGTCGGCCGCGACCTGCCCCGCCGCAATCGTTACCATGGTCTGATAGACCTTGGGCAGCTCGGCCCATTTCGCGCTGTTGATGTAGAGGAAGCCGTTCGCGCATCCTTCCCACCAGCCGGGGTAGTAATAATAAGGTGCGACCTTGAGGAAGCCGAGCTTCTCGTCGTCATAGGGGCCGATCCATTCCGCAGCGTCGATCGTACCTTTCTCCAGCGCCGGATAGATATCGCCCGGCGGAATCTGTTGCGGGACGACGCCGAGCCGGCTCAGCACCTGCCCGGCCACGCCGCCGACCCGGAACTTCAATCCCTTGAGGTCGTCGAGCGTCTTGATCTCCTTGCGGAACCAGCCGCCCATCTGTGCGGTGGTGTTGCCGAACGGGAAGCCCAGGATGCCGAACGTCCCGTAGAGCTCGTTGAGCATGTCGAGCCCGCCGCCATAGGCGAGCCAGGCGTTCATCTGGCGCGTATTGAGGCCAAAGGGAACGGCGGTGCCGAACGCGAACGCCAGATCCTTGCCGATGTAATAGTACGAAGCGCTGTTTCCCATCTCGACCGTGTTGTTCGCCACCGCATCGAAGACTTGAAACGCCGGCACGATTTCGCCCGGGCCGAACACGCCGATCTGGAATTTCTGGTCGGAAAGATCGGCAACCGCCTTCGCGAACATCTCGCACGCGCCATAGAGCGTATCGAGACTCTTCGGAAACGAAGTGGCGAGGCGCCAGCGCAAGTTGGGTGTGGACTGGGCGATGGCGGGCGCGGCGATGGCGGTGGAGGCGACAGCGGCGCCGGCTGCCGTGAGGAGCTTCCTGCGATTCATGGTCAGTCTCCTTGCTGGATCAAGGAAAAAAGCAATCGGCGGATCGTCAGCCGCAGCACGAATTCTTGTCGCGGTTGTCCCGGCTGGCAGCGTTCCGGTCGGGCGGCAGGTCCATCGCCGGGTTCTCCGCAAAGAAGCCGTTCGGCTTCAGCGTGAAGCCGACATATTCGACTGGCATCACCGGAAAATCCTCGGGCCTGCAGACATGCGTCGCCCCAAAGCTGTGCCAGACCACGATATCCTGGTTTTCGATGGCGCGGTTCTGGGCGACATATTTCGGCAGACCGTCGCCGCCGGCATGCTGGTTCGGAAACTCGCCGCTTGCGTAGCGCTCGTCGGGCGCATAGCGCGTAACCCAGATATGCTTGGTCGCAAATCCGCCGCGCGAGGTCATGTAGCAGCCCTCCTGCGCCAGCATCGTAGGCGCACTGTGCGCTATCAGCTTATACGCCGTCGGACCGCCGACGCTGTTCTTTCTGTTGGGATTGCTGATCTTCCAGTAGCGCCCGGTCCGGCCGTCGGCCTCGCGCGCGGCGTCGCGCTCACGCGAGAGCGTCCGGGCCGTGACATCGAACACGTTACCGTATGGGTTGTCCGTACCCCAGGGCCGCGGGCGGAATTCGTGTTCGGTGACGGTGTTGGCTTCGCCGTCGAGCATCATGTGCAGGCGGGCGTTGAAGAAGTGCTGATGGGTCGGACCACCCAGATTTTCGGCGACCATGCCGCCCCACGGGTAGTCCTTGCCCGCGGCGATCGCCGCGGTCTGGATGATGCCGGTCAGCTTGACCTCGAGCTGGATGGTGCCGTCCTGATAAAAGTACCAGAAGAAGCCGTAATCGTAGTTTCCGACTGTCGTGAAGAACGAGATGACGAGGCGGCGCGAGCGGCGGACCTCAAACGTCTCATTGCGGAATTCGTAATGCTTCCAGAGGATTCCGCAATCCTCCTCATGCAGGCAGATCGCATTCTTCATGACGCCGGGTTTGCCGTAATCGTCGGCGACCGGGACATCGAAATAGTGGATGTGGCCGAGGCAATCGCAGCCGAGTTCGAGTGCGTTGGCGAGCTTGCCCAGTCCATACTCGCCGGCATCGAAGGCGCATTTCCAGAAATGGTTGGCGGTCGGATCGGCATAGGGCACGATCATGTCGGTGACGCTGGCGCGATAGATGATCGGCCGTTCGAGCCCACCGTCGCGGAAGGAGATCTGGTGCAGCACGAGGCCTTCGCGCGCGGTCCAGCCGACACGGAACGACCAGTTCTGCCAAGAGACCTTCCAGCCGTCGACCGTAAAGCTCGGGCCGTCCTTCTGCACGACGTCGAGCGGCCTGACGTCGTTGCGCGTTTGCGGGATCGACGCCCGGTCGTAGTTGCGTGATGTCTTCGGAATCGGGATAACGTCAGGCTCGTCGACGAGGTGGACGATCCTGTTCTCGATCAGGTCGACCAGCGCGACGACGCCCTCGATCGGGTGCGCATAGCCGTTGTCCTTGGGATTCCTGCGCCAGTAGGATACGGCGCTGACCAGCCGGCGGCCCTTCTCCACCTCGCGGTCGAAATAGCCGGCCGAGAACGGATCGACCTGAACCAGCTCGATCTCCTTGTCATCGAGGCCGCGCCGCTTCATCGCGCGCCGCCAGTCCGCATCGGCCTTCACGATGTCGCCGACCTTGAACACCTCCTCGATTGTGATCGGCGGCTGGCCGTAGGGATGGGCTTTCGTCGAATACTCGCGCCACTGCGTCACGGACTCTGATTCGAGGTCCACGGTGGCGACATGCGTCGCGCCGGTCTTGCAGTCGAACAGGGTTGCGGCGGCCCGGCGTGCGAGCCCGGCACCGGGCTTCCAGCCGAGAACGTCGGACTTGGCCGGCTCTTCGAGTTGCACATGGGTAAATCGCGCATCGGGGCCGAGCTTCTTGACCCTCTGCAATATTTCGGACGTCAGCGCGACTTCGGCCTCGCTGAGCGGGTCGAGCGGATGACCGGCATGCGCCAGAGCGGAAGGTTTTGTGCGTGTCATATCGGACCGGGTGGATGGGGTTCGGATATAGGCTAGGCCGGTCCGACCCGGGCGTCTTGAATGAGACTGCCAAAGAGACGCCATGTCTGCCCTTGCCAGACCCACCGGTCATGAGCGACGCTGCGGCGCCACACAGCGGAACCCAGCTTGCGCGATGCCGATCAGCGTCTCCACCGACCCGATCCGTCCGACCGAACGCCGGGCCTTCTGGACCGAGGCGATCTGCCGGTCGTTCGCCAATGTCGAGACCAGGCCGATCGGCTCCGCCGTGGTCAGCGGTCATTTCGAGTTCGTCGAGATCGGCGGGGCAAAACTCGTCCGTTTCGACAGCAGCCCGCAATGCTACACCCGCGACGCCAGGCTGGTGAGCCGGGCCGGTTCGGACGAATTCATGTTCGATTTTCAGCGGCGCGGGCGAAGCTCGATGGTGCAGGCCGGCAACGAAGGCACGATCGATCCCGGATATGGCGTGCTCTACGATGCACGGCGCCCGTTCGAGGACCGGCTGTTCGGCGGCCCCGAACAGCGCGCGGAGTTGCTGATCGCGACGGTTCCCGCCGCGTCACTGTTGCGGTCCGTTCCTGACGCAGAGCGATTATGCGCCAGGCCCGTGCCGCTATCCGGGACGGTTGCGCGTTCGATTGCCGCAATGGTCCGCGATGCGATTTCCTCACTCGATGCGCCGGGGCGACAAGACGAGCCCGACATCGTCGCCTATTTGTCGGCCCTGCTGCGTCTCGCCGCAGGCGCCACCCATCAACTCTCCCGGCCCGACCTGTTCCGCCTGATCGATACCCATCTGAGGGCCAATATCGCCGCTGTCCGGCCAGTCCCGGCGCTCGCCGCCGAATTCGGCATCTCGGAGCGGACCTTTCATCGCATCTTCGCCGATCGTGAGACCACGTTCGAACGACATGTCCTTCATTTACGGGTCGAGCTGTTACGCAACCTGCTGCGACAGGATTCGCTGGCCAACATTTCGATCGCGAGATTGGCGCATCAGTGCGGGTTTGCCGATGGCGCTCACGCTGCACGCGCGTTCAAGAACAAGCATGGCACCACGCCGCGGGATTTTCGCGCAGGCGTATCGGTTCGGCTCTAGAGCTTTCGGTTCTGATTGAATCAGAACCGGGCTCTAGATTCTTGTTTTGACGCGTTTTCTTGACGCGAACCGGTGTCCACTTCGCTGGAAAACGCTCTAGGATGCGGCCATCGACTGGTTTGTTTCGTGATAGCTGCGGTACCAGGCTGCGAACCTCTGGATGCCGTCCTCGATCGGAGTTGCCGGGCGAAAGCCTACGTCTCGCACGAGGTCATCGACGTCGGCATAGGTGGTCGGCACGTCGCCCGGCTGCATTGGCAGCAGTTCCTTGTTGGCCTTGCGCCCCAGCTCCCGCTCGAGGATGTCGAGCACGAGCATCAATTCCTGCGGCTTGTTGTTGCCGACATTGTAGATGCGCCAAGGGGCGATGCTCGATCCCGGGTCCTGAATTCCGTCCAGCCCCGGCCCGGGCTGTCCGATCTGCGGCGCGCGATCGATCAGGCGGACCAGGGCCTCTGTCACGTCGTCGATATAGGTGAAGTCGCGAAGCATGCGGCCGCCATTGAATAACTTGACCGGATCGCCGCGAACGATCGCGTCCGCAAACACGAACAGCGCCATGTCGGGCCGATACCACGGGCCGTACACCGTGAAGAAGCGCAAGCCGGTGCACGGGATTCCGTAAAGATGGCTGTACGAGTGGGCCATCAGTTCGTTGGCCTTCTTGCTCGCGGCATAAAGACTGATCGGATGATCGACATTATCATGCACCGAGAAGGGCAACTTCCTGTTGGCCCCGTACACAGACGACGAGGATGCGAACAACAAATGGCGGCAGCCATTGTGCCGGCATCCCTCCAGGACATTGGTGAAGCCGACCAGATTGGCGTCGACATAGGCGTGGGGATCCTGCAGCGAGTAGCGCACGCCTGCTTGCGCGGCCAGATGGATGACGACGGGAAACCGATGGCGCGCAAACAACTCGGGTATCGCGACGCGATCCGCCACGTCCAGCTCTTCAAATTGAAAACGTGGATCGTTGCGCAGGATCGCGAGCCGGGCCGCCTTCAGTTGCGGATCGTAATACGTATTGAGGTTGTCGAGCCCGACCACGCGATGGCCGGACTGCAGCAGCCGCTGCGCCACGTGAAATCCGATGAAGCCTGCGGCCCCCGTTACCAGAATTGCCTGATCCGGCATCATGCGTGCATCCTCCGCCAGCCGTTGTCATGACGGCTCATGCTTGTCAGTACGCCACCGATTTCGGCCGTCCCACGCCGCAATATAGAAAGCCGTTCCGTTCCACCTCTTCCGGAGAGTAGATGTTGCGGAGATCGACGATGACGGGACAGGCCATGATGGTGGACAATTCCTTGAGATCCAGTGCCCGGAACTGCTCCCATTCCGTGACGATGACGAGCGCGTGGCATCCCTTGGCGCAACGATAGGCGTTGTCGCAGAAGGTGACGTTCTCGAACACCTTCTTTGCCTGCTCCATGCCGACGGGGTCGAACACGCGCACCTCGGCCCCCATGTCCTGCAGCGCGGTGATCAGCGGAATCGACGGCGCATCGCGCATGTCATCGGTCTCGGGCTTGAAGGTCACGCCAAGTACCGCAATGGATTTTCCGCGGATGTTGCCACCGAACGCGTTCGCGACCTTGCGCGCCATCGCCCGCTTGCGCTGGTCGTTGACGGCGACCACCGTTTCAACGATGCGCACCGGCGCTTCATTGTCCTGGCCGGTCTTGATCAGCGCCATCGCGTCCTTTGGAAAGCAGGAGCCGCCGAAGCCCGGCCCTGCGTGCAGGAATTTCTGCCCGATCCGGTTGTCGAGGCCGATGCCGCGTGCGACTTCCTGCACATTGGCGCCGACCTTTTCGGCAAGATCGGCGATTTCGTTGATGAAGGCGATCTTGGTGGCGAGAAAGGAATTGGCCGCGTATTTCGTCAGCTCCGCGGTGCGGCGGTCGGTATAGAGGATCGGCGATGCATTGAGGTGAAGCGGCCGGTATACCTCGGCCATCACGCTGCGGGCGCGCGCGTCGTCCGTTCCGATGACGATCCGGTCGGGATGCTTGAAGTCGCGGATCGCAGCCCCTTCGCGCAGGAATTCGGGATTGGAAACGACGGTAACTTTGGCGGTGGGATTTTGTTCGCGGATGATACGTTCGACCTCGTCACCGGTCCCGACTGGAACGGTCGACTTGGTAACCACCACCGCCTGAGTGGGAAGCACGCCGGCGATCTCGCGCGCTGCCGCATAGACATAGGAGAGATCGGCATGGCCGTCGCCGCGGCGTGACGGCGTGCCTACCGCGATGAACACCACTTCCGCACCGCTGACGGCGGATTTCAGATCGCTCGAAAATGACAGGCGACCTTGACCAACGTTTCGCGCCACCAGTTCGGCAAGCCCGGGTTCGTGGATCGGCATCTCCCCGTTGTCGAGGCTCGCAACTTTCTCCGCATTGCTGTCGATACAGACGACCTGATGCCCGAAATCGGAAAAGCACGCCCCCGACACCAGCCCGACATAGCCGGCGCCAATCATCGCTATATGCATTACGGTTCCTGTCTGAAAGGCCGCGCCGGCGGAGAGGCGGCGAAACGACGAGCTAGCTGCTCAATATCGATTCGCCGTCGAGATGACGGGGAAAGAAAAAGAAGTTGTTGACGTAGAACTGTCCGTTCTTGCGGCCGCCGTCCGGCCGCAGCGCATCGGCGTCCTGAAGCCTTTGGGAATCGAACTGTTCCACTCCGATCACGTCGTTGTCTTTCAGGAAGAACCCCCGATAGGCTTTGTTCCGGAAGAATTCGAACACCGAGCGCGTCGCCTCGGCACGGTGGCGATCCTCCGCCTCCACCAGGAATACCGGCTGGCAGCGCTCCAGAAGCTCGACGGCGCCGTTCAGGACATTCAACTCGTGACCTTCGACGTCGATCTTCACGAACGCCACATCCTGGTCAATGACAGCGTCGAGGCGCGCGATCGGCACGTGGGCGGAAACGAGTCTCTCCGATGAATCGGCTCGCGCCTCCAGCGAGGCAAGGCCGTACACTAAACCATCCTCACCTTGCGGGATGTACAACTCGGCGCCGCCGTCATGATCCGACAGCGCGATCTCGTGGACGCTCACATTGCGCGCCGAGGTTCGGCGCAACAATCTCGCCATCTGCTGCGAAGGCTCGAAGGCGTGGACCTGCCGGGAAAGGCGCGCCAGCCGCCGCGTGTAGAGGCCGCAGTTTGCGCCGACGTCGACCGTCACCGCGTCGTCGGGAATGACCTTGTCCAGATAGGACAGTTCCCGTTCCGCCGATTTGGGGCGCTTCATGAAATGCCATTGCAGCCATATCGAAGGAAACGCATCCTTCACCAGCTCCTTGACGTGTTGTTTTGGGTTCATCGCTGCCTCCCTTCGTGTCGCGCGCGCACGCCTCGATGCGGATGCTGCCTCCCACCCCACCACACCTCAAACGCGGTCATAGATATCCTGCACGCGGACGATGTCGTCCTCCCCGAGATAGGCGCCGGACTGGACCTCGATCAGGTTGAGGGGAACCTTTCCGGGATTTTCCAGGCGATGCATGCATCCCAGGGGCACGAAGATCGACTCGTTCTCTCGCAGCAGGATTTCCTCGTCGTCGCGCGTCACGATCGCGGTGCCGTTCACCACGACCCAATGTTCGGCGCGATGATAATGTTTCTGCAGCGAAAGCTTGGCCCCGGGATTGACGGTGATACGCTTGACCTGAAACCGCTCCCCGGCATGGATCGACTGATAATAGCCCCAGGGGCGGTGGACGCTGTGGGTCTGGGTTGCCGAGCGATGGCCGTTTGCCTTCAGGCGCTCGACCAGTTTTCCGACATCCTGGTCGCGTTTCCGGCTGGTCACCAGCACCACGTCCGGCGACGTGGCGATGACGAGGTCCTCGACACCGAGCGCCGCGACCAGTTGGCCGTCGCCCCGCACGTAGCACCCCGAAGCATCTTCCACTACCGCATCGCCAATCACGACATTGCCCGACGAATCCTTCTCCGCCATCGACCACAAGGCCGACCAGCTTCCGACATCGCTCCAGTCGAACGTGGCGGGAACCACCACCGCATTGTCGGTCTTCTCCATGATCGCATAGTCCATCGAGATGGTCGGACACGTCTCGAAAGCGCGCTCGTCAAGTCGGAGAAAATCGAGATCGCGGGTTGCGCCCATCAACGCATTGCGACAGGCAGCCAGGACCTCCGGCGCCCGCTGCGCCAATTCGTCAATGAACTGACGCGCCGGCAGCAGAAATATCCCGCTGTTCCAGACATGCTCGTCGCAGGCCAAAAGACGCTCGACCGTCACCAGGTCCGGCTTCTCGACGAAGCTGGCAACGTTGCGAATCGGGGAAGCGGCTTCCAGCTCATCGCCCATCCGGATATAGCCGAATCCGGTCGCGGCCGACGAAGGCCGCACGCCGAACAGCACGAACCGGCCGTAGCGCGCGGCCGTGACGCCCGTCGATATGGCGGCGCGGAACGCAGCGTGGTCGCGCACCCAATGATCGACCGGCATCGCCAGTATCACGGCGTCGGGATCGGCTTCGCTGGCAAGCAACGCCGCAACCGCAACCGCAGGAGCGGTGTTTCTTCCGAACGGCTCGAGCACGATGGTCGGACGGTCGACGCCGACCGCGCGCAACTGCTCGCCGATCGCAAAGCGATGCTCGGCGTTTGCGATCACCATCGGATCGGTAAACAGCGAGCGATCGTCGACCCGCAGCGCCGTTTGCTGCAGCAACGTGCTCTCGCCGAGCAGCGAGAGCAGTTGCTTGGGATAGGTTTCGCGTGAAAGCGGCCACAGCCGCGAGCCGGCGCCGCCGGACAGGAGAACGGGTACGATACGGCCGCGCGGCTCGATCATCGGCATTGCATGGTCCTTCGATGTTGCGACGTTGAGGTCCGTCAGAATCCGCTTCCGGACAGGAATTCCTTGCGGATGGTGCGGATGATGATCATGATGTCCATCCGCAGCGACCACCTCTCGATGTAATCGAGATCGTAATCGATCCGCGAAACCGCGGGACCGAATTCGGCCGTGCTTCCCCTGCAGCCGCTGACCTGCGCAAGCCCGGTAATGCCCGGCCGCGCCGTGTGCCGCTGAAAGTAATACGGCACGAGGTCTTCGTAGGGCAGATCCACCGCCAGCATTCCCGGCACATGCGGCCGCGGCCCGACCAGCGACATGTCGCCCTTGATCACGTTGATCAGTTGCGGAATCTCATCGAGGCTGGTCTTGCGCAGAATTCGCCCCACCGGCGTCACGCGCGCGTCGCCCTGGACCGTCTGCCTTACGCCGCGCACATCGCCCGCATCGGCACGCATGGTGCGGAACTTGTAGATCTTGAAGCGGCGATTTCGATAGCCGTAGCGATATTGAAAGAACAGCACCGGGCCTGGCGACGTCAGTTTTATTGCGACTGCAATCGCGATCAGGAGAGGCGCGAAGAACAGTAACGCGCCGCTCGCCGCGGTCACGTCAAAGATGCGCTTTGCGATCGACGAGGACGGTTCAGTTCGCGCGCTCCGGCGCGGCCGCCGGCGGACCCGGTACGCGCGATGCGCACCGCCGCCGGCAAATTCGACAGGACGGACCGAGATCTCAGTTCGCTCTCTTCGAATCGGCGCAACCTTGTTCCGATCGAAGCTGGCTGTCACGATGGAGGCCATGACTCTCCTCTCTGCGGGAACCGGAGTGTGATCGAGCACGTCGAGTTGCTCGACAACGGGTGCGACGATTTCGCAGCAGCGAACGTCCGCACTTCGCGGTCGCTAACACTTTCCAGAATCTTGAGCGAAGTTTGGCGCAAAAGCGAAAGCGGGTGCCGCACTCGACGGAACTGAATCGTTCATGAGATTTGTGCGACGCGATATTCCGGTTTGTTCGGAGATGCTTAGTCTCGATTTGCCTGGTTAATGAGCTGCGTGTGACTTGACGCTGCTATGCATATTCGAAAATCGCGGAACAAAATCCGTTGTTCGATTCTCGACGTCAATTGAACAGGTGCAGCGTCGCTGTACGGGCAACAAATGGCCGTCACGTCGTTGATTTGAACGAGATTGTTCATCGAAGCTAAAGCGATTCGATCGCAGCCTGACGAACGGCGTGAGCACGATGGTCGAAGCTTCGAAAAAACAGAGACGGCAGCGATTCGCGAGCCGTCCACTTTGCGGAACGCTTCCAGGGAGGCGCTCATGATGGCCGAACGTCTGGAAAGCCGCGCGCTGGTGCCGCACGGCAGATTGTCGCCCGACCGCGGGCTGAGGAACCGCATCATCATCGCGAACGCGATCGTGTGGATCGCGATCGTGATCCTGATCAGTCTGCTTTTCTTCTGATCTATTACTTGTGGCTCCATCTCGGCACGTGGTGTCATGGATTGACCGCCGCGCGGTTCCATGATCGACATTGCATGCCATGCACAGATCGTCTGCGCGACCTTCACGCTCCGTTAACGCTTCAACGCCCGCCGATACACGCATCTATGCGGTCGGCGACATCCATGGCCGTGCCGACCTGCTGACCGAGATCGTTGAGCGCATCGACGAGGACATAATGCGTAGACCGATCGCGCGCGCGATCGAGGTCTATCTCGGCGATTACGTTGATCGCGGACCACATTCCAGGACCGTGATCGACCTGCTCGCGGTCCGGCTCGTTGCCAATCACGCAGTATGTCTGCGCGGCAACCACGAGGCCGTGATGGAAGGGTTCCTTCAGGATCCCGACATCCTGCAGTACTGGCTGCAATTGGGCGGCATGCAAACGCTTGCATCGTATGGAGTCGAACTGCACGACGGAACCGAGACGGCGAACGAGGTGCATCGCCGCTTTCTCGACGCGTTCCCGCGCACTCACGAACTGTTCATGCAATGTTTGCGTAATCAGTTCAGGTGCGGCGATTTCCTGTTCGTGCACGCCGGCATTCGTCCGGACGTGCCAATCGAGCATCAGGACGCCAACGATCTGATCTGGATTCGCGATGCGTTCCTCGACTCCACGCGGGATCACGAACAATTCATCGTGCACGGTCATACGCCAGTGCCGCGTCCGGATATCAGGTCCAACCGAATCAACATCGATACTGCGGCGTGGCGGACGGGAATGTTGACCTGCATTGCGATCGAAGGATCGTCGATCCTCTTCCTGTAACTCGTATGCAAACGTTTCGTTAACGCGTGCGCGCATATTGGGCACATGGAACTTCGTCATCACATTCTTTCGCCGTTTTTGCTTCCATATGATCCGCGGCTGTTACGTGCATTCATGGAGATGCAGCCATGCAGCAACGGTCGTCCAGCGCCGGCCCGACGCTTCCCTTCGTTCTCTTCGTCCTTGTAGTTGCCGGCATCAGTGCCGGATTTTCGATTCGCGCGTCGGCACAGACGCCACCATCCGCATCGTCTGCGGAACGATACGTTCTCGGCCCGAACGATCGAATCAGGCTGAAGGTCTACGGCGAACCCGACATCACCGGCGAGTATGAAATCGACAATGGCGGTCAGGTTTCGATTCCGCTCGCCGGTCATATCAAGGCTGCTGGCGCGACGACGCGGCAGCTCGAAAAGTCGATCGCATCCGCGCTTGCAAAGGGAATCGTGCGCGATCCGCGCGTCAACGTCGAGATCGCGCAGTATCGCCCGTACTACATTCTCGGCGAAGTAAAGAAGAGCGGCGAATATCCCTACCGCAATGGATTGACGGTCATGGACGCGGTCGCGAGCGCCGGCGGATTCACCTACCGCGCCAATGAAAACAAGGTCTTTCTCCGCCGCGCAGGCTCCGGCGCGGAAGAGACCTACCCTCTCGATGCTCCGGTTCCGGTCTATCCCGGCGACAACATTCGGATTCCGGAGCGCTACTTCTAGCGTTTCGGAATTGCAGATGAGGTGATGCCGCTCGTGAGCAGATGATGGCGCGTGTTGCGCTGTTGTCACAGTTCGCATTTTGCACATGCGAAATATTTTGCGACGCGAGGAAAACTTTTTCCGGCAAGGCGCGTTGCAAGCGTGCGCATCACTTCAATCTCACAACTCAAAACCCTTGCGCCCGCGTATCGAGTATGAGGCCTGCCGTTCTTATGCGCAGTCGACGATCATTTTTTGAGCGATGGGCTTCGCCCGACAAGTGTTCGCCGCCTTCGCGTTCCCGCAAGGGATGGGTGATGGGATTCGAGTCTGCATCGCTGATTGCGTCTGAAGGAAGCGGAGAGCGATTCCGTCCCATAGGCGTGCCCGGCCGATGCCGCTTCAACCTGTTGCCCGCTCCGGCGGCGGTCATCCTGCTCGGTCTCGGATCGTCCGCGCATGCACAAGCCATTCCGTGGACCAGCGGAGAGTTCGCTTCGCCCTGGAATGCGCAGAAGATCTTCGAACCGTCATCGTTGCCGGACAGGACCGATCCGGACAACCGCGAAGAGATACCGCCCGAGGACATGCCGGTGAAGAAGCGACAACAGCCTGGCTATGAACCCGTCGGTATTCGCGCCGGCTCCTGGATGTTCAACCCGTCGCTGACCGCCGGCACTTTTTACGACAGCAACGTCTTTGCGTCGAACTCCACCAAGCGTTCCGACATCGCGGCGGTGATCGAGCCCACCCTTCGCGCGCACTCATTATGGGGACGGCATGGCGTTGATCTGAAGCTGAATGCGCAGCAGACGCTCTACAACCAGAATTCGAGCCTGAACCAGACCAATGCCAGCCTGAAGGGTAACGGCTGGCTCGACATTACAAAAGACACGATGCTGCTGAGCAGCTTTCAGATCGCGCATCTGAACGAAGGCGTCGGCACGCTCGGATCGCCCAGTAACGCGATATCGCCAACGCCATATAACCTGATGTCAGGCGACGTCACGCTGCGCAGGGAGTTCAACCGGCTGACGACCTCGATCGGCTTCCGCACCGATTCCTACGACTTTCAATCGACGCGCGCGCAGGACGGCAGCGTCATCAACCAGGATGCTCGCGACGGGCAGATCTATGCACTGCACAGCCGGATCGACTATGCGATCTCTTCCACGCTCGGCTGGTTCGGCGGCGTCGAAGGCAATCAGCGCGACATCAGGGGAACGCCGGGCCACACCCTGGACTCGCAGGGCTATCGCGCACTTTCCGGCATCACCATCGGGCTGAGCAACCTGGTCACCGGCGAATTCGGCGCCGGTTACGTCCAGCAGCGTTTCGACGATCCCTCGATCGGCATGATCGAGGGCCCTTCCTATCGCGCACGGCTGACATGGCGGCCCACCCGCCTGCTCGACGTGCATTTCAATGCCGAACAGCTCGTCACGCAGACCTCCGACACCAGCGCCACCGGCGTGCTCGCGAACGCAGTTCAGCTCGGCGTCGACTACGAACTGCGTCGCAACATCATCTTGTCAGTGGCGGGCGGCTACGAGAACGACCGGTTCTTCGGTCAGCTCCGCAAGGACAACGTGCTGACGTCAGACACGCGGGTCAAATATCTCGTCAACCGGTTCGGCGCCGTTTCCGCCTACTACCGCTACACCAAGCGCGACAGCGATGTTCCCGTCTTCAGCTTCGACAAACACCTGGTAGGAATGAATGTTACAGCGCAATTCTGACCTGCCCTATGTGGTCCCCGACGATCCTCCGCTTCGCCAGGCGGAAGGCTGGCAGTATCCGACCGTCGATCTGCGCGAGATGGGCCGCATCCTCCGCCGTCGCTATAGGCTGGTGGTGCTTCCGGTCGCGGTCCTGCTCGGGTTGGCGCTGACCTACCTGATGCTCGCGACCACATTATATGTGGCGACGTCGACCGTGCTGGTCGATCCGCGCCGAGCCAATGTCGTCGAGACCAACCAGTCCGTGCTGTCGAACTTCGGCACGGACGATGCGACCATCGAAAGCCAGACACTGCTGATCCAGTCAGTCGCGATATTGATGCGCGTCGTCGATAAGCTGAAGCTGACGGAGGATGCGGAATTCAAGCCCAAGCCCGGCCTCCTTGATCCGATCAGACGGCTGTTCAGCAGCAGCGGGCCAAGTAATGGCGCGGGCCCCGAAGACGCCGCCAGAGCGCGATCGGTCGAGATCCTTCAGAGACGGATGAAGGTAACAAGGCAAGGCACCACCTTCCTCGTCGACATCGCCGTCGGTTCGGAAGCGCCGCAGAAGGCCGCAACCATCGCCAACGCGGTTGCGGACGCCTATTTCGACGAACAGGTCCGCGCCAAACACGACGCCACGCGCATTGCCGCGAATTGGCTCAACGGCCAGATCGACGAGTTGAAGTCGCGGGTCGTTGCGTCCGAGAAAGCGGTGGAGGACTTTCGTTCGGCCAACAACCTGATGGTCTCGCAGGGCGTAACGCTCAACGACCAGCAGCTCACCGACCTCAACAACAAGTTGATCGCTGCGCGCGTGCAGACGGCGGAGGCGCGGGCAAAGTACGAGCAGGTCCAGGACATTGCAAAATCGGGCGGCGATCCCGGCGGCATCAACGCGGCCATTTCCTCGGAAATGATCACCAAGCTGCGTACCCAGTATGCCGACATCGCCAAGAACGAGGCGGATCTGTCGAGCAAATACGGCGCACGTCATCCGCTCGTCGCCAATGTGCGGGCGCAGCGGCGCGACACCCAGAAGCTGATCAACGACGAAATCCGGCGGATACTGGAGAGCACGAAGCACGACTATGACGTCGCGCGTTCGCGTGAGGTGTCCCTGCAGCAGAACCTGGACCAGCTCCAGGGCGTGTCCACCTCCTCCGGCCAGGCCCAGGTACGCTTACGCGAACTGCAGCGCGAGGCCGAGGCCAGCCGCACGCTCTACGAATCCTATCTGGCGCGCTCCAAGGAGACCACCGCGCAAGAGAGCCTGGAGATGCCGGATTCCCGGATCGTGACCAAGGCCAGCATTCCGATCAGGCCGTCGTCACCCAAGACGATGCTGATCCTCGGCCTTGCGATGATGCTCGGGCTCGGGGCGGGCAGCGTGCTGGCGTTTCTTGCCGACTATCTTGATGGCCGCATCAAGACGCTCGAACAGGCCGAAGCCATTGCGGGTGTGCCGGCCCTCGCCGCGGTTCCGCTGATCGGCACGCGAGAGCTTGCCCGTCTCGCCAAGCGTGGGCGTAGCGAACTCGGCCGCTACGATCCGAAGACCACGAAGCTTCTGCCAGCGCCGTTGCAGCCGCCTTTGACGCGCTACGCGATCGACGAGCCCGGCACGTTCTTCGCGGAGGCCATCCGCGCGGTCCGCCTGTCGTTGCAACGGACGATGCGGTCCCAGCCGGTGAAGGTCGTGCAAGTCACCTCGGCGCTCGACAGCGAGGGCAAAACCACGCTTGCCATCAACCTCGCGCAGTCGCTGGCGACTCTCGGCATCCGAACGCTGCTCATCGATGGCGACCTCCGCAATCCACAAGTGACCCGCTCCCTGTGTCCGCGCGCCGACGCCGGACTGCTGGAAGTCGCGATCGGACACGCCGCCCCGGAGCGCGCCATCCTCGTCGATCAAAGCACGGGGCTTTCCATTCTGCCGTCGACCAGGATCAAGCAGGTCGAGTACATCACGGAGCTGATGTTCTCCGACCGGATCGTCGATGTTCTCGATCACTTCCGCCACCGCTACGAATTGATCGTGATCGACTCGCCGCCGCTGGTGCCGCTGGTCGATGGCCGCGCGCTCGCCGAACTGGCCGATCGCATCATTCTGGCGCTGGCCTGGGACCAGACCCCCCGCGAAGTGCTGTCCCATGCCATGGACCTGCTTGCTCCCGTCAGTGACCGGATCATGGGAACGGTGCTGACCCGCGTCGATCTCAGTCGCCTGCAGTTCTACGACTATTACCGCAGTTCGGCTTACCTGAAGCCGTACGGCACCACGGCCCTGAATGCCGGAGCGGCGCGGTGAGAGCGCGCGGACCGTTGAACGGACCGGCCGGTGTCGCCGCCGCACGGGTGCATCGGCGTCCCCCTGCGCCACCGGCACGGCGGCCGGCTTCACATGCGCATGCGCGCGTCACGAATGCCGATGCGTTCATTGAGCGGATCGCGACCGGCTTGATGCTGCTTGCTGTGATGGCCACGTTCACGCTCTCATCATCCGTTTTGACCAACTGGAGAATCCACTATCTGACGGCGGGCGGAAATTTTTACGAGAAGCTGCACCCCGCCACCTATTTCACGGTACTCGCGTTCTCCGTGCTGCTGATACGCAGCCGCGGCCCGGTCGCCGAGATCAACCGGATGTTTTCCGAATCGAAGCTGCTGCTAGCCTATCTGCTCTGCTGGTTGTTTCTGTTGATCCAAGTGATCGTGCTCGGACGGCCGTTCACGATCATCATCGACACGTTCCTGCTGCCGGTCCTGATTGCGCTGGTGATGTGGCAGTTGTCGCCGGCGCAAAGACGCCCGCTGGTCTGGGCCATTCACCTGACGATCCTGCTGAACGTCGTACTCGGATATTATGAGTATTTCTCCGGCCATCGGCTGATCCCGCTGACGCTCGGCGACGTGGAGGTGATGGGAGAATGGCGCTCCGCGGCGCTGCTGGGTCACCCGCTCACGGCATCCGGCATCGTCGGCGCCTACGTGCTCGCGCTGGTGCTCCGTCCGGCGATCTGCCCGCCGCTCCTGGTACGGCTGCCGCTGATCGCATTCTGCCTGGCGTCACTGATGACCTTTGGCGGCCGGACGTCGCTGGTCACGGTGCTGGCGATGATCGGGCTGGTTGGGGGCTTTGAAGCGATCCGCCTGATGCGCGGAAAGCGAACGCAGCTTCCGGCGGCCATTCTCGCCATCTGCGTGCTGTTTGCCACCGGCGCCATCATCTTCGCCGCGCTCGACCTCGGCATTTTCGACAAGATGCTGCTGCGATTCTCCTCGGACAAAGGCAGCGCGCTGGCGCGCTTTGCCACCTTCAGCCTGCTCTCGCATTTCGATTGGCACGAACTGATCCTCGGGCCCAATCCGGTCCGGGTGAACGCGTTGCAGTCGCAGCTCGGCCTCAACTACGGCATCGAGAACTTCTGGATTTCCGCAATCGTCCAGTTCGGCCTCGTCCATACCGTCGTTCTGACGATCGGACTGATCTGCTTCTTCGTCGAGTTGCTGCGCCGTTCGAACCCCGCCGTGTGGGCGATCGTGCTGCTGATCATCGTCATCGCCGCGAGTTCGGTGAGCTTCTCGTCGAAGAACATTCAGCTCGCACAGTTCGTGATCCTCATTTCGGTCCTGCTGCCGCGCGAGCGGCGGCGCGTCGAGGCGTCGGCGCAAGTCCGCACGCCCGTCACCTACCGGTCCGTTCCGGCATAACTTTAGGATTCCCTTTCGTATGGCCATCTACGTCGACAACACCCACCTCGGACGCCACGTCACCGGCCTCGAACGCATCACGCTGGAGCTGTTCTCCGCCGCCGCGCTTGCGCCGCTCGACGTCGTGCCGGTGACGGCGCAAGGCCTTCGCCAGATGCTGACGACGCAGACCCTGGGCCTGCCGATGCGGCTCGCCGCTTCGTCCTCGATCCTGCTATGTCCCGGCTTTCCGCCCAGTCCGCTACTGCGGCCGTTCGCCTCGCGGGTGCTGCCCTATATTCACGATGACTTCCTGATCACGCGACGCGCCGAGCTCAACATGCGGGCGCGGCTCTATATGGCAGGTCCCTTCAAGCTCGCGTTACGTCACTATCCGCGTTTTCTGGCCAATTCCGGCGACACCAGGCGCAAGCTTGCCGCGCATTGCCGGTCCGATGCCGAAGTGACGCTCTACCGGCCCGCAGTGCGCAACGTGTTCGGCCTCGACCCCGGACGGCGCGGCGAACGAAGCGCGCAGCCCCAGCCGCTTCGGCTGATCGCGCTGGGCACGGTGGAGCCGCGCAAGAATTTTGGCGCGGCGGCGAAAATCCTCGACGTGCTGCACATGCGGGGATTTCCGGACGCGACGCTGGATATCGTCGGAAGGCCGGGATGGGGCAACGACTGGCAAGCCCTCGAGGGGCAGCCGGGCGTTACGCTGCACGGATATCAGTCGGCCGATCGCGTCAATCAGTTGCTTGAAGCGGCCGATCTGTTCATCTGCACCTCCCATGACGAAGGCCTGGGATTGCCGCTGCTGGAGGCGCAATACGCCGGCCTGCCGATCGTCGCCCCCGATGCGGCCATCTTCCGCGAGGTGCTCGGCGAGTCCGGCATCTACATCGATACCGCAGATCCCGCTTCGGCGGCCGCGCAGATCGCGGCTGCGCTTTCGAACGAGGACTGGCGCGCCCGATACGTGGGGCAGGCGGTCCGAAATCTGACGCGATGGAACGATCTGGCCCGCAGCGACCGCGAGAATGTCATCAGCCTGATCGCCCGCCTTGCTCACCTCCAGGGAAGCGCTACGCCGGAGTACCGCCGCCTTGCATGACACGAGCGCCACGAGGCACCAGGACGGATTGCGGATCATCGCGGCCGGCGCCGTGGTGATCCTTCACTATTCCGATTACTTCAAGGACCTGCCCGTCGGCCGTTTCATGGTCGCGCACACCTGGCATTTCAATCTGTTCGTGGACCTGTTCTTTGTGGTCTCCGGCTTTGTCATCGCCCGCCAATATTTCGGCCGCGTCGACGATGCCGCATCGATCGGCCGCTTTCTCTGGCGTCGCCTCGCCCGCATCTATCCGCTGCATCTCGCCACACTCGCCTTCTATGTGGCGCTTGCCGGCGCGCTCCATTTCGGCGCCGCCCGAACCGACAACCCAGCCCGTTATCCGCTTTCCGACCTGCCCGCGCAGTTCCTGCTGCTTCACGCCTTCATCGGCGAGCGCCTGACGTTCAACTTCCCGAGCTGGTCGCTCTCGGCGGAGATGTTTTGCTATCTGCTTTTCCCGCTCGTCGCGCTGATCGCGCGGCGCCGCAACGAGGCGGTCATTGCGCTCGTGGTCCTTGCCGCGCTGGCCAACTCATTTTGGGCGTGGGTAGCGGCAACGACACCCTGGGCCGACTGGATCAACCAGGGCGGCGCGTTCCGGGCGCTGCCTGCCTTCAGCCTCGGCATGGCCTGCTATCTGTTTCGCGACCGGATCGCGCAGTGGCCCGCGATACCCGGCGCGTTGGCGATATCTCTGGCGGCGTTCATCATGCTCGGCTCCCTGCTGCCGACGATGACCGCCCTGCTCGCGATCTACGTCATCGCAATACTGGCGGTTCAGGCGGACTGCGCCGGCCGCGCGACGCTGCTGTCGCGGCTCGGCTTCGATCGCTGGTCGGCGCTGACCTATTCCTGCTACATGCTGCATATTCCGGTTGCGACCGTCGTCATCACCCTTGGATCGCGCCTGCTTTCCTTGTCGCCGCATGAACGGCTGCTTCTGGCACCGGCGGCAATCATCGTTCTTGCATTCGCGAGCGTCGTCTCGCTGCGCACGTTCGAAACGCCGCTGCGGCGATATCTGACCGAGGCTTACGACCGCCGCGCCCTCAAGCAAGTGCCGTCTCCAGCGATCTCGCGGCAGGAGAGCACATCATGACGGTCGTCGAACGCGTATCAGCAAATCCGTCGTCCCTGAGCCTCGCGCATGCGCCGACCAAAGCCCGCGATGCCGTCATCGACGCCATGCGCGGCATTGCCATTCTGATGGTGATCGGCATTCATTCGCTGCCGCAGCCGCTCGATGCGAACTGGGCAAAATCGCTCGATGCGGCGCTGCGGCCCTGCGTGCCCGTGTTCCTGTTCGCTTCCGGATATCTGACGGCGCTTTCCGGCCGCGTGCCGCTCGCAAAGCGGTTACGGGCGACCCTGATCCCTTACGCAATCGCGTTCGCGGCCGCCTACATCTACATGGCCCTGCATAATCCCGCGATGGATCATCGCATCGGCACGACGCTCGCCCGGTTCGGGCTGGGATATGTATTCGTCTACTATTACGTCTTCGTCTATGTCTGCTGCACGCTCGGTCTGTGGTTCGTCTTTGCAGCGGGCGGGGACGGACAAACCGCTCCAAGGCAACGGATCGCGACTCTGCTGCTGCTCTCGATCGGCTGCGGCTTGCTTGCCGGCAGTTATCTAGACCCGGCCATGTCCAAGTTTGGCGCATCGGAGGCACTGCTCGACGAAATCCGCATGCGCGACATTCCGTTCTGGTTCTCGTTCGCCGCGCTTGGCGCGCTGACCGCGATGTTCGCAGACCTCACCGACCGAGGCATCTGCCGCTCGCTGCTTGGCGCCATGCTGGCGGCCTACCTGCTCTATGCCGCCGTTCGCATGCTCAACCTCGGCGACGCCGCCACTTACGATTCGACCGCGTTCTTCCTCTATGCGGCCCTGTTCTGCATTTCACTGTTTGCCGTCCAGCCGAGGTTGCCGCTACTCGGGTGGATCGGCTCAGGGAGCTACTTCATCTATCTCTGGCACATCTTCATCGTGATGGCGCTGCGCGATCACACCGGGATGCGCCAGCTCGGCGGCGTCTCCAGCTTTGCCGTTTCCTGCATCCTGACCGCCCTTGTCTCTACCGCTGCGCTGCTGGCCGTCCGGCAATTCGCCTCGCCCCGAATCTGCCGCTGGCTGGGTGCATAGACCATGCTCCTGAAGCACACCCTGCTCTATCTGCCCGCGCAATTCGTCGGACCGCTGTTCCAGCTTCTGGCGATGATCGTATGGACGCATGTCGTCGACGAGCACACGCTCGGCGTCATCACGCTGATCACGGCCACGCACGAATTGCTGCAGATCGGCTTCCTCGCCTGGTGGTCGCAATTTGCGTTGCGCTTCCTCGGACGTTACCAGGACGCCAACGACGCGCCGCGCTTCTATCGCACCGAAAACGCGGTCTTGCTGGCATCCCTTGCGTTGCAGAGCGCGGCCATCATCGGAATTCTGCATCTGGTCATCGCGCCCGGCGCAGGAACGGGCCTTCTGCTGGCCTCCGTCGCCTATGTGATGACCCGGTCGCTCAATCTCTATATCGGCGAGCGCGCCCGCGCGCGGCAGCAGATCCGCGTCTACACGATCCAGCAAGTGTTCGGGCCATCCGTCGGATTCATCCTGGGCCTGGTATTGATCAAACTGCTCGGCCAATCCCCGGATTGGCCACTTGCAGGTTACGCGGCCGCGCAACTGACGGCCGCGCTCATCGTCCTGCCCTGGATCGGCTGGGGTCACCGCCTGTGGCCGATCGACCGGGAGATCGTGGTCCACGCCCTGCGCTACGGCATTCCGCTGATCATCGGCGGCGCGCTCGGCTGGGTCGGCCTCAATGCATCGCGCTTCATCGTCAACGAAATGTCCGGCGTGGCTGCCGCCGGACTGTTTGCGGTCGGGTACGGCCTCGGCCAGCGGGCCGCGGCGGTCGCGGCCATGCTGGTAACGGCAGCGGCCTTCCCGCTGGCGGTGAGAAGCATGGAGCAGCACGGCGACCAGGCTGGGATGCGCCAGCTCGCCAACAACAGCGCCCTCCTTGTCGCAGTCCTGGCGCCAAGCCTCGCCGGCATCATCATGCTGAGAACGGAGATCGTGCATCTCCTGATCGCCGCGCCGTTCCAGGCGGTGACGCTCGCCATCCTGCCGCTTTCGACGCTCGCTGGTGCCATCCGCAACCTGCGCGCCCATTTCGGCGACCAGGTATTTCTCCTGCAAAACCGCACGCGCTGGATGATGGCCATTGCCGCGATCGACGCGTCGATGACCGTGGTGTTGAGCGTCTTGTTGCTGCCGCGGTGGGGACTGCCCGGCGTCGCTGCCGCCACGGTTCTGGCGGCACTGGCCGCCGCCACCGTGAGTTTCTCGATCGGGTTCACGCGGTTTGGCCTGCGCCTTCCGGTTGGCCATCTCGTGCGCATCGTATTGGCCACCATCGCCATGGCGGCCGTGCTGCGGATATTTCCGGAGGCCAGGACGATCCCGATTCTGGCGGCCCACATTGCGGCAGGCGCCGCCAGCTATTTCGCAGCGCTTGCCCTGCTCTATGCACCGTCGCTGGTGCGGATGCTTCGGCCACGCCCCCAGCATTCGGGGGCGTGAGCGCACCCGACATGTTGGCGGCTACGACTTCCTGGCATTCTCGAATGCGCGCGCCATCGCGAACCAAAGCGGCTTCTTCTGCATCGACGAATCGAATGGAAGCGGCCGAGGCAGCCGTTGCGCGAGCGGATCCTTCTTCTTCGCCGCATCGGTATAGAACGAGTAGTTATCGGCAAGTTCCCACGCGATCACCACCTTGACGGCCGGCACGCGCAGCGCGTTGGTCAGGAACTTCTCTGCCGTCTCGGCGATCATGGCATCGCGCACTGCGATGTCGTCCGGAAACGTGTCGTCGCGCACGTCGAATTCGGTCAGATAGATATCGACTCCACGTCCGGCGAGCGCGTGAAGGAATTCGGCAAAGCGACCGGGATCGTGCGGGTAGCGCGGCTGCAGGTGACTTTGCAATCCGACGGCATGCAGCGGCACGCCGGCATGCTTCAATTCGTCGACCAGTTGCAGCAGACCGCGACGAACCGCGATGCCGACGTCGTCGTCGCGCTCGCTCTGTGCCTCATTGAGAACCAATTTTGTCTTTCGGTCGACCATCGCCACGCGCTCGAAGGCGCGGCGCACATAGCCGGTACCGAATGCCTCGTACCACGGGCCGAGCCTGTATCCGCCGGGCGCTTTGTGCCCAGGCCAGAACGGCTCGTTGACGACATCCCATGAATGCAACATGCCTACATAGCGGGCAGCAACTTCCTCGATATAGGAATCGAAGAACTTTTCACGCTCGGCACCACTCATGCTCTTGATCCATTGCGGAACCCATTCGTTCCAGATCAGGCAGTGGCCGCGCATCGGAATATTGTGACTCGCACAAAATTGCAGCAGACGATCTGCGCTTTCGAATCGCTTCGGTCCCGGTTTCGGCACGATGGTTCCCATCTTCATTGCAACGTCTGTTGTGACAATGCGAGTATGCGTCCGATACAGCTCGCGGTAAGCAATGTCCTTGTCGATCACCGGACCTGCAGCCGCCCCGAACACGATTCCGTTACGAGCTGCGATGTCGCCGAGACTCTGCGCAGGCTGCGCGGCGAATACTTCCTTCCCGCACGAAGCAACGCCTGCTCCCGCGATGAGGGCGAGCGCATCTCGCCTCGACCACTCCTGCATAGCTGATCTCCATCATGTGAATGATTCGCCGCGATGTCTCGTTGTTCGCAACGCGGCATCGCCATCGTTGCGTCGCATTAGTTCGATTTCGTGACGAATGTCAGTCGAGAAAATTTCGACACGCAGTTCCCCGTCGCGAAGCAAACGCGCCTGTCGATAGTCCCCACGAACGCGTCTCGATCACGTCATCAGCAGGAGTCGACATGTTGGAACCACCAGCGCAGTTGCAGCCAAGCCTCACTGTCGATGGGATAACGATCAATGTTCCCTCCCTTCCCCAAGCCGTTTCGTCGATCGTGTCGGCGGCGCAACATGGCGACAACTTCAGCGTCTGCACACTCAATCTCGACCACGTTGTCCAGCTTCAGCACCACGCCAACTTTCGCGCTGCCTACCGCCGCGCCAGATTTGTCACCGCCGACGGGTTCCCGATCGTCGTGCTGAGCCGCCTCATGGGCACACGAATCGAACGCACGACCGGCGCCGATCTCGTCGAACCGGTTTGCGCGGAAGCTCGCAAGAAAGGACTCCCGGTCTTTCTGTTGGGCACAAACAATCTCACGCTGAACGTGACGGCGCGGCGTTTGTCGGAACGATTCACGGGACTGCAGATCGCGGGATGCTTTGCGCCGGGACCGGGATTCGATCCCTATTCCAGCGAGGCAGATGCTGCGATCGAGCACATTCGCGCCTCGGGCGCCAGACTTTGCTTCGTCGCGCTGGGTGCGCCACGGCAGGAGCTGTTCGCGGCGCGATGCCTCGACGAACTCGATGGAACCGGCGTGTTGTGCATCGGGGCCGCGCTCGATTTCATCGCCGGCACACAGAGCCGCGCGCCGTCTATCGCGCGCCGAACCGGGATGGAATGGGCGTGGCGCATGCTGCGCGAGCCGCGACGGCTCGGCCCCCGCTACATCAAATGCATGACCATTGTTCCGCGCCTCGTTGCGCGAACCATTCCGCAAATCGTCCAGGCACGCATGAGGAAAGCGGCATGACTTCAACATTGACCCTGGCACTACGGGCGCGAAATGCCAACCGGGTAAAGCCACGTTACCAGATCTGTCTGATTCACCCGTTTGATCCGCGTGGCGAGAAGGTCGGCGGCCTCGAAACATACATCCGCGACTTCATCACATTTCACCCGACCGACACCGATATCCTCTTCATCGGCGTCGACTCGACCGGCGAGCTGGAGCTCGGCAAGCTTCACCGGATGACATTCCGAGGTCGCGGCTTCGACTTCCTGCCGATCCTGCACTATTCGGACCAGCAGGCGCGCGAAGCGGCCCGCAGCATCCGCACCTCGCTGACCGGGCAATTCTTCATGGCACTGCTCCGCCACTTCGGCCCGATCGCAAGGCTGATCCGCGCCAGGCGGTGCTCGGTCGACCTGCGGCGGGTGGAATTTTCCTGGTTGCCGGCGATCTTGCGGCTGCCGTTCGTGCAGATGCTGCATGGCGAGGGGGCGCCGAAATTGCAGATGGATTCGCTGCTGCGGAAATACGCCTTCGTCCACAATACCGGTGAACGGTTTGCCGTCGCCATGAGCGAGAAGTTTCTCTGCGTCAATCCGTTCATCACCGAGCGGTTGCAGCGGACCTATCCGCGCCGCAAGGACAAGATCGACACGCTCTGGACGTGGGTCAACACCGATATCTTCAAGCCGCAACTCTGGCCGTTGAGATCGTCGCCGTTCCAGATCGTGTTCGCCGGCAGGCTCGACGAGTTCAAGGATCCACCGCTGATGTTTCGCACGATCGACCGCCTGCGGCGGCGATTGAACGGCGATGTGCGGTTTCACTATATCGGCACCAGCGACCCGCACCGGTTCGAGGAGTTCGCCGCGATCGAAGACATCACCGTTCGCCACGGCTTCAAGGACGCCGCCGGCATGGCGGAGACGCTGGCAAGTGCGCATGCCGGCATCCTGACGTCCGAATTCGAAGGCATGCCGCGTTGCGTGCTCGAGACCCTGGCGGTGGGCCGGCCCGTCGTCGCCATGCACCTGCCGCAGCTCGAACCCGTGATCCATTCCGGCGACAGCGGCTATCTGGTGGCGCGGAACGGCAGTCGGGACGACATGGTCGATGCGCTCGTGCAGCGGTTCGTCGATGTCCGGGATGCCATCGAAGCGGGCGCGATCAATCCGGTACAGATCGCCGACTCCATCAGGTCGTTCACGCCGGGCACTCAGCTCGCGCGGGTCTTCCGCTATCATCAGGAAATTCAGGATGCCCGCGGACTTGCCGCCGCGGCGCCGACCTATTGAGGGCACCGGGTTGAACATCCTTCTGTTGACCAGCGAGTTCGCCCCCGCGATGGGAGGAATTGGGACTTACGCGCGCGAAATTGCGGCGGCGGCGAGCCGGCTCGGCGCCAAGGTAACCGTGGTGGCGCCGGACTACGCGCGACAGACTGCGGACGACGACCGATCCCTGCCCTTCGAGGTCGCTCGCTACAGCGGCGGTCTCCACTCCATGCGCGACATGCCGCGCAAGATCATGCTGACGCGCCGCGGCGTGCGCGGGGATCGATATGACGTGATCCATGCCGCCGATTGGCCGTTCTTCATTCCGGTCGCGCTTTCGAGATGGCGAACGCCTGCACGGGTGTTGATGACGGTGCATGGCACCGAGATCAACGAAACGCAGACACCGCTGAAGCGCATGGCGATCCGCGGTGCCGGAGTGTTCGGGCCGCGGACGGAAGTCGTCGCCAACAGCCGCTTTACCGAGACGCTGTTCCGAGAGCGGTTTGCCGTCGACCCGCGCCGGATCAGCGCGATCAATCTCGGCGTATCGGAATACTGGTTCGGCGCACCAAGGAAACGTCGAGAGGTACGGCTGGCCTATCGGCTGGCGGAAGACCGGCTGGTGATGATCACGGTCGCGCGGATCACGCGCCGCAAGGGACATCATCTGACCCTTGCCGCACTGTCGCGGCTTCCGGACGATCTGCGCAACCGCATCACGTGGCTGGTGGTCGGCCCGGACGGCGAAGCCGATTATGTCAGCGGTCTGCGACGCGATGCCGAAGCGGCGGCGGCCTGCGATATTCGCTTCCTCGGCCCGCAATCGAACGAAGACATCCGCGATCTCTATGCGGCATCCGATTTCTTTTGCCTGACGGGTCTCCCCGACACGAGCGGCAGGGTTGAGGGATTTGGGTTGGTTTATCTCGAGGCCGGAGCCGCCGGCCTGCCCAGTGTCGCGACCGACGTCGGCGGCGTGCCTGACGCCGTGCTCGCCGACGAGACCGGAATTCTCGTGCCGCCTTCGGCGGAAAGCATATCGCAGGCGATCGCAGAGCTGGCCGCCGATCGGGATCTGCGCGCCATTCTCGCAGCAGGCGCATCCTCTCATGCCCGCGCCCTCTCCTGGGAACGATGCGCCGCGACAACATATGGCCTGCCCTACACCGGCAGGCAGGCATCTGCAGCGCGCAACATCGGACTAACGGCATGAAGCGAGTGGCCGCGACCGCGATGCTGCTTGCGCTCGCGACCAGCGCGGCGCAGGCGGACAACGAGAATTGCCGCAAGAGCCGCGAGTATCTCTTGGGCACGCCCGGCGGTGACCAGGCGCTGACGCCGCAGGCCTATAACGACCTGTTCAAGATCTGCGTCGCGGCATCGGCCATGCCCAACGTGAAGGATGCGTATATCCTGCGCGATGGCGGTATCGCGGTGATCCCCAAGCAGGACAGTGTTTCGGCGACGGCCGCCACGCTGGCGCAGTTCTGCGACGACTATCCTCGCGGCGTGCTGCGCTTCATTACTCGCAAGGAACAGCCAGCCATCCGCTCCGTAACTGACGTCGCACGGATGTCGTCGACGTCGTCGACGCCGTGCAAGAAGATCAAAGGCATTTCGTAGAGTCGCGCACCGCTCGCCAAACCTCATTTTTGCCGGTTGTAGTAATCCGGCATGGCATGCGGATCCATCGGCTGTTCGGCCCGGCGCCCGAGAAAGAAGAAGCCGCTGGCGGCATCTGCTGCGGCCCGGCCGCGGCCGAATGCATCGAGATATCGGATCCAGAAGAACGGCAGCACGATCAGGCGTGACAGCTTGTTGCCCGCGCCGAGCGCGCGCGCGAAATAGCGGATCGACCATTCAAGCGCCACACCGGCGCCGCCGACCGGTCCGGCGCTGATCTCGGAAAATCGCCGGAACAGCCAGCGGTGACCGCTCTGCGTAAAACGCGAGAAATCATAGGCCCGCTCGTGCACCTGCTGCATGAACGGCGTCTCCGCGTAGACCAGGCCTTCCAGCCGCAGCACCCGATGCAGCTCGGCAACGACGGTTGCGGGTTCCAGCACATGTTCCAGCACCGCCTGCACCCAGACGCCATCGAACACGCCGTCCTCGAATGGCAGACTGTGGGCGTCGGCCACCAGCGCCGTATGCGGCGAGGCATAGACATCGGTTCCGACCAATTCGATGGAATCGTCCCGGTAGAGCTCGTCGGCGCCCAAACCGATCGTTCCGCCTCCGACCACGAGCACAACCGGCCGCCTCGACTCCCGCTTCAACAGCTCGATGAATGTTGCGCTGTTGGAGACTGCAACCGGATTGCCCCCGAAGGTAAGACGATGCAGCCGCGATCCAAGGGAACGTCGATTGAGGTCCCGCTGCAGCGCCGAGCCATTCTCGGCCTCGTACATCCCACGTTCAAAAATACTGGCTGCAAAATCGATCAGCACCGGTTGTGCGCCGGCCATCGGAAACCCGGCCCTGCTATAATCGCAGCCACGGTTCGAACAGGTTGGTTGTGACCACACGTTCCGCAGCGGCGACGAGCAGCGAGGACAGCGAAGACGTTTTTTCCAGTGCGCGGGTTCCGTATTCGCTACCGAATGGTCGACGGCAGAAAGCTGCAAAGAAGAACCTCATATGTCATTTCTTCTGCCCTGCCCCGCTCATTGTTCGCAATCGATGCTATTTCGAATGCAACGACGGCGCAACAATGCGGGACTGGGAACAATTCGGATGGTTGCAATTGGTCTCGCAGGAAGCTGCAGCCAGATGCCACCGTGAGGGCTTGCGGGAACGCAACGCATGAACCCGCCCTGCTGTTTCGCACAAATTTTAGGATTTCTCGAAAGGGTTTTCGGTTGACGTGCTTCGCGTAGCTTCCTTGGCAACATCGGCATCAGCCGACTGATCGGGCATTGGTGACCGATTCGAGATTTGACAATCCCGACCCCGACACAATCTTGATCTGCCCGATCAGGTGAAGAGCAGATGATCCGATATCAGCGACGTGACCGGTGCATCATGACCGTGACCGGGGACGGTGACGACTTGAGCGGAAAGATGCGCGACATCGGCGACGATCGGAGACTCAATCTGGCTCACGCCGTGGATTGATCCCCCTGCCTTCAAACCTGCCGCATCATGTCTGACCGTCTCGCTGAAAATAAAGGTATCGCGGCCTGCGCTGTTTGGAATGTAGCTGACAGCCCTCGAGATCGAGGTGCCTCCAGCCTCATAGCTGCTCCCGATAGGTGAGCTCTCGTGATGGTCGAAGGTGAGCCGATCGTAGCCGCCACCGAAAAACGGCCTCAAGCCCAGGGGACGCCCCTCCGCATCAGCTCGCACACTTTCGATCCCATCATCGCCATCGACCTGTGGCGGAGAGGCGGAGCTGCCATCGGTCGCCAGCCCTTGAAGCGTGCTGCCGGAGCTGTTCGCCGGACTGGCGACTAGCCCGCTGGCGTCGATGACGCCGTCAGCGAACTGCAGGAATTCAATATGCGTGAGATGATCGGTGCCGTCGCGCCACGCGATCTTGTCGTTCACCACAACTTGGCCGTCGACAACCGAGATGTCGTAGTCGCGCGCGTCGCCGGAAAATTTTGCCGTATCGATGCCCTGTCCACCCTCGATAATGTCGTTCCCGGCGCCCCCCGTGATGAGATCATTGCCCGCGCCACCGTCGATCACGTCATTGTCCGTCGCTGCGCCGGAAAGCCAATCCTGGTGGTTGGTCGTATCGACATGGATGTTGTGGACGTAGAGATCGAACGTGCCCGGCGAGCTGGCGTTGGCGGCGTCGGCCGGCGTCAGTGCGACGCCGTTGATCAGGAAATCCTTGATGTACAGTGCCCGCCCCGGTGTAGCGTTCGCCAGGTTGATGTCGATGGAGGCGATCGGACCGAAATCGACGAAGCTTATCGTGAAGGTCTGGTATTCAGATGGATCCGCAGCCGGCTGGAACTCCATTAGTCCGGATACCGGCTGGCCGTTGAACTTGATCTGCGCCTGCGCGCCGACGGCGCCGACCACCGAGCCATAGCCAACGAGGGTAATGGTTGTTACCGCCAGTTCGCCGTTGGTCGCGGGACCGCCGACAATGATGTCCGCACCGGCACCGCCATGAATGACGTCATCGCCCAGCCCGGCATTGATCGTGTCATCGCCCCGGCCGAGGTCGATGAGATCGGCGACGGCCGATCCCGTTATGGCAAGGTCGGGCACGGCTCCGTCGCCACGAAAGTACAGCGAGACGATCGCTTCGGCCGGCTTTCCCATGACGGAATAGCCCGTGCTCGAATACTGGTTATTGAGATCCCATTGCCAGAGTTCGGCGCCCTTGAACCAGCCTCCGCCATGGGCGGTCCAGACCTGGAAGAAGGCATTGAAGGCGTCGGCCTGCTCCAGCACGTCAGGCGTGCCATCGCTGGTCCACGATCCCGGAGAGATGGCGGTGCCATCGATGCTGCGATAACCGACCTCGGTCATCAGCAGCGGCTTGTGGTATTTGGTCGCGAGTGAATGGAGGAAATCGACCGGTGATTTGTAGTCGAATGCCGCCGCGTAGTAGGGATTGACCGGAACGGCGGTCCAGGCGTCGACCAGATCCTGCACGGTCGGCGCATTGCTGGCCGTCAACGGCGGATAGGTGTTGACGCCGATCGTGTCGAGCAGATCCCAGAAGCTGACATGCGAGGCCTCATCGGTCGCCGCCGCATAGGTCAGTTCGCCATGATAGACCTCGCGGACCGCCGCAATGAGATCGATCCAGTAGCCGCGATATTGCTCGCCGGACAGGCTGCTCATCTCGTTGCCGATCGCGAACATCTCGACGCCACCGGCCTGCGCGACGGCGGCCAGATGCACGATCTCGGCTTTGTAGGACGCGAAGAAGCCCGCGACATCCGCCGGCGCCAGGCTACTCTGGTTCCGTTCAAGGTCGACAGCGCGGCCTTGAACAGCACCGACAGGCCGGCATCATGCGCGGCCCGAAAGCCCGCCAGCAGGCTGGCGTCGCTCTCGGTTTTGGTTGGTTCGGCAAAGATCGAGTTGGACGTTCCGGTCTGTGTCCAGATCCGGGCCGTGAGCTCGATCGAATTCGATCCGAGCGACGCAATCTTCTGAAATGCCTGCTTGGCCGAGGCGCTCGAGAACTGCCCGTTCCATTCGGATAGGGCGCCAAAGCCCTGGACGTCAAATATACTTGCCACCTGCGCACTCCGCCCTGTGCGACGGATAGCGCGAGGGATTAACGTTCAGCTTAAAATGACTTCGGATTTGTACGAGGTGCCAACGATTTTTTCAGCGCATTGCGCGCTGACACCGCCGCGTGTGTCGCGAGTTCCAGCACGGGAACAGGACGCTCAATTGGCGCTCGGCACCTCGCCGAACTGCAGTGCGTGTCTCGGCCATCGGTGTCTACGCTCGCCAACGTGCGGTAAACGCGAATGTCGTTTGCCCGTCTCATCTTGCTTTTGCGAGTGATGACGTACGCGTCCCTCCAAGCGGAGCCTTGCCAACATGATCAAGGGCATCAGTGCCGTTCGACGGCAAGAAGCTCTAACATCGGCCTTTAATGCGACATCAGTACCGGAACGGTCATCGTGTCGAGAATGCCGCGCGTCACGCCCCCGAGGACGAACTCGCGCAGCCGCGAATGGCCGTAGCCGCCCATTACGATAAGGTCGGCTGATAGATCTGCCGCGTGCGACAGGATTACGTTGGTGACATCGGTCCCATCGGCGATGAGCGCTTTGGCGCTACAGTTCAGGCCGTGGCGCGCCAAGTGTCTGCCAACGGCCGCCAGGGATTCTTCGGCCTCCCGACGGCCATTACCTACGTTGATCACCTCGATCGACTTCGCGCGCTCCAAGAACGGCATGGAATCCGCGAGCGCCCGCGCGGCGGTGCGGCTTCCGTCCCAGCAGACGAGAATGCAGCCGAGCTTGATGCCGTCCTTTTGGATACTGGGTACGACGACGATAGGCCGTCCGGATTCAAACATCGCTGCTTCAGCGGCAACGTCTGTGGACGTCACCGCTTCGGGCTGGGTCTGCGCAACGATTGCAAGATCGAACGTCCGCGCAATGTGGCCAAAAATCCTTGGGGTCCCTCCAATGCTGGCCTCGACCATCTGCGCCTCGGCGGGAAGATGAGCCTGCGCCGCGGCCTGTTTGAATCTTTCGATGGCCCCGTTTGCCGCCCTGGCGCTCTCTTCGCGCAGCGACTCGATTACATCGGCCGGAACCGCCTCCATGCCGCCGGCCACAATCGCTGGGGAGTGACACATTGCGATCCCTGCAATCTGGGCGTCGAACATCCTGGCGACGGATATCGCGTATGCTGTTGTCGGATCGCGAGAGTTACCGGTCGCCAAATTGACGACAATATCCTTAATCACGGCCAGCCTCCTCATGATGGGCCGCCCCTTGTGGGGCAAAGGGCTTGCGAGTTCGTTCGCGTAGAACGGCCGCTCAAAATGAAGAACTCCGGGCGATCCGCATTAGTTCCGAGCGCAAAGGTGCCGCCGAGAGCAGGACACGTCCGATGTCCTGCGGCGCATTCCGTGATCGCGAAAACCCGGGAGTTGCGGAGACGCGATCATCCGCTGTGTCACAGCCGCTGCTTGGGCGAGATTGCCGGCTGCGGCGAGAGCCGGCCGCCTTGCGCCTCATCGCGCATCGACCGCAAATAGTGCTCGGCGTGCTGAAGATGATTTTCCGCTGCGATCAGATCCCCCCTCAGCGCTTCGGCGCGAGCCAACTCCAAGTGGCGCTCGTAATTCCTTTGCGCATTCTGAGACTGCCTCGGGAGGCGGGTCCCGACGACTTTGCTTTTCCGTGACCGTGTTCTTCTCGCCATTGTGGTAGCTGCAAAATTGATCTTCGGCGCAAAGGCTATCGGCGACGACGCGCTCTGGTCCGGGCTGCCTTTTTGGCTGCCGCAGAGCGCTGCGCTTGGCCTTTGGTCTTTGCGGCCTTGCGAGCCGCCGCCGAGCGGGCCGAGGCGGAGCGACGCGAGGCGGCGCTTCGTGCTTGTTTCGACAGTGCTGCACGCGATGCCGTGCCGCGTGGTTCACGCTTGAGGGCCTGCGATACAGCACGTGAAACGCGCGGCCGGCGTCGGGTCTTTCGCTTGCCCTGGCCCGCCTCATAGGCGTATTCGGCACTTTTGCGGGTCCTTGCCTTCGCCTTGCCTTTGGCTGGCGGACGAAGCGGAACGCCCGCACGCCTTGCCTTGGACAGGCCGATTGCAATCGCCTGCTGCGGCGATCTCGCCCCATGTTGGCCGCGGCGGACTTTGCGAATCTCCTCATGCACAAACTCGCCCGCCTGGGTGGTTGGCGATTTGCCCGCGCGTTTGTCCCGCCTGGCCTTCTGCACTGTTCTTCGCTCTGGCATGATCGTCTCCAACTGGTGACGCCTCGCCCCGCGAAACGGCTTCGCTAGTCGCCGTTCTCTCAAGACACTAACGTCCGACCACGGGAAATGGTCCCGCAGGCGCGAAGCTCTGACCGAAGCGCTCAATGGGTCGAAAGCGACAAAAGCTGTGCGAAGCCTGATCGAACGCATCGTTCTGCGCTCTGGGCTCACGCGGGAAACGTTCTCCTTCAGTTCCATCGCGGGAACATTCACCGCTAAACGTCGGGCTTCGCGGCGGGGATCGGCGCGCTGCGCTACTGCACCGGACTTGATCCGCTCGAAGCTCGGCATCAAGCGGCATCTACCACAGATCGTCTGGCGAGTTGCGACGAGCCGGCATTCAAGAAATCCGAACCACCGCGAGCACTCCTGGCGCAGCGCTATGCTCAAGTTGTCGCCGAGGCTTGGCGTCCGCTGAGGGCTGGGATCGCCGGTGCGTATCCCGCCGACGTTGTGACTGCGTGTTCAGCATACGCTTAGCGAGAATCGTCGTCGTCTTTGGTCGATAAAAATACAACATCCAACAAAAACGAACGCTGCTTTGAAGGCTTCTAATGCCCGAGACATGTCTGCTTGCCAAACGATCCAGTAAGAGGCCACCACGATGACGATCAAATCGGGGTGAGGATGAATCTTTCGACGAAGAAGCTCTACTGTGCCGTTTGTTGTGGCACAGCGAGTTACCTGGCACTGTCCTTTCAATTGGTAGAAGAAGTTCACGCAAGAGAACCAGTCTCCTTACCTGCCGTCACGATTGACTCACCAAAACGTCAAGCCGTACGACGTCTACAGACTCAGCAGAGCGCAAGGAGCGCGCGCGTCGTTGCTCCACGCATTGCGGCTCCAGCGAGACAGCTCGAGGCTGTCCCATATCTCACGCCTTCGACCGGCACCATTGGTCAGCCGCCGGCTCCCTATGCGGGCGGCCAGGTCGGGACCACTACACGCGTCGGCATGTTAGGCAATCGCAATGTCTTCGATACGCCGTTCAACACGACGGGCTACACGGACAAGCTGATCCGCGACCAGCAGGCCAACACCATCACCGACGTCACCGACAACGATCCCTCGGTGCGCACGAACTCACCACGCTTCAGCGGACTCGACGGATTTCTGATCCGCGGCTTCCCGGTCTTCGCGAGCGACATCGCGTTCGACGGCCTCTACGGCATCACCGATACGCGCCGGCCTGCCCTTGAACCCATCGAGCGCGTGGAGATCCTCAAGGGACCAAGCGCCCTGCTGTATGGGATTTCACCATTCGGAAATATCGGCGGCACCATCAACCTCATCCCGAAGCGCGCCACCGACGATCCGATCACGCGATGGACTACCGGTTTCGTGTCCAACGGAAATGTTGGCACGGCGATCGATTTCGGCCGGCGCTTTGGCGCCGACAAAGAATGGGGCGTTCGCGTCAATGGCGCCTATCGCGATGGCCGGACGCCGATCGACTTCCAGACCGATGGGTTCGGTGTCGGCGCGGTTGCTCTCGACTATCGCGGCGAACGGTTCCGAGCCACGGTCGATGTCGGTTACCAGCAGCAGGACCACAACGCACCCACACGCGTCCGGCAAGTGGCCCCGAACTTTCCCATCCCGGCTTCGCCCTCGCTGACGATCAACCAGCAGCAGCCCTGGGAATATTATAATTCCAACCATCGATACGCTGCGGCCCGCGCCGAATATGACCTCAACGATTTCTGGACGCTGTATGGAGCCTACGGCCGCAGCCGATCCAAGGAGGTCTTCTTCGGCGGAACTCTGCGCATCACGAACGCACTGGGCGCGTTCACGTCACAGCCGGCCCTCACCGTACAAGATGCCGATCGCGAGACTGGAGAGATCGGGCTACGCGGCCGTTTCACCACCGGAGCGGTGAAACATTCTACCGTGCTTGCGGCAACCGGGCTGTGGCAGGACAGCGGAACTGCCACGACCAATGTCGGACCGTCGATCACGTCGAACCTTTACAACCCGGTTTACGTGACTCCGCGTAGCGCGGCGGGTCTGTCGCACAACGCGCCACTTTCATCGCGGCGGACCAATCAAAGCGTCGCGATCGCAGATACGATGTCGATCCTCGATGATCGCGTGCTGCTGACACTGGGCGGGCGCTGGCAGGGGATCGACGTCGCCAACTTCAACACGACCACGGGCGCCGTGACCACACGCCCGCAGAACGAGGCGATCACCCCTGCCGTGGCTCTCGTGGTGAAGCCAATCAACAACCTGTCGCTCTACGGCAACTACATCGAAGGCCTGACGTCGGGTGGAACGGCGCCGCCTATTGCCACTAACAAATTTGAAGTCTTTCCTGCGATCGTGACCAAGCAGATCGAGGTCGGCGCCAAGTACGACTTCGGGACCTTGGGCGTTACCGTGGCGGCGTTTGAGATCACGCAGCCCAATGGCATCACCGATCCGGCGACCAACATCTTCTCGGTCGACGGCGAGAATCGCAATCGCGGATTGGAGTTCAACACCTTCGGCGAGGTCGCCCCGGGGATGCGCCTGCTTGGTGGCGTGGCATTCTACGATGGCGTGCAGACCAAGACCGCCGGAGGCCGCTACGACGGCAAAACCGCGGTCGGGGTGCCCGATATTCAATTCAACCTCTATGGCGAGTACGATCTGCCCTTCTGGCGGACGTCGGGAGTGGCGACCCTGACCGCGCGGGTCATTTATACCTCGCCGCAATATTACGATCAGGCGAATACGCAGCAGATCCCGGACTGGGTCCGGACCGACATCGGAGCGCGCTACGTCACCAAAATTGACGGCAGGCCGCTGACGTTGCGGGCGGCGGTCGAAAACGTCTTCGGTCTGGACTACTGGGCGACGACGGGACGCGGCTTCCTGACTCCGGGCACACCGCGCACCTACCGGCTCTCGGCGAGCATCGACTTTTGAGGCGCCGTGAGACAGTGACATTGTGAACGACCTTTCAGGAGCCAAAGCAGCAGCTGCCTGGGTGCCCATGAAGGCGCCTAGGCTGCGCGTTGCGCTCGTCTGGCTCCACCGATGGGTTGGCCTCAGCCTCGGTGTCCTCCTCGTGGTGATCGGGCTTACGGGCAGCTTCATCGTGTTTTATCGCGAGATCGATGCGGCATTGAATCCGAGCCTGTACACGCCGGCCGGACCTGAACAACGTCTCGAGGTTGCCGAGGTCATGCGGATTGCAGCCACGGTGGATCCGGCGCCGATCCGATCCGTGATCGCGCCTGACCGGACCTGGCCCGTCTGGGTCGTGATGCACTCCCACCCGACGGAGAAAGGTCGGTATCCGAGTCTCTGGACCACCATGATCGATCCTTCGAATGGGAAGGTGCTGGGCCGGCGCGACTACACAAACTGCTTCGCATTCACCGTCTATCGCGTGCACTACAATCTGCTGCTCTATGACTGGTGGGGCCACGAGCTTGTCGGAGTGATCGGCTTCCTGCTGCTCGGGATGGCTTTCTCGGGCCTGTATCTGTGGTGGCCGAAGCGAGGCAGGTTCTGGCGCTCGGTCTCGATCCGCAGGCACGTGTCCCCGCAACGCCTTATGCTCGATCTGCACAACACGGCAGGCTTCTGGAGCCTAGCGTTGCTTGCTCTGATCTCTGTTACGGGTATCGGTATCGTGTTTCCCGGTGTCATCCGCCCGGTAGTCGGCCTGGTCTCGACGGCCACTCCTTATCCGTCGCCGACCATCAAGCCTGCACCGCCAGACGGAGCCGCACGATTGTCCGCTGATGCGATCGTTTTAGCGGCGCGCGCCGCCAAGCCCGGCTACGACATCGCCCAATTGAATCCGCCGAGCGAGGCCCGCAACACATGGCGTGTCCTGTTGCGGTCGCCGGGCTCCGATCCAGCCCTTCGCACCCGCGGTGCCATCTGGCTTGATCCCTGGACGGGTGCACTCGCGCACGACCGCACGGCCGATTCCATGTCGCTGGGCGACCGCTATATGACCGAACAGCTCTGGCTCCATAACGGATCAAGCTTCGGCTTGCTCGGCCGTCTTCTTGTCTTTGCTTCCGGCTTCGTGCCGCTCATTCTCTTCGTCACAAGCTTTCAGGTTTGGCGATCCAGAAGGAGGCACAGAGCAAAAAGGAGCGACGCGCGAAGCTCATGAGTATGCCCTCGTTCAATGAAGCAAATGAGCTCCGAACGGGTGCGAGAGCACCGACGCCACTCTTCCAAAACGAACGCCGCCAAGTCATTGACCTGGCGGCGTTATCTGGTTGCGGGGGCAAGATTTGAACTTGCGACCTTCAGGTTATGAGCCTGACGAGCTACCGGGCTGCTCCACCCCGCGTTAAACCGTTGCACTGCCTTCGAAAACCGGACCCGACACGAACCGGGCCAACGCGTGTTCGGCGCCGATCGATTCCCGTCCGGAGGCTTCCTGAGAAGGCGACCCGGGCAAGGCCATCGGGTGCGAGGGCTATGTATCAACGTCGCCCTGCTTTGGAAAGGGGCAAGAGGGAGCTTTTGCAGATTTTATGACAGCAAAAACGAGGGGTTGGCGCGCCAAAACCGGCGTCAAAACGGCCCTCTGGAACCGCTCTTGCCATAAAAGCCGCAAAAGCGGAGTTTTGCGCCCAAGGCGCGGCCCATCAGGTCGCCAGAACAAAAATCCGGGGGGATGGGCGTGACCGATATCTTCGATTTTGTGGTGGTGGGTGGCGGCTCCGGCGGCTGCACGGTGGCCGGACGGCTGTCGGATGATCCGAAGACGTCGGTAGCGCTGCTCGATGCCGGCGGCCGGAACGACAATTGGGTGGTCACGACGCCGTTCGCACTCGTGCTGATGGTCGCCGGCAACGTCAACAACTGGGCATTCAACACCGTGCCGCAGAAGGGCCTCAACGGCCGCATCGGCTATCAACCGCGCGGCAAGGGGCTCGGCGGCTCGTCCGCGATCAACGCGATGGTCTATATCCGCGGCCATCGCGCCGACTACGATCAATGGGCCTCACTCGGCAATGCCGGCTGGTCGTTCGCCGACGTACTGCCCTACTTCAAGCGCGCCGAAGACAATGCCGATTTCGACGGCGAGTATCACGGCAAGAGCGGTCCCCTCGCGGTCAACAAGTCGCGCACCGGCAATCCGGTGCAGCAGATTTTCCTGCAGGCGGCGCAGGAGGCGCAGTTTCGCCTGCGCGAGGATTTCAACGCCGACGGGCACGAGGGCCTCGGCATCTATCAACTGACGCAGAAAAACGGCGAGCGCTGCAGCGCCGCGCGCGCTTATATCCACCCGCATATGGGAAGCCGCGCCAACCTGCGCGTCGAGACCCACGCCCACGCCACCCGCATCCTGTTCGAGGGCAAGCGCGCGGTCGGCGTCGAATACCGGCAGGGCAAGGAGCTGACGCAAATCCGCGCCCGGCGCGAAGTGATCCTCTCGGCCGGCGCGTTCCAGACCCCGCATCTGCTGATGCTGTCGGGCATCGGCGACAGTGCCGAGCTTGCAAAGCACGGCATCGCCACCGTGCATCATTCGCCCGGCGTCGGCCAGAACCTGCAGGATCACCCGGATTTCGTGTTCGGCTACATGTCCGATAATCCACACTTCAACGGCGTCTCACTCAAGGCGCTGCCGCGGCTGTTGCGGGCGATCCGCCAGTATCGCCGCGAGCGCACCGGGCCGATGACGACCAATTTCGCTGAATGCGGCGGCTTCCTGAAAACCCGGCCCGATCTCGACATCCCCGACATCCAGCTCCATTTCGGCATGGCACTGGCCGACGATCACGGCCGGAAGCGCCATCGCGACACCGGCTTCTCCTGTCACGTCTGCCTGCTGCGGCCGAAGAGCCGCGGCAGCGTTTCGCTACTCGGTGCCGATCCATTTGCGCCGCCGCTGATCGACCCGAATTTCTTTGGCGAAGCGGCCGACCTGGAAACCATGGTCGCCGGCTTCAAGACCACGCGGCGGCTGATGGAGACGCCGGCGCTGCGAGCGTTGCAGAAGAAGGAGATGTTCACGGAAGGCGTGCGGACCGACGACGACATCCGCAACCTGTTGCGCGCCCGGGTCGACACCGTCTATCACCCGGTCGGCACCGCCAAGATGGGCGTCAACGATCCCATGGCCGTGGTCGATCCGAAGCTGAAAGTGTACGGCCTCGAAGGATTGCGCGTGGTCGATGCCTCGGTCATGCCGACGCTGATCGGCGGCAACACCAATGCGCCGACGATCATGATCGGGGAGAAGGCTGCCGACATGATTCGAGCGGAGATGCGGGTAAGTTGATTGCCTCGTCATTGCAGGAAATCGTAGGGTGGGCAAAGCTACCGGGTCGCGCAAATGCGCGCCCGATGACAGGCTCCGCATACCCACCTTCGCAGTGATGCGGATGGATGGTGGGCACGGCGCTGACGCGCCTTTGCCCACCCTACGTGTCTGCGATGGATTGCCGGGTCAAGCCCGGCATGACCCGAGGGAAATGCACACGCGATTTCCGGGATCGCTATATGCATTATCAGCGGGCTCCGCGCTTTATCAGCAGCATCCGACTTGGCTAGAGTGCCCGCATCGGACTACAAGAACATTCGGACTACAAGAACATCACCTGACGCAACGGGAGAGAAGAAATGGATCTTGGGATCAAAGGCCGCCGCGCCATCGTCTGCGCATCGAGCAAAGGCTTGGGGCGCGCCTGCGCCGTGGCGCTGGCGAACGAAGGCGTGCACGTTACGCTCACTGCGCGCGGTGCGGAGGCGCTGAAGAAGACCGCCGACGAAATCCGCAAAGCCAATCCTGGCGTCACTGTAACCGAGATTGCCGGCGACATCACGACGCCGGCCGGGCGCGAGGCCGTGCTGAAGGCTTGTCCCGAACCGGACATCCTCATCAACAATGCTGGCGGCCCGCCACCCGGCGATTTCCGCAACTGGACCCGCGACGACTGGATCAAGGCGATCGATGCCAACATGCTGACGCCGATCGAACTGATCAAGGCGACGGTGGACGGCATGATGGCGCGGAAATTCGGCCGCATCGTTAACATCACCTCGGCCGCGGTGAAGGCGCCGATCGACATACTGGGTCTTTCCAATGGCGCGCGCGCCGGTCTCACCGGCTTCATTGCCGGGCTGTCGCGCAAGACGGTGATCAGCAACGTCACCATCAATGCGCTGTTGCCAGGACCGTTCGACACCGACCGCCTGCGCGGTGTTGGGAAAGCGGAAGCCGAGAAGCGCGGCATTCCGCCGGATCAAGTATTTGCCGAGCGCGCCAAGCAAAATCCAGCCGGACGCTTCGGCGAGCCCGACGAGTTCGGCTACGCCTGCGCCTTCCTGTGCGGCGCCAAGGCCGGCTTCATCACCGGCCAGAACATTTTGCTCGACGGCGGCGCTTTCCCGGGCACGCTGTGAAGGCGGTCTGGTACGAGCGAACCGGGCCGGCACAGGAAGTGCTGGCCTATGGCGAGATGCCGACGCCGGCGGCCGGCCCGGGCGAAGTGCGGGTACGGCTGGAGGCGTCCGGCGTCAATCCCGCCGATGTCGGCCGGCGTGGCGGCGGCTACCGGCCGATGGAATATCCGCGCGTCATTCCCAACAGCGACGGCGCGGGAATTATCGATCAGGTCGGCGACGGCGTCACGCGGCTCAGGATTGGCCAACGCGTCTGGCTGTTCAATGGCCAGCGCAACGGCCGCGCGTTCGGCACCGCGGCTGAATATATTTCGCTCGCCGAACATCTGGTGACGCCGCTGCCGGACAATCTGTCGTTTGCCGAGGGTGCCACGCTGGGCATTCCCGCGATGACGGCGTGGTGCTGTCTCTATTGCGACGGGCCGATCGTGGGGCAGACCGTTCTCGTCACCGGCGGCGCCGGTGCGGTCGGGCACTATGCCGTTCAGCTCGCCAAATGGGGCGGCGCCAAGGTGATCGCGACCGTCAGTTCGGCAGCCAAGGCCGAGCAGGCACGTCTCGCCGGCGCCGATCTCGTCGTCAACTACAAGGCGGATGACGTCGTCGCAAAGGCGATGTCCTTCACCGGGCAGCGCGGCGTCGGTCGCGTCGTCGACGTCGATTTCGGCGGCAATATCGATACCACGCTGAAGCTGATGGGCACTAATTCGACGATTGCGGTCTACGCCACCAACGGCAACCGCACGCCGGTCGTACCAATGCGTGAGCTGATGGAAAAATGCATCTCGCTGCGCGCGCTCGTGCTGTTTGCGCTGCCGCCGCCGCTGCTCGCGGCAGCACAAGCGGACATCACGAAATGGCTGGCGGCAGGTCCGCGCATCCACAATGTCGCTGCGCGCTTCGTCCTATCTGACACCGCGCACGCGCATCTGACGGTGGAGAAGGGCGACAAGCTCGGCACCGTCATCGTGGACTGCGCGCGATAATCACTGGATCGGCGTGGTGCGGGCCTCGGTCCAGGTGAGGCCGAATTCGTCGAGCCCCTCGGCGAGAAGGTCGCCGAGCATCGGCTCGCCCAGCAGATAGTGCGCAGTGGGAACGCGGCGGCCTTCGGCGGCCTGCCGCCGCAAGTCCTTCCATTCCTCGATCGTTCCGTCACCGCGGCCGAGCCGCATCAGCGCGACGAGGTCGACCTGTTCATCCTCGCTCAGCGCATTGATGAAACCGGCGATCTCGCGCGCGACAGCGTCGCACCCGTCGTCCACGAGCACATCGATCATATCGTCGTCAATGGCATTGGACCCGGAGTCCGGATCGGATGCCGCTTCCTTGACGTCGAACTGCCGGGCTTTCTCGATCAGAAAGCCGACTTTTTCGGGCGAAATCGTAAGTTCTGGCATCGCATGTTCCTCATACGGGCTATGCGATAACGCCGAACGCCGCCGGATGATCCATTGCACCGGAAGAGGGAAACCCGCATCCTTGCCCGAACCAGAAACGAGAGGGCGCGCCGGATGCACTGGAACGTGGGCAAGGTCAGGATCACGAGGGTGGTCGAAATGGAGACTGTCGGCAGCACCCGTTTCATCCTTCCGCTCGCGACCAACGAGGAAATCCGGAAACTGCCCTGGCTCATCCCGCAATTTGCGACCGAGGAAGGCCGGCTCAAGATGTCGATCCATTCGTTCCTGGTCGAGACTCCCATGCGCCGGATCATCGTCGATACCGGCCTCGGCAACGACAAGCAGGGCCGCAACGTGCCGACCTGGAACAACCGAAAGGATCCGTTCCTCGACATGCTGACAGCGGCGGGCTTCCCACCCGACAGCATCGATACCGTGCTGTGCACGCACCTGCACGTCGACCATGTCGGCTGGAACACGAAACTTGTCGATGGCAACTGGGTGCCGACCTTCGCCAATGCCCGATATGTGTTCGGCAAAGGCGAATATGAGCACTGGCGCGACCACAGCGATGGGCCGGACAAACGCGCGGTGTTCGACGATTCCGTGAAGCCGATCGCCGACGCCGGCAAAGGCCGATCTCGTTGCCAGCGACGCCAGGCTTGCGGATGAGATTACGCTGATCCCGACGCCCGGCCACAGCCCAGGTCATATGAGCATCCATATCAGGTCCGACGGCGAGGAGGGCCTGCTCACCGGCGACGTCGCCCACCATCCGTGCCAGATGGCCCATCTCGACTGGTCCTCGACCGCCGATTCCGATCCCTGCCAATCGGCCGAAACCCGACGCAAACTGCTTTCGCGCTTCGCCGACACGCCCACACTGGTGATCGGCGGGCATTTCAGTGCCGGTCACATCAAGCGAGATGGAGATGCGTTCAGGTTCGTGGCGCTGAATCCGTAGGGTGGGCAACGCCAACGGTCGCGCGAATGCAGGCCCGATGACAGGCTCCGCGTGCCCACCAATATTCCCGCTGACGATAGATGGTGGGCACGGCGCAAAGCGCCTTTGCCCACCCTACCCTGCGCTTTCGGCAGTTGAATTTCCTGCGCCGCTGTTCCAAGAAGGCGTCTGAAGTTTACGGAAATTCCCCCGAAATCCTCAAAAAAACCCTCAGGGAGCGATAAAAATGAAGCTTGTTCGTTACGGCGCCAAGGGTGCGGAAAAGCCCGGCCTGATCGATAAATCCGGCCAGTTGCGCGATCTTTCCGCCCACGTCAGGGATCTCGACGGGGATGCCTATGCGCCGGCCTCGCTGGTCAAGCTGGCGGCGCTGGATACCTCCAAGCTTCCCGCCGTCGACGGCAAGCAGCGCTTCGGCGCGCCGGTCACCGGCATCTCGAAATTCGTCGCAATTGGCCTGAACTACAGCGATCACGCCAAGGAGACGGGATCGCCGATCCCGACCGAGCCGATCTTCTTCCTGAAGGCCAACACCGCGCTCTCCGGCCCGAACGATGCGGTCGAGAAGCCGCGCGGCTCGACCAAGCTCGACTGGGAAGTCGAAATCGCCGCCATCATCGGCACACGCGCCAAATATGTCTCAGAGGCCGACGCGCTCAACCACGTCGCCGGCTACTGCATCTGCAACGACGTCTCCGAGCGTAACTTTCAGATCGAGCGGCTCGGTCAGTGGACCAAAGGCAAATCGCACGACACGTTCGGCCCCGTTGGCCCCTGGCTGGTCACCAAGGACGAAATCCCCGACGTGCAGAAGCTGTCGATGTGGCTCGACGTCAACGGCAAGCGCTGCCAGACTGGAACGACCTCGACCATGATCTTCTCGATGGCGAAGTGCATTTCCTATGTCTCGCAGTTCATGACACTGCTGCCCGGCGACATCGTCACCACCGGCACCCCGCCCGGCGTCGGCCTCGGCATGAAGCCGCCGAGCTTCCTCAATGTCGGCGACGTCGTTACGCTCGGCATCGAAGGCCTCGGCGAGCAGCGCCAGGAAATTGTCGAGGCCTAGCTGTCATACCCCGCGAATGCGGGTATCCAGTACGCCGCGGCCCTCGTGAGAAAACCGAACCGCCGCGGCGTACTGGATCATCCGCCTTCGCGGATGATGACGTCGAGTGGTCGTCATGACCGCGCATAACAAGAAGAAACCTTCAGGGGAAGCTCCCAGCATGAAACTCACCTTCTCTCCCGCCTCGCCATTCGCCCGAAAAGTCCGCATCGCCGCGATCGAGACCGGCCTGATCGACAAGATTGAATTCACCCCGGCCACCGTCGCGCCGGGTCAGCCGAACGAGGAATATTCGAAGATCACGCCGCTGAAAAAGCTGCCAGTGCTGATCCTCGACAATGGCGACGTCATTCTCGATTCCTATGTCATCGTGGAGTACCTCGACGAGCTCGCCGGCGGCGGAAAGCTGATCCCCGCATCCGGACCTGAGCGATGGAAGGTGAAGAGCGACCATTCCCTGCTGCAGGGCATGCTCGATTCCATGCTGCTGTGCCGCTACGAGAAAATGGTGCGGCCGGAAGGGCTGCGCTGGGACGCCTGGCACGACGACCATTGGAGCAGGGCTTGGGCCGGCATGGCGCGGTTCGAGAACAGGCCCGACGTGCTGTCCGGGCCGTTCAACATTGCGCAGATCGGCCTTGTTTGCGTGCTCGGCTACGCCGATTTCCGCTTTGCCGATTGCGGCTGGCGCAGGGCCTATCCGAAGCTCGACGCGTTCCACCAGAGGATGATGGATCGGCCGTCGGTGAAGATCTCGGTGCCCCCGCCGGCGTAACCACACAACGGAGACGGCAGCATGCGCGAGGTTGGCAGAAAATTCCGGCACCTCGGCTTCGCTGCCGTTGTCGCGCTCGCCACATCGGGCGCATCTGCCCAGCCACGGGAATTCTCCACCGGCCAGCGCAATCTCGCCTGCGGCAGTCCGGCTTCCATCGGCGACGGCTGGCCGACTGCGACGCCGGAAAGTGTCGGCCTCGATGGCCCGCGTCTGTGTGGCATCGCCGCACGGCTCGTCGCCACCAATGCCAATGTGCATGCCGTGGTGATCGTCCGCCGCGGCAAGCTGGTGTTCGAGCAGTATTTCCCGGGTTATGACGAGCCGTGGGGATTGGGCGGCGGACGGCGCGATTTCGACGCGACCACCAAGCACGACATGCGGTCGGTTTCGAAAAGCGTGATCTCGCTACTCGTAGGGATCGCGATAGATCGCGACCTGATCAAGAACGCCGACGAACCCGTGGTCAAATTCTTCCCGGATTATTCGGCGGTGAAATCGCCGGGTTGGGACAACATCACGCTTCGCCATCTGCTGACGATGTCGTCGGGAATTCAGTGGGACGAGAACCGCGCCTGGAAAGATCCAGCGAATGACGAGCCGCATCTCGGCAGTGACGACGATCCGTTCCGCTATGTGCTGTCGAAGCCGATCGCGACGCCTCCGGACACGATGTGGAATTACAATGGCGGCGGAACGGAACTTCTCGGAAACATCCTCGAGCGCGTGTCGGGCAAATCGCTGGACGAGTTCGCGCGCGAGGCACTGTTCGCGCCGCTTGGCATCTCGGACTGGGAATGGATGAAGTACCGGAACGAGCATATCGCCTCGGCCGCCGGTCTGCGCCTTCGCCCGCGCGATGCCGCAAAAATCGGCCAGCTCGTGCTCAACAAGGGGGCGCGGGCCGGCCGGCAGATCGTTTCGGCCAAATGGGTCGAACAATCGATCACGCCGCGCTTTCAGGCGATCGGCTATTTCGGTGGCCTGTTCTATTACGGCCAGCAATGGTGGATGGGCCGCACCTTGACGGGCGACAAGGATGTGAAGTGGATTGCCGCCGTGGGCCTCGGGGGTCAGCGGATCTTCATTGTTCCCGAGCTCGATCTCGTCGTCGTGACCACATCTGGACTTTATAGCAGCCCGCGCCAGGGTCAGGCAGCGCTCGACATCCTTGCCAACTTCATCATTCCGTCTGTCCGGGACAACAACGCGCGCTAATGCAGCAGGTAAACATGAGCCTTAAATTCACCGTCGGCGACCTCACCATTCATCGCATCATCGAGCAGGAGACCACTTTCCTGCCGGCGCTCGAGCTGCTGCCGGGCCTCACGCCGGAAGTTCTCGCGGAGAACCGCGCCTGGATGCAAAAGGCCGGCGCGCTCGACGACAAGGATGTGCTGATGCTGTGCTTCCAGTCTTACGTCGTGAAAACGCCGCACCACACCATCCTGATCGATAGCTGCATCGGCAACGACAAACCGCGGCCGCAGCGTCCGAAATGGAACATGAAAACCGACGACACCTATATGCGCGGCCTCGCCGCGGCCGGCTTCTCCGTCGAAGACATCGACTACGTCATGTGCACGCATCTGCACGTCGATCATGTCGGCTGGAACACGCGGCTCGACAACGGCCGCTGGATACCGACCTTCCCCAAGGCGCGCTACGTGTTCGACAAGACCGAATTCGACTACTGGACCGAGACGCACGCGAAAACGCCGGTGCCGCCGTTTGGCGACAGCGTGCTGCCGGTCGTCGAGGCGAAGCAGGCCGAAATCGTCCGCAGCGATTACGCGATCGGCGACCACACCCGCATCCTGCCGACGCCGGGCCATACGCCCGGCCATGTCGCCTTCAGCTTCGGCCGGGCTAAGGATGACGCGGTATTCTCGGGCGACCTGATGCATTCGCCGCTACAGACGCGCTATCCGGAATTGTCCGTCAAGTTCGACGTCGACCAGGCGCAGGCCGCGAAAACGCGGCGCGGCTTCCTGGAACGCTACTGCGACACCAATACGCTGTGTTGCACCGCGCATTTCCCCTCGCCTTCGGTCGGCAAGATTCGGCGCGCCGGCAGCGGATTTACCTGCGAGGCGATATGAGTTCGAACCTATCAGCCTTCGAGACGCTGTCGATCGAGCCGATCGACGAGCATGTCGCACTCGTCCGGCTGAATCGGCCGGATGCCGCCAACGCGCTCAATACCCAGATGGGCCGCGACCTCGTGCACTATTTCGAAGACCTCGCGCTCGATCCCAAGCGCCTGCGCTGCGTCGTGCTGACCGGCGCCGGCGACAAGGCGTTCTGCGCCGGCGGCGATCTGAAGGAACGCCGTGGCATGACCGACGAGGCGTGGACACGCCAGCACGTCATCTTCGAGCGAATGGTGCGGGCGCTGATCGACTGCCCCGTGCCGATCATCGGCGCCGTCAATGGCGCGGCGTATGGCGGCGGCTGCGAGATCGCTGGCTGTTGCGATTTCCTTTACGCCGCGGACAGCGCGCGCTTCGCGCTGACCGAAGTCACGCTCGGCATCATGCCGGGTGGCGGCGGTACGCAAACCCTGCCGCGCGCCGTCGGCGAGCGCCGCGCCAAGGAGCTGATCCTGACGGGTAAGCCGTTTACCTCGGCGGAAGCACGTGAATGGGGTTTTGCGAACGAAGTCTTTCCGCTCGCCGAACTATTGCCGGCGGCGCTGGCCACCGCCTCGCGCATTGCGCGCAACGCGCCGATCTCCGTCCGGCAGGCAAAGCTCTCGATCCACCGCGGCCTGCAATTGTCCCTGCGGGACGGCCTCGCGCTCGAGATCGAGGCCTATAACCGCATGGTGCCGACGGAGGATCGCCGCGAGGGCGTGCTGGCCTTCAACGAGAAGCGAACGCCCAATTTCAAGGGCCGGTGAACTCATAGCGTTTTCAAGCGAAGTGGGTACCGGTTCGCGTAAAGAAAACGCGTCAAACAAGAAGGCTTCGGTTCTGATTCAATCAGAACCGAAGCACTCAATCGAACAGGCTCGGCGTGTGGTTCACCGCCGCGCCTTCGATCGCCAGCATCTTCAGCTTCGTCACCACCCCACCATTGGCGGAGAAGCCGCCGGGCTTGTTGCCCGCCGCCAGCACGCGGTGGCACGGCACCACGATCGGACAGGGGTTGCGCCCCAGCGCCTGGCCGACATCGCGCGACAGTTCCACGCCGCCGAGTTTTTTGGCGATATCGCCATAGGTCATAGTCTTGCCCGGCGGTATCGTACGCGCGATGTCGTAGACGCCGCGGTTGAATTCGGGAACGCCGTCGAGATCGAGCACGACATCGGCGAGGTCGTTCGGCTTGCCTTCGAGCAACTCGACGATGCCGTCGATCGCGGCCTGCACCTTTGGCGGCGGCGGCGCCTCGATCAGATCGCCATGGCGCTGCTGCAGGCGAGTGCGGGTCTTCTTCTCGTCGCCCATCGGCAATTGCACCGAGGTAATGCCGCGCTCGCCCCAGACGATGCCACAGCGGCCGATCGCAGTGTCAAATATCGTAAAATGGTGCCCGGTCATGACTGGCTCCATAATTTCCTGTTCAGTGCCACCCAGCTTCGCATCTCGAGCCAAATCTAGGCTTGGAGATTATTGCTATCCACCCGAATCCCGGGGGAACTTGACGGCATGAACAACTTCCGCTGATCTGGGGCCCCCGCCTACGGCCTTCAATGGCCTAAGCCCCTTTCATCCCGCACGAGACCGCATGCAGACCCTTCACGTCAACGGCTATGACATGGCCTATCTCGATATCGGACAAAGCGCTGACAATCGTCCGCCGCTGGTGTGCGTGCATGGCTCGCTGTGCGATTTTAGGATCTGGTCGTCAGTGCTGGGACCGCTGACCCGCAGGCACCGGGTGATCGCACCTTCGTTGCGGCATTTCTTCCCGGAGCAGTGGGACGGCGTGGGCGACACCTATTCGATTTCGCAGCATGTCGACGACGTGATCGGCTTCGTCGAGAAGCTCGATACGAAACCGGTCGACCTGATGGGCCATTCGCGCGGCGGCCACATCTGCTTTCGCGTCGCGCAGCGCCGTCCGGATCTGTTGCGCAAGCTGATCCTGGCCGAGCCCGGCGGCGAACTCGACGCCACGCTCGACCCTGCCTACAAGCCCGGCCCCTCACCGCTGGCCGGAATGATTGCAGCTTCCGCTGAAGCGATCGCCAATGGCGACATCGACGGCGGCCTGCAGATCTTCCTGGATGCGCTGGAGGGACCCGGCGCCTGGAAGCGCCTGCCGGCGACGCCGAAACAATTGCTGCGCGACAACGCCACCACGCTGATCGGCCAGAAGCGCGACCAGCGTCCGCCGTTTTCCAAGGCGGACGCGGCGGCAATCAAGACGCCGACGCTGTTCATCGGCGGCGCCAACACCAAGGGCACGCTGCCAAAGGTGCTGAAGGCCTTGGCGGCGAACGTGAGGGGATCGCGCACCGAGATGATCCCCGGCACCACGCATCCGATGTTCGAGCAAGCGCCGCAGAAGTATGGCGAGATTGTGCTGTCGTATCTCGCGGAGGATTGATCACGATGCAGACCCTTCACGTCAACGGCTATGACATGGCCTATCTCGACGTCGGCCAAGGCGCGGCCAACAGCCCGCCGCTGGTTCTCGTGCACGGCACGCTCGGCGATTTCCGGACGTGGAACGCAGTGCTGGGGCCGCTATCGAAACAGCACCGCGTGATCTCGCTGAGCCTGCGGCGGTTCTTCCCGGAGCATTGGGACGGCGTCGGCAACGACTATCGGATGGCACAGCACGTCGCCGACGTCATCGGCTTCATCGAAAAACTGAATGCCGGACCGGTCGATCTGATCGGCCATTCCCGCGGCGGGCATATCGGCTTTCGCGTGGTGCAGATGCGGGCTGATTTATTGCGCAAGGCCGTCCTCGCCGAACCGGGCGGCGATCTCGAGCCGGCGCTGCAACCGAGCAGTCCGCCTCCCGGCCCCGTGCCGCTGGGCCCGCGTGTTCCGATCGCGGCCGAGATGGTGCGGAACGGTGACATCGACGGCGCGCTGGCGCTGTTCGTCGACGGCATCGACGGTGAAGGTGCATGGGCGCGGTGGCCGGCGGCGCCGCGGCAGCAATTGCGCGACAACGTCCATACGCTGCTCGGCCAGGTCGGCGAGAATCGCCAGCCGTTTCTGAAGAGCGAAGCGGAGGCAATCAGGACTCCGACGCTGTTGATCGGCGGCGGCGACACCAGGGGCGCGCTGGCGGTGACCTGGCGCGTGCTGGCCGAACATATTCCGGGCGCACGGACGGCGGTGATCCCGGGCACGCGTCACTGGATGTTCGAACAGGCGCCGCAGGAGTTTTGCAACGTCGTGCTGGATTTCCTGGCGAGGTAGCTGCGCCGCCGACGTCTTACTTTTGGTCGAGCCGCCACGCACCATCCCAATCGGCGGCCGGCGGATTGACCTGAAAATTCTCGACACGCCTGGCCAGCGCCTTCGCCGGTCCGTCGTTGGGAACCGCCTCGAGCGCCGCATGGAATGCCCGGCGCGCGTCGTCCCAGCGGCGCTCCCGATAGGCGGCGAGCCCTTCGGCATACCGCTCACGCAACGCCAGTTGCTTCGCGGTGAGTTCGCCCTTGCGCCCCAGGATATCGAACACCGCCTGTGGAAGGGTCTGACCCGCAACCACGAGCCGATCGATCTCGCGGGATTCCACCGCATCGCCGGCCGCTGTGATCACAACCTCCGAAACCAGCGAACGGCTGCCATAGACCTTGTTGGCGTTCTCCAGCCGCGACGCGAGATTGACCGCATCACCCATCACCGTGTAGCTCATCATGAACTCCGAGCCGATACTGCCGACCAGCACTTCGCCGGCGGCAACCCCAATGCGAACGTCGCAGTCGCTCGGCACGGCGCGTATGCCGAGCAGTTCGGGCAACTCCCTGCGCAACGCCGTACCGCGATCGGCCATCTCGACGGCAGCGAGGCAGGCCAGGCGCGCCTGCTCGCTATGCTCGGTAAAGGGAGGTCCCCAATAGGCCATGATCGCATCGCCGATATACTTGTCGATGATGCCGCGATTGCTGCGGATCGGTCCCGACATCGTCGACAGATAGTGGTTCATCACCTTGACGAGGCCCTGCGGCGTCATGCCCTCGCTGAGGCTGGTAAAGCCCTGCATGTCGCAGAACAGCACGGTCATCACCCGCCGCTCGCCGGCGCGGGCCGTCAACGATCGCTGGTCGATCAACCCTTCCACCACGCGGGGATCGACGTAGCGGCCGAAAGTCTCGCGCAAGCGCTCCTTGTGGCGCAATTGCTCGACCATGTTGTTGAAGGCGGTCGTGAGCTGGCCGATTTCGTCGCGCGTGGTGACGTCGATCGAGCCGTCGAGCCGGCCGGCCTCGACGGCGCGGGTGCCGTCCAGCAGCCGCCGCACCGGGCGAGTAATACCGGTGCTGACGAAGAACGCGAACGTCAGTCCGAGGATGGCCGCAAGCATCGTCACGATCGCGGAGATGACAATCGCGCGCTGCTGATCCCGCATCGTCACGGCCGCATCGCTGCGGACCTGCTCGAACATGTCGTGTCGGATTTCCTCAATCTTGCGATTGAATTCGTCGCGGAGCGCGTCGCTCCGAACAAGGCTGGCCCGTACTTCGGGCATGTTGCCGGCTTCGAGCAGCGGCCACATCCGCTTGCTCTCTGCTTCCAGATAACGGCGAAGGTCGCTCGTTATGGTTTCGATCCGGTTCTCGATCCGTCCGAGGTTGGCGTCGTCGGAGACGGTGGTCGGATCATCAATGATTGCAATGATCAGGGCGCGCGCAGCTTGCGCCTCCTGGTCAATCTCCCTGCCCTTCGCCTCATAGATGGCTTGCTGATCTGCAAAGGCGGTCTCGTCCGGTGGTGTCTGTATCTTGAGGAATACCATCCGGCGAACCACCACCGCCTGCTCCAGCGAGCGGACGTTCATCCGCGCCAGATGCCCATATGCTTCGACATATTTTGTCGTCAGCTCATCGAGTTGATGCGCAATTTTTCGCGTCATCACCGTCGACAGCGCCGAGATGATCACCATCAGAAAGATCAGTCCGATGGCGATGCCGAGGATTCGCTTGCGGATGGTCGGTCGCAGCATCGAGGTATATTCTAAAACCAGGGACATGTTGGGAAACGGATGAAGGCAACAAAGCGAAAGCCCGGCCGATCCGGCCGGGCTTGATGTTTAGCGCGCGCCGGTGAATTAAGCACGTTCCGGCGCGTTAAAATTGGCGATAGTTTTGGGGATACCCCCTGGCTACACCTTCTAGACGCCCACAGGCTGACGCACGGCTACATTGAGCCTGTTCCAGACATTGATCTTGGCGATCGCCAGAATCAACGCCGAGAGCTCCGCCTCGTCGAAATGCTTGTCGGCCTCACTCCAGACCTCGTCCGGCACCGGATCGGCGCGGTCGCTGATCCGTGTCAGCGCTTCCGTCAACGCCAGGGCCGCGCGCTCGGCTTCGGTGAAATAGGGCGTGTCGCGCCAGGCGGCCACCGCGAACAGCCTCTCGCCGGTCTCGCCGGCCTTGCCGGCGAGTTTTGAGTGCATGTCGACACAGACGCTGCAGCCGTTGATCTGGCTGGCCCGCAGGTACACCAGTTCGAGCAACTTTTCCGGCAGACTGTTCTTGGTCAGGTCGCCCAGCGCCTGCAGCGGTTTCATGGCGTCGGGAAGGACCATGACGGGATGATTCATTCGGGCTTGCATCATTTTGCGCTCCATATGGTTGGTTCTGTTTTTGACGCGGCGGCGCCGATCTGCTGTCACATCGGCGCGCTTTCGTTCGTCATCACCATGACGGAACGCGACATGGGAATGTGACCGATGGACGAGAAAAAGTTTCTGGCTGAGAAATTCGAGGCCAACCGGCCCCATCTGAGGGCGGTGGCCTACCGTATGCTGGGTTCGACGAGCGAGGTCGATGATGCCGTGCAGGAAACCTGGCTGCGGCTGAGCCGCTCCGATACCAGCGCGGTCGAAAACCTCGGGGGGTGGCTGACCACGGTCGTCGCCCGCGTCTGCCTCGACATGCTGCGCTCGCGCAAATCGCGGCGCGAGGAACCTATGGGTCCGCACGTGCCGGAACCTGTCGCTGACGATATGCATGGGCGCGACGCGGAAATGGCGGATTCCGTCGGCGCGGCGCTGCTGGTGGTGCTGGAAACACTCGCGCCGGCCGAACGGCTTGCCTTCGTGCTGCACGACACGTTTGCCGTGCCGTTCGAAGAGATCGCCCCGATCGTCGGCCGCACACCTGCCGCGGCGAGGCAACTGGCCAGCCGCGCCCGCCGCCGGGTGCAAGGCAGCCCGCCGCCAGACGCCGACTTCGGCCGGCAGAAAAACATCGTCGACGCGTTCATCAAGGCCTCCCGCGAGGGTGACTTTGAGGGGCTGCTCACGGTGCTCGATCCCGACGTGGTATTTCGTGCCGATGCTGCCGCGCAACGCCTCGGCTCGCTCGCGGAAATTCGTGGCGCCGCCGCGGTCGCAGAAGCCTTCAAGGGACGCGCACAGTCGGCCAGGCCGGCGCTGGTCGACGGTGCATTGGCGCTCGCCGTCATTCTCGGCGGCCAACTGCGCATCGTGGTGCGGCTGACGATCAGCGGCGAACGGATTTCGGCGGTCGAAGCGGTGGCCGATGCCGAGCGGATCGGACAGCTCGACGTAAACCTGCTCGCGTGAGCGGCGTCATCGGCTCTTTGTCGCGGAGAACACGATCGCCTGAACCGGCATCCGGCCGGGATCGCCGAACTCGCGGCGAAACGCCTGTGCCATCGTGTCGACGATCTGGTCAGGATCTACGCCGCCACGTGCCCGGACCTGATCGATCAGCGGGTTACCATGGACGGCCGCCCGCGCAAAAATTGCGACGTCAGGCAGTTCTCTTACCTGTCTGATCACGGCAATGCCGATGTCGTCGAACCCCGCCGTTATCAGCATCTCCTTGATCGGATCGATCTGGTGGCAGGAGAACGGCACGTTGTAAAACTGCGGCGGATCGGCAGGGAAGAAACGCGCGGCCACCTCATGCGCGATCCGGCCGAACGGATTGTAGCGATGAGAGTCCCAGACGCTGAGCACATAGCGGCCGCCGGGCGCGAGCACACGATAAGCCTCGGAAAAGGATTTTGCCTTGTCCGGAAAGAACATTAGGCCGAACTGACAAACGATCGCATCGAAGCTTGCATCGGCGAATGGAAGTGCGGCCGCGTCGGCAGGCTGGAAGGCGACCTGCTCGCCAGGCTGAAACTTGGCGCGGGCAACATCGAGCATCGGCGGATTGAAGTCGGTCGCAGTCAGCTCTGCGTCTCTTGGCAGCACCTCGCGCAACTGCCGCGTGACGATGCCGGTGCCGGCGGCGGTTTCGAGCACCCGCACCGGACCGCCGCTGGCGACACGCTTGGCAATGTCCGCCGCATACTCGGCGAAGATGATCGGGCCCAGGCCTTGATCATAGTACTGAGGGATATTGCCAACGAAACCGGCTGCGTCGTTGCTCATGGCCGACCTCCGATCGCCCCCGCCACAGCATACCCACAGAAAGGCCAGCAGGCGTCAGCCTTGACCGGGACTGATCTATCCGCTACTTCTGAATTCGGAATTCCGTATTCCAAAAAGGGCACCCGGCATGATCCCACTGGATCCGCTTCCCAACCTGATCGACCAGGTCTATGCCCGGATCCTCGAGGCGATCACCGATCGTTCGCTGCCGCCCGGGCACCGCATCCGGCAGAACGAGCTTGCGGAAAAGCTTGGCGTCTCGCGCCAGCCGGTGTCCCACGCGCTGCATTTGCTGCATCGGCAGGGGCTCGTCGCCGAGAGCGGCCGCCGCGGCTTTGAAGTCACCCGGCTCGATCCCGAACGCATTCGCCAGCTTTACGAAGTCCGCGGCGCCATCGACGCGCTGGCGGCACGGCTGGCTGCCGGGCGATGCAACGCCGATGCGTCAGGCCGCAAGCAGGTCGAGGCGGCGCTGCAGGCCGGGCGGAGCATTGGCAAAGACACGCCGCTTTCGCGGCTGATCGCCCTCGACGTCGATTTTCACGGCGCCATCTATCGCCTCGCGGGCAATCCCGCGATCGAGGAAATGATCGCGCCGCAATGGCCGCACATGCGCCGCTCGATGGCGACCGTGCTGGCGGAGCTCGACTACCGCGAGCGCGCCTGGGCCGAACATGAGGCGATTGCCGCGCAAATCCTCGCCGGCAATGCCAGGGCGGCGGAAGCCGCTGCGCTGGCGCATGCGCAGACGGCCGGGCGGATGACGGAGGAGAGACTGAGAGCGACGGATAGGGCGGCGTAATCGAGGCGCCGTCGTTCCGGGGCGATGCGAAGCATCGAACTATGGTGCGCAATTGCGCACCTGAGGATCTCGAGATTCCGGGTCGGACCATCCCGGAATGACAACAACAAAAGCCAAGGGAGGAAACACCATGAAACTGACGCCACAGCAGATCGAATTCTTCAACCGCGAAGGCTGGCTGTTCCTGCCGGAGTTGTTCAGCCAGGAGGAAGTGGATTATCTCGCACGCGAGGCCGTCAGCATCTACGACGCCAACCGGCCGGAGGTGTGGCGCGAGAAGAGCGGCGCGCCGCGCACCGCCTTTGCCGCGCACCTCTACAACGAGGCGTTCGGCGCGCTCGCTGCGCATCCACGCATGATCGAGCCGATCGAGCAGATCTTCGGCGAGAAGGTCTACATGCATCAGTTCAAGATCAACGCCAAAGCCGCCTTCACCGGCGATGTCTGGCAGTGGCATCAGGATTACGGCACCTGGAAGCGCGACGACGGCATGCCGGAGCCGCGCGCGATGAACATCGCGATCTTCCTGGACGAGGTGATGCCGATCAACGGCCCGTTGATGCTGGTGCCGAAGAGCCAGCACGCCGGCGATCTGAAGGCTTCGCATGACCTTGAGACCACGTCCTATCCGCTGTGGACCTTGGATGAGGAGACTGTCACCCGGCTGGTGAAGGAAGGCGGCATCGTCGCCCCCACCGGCAAGGCTGGCGGCATGCTGATGTTCCACGGCAATCTGGTGCACGGATCAAGCGGCAACATCACACCCTACCCGCGCAAGATCGTCTACCTGACGCTGAACGCGGTCTCGAACTATATCCGCACCCCCACAAGGCCGGACTACATCGCGCATCGCGACTTCACGCCGATCCAGACCGTGGATGACGACGCGCTGCTGCGGCTCGCACGAGCGCATCGCCAGGCCGCGGAGTAGGACTCTCGTGTCCCGGGCGCCGCGCAGCATGAAATGATGCACTGCTGAGCCGGGGCCGATACTCGTTTATAGCTGTACAATAGGTCCCGGCTCTGCGGAGCAGCACGTCGTGCTGCACCGCGTCCGGGACACGACTCACTCCGATCGGACACCCCATGAACCTTCACCACCTCCTCAACGCCCGCCTTGCGGCCGGCAAGCCGGTTCGCGTCGCGCTGATCGGCGCCGGCAAATTCGGCTCGATGTTCTTGTCGCAGGTGCCGCATACGCCGGGACTCGAAGTGCCCGTCATCATCGACATCGATCGCGATCGCGCCCGCGACGCGTGTCGCACCGTCGGCTGGGATCAGGCGCGGATCGCGCAGACAACTTTCACCGATGACGGCGCACGCGCGATCGGAGGCAGTGCTGTTGACGTCGTGGTGGAAGCCACCGGCAATCCCGCCGTCGGCATCCGTCATGCCCGCGCGGCCATTGCCGCGGGCAAGCATGTCGTGATGGTCAATGTCGAGGCCGACGTGCTGGCTGGCCCGCTATTGGCACAGGAAGCGCGCAAGGCCGGCGTGGTCTATTCGCTGGCCTATGGTGACCAGCCGGCGTTGACCGCCGAGATGGTGGACTGGGCGCGCGCGACAGGCTTTCGCGTCGTCGCTGCCGGCAAGGGCACCAAATATCTTCCCGCCTATCACGACGTGACACCGGACGGCGTCTGGCAGCATTACGGGCTGACGGCGGGCGAAGCACAATCGGCCGGCATGAATCCGCAGATGTTCAACTCGTTTCTGGACGGCACGAAATCCGCGATCGAAATGGCGGCGATCGCCAACGCGACCGGACTGGATGTGCCGTCGGATGGTCTGCTGTTTCCGCCCTGCGGCGTGGACGATCTGCCGCATGTGATGCGGCCGCGCGAGGCGGGCGGCGTGCTGGAGAAGGCTGGCCTTGCGGAAGTCGTGTCTTCGCTGGAGCGCGACGGTCGTCCTGTATTCAGGGATCTGCGCTGGGGCGTCTATGTCGTGCTGGAAGCTCCGAACGATTATGCTGCCGATTGCTTCAGGCAATATGGGCTGAAGACCGACGCATCGGGACGATATGCGGCGATGTACAAGCCGTATCATCTGATCGGGCTTGAGCTCAATATCTCCATCCTCTCGGCCGCGCTGCGCAACGAGCCGACCGGTCAGCCGCATGATTTCCGCGGCGACGTCGCGGCGGTAGCAAAACGCAATCTGCGCGCCGGCGAAATGCTCGACGGCGAAGGCGGCTATACGGTATGGGGCAAATTGATGCCGGCATCGAAGAGTCTCGCCGCCGGCGCGCTGCCGATCGGGCTTGCCCATCGCGTCAAGCTGAAGAACGACGTCGCCCACGGCGCGGTGGTGCGCTGGAATGATGTCGAAGTCGACGAAGGCAGTGACACCATCAAGACGCGCAGGGCGATGGAAGCGGCATTCTCCACGAGACGATGACCGCGCGGCGCGTGCGGAAACGCGCTACAGCCGGTAATTCCACTGCCCTGCGCATGCACGTTCAGGTCAAGTGACGGACGCTGTCATAGGCGCTTGTGCGGCGGAATTACCGCACTGCGGCATGTCCGATTAACCAGTCGCGTCTCCACCATCGCCGCCATTTTAACCTTCGTCGGGTGAAGGCGACTAAGCCGCCCGATATTCAGGCAGCTCTTCGCACCTGCGGCGAAACGAGAACGCTTGATTATCAATCACCAATTCGCCATCCTGCCTGCAGGTCCATAAAGCCGGGAAATTGATTGCATCGAAAAACCAAGAGCCTTGGTTTCAGGGCCCACATTCCTAAACAACAGTCCGGCACCGCCCATCGGAAAACCAGAGAAGACGACATGAGATCGTTGTCCCTTGGTCGGTCTCGACGATAACAGAGGGAGACAAAATGAAACGTCGTGATTTCTTGAAGGTGGGCGGCGCAGGTCTTGCCGCGAGTGCGGTTGCCGCGCCAGCAATTGCGCAATCGAACCCGGAGATAAAGTGGCGTTACACGGCAAGCTGGCCGAAGGCACTCGATACGCTGTATGGCGGCTGCGAATATTTTGCCAAGCGCGTTGCCGAAATCACCGACAACAAATTCCAGATTCAGCCATTCGCCGCCGGTGAAATCGTCCCGGGCCTGCAGGTGCTGGACGCCGTTTCGAACGGTACCGTCGAGATGGGCAACACAGCGCTCTATTATTATTGGGGCAAGAATCCTGCGTTCACCTTCGGCACGTCGCTGCCGTTCGGCCTCAACACGCGCTCGCATATTTCCTGGCTGCGTTTCGGCGGCGGCATGGACATGCTCAACGATCTCTTGAAGGAGTATGGCTGCGTCGGCCAGCCGACCGGCTCTACCGGCGCCCAGATGGGCGGCTGGTTCCGGAAAGAGATCAAGTCGATGGACGACTTCCGCGGCCTCAAATTCCGCGTCGGCGGTTTCGCAGGTACCATCATCGCCAAGGTCGGCGGCGTGCCGCAGCAGATCGCGGGCGGCGACATCTATCCGGCGCTGGAGAAGGGCACCATCGACGCGGCGGAATGGGTCGGCCCCTACGACGACGAGAAACTCGGCTTCGTGAAGGTCGCGAAGTACTACTACTATCCGGGCTGGTGGGAAGGCACCGGCCAGGGCCACAACATCATGAACCTCGAGAAGTTCAACGCGCTGCCGAAGCATTACCAGGCT